>JBBIMA010000006.1:0-93152 GCA_037444625.1 Solibacteraceae bacterium
CCGCCTCGCGGCGGACGGGGTCCATCAGGCGGTTCATCAGGTCCAACCCGGTCATGGCGTCCCGGGCGTAGCAGACGGCGGCCCCGTAGGCGGGGGCGATCTTCTGCCGCGTGAAGCGGTCCGAGAGCGCCGCGCCGCCTACCAGCAAGGGCGTGCGGATGCCCGCCTCCCGCAGGTCGGCGGCGGTGGCCACCATCTGCTGGGCGCTCTTGACCAGCAGCCCCGACAAACCGATGGCGTCCGGCCGGTGCCGGCGCCAGGCTTGGATGATCTGATCGGGCGGCACCTTGATGCCCAGGTTGATCACCTGGTAGCCGTTATTGCTGAAGATGATGTCCACCAGGTTCTTGCCGATGTCGTGCACGTCGCCTTTGACGGTGGCCAGGATGATCTTGCCCCGCGCGGCGGCGTCGCCCCTGGACATGAAGCGCTCCAGGTAGGCCACGGCGGCCTTCATGGCTTCGGCCGATTCCAGGACCTCGGCCACGATCAGTTCGTTGTTGGCGAACAGCCGGCCCACCTCGTTCATCCCGGCCATCAGCGGGCCGTTGATGATCTCCAGCGGGGTGGCGCCTTCGGCCAGCTTGCGATCCAGGTCGGCGATCAGGCCCTCCTTGCTGCCCTGGACGATGTAGCGCGCCAGGCGTTCCTCGAGCGAGAGCTGCTCGGAGGCGGCCGGCCGGGAGGGCGGCCGGCGAAAGCGGCCGGCGAGGGCCGCGATGTGAAACTGATTGATGGCGGCGCGCTGTGGGCGGGACTGAAGGCGCCAGTCTTCGGGCGCATGGCGCAGCAGGTCGGCCTGCGGATGGCCCTCGGGGACCTCGCGGGGCGGCAGGTTGAACAGCAGCTCTTCAGCCAGCCGCCGCTCCTCGGCCGGGATCGAGGCGAAGCGCTCCAGCTTCTCGGTGTTCACGATGGCCAGATCCAGGCCGGCCTTGGTGGCGTGATAAAGGAAGACCGAGTTGACCAGCTCGCGCGCCGCCGGAGGCAGGCCGAAGGAGACGTTCGAAATGCCCAGCAGGGTCCGGACGAAGGGGATCTGCTGCTTGATGAGGCGCAGGCCTTCGAGGGTCTCGACCGCCCCGCCGATGTAGTTCTCGTCCCCCGTGGCGCAAGGGAAGACCAGGGGATCCACGATGATGTCCTCGGGCGGGAGGCCGTACTTCTCGGTGAGCAGGGCCACCGCGCGGCGCGCCACTTCGAGCTTGCGCTCGCGCGTGAAGGCCTGCGCCTGCCGGGGATCTTCGTCTATGGTCCCCACCACCACGGCCGCGCCGTAAGCCCGGGCCAGAGGCGCGATGCGCCGGAACTTCTCCTCCCCCTCTTCGAGGTTGATCGAGTTGATGATGCTCTTGCCCTGGCAATAAGTGAGGGCCAGCTCGACCGCCCGCGGGTCGGTGGAGTCAATCATCACGGGGGCCTTGATCTTGCGGACCAGCCGCTCGTAAAAAGGCGGGATGTCGCGCAACTCGTCCCGGTCGCTCGCTTGCAAGCACACATCCACGATGTGCGCGCCGCCCCGCACCTGGCGGCGGGCGATCTCGGCCGCCTCCTCCCAGCGCTCCTCGGCGATCAGGGTGCGGAACAGACGGGAGCCGACCACGTTGGTTCGCTCGCCCACCAGCAGGGGCCGATTGCTTTCCTCCACCTCGACCGCCTCGACGCCGGCGTAAAAGCAACGGCGCGAGCGCTCCGGCGGCCGGCGCGGCCGCGCGCCCTCGACCATGCGGGCGATGGCCCGAATGTGCGCCGGCGTGGTCCCGCAGCAGCCGCCGACCAGGTTCAGCCAGCCGTTGCGCACGAAGGCCTCCAGTTGCGCCGCCAGCCCCTCGGGCGTCTCCCGATAGCGGCCTTCCTCGTCGGGCAGGCCCGCGTTGGGATAGCAGCAGACACGCGTCCAGGCCAGCTCGTGCAGGGTGCGTATGTGGTCCCGCATGGGCTCCGGGCCGGTGGCGCAGTTCAACCCCACGGCCAGCGGCTCGGCGTGGGCCACCGAGATCCAGAAGGCGTCGGCGCTCTGCCCGGCCAGCATCGTGCCGCCCGGCTCGATCGTGCAGGAGATGATCACCGGCAGCCGCAGGCCCAGTTCGCCGAACGCGCGCTCGATGCCCAGCAGGGCGGCCTTGACGTTGCGCGTGTCCTGGCAGGTCTCCAACAGCAGCAGATCCACGCCCCCCTCGATCAAGGCGGCCGCTTGCTCGCCGTAGGCTTCGCGCAGCTCCTGGAAGGTCACTCCGCCGGTCACGCTGATCGAGCGCGTCGTCGGTCCCATCGAGCCGGCCACGAAGCGCGGCCGGCGCGCAGTGGAAAACTCGTCGGCCGCCTGCCGGGCCAGGCGGGCCGCGGCGCCGTTGATCTGCCGCACCTGATCGGCGAGACCGTACTCGCCCAACACGATCGCCGAGCCTCCGAAGGTGTCGGTCTCGATGATGTCCGCCCCCGCCTCCAAGTAGGCGCGGTGAATTTCCCGGACCACGTCGGGGCGCGTCAACACGAGGTGTTCGTTGCAGCCCTCCAGGGCAGGCCCGCCGAAATCCCGGGCCCTCAGGCCGGCCTGTTGCAGCATGGTGCCCATCGCGCCGTCCAGCACCAGAATGCGCTCCTCAAGAGCCGCCAGAAGAGCTCGCGTCCGCTCGTTGACCGCCGTGGGGGAATCCATAAGCCCTTACTGTTACGATTCTAGCGGGAGGCGCCCGGACGCCGCCTTCGCGCGCATACAATCGTAGCTTGGCGATTCGATTTCCCCAGGAGGACTCCAAACATGAAGCAGACTCGCAGGCGAATTCTCAAGGCGGCGGCCGCGGTGGCCGCCGGCGGCGCGACCGCCAAGGCGCAGACCGGCCCCCAGAAGCGAGTGCATTATCGGGGAGAAAGACCCAAGGGCACGCCCCTGTTCTCCAGCGCCGTCTCCTACGGCAACCTGCTGTTTATCGCCGGCAAGGGGGCCCACTTCCCGGGCGACATCAAAGCCCACACCAAGCATGTGCTGGATGAGATCGAAAAAGAGCTGATCAACGCCGGCTCTTCGATGGAGAAGGTGCTCAAGTGCAACGTGTACTTGAACGATTTGAAGGACTATCAGGCGATGAACGAGGTCTTCCGAGGCCGCTTCGGCGAGAACCCGCCGGTGCGGACCACCATCGCCGCAGCCGGCGGGATCCCCGGGAATTCGCTGGTGGAGATTGACGTGATCGCCTATATCTGAGGCGGGCCGCCCTTACCCCGGGGGTTTTACCAGCGCGGGCGCCCGCGGCCCCGTCCGCCCGAGCCCCGGCCGTAACCGCCCCCTCCGCCGCCGCCACCGCCGCGGCCGCTCTCCCGCGGCGGCCGGGCTTCGTTAACCACCAGGTTGCGGCCCAGGAAGTCCTTGCCGTCGCAGGCTCGGATCGCCCGGCGCGCATCCTCGTCGTTCTCGATTTCCACGAAGGCGAAGCCGCGCGGCTGGCCCGACTCGCGGTCCCGGATCAGGTTCACATTGTCCACGCTCACGCCGGCGTCGGAGAACATCTTTTCCAGATCCGCCTCGGTCGCCTGGTAGGGCACATTGCCCACGTACAATCTCATCGTCTCATCTCCTTCGGCCCGCCGCCTTAGCCGCGACGGGCTGAGCTTCCGGATGCCGGGCTGGTTGTTAACGGGCCGGCCCCGGTGTCAGGGCTGAAGAGGCAGGTCCAATCGAGCAGTTACAGGCGTACCACACGAGGCGTTTCTGTCACCTTCAGCTTCCAAGCCGCCCCCTCGCGGGTGGTTCGGCTCTCCTCGCGCAACCCCGTGCGCGCGCGAGCAGCCCCGGCCGGCCGTCGAGCCGATGCCGAGGCCCACGTCAATCATCGCAGATGCCGCGCCCCGCGTCAACCGAAAAGCGCAGCCGAGCCGCGGGCGCCTCGCCCCTCGCCCTACTGCTCGGTTCGGTCTTTCGACGGCAGATTGCAGGAATCGCCCGGTCCCCGACCCGGCCGGAAGGCGCCTCAACCGCCCGTGAAGCGGCTGAGCAACAACCACGCCCCCAGGATCAGGATCAGCCACAACCAATCCATGCCGGCCCCTCTCGACTATTGTAGCCGAGCGGCGCCCGACGCCGCCGACTCGCCCGCCGGGCCGGCAATCACAGCAGCGCTTCCACCACTTCCAGGAAGCGCCGAGCCACCAGCGGCGCGTCGTAGGGGCCGACCTGTTCCGGCCCCGAGGCGCCCAGCGACCGGCGCAAATCCGGATCCCGGTACAGGCGCTCGAGGGCGGCGGCCAGCGCTTCTTCATCCTCCGGCTCGACCAGCAGGCCCTGACGCACCACTTCCGGCACGGCGGCGGCGCGCGCCGCCACGATCGGTTTGCCCGCCGCCATCGCTTCCAGCAATACGATGCCGAAGCCCTCCTGCACGCTGGGCAGGCAGAACACGTCCGCCAGGTTGTACTCGCGCGCCAGCTCGTCCTGCGAGACGTCGCCCAGCCAGCGGACCGTGGACTGCAAATCCAGCCGCCGCGCCAGGCGGCGCAACTTATGCCCCTCCGGACCGCCGCCCGCGATGCGAATCTGCAAGCCCGGAATGCGCCCGCGCAGGCGGGCCGCGGCCCCCAGCAACACTCCCAGGCGTTTGCGTGGGTAG
Organism: Solibacteraceae bacterium; assembly: GCA_037444625.1. Taxonomy (GTDB): domain Bacteria; phylum Acidobacteriota; class Terriglobia; order Bryobacterales; family Bryobacteraceae; genus DTHT01. Next base: position 4,605 of record JBBIMA010000006.1, read on the forward strand.
AAACGGCAGACCGTCAGGACGGTGAACTTCGCGGGCTCCTTTCCAGCCGGATTGCGCGCGAACAGCTCGCGCCACCCTGCCAGGTCTATCAGTTCGGGCACCACGACGGGCGGGCGGATCGGGCCGTACAGCTCGCCCAGGCGCGCGGCGGCGTAGCGGCTGGTGGTGATGACCAGGTCGGCGCGGCGCACATGCCGGGCCTCACAGGCCGCCTGCAAGGCCATGGTGGCGCGGGTCAGGCCGCGCTCGAAGCGCATTTCATCCGCGATGACGCCTTTGATCGAGGCTACATGCGGACGTCCGGTGCGGCCGGCGATCCGGTAGCCGTCCATGTCGAAGCCCACCACCACATCCCGGCCGCCGAACGTCAGCCCGCGGAGGCGTTCATTGAACAGCAGGCGATGCAGCGTGAAGACGGGCAGGCGGAGGCGGGGCGCCACCAGGTCCACCTCGACGCCCTGAGCCGAGAGGGCGCGCGCCAGCGTCGAGATGCCCGCGAAGGTTCCGCTGCCGCGGATCACATCCAGGGGCGTCGAGGTGAGGAAGCGCAGCCGCAATTTTAGGGGACGCGCACCACCAGCAGGCCGACCTGTTTGCCTTGGGCGTCGAAGGCCGCCGCCGCAATCGTGTTGGCGCGGGGGTTCACCTGCTGCAACACGGGCGCGGGCGCCGCGGGCGTCACCGCCCCGCCCTGGCCGGGCCGTCCGGCTCCCGGCGGCCCTTGGCCGGGCGCCGGGGTCCCCTGCCCGGGCGGTGGGATCCCCTGCCCGGGTGGGTTCTGCGTTCCGCCCCCTTGCCCGACCGCGGCTTGCGGGACCGCGCCCACCCAGGCCACCCGCTCAGGGTTGGCAGGCGCCAGCAAGTCGCCCGTCACCAGATCGTAAATCAGGTACTGCGATCCGGCGCCGCCGGCTTTGACGCCGCGCGCCGCCAGTTTGCGCGTCGCCGGGAAGACGCTCAGGAAACTCACTTGGGCGAAACCCTCGGGCGCAGGCAGCAGGCGCGCCACGGCGTTCTCCAGATCGAAAAAGACGAAGCCGGCGTCCCCCGCAACCCGGTTGGTCGCCAGGGCGATTACCGCATTCATGGCAGGCACAGCCACCGGATTGGCGAAGCTGGTCACGCCCGTGGGCAAGTCCAGGCGAAAGGCCGAAGCGCTGACCCCGTCCAGCACGTAGAGGGTGTCGGCCAAGTTCCGGCGCGAGGGATCGGTGTTGCTGCCGTAAATGAAATCGTTGACGTCACCGGTCACGGTGGGATCGGCGTCGAACCGACCCTGGCCGGGCAACTCGACGGCCGTAACCTTGCGCTCCTCCAGGTCCAGAAGCAGAAAACCGGTCGCCGGGCAGGGATCCTTGATCTCGCTCTCGGGCTCAGGGCCGCCCAGCAGGACCAGTCTGCGCGAGAGTTCCAGCGTGAACGCCGGCAGGGTCGGCGAGCAAGCGGCGACGAACCAAGCCTCGGGGAACGCGATGACGCCTGCCTCCAGATCCTGGGCCGAGAAGGCGATCATGCCGTCGCCCGAGCGGTCGCTGCGCCGCGCCGCTATGTAAAGCGTCTGCCGTTGAGCATCGAAGTAGACCAGCGCCCGGCGGAGGTTGGCGGCCGGTTGAGCCGCTCCTGGGGCCTGCGGCCGAGGCGGCGCCACCAGCGGGACCCAGCCTTCGGGAAAATCGCGGCTGCCCACCACCTCACTCTGGCGATTGAATACCACCAGCCTGGCGGCGGTGGGCCGGTCGGCATCGTCGGCCACCAGGGCCGCGAAGAGATTCTGGGGGAGGGCCGTGACCGCCAGAACCTTGCTCAGACCTTCCAGGCCGGAGGGAAGGGCGACAAGCACGCCGGTCGCGGCGGCGCCGGCGGCAGGCTGCGGCTGGCGGATTTCCCCGCTCTGGCCGTCAATCAAGACGGAACGCGGCGGATTGCCGGCCAGCAGGGCCGAGAAATTCCCGCCCGCCAGCGCGGTCAGATTCACGGCTGGTTCGGGCAGCTCGACCGTCAGCGGCTCGTCTTTGGCCGGGTCGAAGATCATCACTTTCGAGCTGACGCCCGCCGGGGGCTCGCCCTCCGGCGGGCCCACCAGCGCTGCCAGCCGCGGGCTGTCGGCCGCGGCGACCACCGGCGTCCGAGCGCCGGCGTTCGCCGCCGTCAAACAAGCCTCGATCCGGCCGGCGCTTTGCCGGTCGAAGTCGAACAGATAGCTCGGGTAGCAGCCGTCCTCTCCGCGCGCTCCGCTGGCGATCAAGTAGCCGCCGCGCAATCCGGCCGCCACCAGACTGCGAAACTCCGGCGCGCCCTCGGGTCTTTCCAGCCACTCCATTCCGGGGCCGGAAGCCTCTCCCAAAGTGACCGCATTGGCCGAGCGCTGCCCGACCAGCAGCGTGATCAAGTCGCCCGGACGGGCCTCGGCGGGAACCTCGATGCGAATGTCGAATTCGCCCACACGCTCGGGCGACAGGGTCGCCCGCACCGGGGCCGGCAAACCGCCCACGTAAGCCTGCACCGGCTGGCGCGGCCGGGCCGGCGGATCGCTCGGGCCGACCTCTCCGCCGGCCGCCGGGGGCTCGGTGGGACCCAGTCCGGTAGCGGAAAAGGCCAGGATCCGACCGGACAGGCGCCCCGCCACCTGCCCATATCCCTTGTCACCCGCCGTGCGCACCGAAGGCTCCAGAGCGTTGACCAACACCCGCGCCGGGCGGCTTTCAGCTTCCCCGCGGCGCACCACCACCGTAGCCAGTCCGGGCGGCGTCTCCCAGGGAACCTGCGCCAGGATGCGATTGGGGCGGGCGGAAAACAGGGGCGCCGGCCGGCCGTTGATGCGGACCTCTACGGGCGGGTCGCCCAGTTGAGTGGGCCACGGCGTTCCGGAGGCCGTCACGCCCTCGGGCGGACCCAGTTGCAAGCCCTCGATCAACAGCAGGCCGCCGGGCGCCACCGCCGAAGGTGCGGGCTGGAGCGAGAAGGCGTTCAGCACGCCGCGCGGATTGACTACCGGCGCGGCGGGCGCCTGCCCCCGAGCAGTCGCGGCGGCCAGCAAGCAGGCCAGCAGAGTGACCACGCGCCGCATATACATCCTAACCCACCATACTAAACTAGGTTTCGGACTACGCCATGTTACCGCACCGTCCGGCCGCCCTCGTGTTGGTGATGTTGAGCGGCGCGGCCTCGGCTCAGCCGCTGCGCCTGAGCGTCTACGCCACCGCCGGCGGGGTTCGCCGGTACTTGAGCACGGAAGAGGGCCGACGGAAGACCCTCGAAGCCCTTCGTCCCTTGAGAATCTCGCGCTTGTTTCTGGAGGGACGGCGGGGAGACGAATACGTCCCTCCGGAGGAGCTGCGCGCCGCGGCGGAGTACTTTCGCCGCCAGGGCCTGGAGGTTTCCGGCGGCATCGCCACCGTACCCGGCCGCAGCTTCGGCGTGCGCCAGAACGGCGGCTTGAACTGGCTGAACTTTCAGGCCGAAAAGACCCAGCGCGACGTGGCCGCCTTCTTCCGCGAGAATGCACTCTTGTTCGAAGAGCTGATCGTGGACGATTTCTACTGCACGGCGGACACTTCCGAGGAGTCGCAACGGGCGCGAGCCGAGCGGGGCTGGCCGGAGTACCGCCAGGATCTGATGGCGTCGCTGGTCGAGCCGATGATGCTGGCGCCGGCGCGAGCGGCCCGCCCGGGAGTGAGAGTCATCCTGAAATACCCCCAGTGGTACGACCGCTTTCATCTGTTCGGCTACAACCCGGCGCGCCTGTCGCCGGCCTTCGATGCCGTCTGGGTGGGGACCGAAGTCCGCAACCCCGAGACGCAGCGCATGGGGTATGTCCAGCCGACCGAAGGCTACATGAATTTCCGCTGGCTGCGGGCGGTGGCGGGCGAAAAGGTGCGCGGCGCCTGGTTCGATCATATCGAGTGCACGGCGCAGAACTTTCTGGATCAGGCCTACCAGAGCGTGCTGGCGGGAGCGCGCGAGCTCACCCTGTTCCATTTGGGTGACCTCATCGAGGGCCACCCGGGACATCTGCCCCTGATCCGAGCGCTGCCCGAACTGTTCGCCCTGGCCGAGCAGGTGCTCGGGCGCGAGCCGCAGGGCGTGGCGTTCTACAAACCGCCGGCAGGCGACGCCGACGAAAACATGTACCTGATGGATTACCTGGGCATGCTGGGGGTGCCGGTGGTCCCGGCGGCGCACTATCCCCGGCGCGCGCACGTCGCCCTGCTCGCCGTGCAAGCGGCGGCCGATCCGCGCCTGGCGCAACGGGCGCGCGAGCATCTGGCCGAGGGCGGCCGGCTGTTCCTCACCCCCGCCTTGCTGCGCCGCGTGCCCGCCCTCCGGGAGATGGCCGGCGTGGAGGTTACGGCGGAAGCCGAGCCGGGCGTCGCCTCCGAGGTACGCGCCGGCGGACGGGATCTCGCCCTGCCCCAGGGCCTCGAGGTGGACTTGGGAGTGAAGGCGGGCAGGGCTTCCGTACTGCTGGGAGCGCGGGCCGCCGGCCGGGCGGTTCCTCTGCTGGCTCGCCGGGGCGAGGTCTTCGTCTGGAACGTGCGCACCTTCGGCGAGCAGGACTTTCGCCAAACGGGCGAATGGCTGTTGGCGCCCAAGCCTCTGGGCTGGACGCGGCTGCCGGCCGCGCTGGCCAACGCACTGCGCGAGCCGCTGTTGCGCCCGCTGGGCTGGCGGCTGGAAGCCCCGGCGCGCGTGGCCTTCTACGACTTCGGCCCCTTCCAGTGCCTTTATAACTTTCGCCCGGAAGCCGTCAGCGTGCGGCTGAACGGCAAGCGGCTGGCGATAGGCGCCAACCGGCTGTATTGGAACCGGCCGCTATAATTGGAAAATAAGTCCTCAGCATGCGTCCCGGAACGGAAGTGACGGCGGAGGTTCCTGTCAGCCTGCGTGCGGCGCGCGCTTCTTTGTGGATGGTGGCGCTGCTGTCACTGGGGCATTTCTTCGTGGACTTGTACTCGGGGGCGCTGGGCGCTCTCCAGCCGCTGCTGGTGGGGCGTTTCGGACTGAGCTTGACGCAGGCCGGGATCCTGGGCGGCGCCCTGGTGTTTTCCTCCTCGCTGATGCAGCCGCTTTACGGCCTGCTCTCGGATCGGCTGCGTACGCGTCTGTTCGCGGCGCTGGGGCCGGCAGTGGCCGGGATTTTCATTTCTTCGCTCGGGCTGGCGCCCGGCTTCTGGACGCTGCTGGCCATGACCTGCCTGGGCGGGGTAGGCATCGCAGCTTTTCATCCGCAAGGCTCGGCTCTGGCCACGGCGGGGGTCCAGGGCCGACGAGGGCGGGTGATGGCGGTGTTCGTCAGTGCCGGAACCCTAGGCTACTCGCTGGGGCCGACCTACTTTTCGCTGGTGGCCGCGGCGCTCGGGCTGAGCGGCATGTGGTGGGCGGCCCTGCCCGGGCTGGCGACCTCGGCCCTGCTGCTGCGGCGGCTGCCGCCGCCCGTCCGGCGAGAGGCGAAGCGGGGCGCGCCCGGGCAGTTCAGAGCGCTGGCCTCCGTCTGGCGGCCGCTGAGTATCTTGTATTTGTTGGTGTTTTTGCGCTCGGTAGTGCAGATTACTTATGCGCAACTTCTGCCGCTGTATCTCAGCCGGGAGCGAGGTTACTCGGTGCCGGCGGCAAGTTATACCCTTTCCGCCTACCTGCTGTGCGGGGCTCTGGGCGGCTTCCTGGGCGGGCATCTGGCGGACCGCCTGGGCGGGCGGCGGGTCATCCTGATGTCCATGGCGGGCTCGGCGCCGTTCCTGGCCCTGTTTTTCCTCACCCGCGGCGCCCTCTCGGTCGGCGCGCTGCTGGCCGGCGGCCTGATCCTGCTGTTCACTATCCCGGTCAACGTGGTCATGGCACAGGAACTGATCCCTTCCCAAGCGGGCACGGTATCGGCCTTGATGATGGGCTTCGCCTGGGGGCTGGCGGGAATCATCTTCATCCCCCTGACCGGCTTCCTGGCCGACCGTTTCTCGATGCATTACGCGCTGGCCGCCTGGACGGCGTTTCCCCTGGCCGGCTTTCTGCTGGCGCTGAGATTGCCGAAATGAACCCGGAACGCAAGGCGGTTTGCCTGTTGAGCGGCGGGCTGGATTCCTCGGTTTGCCTGGCGGCCGCCCGGCGGGAGGGCTTCCGCTGTTATGCGCTGACCTTCGACTACGGCCAGCGGCACCGGCGGGAAATCGAGGCGGCGGCCAAGGTGGCGGCGGCGCTGGGCGCGGCGCAGCACGTGGTCCTCAAGATAGATCTGGCGGCCTTCGGCGGGTCGGCTTTGACCGCCGGCATCCCGGTTCCCAAGGGACGTCCGCCCGGCGAGATGGCGGCCGGCATCCCGCCCACGTATGTGCCCGCGCGCAACACGGTGTTTCTGGCTTGCGCGCTGGCCTGGGCCGAAACGCTCGCGACGGGCGACATCTTCATCGGGGTCAACGCCATTGACTATTCGGGTTACCCCGACTGCCGGCCGGAGTACATCGAGGCGTTCGAGCGGCTGGCCAACCTGGCCACCAAGGCGGGGGTGGAGGGGCGACTGCGGGTGAAGATCCACACTCCGCTCATCCGGCTGAGCAAGGCGCAGATCGTCCGCCTGGCCTTCGAGCTGGGCGTGGACCCGACCTGGACCCACTCCTGCTACGATCCGGACGCCGAGGGGCGGCCCTGCGGGGCCTGCGACGCCTGCCTGCTCCGCCGCAAAGGATTCGAGGAGGCGGGCCTGCCCGATCCCCTGGAGCGCGGGCGGTGAGAATCAGCGAGATCTTCTACTCCCTTCAGGGGGAGGGAATGCTGGCGGGCGTCCCCTCGGTCTTCATTCGCGCCAGCGGCTGCAATCTGCGCTGCGTCTGGTGCGACACTCCTTATGCCTCCTGGGCGCCGGAGGGCGAGGACCGGCCCGTGCCGGCGATCCTGGCCGAGGTGACGCGTTACCCGGCGCGCCACGTCGTGCTGACCGGCGGCGAACCGATGATCATGCCGGACGCCGTCGAGCTGACCGAGGGCCTGCGCCGCGCGGGCCTGCACATCACCATCGAGACGGCCGGGACGGTCTATAAGCCCGTGGCGTGCGACCTGATGAGCATCTCTCCCAAGCTGGCCAATTCGACCCCCCGCGAGCCCGAGGGCGGGCGCTGGGCGGCCCAGCACGAACGCCTGCGCATCCAGCCCGGAGTGCTGCGCCGCCTGATGCGCGCCTATCCTTACCAACTCAAGTTCGTCATCGTGGGGCCGGAGGATCTCCAGGAGGTCCGCAGCCTGTGCCTCGAGCTGGAGGCCGACCGCTCGCGCGTGCTCCTGATGCCGGAGGGGACCGATCCCGGGCAGATACGTCAGCGTGCGCTTTGGCTGGCGGAAATTTGCAAACAGGAGGGCTTCCGCTACAGCCCGCGCCTTCAGATCGAGCTGTGGGGCAACCGCCGCGGGGTTTGAAGCGAAGCTCCCGGCGAGAGTCGCCCGCCGGCCGGGGCGATTCCAGCCGGCCCAAAGCCGTATGCAGGAGGGGAATCCGCTGAGCAGCAAAGGATTGCCCGCCGTATCGGCCGGCCCGGCCGGTTCGATCCGCCGGCCGCCGTGCTAGCATGTGGTCGGCATGAAGAAGCATGATCTGGCCGGGCGCCTGGCGCGCCAATCAGGCCTCTCGAAGGCGGCCGCGGCCGACCGGATTGATCGCTTGGTGCACGAAATCCTCCGCAGGCTTCGCAAGGGACAGCCGGCCGCCCTGCCGGGTCTGGGAACGTTTCTGCCCGGCCCCAAGCCCGCTTTCCGGTTCGAGAGGACTGCCGACGAGCCGCAGCGCCGCCGGAAGCAGGCTCGCGCAGGAGGGCAATGAAGACCGAAAGCGAGCAGGTGGCGGGCCTCCTCCGCCGCTGCCTGGAGCAGGGCGCCAGCGTCGAGATCGAGGGCCTGGGAGTGTTCCGGTCCGACGGCCAGGGGCGCTTCCGCTTCACCCCCGCCGTTCGCCCCAAGGTGTTCCTGGCCTACGTGCAGGAGGACGCAGCGGCCGCCGAACGGCTCTACCGCGATTTACGCCGCCACGGCCTGGATCCCTGGCTCGACCGCAAGAAGCTGCTGCCCGGCCAGAACTGGCCGCGCTCGATCGAGAGGGCCATCGAGCTGGCCGATTACTTCCTAGCCTGCCTCTCGCGGCGGGCCGTCCTCAAGCGGGGTTGCTTCCAGGCGGAACTACGCTATGCCCTGGATTGCGCCCGGCGCGTGCCGTTGGATGAGACCTACCTGATTCCGGTGCGCCTGGAGGAATGCCCGGTGCCGGCGCGGATCCGCCAGCAAATCCAATACGTGGACCTGTTCCCGGATTGGGACGCGGGCTTGCGGCGGATCCTGGCGGCCATCCGGCGTTCCTCGCCCGCGCGGGACGGCAAACCGGGCGATGTGCCGGCGCAAGTCCATCACGTTAAGGACCGGTGAGTCGCCTGGGGTAAACGATCTCCACCAGGTTGGCATCCTCGGAGCCGTCGCCCGCCGGGGGAGCGTTCTTGTACACCCGGAGCGAGTTCACTCGGGCAAGCACCGGCAGGCCGGCCTGATCCCATCTGCGGACTCGCCTTGGGACCAGCTCCGGCGTGGAGGCTAGGGCATTTCCCCACAGCCGCTCCCGCTCCCAAGTACCCGGGAGGCATCCGGTGGCCCGAGGCAGCGCCAAGGCGTTGGCGATGCCGTCCACGCGGAGATGGGGCTGCCCAACAGCTCCAGGAGGTTCCGCGCCGGCTTTCCGGCGTGGCGCAGCGGGTACTTCGGGCCCCAGTTCTCGCCTCGCCCATCCAGAACCCGCCGGAGGACGTGGAAGGTGGAGCTGACGTCTCTGTTTTGACGGCAGCGGCCCGGGCGGCCTATACGGTAACCCGAAAAGCCTGTTGAGGGATCCTGAGTCTCGAAGGACCGGCGGCGGAGGGTATCCTCGCAGTCCGGGGAGAAGTGGTAAAGCCCCAGGCGTTCCAGCCTGGCCAACGCCGCGAACTCGGAGGCACCCGGACCGTAGGGTCCCGGGCCAGGCGCGATGCCGGCCCAAGGTTCCTTCATATAAACCAGCGAGTCCAGGTAGGTCCGCAGGCGCTTCGCTTCTCGGAGCCGGTCCAGGAACCGCAGGGGCTACTTGAGCTTCAAGGGTCGGCCTGTCTGGAGGGCCAGGTTGTGCAGGGCCTCGAGGACGTTCAGGGCGGGAGGGAAGGAAGTGAACAATGGGTAGCGGGAATCACGGCCAGCATCTTGAATTCGAACTCGCCCAGATGCCAACCCTGCGCCCTCAGCTCCGCGTTTCGCTCAAACAGTCGCGGAACCGCCCGGACAGTCGCCCGGACGGATAGGCTGATGGCGCCAGGGAGACCAGGATCGCACCGCCGGTGGCGGCCGCGCTCGGCTTCAGCGCGCCGGGCCGCTCGGGTCAGCCGGCACCGGCCAGCTTCTTGCGGATTTCGGCGGCGCGTTTGTGCTTGGGGGCCAGCTCGAGGAACTTGCGGAAGGCCTCCCGCGCCGCCTTGGCCTCCCCTAGCTTTTCCTGCGCCTCGCCCAGCCGGAGCCAGGCTTCGGCGAAGCCGGGGTTCCAGCGGGTGGCCTCGCGGAAGCGCGAGGCGGCGGCGCGGAAACTGCCCTTCTTGAAGTAGAAATTGCCGACCTTGAGTTCCTTGTCCGCCTGGAGCGGGTTGAAGGAGTACTCCTTGACGGCCAGCGCCTCGTCTTCCTCAGGCGGCTCTTGCGGCTTCTGCTGGAAGCCCGCGGCCAGACTCGCCGCCAGGATCAGCAGCCCGATCCGTGCCACAATTTTAGTATAGAGGGACGCCGCCGCCGCGATGGATCTGCGCCAGAAGGCCGCCCAACTGCCCGCTCAGCCGGGCGTCTACCTGTACAAGGATGAGCACGGGAGCGTGCTCTACGTGGGCAAGGCCAAGAACCTGCGCAGCCGGGTGCGCAGCTACTTTTCCGAGGAGCGCCTGGCGGACGTCAAGACCGACACCCTGCTGGCGCTGGCGCGCGACATTGACTACATCCTGGTGGACAACGAGAAGGAAGCGCTGGCGCTGGAGAACAATCTCATCAAGCAGTGGAAGCCGCGCTTCAACGTCCTGTTGCGCGACGACAAGACCTACCCGTACATCAAGCTGACCGCCGAGCGCTGGCCGCGCGTGTACGTGACCCGACGGCTGATCAAGGACGGGTCCGGTTACTTCGGACCGTATTTTCCGGGCAACCTGGCGCACCGACTGGCGGATTTCATTCACCGGCATTTCAAGGTGCCCTCCTGCAAGGTGGACCTGACGCGCGCCCACCCGCAGCCTTGCCTTCAGTACCACATCGGCCGCTGCCACGGCCCCTGCGTGCCGGGCCTGGCCGACGAGGCCGAGTACCGCGCCTCCGTCCAAGCCGTGCGCTTGTTTCTGGAAGGCCGGCGGCGCGATCTGGCCGCCCAGTTGCGCGCCCGGATGGAGGAGGCCGCCGAGGCCATGCAATTTGAGCGGGCCGCCGCCTTGCGCGATCTGCTGGCCACCGTCGAGGAACTCGACCAGCGGCAGAAAATGGCCGCCGCCCAGGGCGAGGACACCGACGTCTTCGGCGCCTACGCCGAGCCGCCCCTGGTGGCGGTGAACGTCTTTCACCTGCGCGGCGGGCGCGTGGTGGACCGCCGGGAGTTCTTCTGGGAGGATCAGCCGGATTTCGCCCCCGCCGACTTCTTCTCCGCCCTGCTCAAGCAATACTATCTGGACCAGCCCTACATCCCGGCCCGCATCCACGCCCCGACGGACTTCGAGGACCGCACGGCGCTGGAGGAACTGCTCTCGGAGCGCCGCGGGCGCAAGGTCGAGATCCACACCCCGCAGCGCGGTCCCAAGCGGGCCATGCTCGCCCTGGCCGAGACGAACGCCCGGCAGAGCTTCGAGCAGCGCTTCCGGGTCCTGAAGCCCTCGGCCGCCGCCATCGAGGCCGCGCTCCAGGACCTGCTCGGCCTGCCCGAGCCGCCCCGGCGCATCGAGTGCTTCGACGTCTCGCATACCCACGGCGTCGAGACGGTGGCCAGTCTGGTGGTCTGGGAGCAGGGGCGGATGAAGAAATCCGACTACCGCAAGTTCATCATTCGCACGGCCGAGCCCGGCGACGATTTCGCCGCCATGCGCGAGGTGGTCCTCCGGCGCTACGCTCGCCTCAAGCAGGAAGGCAAGCCGATGCCGGCGCTGGTGCTGGTGGACGGGGGCGTCGGGCAGCTCCACGCCGCCGCCGAGGCGCTGGAGTCGCTCGGGCTGGCCCACCAGCCGCTGGCCGCCATCGCCAAGCGCGAGGAGTGGATCTACGTTCAGGGCCAGGAGCAGGATCCCCTCGTGCTGGAGCGCCACTCGCCGGCCCTGCACCTGGTCCAGACCATCCGCGACGAAGCCCACCGCTTCGCCCTGACCTTCCACCGAGCGCGGCGCCAAGCCGGCCTAGGCACCGAGCTGGAGGCCGTCCCGGGCATCGGACCGGCCACGGCCCGCAAGCTGCTCCGGCACTTCGGGAGCATCGAGCGGCTGCGGCGCGCCACCGAGCACGAGTGGGCGGCAGTCGCGGGGCGGGCCGGGGCGCGCCGTCTCAAGCAGTACTTCCAGCAGGCGGGGGCCGACGAGCCCCAGGACGCCCCGGCAGGGGCCGAGAACGGACCTTCTCCGGCAGGCCACCCGCCTTCAGGGGCTTCCCAGCCGGGCCCAAAGGGTCTATAATGCGGGAATCCGCCGTGGACTACGAGCCGGAGACGCCGTTCGACAGCCTGGAGAGCGCCCAGCAGTTCGTCGAGCTGCTTTGCGAGGCGATCGAGGAGGCACGGCGGGAGGTGGATGCGGACATCAGCCTGGCCGCCGGCCCCGGGCAGGAGCGCCGCAAGCAGGCGTTGCAGTTGGTGGCCTACAATCTGGCCAAACTGGCGATGCACATGGCGACCAGCCGGCGGATCCTCAACGACCTGCGGAGCCTGCGGCGGCTGCTGCTGAGCGAGCGGCGGGTGGCGCGGGCGGCAGCCGCCTCGGCGGCCGGGCAGGGCGAGCTGCCGGAAGGGATCTGACGGGGCCGGAGTCTGCAAGAAAATAAGCGGGCGCCGGGGTTGGGTGAAAGGGTGAGTGCGCCCGCTTTCGTAAAGGGGATTTGACTGTAGATGCGCAGTCGGGAGGGGAAAGGTTACAGGGGGGCGAGAAAAAAAATTTCCGGGCACCGAGCGGGCGAGGCGTCGGCTTTCGATATAGCGAGCCTCAACGACTCCTACATCTCCCGCCGGTTTTCCAGCGACTTGCTCATCGTCACCTCGTCGGCGAACTCCAAGTCGCTGCCTACCGGAATCCCCATGGCGATCCGCGTCACGCGCAAGCCCAGCGGTTTGAGCAGCCGCGACAGATAGGCGGCGGTGGCCTCCCCCTCGACCGTCGGGTTGGTCGCCAGAATCACTTCCCGCACTCCGCCCGCTTCCAGGCGCGGGAAAAGATTGCTGATTTTTAGTTGCTCCGGGGTGACGCCCCGCAGCGGCGACAGCGCCCCGTGCAACACATGATACAGGCCGTTGTACTGCCGGGTGGTCTCGATCGGCAGGATGTTGTGCGGCTGCTCGACCACGCAGATCAGTCCCGGGTCGCGCCCGGGATCTGCACAGAAGGGGCAGAGTTCCCCATCGCTGATGTTGTTGCATTGCCGGCACAGCCCTACCCGGTCCTTGACTTCCACCAGGGCTTGCGCCAGCCGCTCGACCTCCTGGCGGGCCGCCCCCAACAAGTGGAACGCGATCCGCTGGGCCGACTTCTGGCCGATGCCCGGCAGGCGTTTCAGCTCCAGGATCAGGCGGGCCAGCGGTTCGGGATAGTCCGGCATGGACGGCTCCGCCGCGCGCCCGGCTCAGAAGATTCCCGGCGGCAGGCCCAGCCCGCCCAGCATTCCGGACATCTTCTGGCGCGCCTCCTCGTCCACCTTCTTGGCGGCCTCGTTGCAAGCCGCCATCACCATGTCTTCCAGCATCTCGACGTCGCCCGCCACCTCGGGGTCAATCTTGACGGCCAGCACGTTCTTCAACCCGTCCATGCGCACCGTCACCATGCCGCCGCCGGCGGAGGCCTCGACGCGGATCTGGGCGATCTCCTCCTGGAGCTTCTGCTGCATTTGCTGGGCCCGCTGCATCATGGCCTGCATGTTGCCCATGCCACCGGGTAGTTTCACGTTGCACTCCTGCTGGACTATTCTTTCAGATTCCGCACCGCCCGGACTTCGGCGTCCGGGAAGGTCTCCAGGAAACGGCGCACCGCCGGATGAGACAGGGCCCGGGCGGAGAGCTGCGCATCGCCCTCGGGCGGCGGAGGCGGGGCCTGCTCCGGCGCGGCCTCGATGAGGCGCACTTTGACGCGCCGCCCGCGCCCGCCGGCCTTGTGCAGCACCTTGTCCAACTCGCCCGCCTTGAGGGCCAGGGCCAGCTCCTTGGGAGCCGCCAGCTCCAACTCCCCGCCGGTTTCGCTGACCTGGGAGTGGGCGAGCGCATCGGCCGTATAGGTCAAGCCCAGCTCGACCGCGGCGGCGTGCAGCCGCTCTTTCCAGCCTCCGGCGGCGGGCGCCGGGGTGGGACTGGGAGAAGCGGGCGGGGCCCCGCCCTGCTCCAGTCGCGCCAGGGCTTCCTCGATGGGCGCCAGCTTGCCCGCCTGCACGAGGCGGATCAGGCCGATCTCCATGTGCAGCCGCGGATCGAAGGAGAATTGCAGGTCGCGGTACAACTCCAGGGTCAGGTGCAGGTAGCGGGTCAGGTCCTCCTCGGAGAACTTCTCGGCGGTTTGCCGCAGCCGGGCGCGCTCGGCCGCCGAGGCGGCCACCAGTCGGGCGTTGTCGCCCGCCACTTTCGTGACCAGCAGGTTCCGGAAGTAGCGCGCCAGTTCCCGGCAGAAGTGTTGCAGGTGCCGGCCGTTGAGGACCAGCTCGTGGACTACCTCCAGCATGCGCCGCGGGTCGGCGTCGGCCAGCGCCTGGGTGACCTGTTCGAGCGCCTCCAGCGAGAACAGGCCCAGCAAGGCGCGCACTTCGGCCGCCTCCAGTCTCGGCCCGCAGCAAGCGATGGCTTGATCGAGGGCCGACAGCGAATCGCGCAAACTGCCGTCGCCCGCCTGGGCCAGCACGGCCAGGGCCTCCGCGTCGGCCTCGATGCCCTCCTGCCGGCAGATCCACTCGATGCGCTGGGTGAGTTCCGGGAAGCTGATCGAGCGGAAGCTGAAGTGCTGGCAGCGGGAGGCGATGGTGGCCGGGATCTTGTGGGCCTCGGTGGTGCAGAGCACGAAGACCACCCACTCGGGCGGCTCCTCGAGCGTCTTCAGCAGGGCGTTGAAGGCTTCCGAGGTGATCTGGTGGGCCTCGTCAATGATGAAGACCTTGTAGCGGTCCCGGGCCGGGCGGTAGCGGACGTTCTCGCGCAGCTCGCGCATTTCGTTGATGCCGCGATTGGAGGCGGCGTCAATCTCGATGACGTCCACGGCGTTGCCGGCGGCGATCTCCAGGCAACTGGAACAGGCGCCGCAGGGTTCCGTAGTCGGCCCGGACCGGCAATTCAGGCAGCGAGCCAGGATGCGCGCCACGGTGGTCTTTCCGGTGCCCCGCTGGCCCGAGAAGATATAGCCGTGGGCGATGCGGCTCCGGGCGATGGCGTTTTCCAGCGTGGTGCGGACGTGCTCCTGGCCGACCAGTTCCGAGAACCGCTGCGGGCGATACTTGCGGGCGATGACCTGATACATGGGCCGGAGCCGGCGGCGCAACTGGCCAGGCCCCAGGTGATCCGCGGCACACGAGCGGCGCCGCTACCGTTGCTTCCTTCCGGACCTGGCGGGGTTCACGGCTGCCCGTTGCACGGAGCCCGGGGCCTGACAACCTCTTATCGTATCACGCGACCCGAGGGAACCAGCGCCGCCCGCGGCGCACGGGTTAGCGCAGCAAATCCTCCAGTTGCAGGCGGGCGTCGGTGCGGGCGTCCCGGTACTTGACGATCACAGGAGTGTAGAGCGACAGGCCCCAGTCGCGGCCGGGCCCTTTGGCCACCGCCCGCGCTCCGGGCACCACCACCGCCTCCTCGGGAATGACCAGCGGCTGCTCCTGGCCGGCCGAGTAAACGGCGCCGCGCACCAGATCGTAGACCGGCGTCGAACGGGTCAGGATCACCCCCGCGGCCAGCACCGCCCTGCGCTTGACGACCGCCCCTTCGTACACCCCGCAGTTGCCCCCTACCAGCACTTCGTCCTCGATGACGACCGGCAGCGCGCCCACCGGTTCGAGCACCCCGCCGATCTGCGCGCCGGCCGAGATGTGGCAGTTGCGGCCCACCTGGGCGCAACTGCCGATCAAGGCATGCGAATCCACCATCGTGCCTTCGCCCACCCAAGCGCCGGCGTTGATGTACATGGGCGGCATGCAAGTCACGCCCCGGCCCAGGTAGCAGCCGTCGCGGATGGAGGAGCCGCCCGGAACCAGGCGCACGCCGGAGTGCGGGGTCAGCCGCCTGACCGGCCAGGTGGACTTGTCGAAGAACGGCTGGCGCGAGGCGTCCACGCTCATGTCCACCAGCACGCCCATGCGAAAGCCCAGCAGAATGCCTTTCTTCACCCAGGCATTGACCCGCCAGCCGCTGGGCGAAGCGGGGTCGGGCTGGGCGGCTCGCACGCGCCCTTCGTTGAGCGCCTGCTTGAAGCGCGCGAACAGCCGGAAGTCCTCCTCGCTGTAGGACTCGGGCTTCGCTTCGTAGAGCCGTTCGATTTCAGCTTCCAGCATGCGCGCCTTTGGCCTCCGTCAGGCCCGCTTCCGCCAAGACCTTCTCGATGCGCGCCCAGGTCTCCGGCCGCGGCGGCGTCAGAGGCAGCCGCCAAACCGGGGCCAGCAGGCCCATGCGGGCCAGGGCGGCCTTGACGGGAATGGGGTTGGACTCGATGAAGTTGGCCTCCATCAGCGGCAGGTACTTGTAGTAGAGCGGCCGGGCGGCGGCGAAATCGCCCGCCAGGCACAGGCGCACCAGCCGGGTCATCTCGGCCGGAATCTGATTGGAGACGACCGAAATCACCCCCCGCCCGCCCAGGGCGATCAGCGGCAGCGTCACCGCGTCGTCGCCCGAGAGCACGGCGAAGCGCTCGGGAACCAGGCGCAGGATCGCCGCCATCTGGGCGATGTTGCCCGAGGCCTCCTTGATGCCCACGATGTTGTCAATCTCGGCCAGCCGCCGCACGGTGGGCGGCTCGACGTTGACTCCCGTGCGTCCCTGCACGCTGTAGACCACGATGGGCAATCGGGTGGCCGCGGCCAGCGCCTTGTAATGCTGGTAAAGACCCTCCTGGGTCGGCTTGTTGTAATAAGGGGTCACCGAGAGCAGGCCGTCCACTTTGAGCGCTTCCAGCTCGCGGGCCAGTTCGATCACCTCGGCCGTGTTGTAGCCTCCGCAGCCGGCCAGCACCGGCGCGCGCCCGGCGGCCTCCTGGAGGGTGATCTCGACCACGCGCAGATGCTCGGCCCGCGTCAGGGTCGGATTCTCGCCCGTGGTGCCGCAGGGCACCAGAAAGTCTATGCCCGCTTCCAATTGCCGGCGCAGCAGGCGGCGCAGAGCCGCCTCGTCCAGCGAGAGATCTTCCCGAAACGGCGTGACCAGCGCCGTGCCGCAACCCGTGAACATGACTTATGCCCTCCCCCAGAGAACGTCGCTGAATTCGAACAGCCCTCGTTTGCCGATGACCCAGCGGGCCGCCTTCAGCGCCCCGTGCGCGAAACCCTCCCGGCTGCGCGCCGTGTGGCGCAGGGTGAGGGTGTCGGCGGCGCCGTCAAAACCGATCTCATGCACGCCCGGATGCCGGCCGGCGCGGGTCGAACTGAGGTGAATGGGACGGCGGTAGCCGGCCTTCTGCATTTCCTCGGCGAGCTTGAGCAGCGTGCCCGAGGGCGCGTCCTTCTTGGCGGCGTGGTGCATCTCCCAGCCCCAGGCGCCGTAGTCCTGCTCGGCCGCCAGCAGGCGCGCCGCCTCCGCCGCCAGTCGGAAGAACACGTTTACGCCCACCGAATAGTTGGGGCTCCACACCATGCCCACGCCCGCCCGCTCGATCAGGGAACGAACGTAGTCCAGCTTCTCCAGCCAGCCGGTCGTGCCCACCACCAGGTTCACGCCCAGCGCGGCGATGCGCTCGATGTTGCCCACCGCCGTCTCGGGCGTCGAGAACTCCACCGCCACCTCGACGCCGCGAAAGTTTTCGGCCGTGATGCCGGCGAAGCCGGCGTTGTTGAACTCGTCCAGCTTGAGCGCCACCGCGAAATCATAGTCCGGGGCGAGCTGCTCGATCAGCCTGCCCATTTTGCCGTAGCCGACGATGGCCAGTTTCATGGGAAAACCCCCGATCCGCAAGCCGTCCCGCGCGGCCCGCCGGGGCCGCCTCGCGGTTTCAAGCGAACACCTCCGGATCCAGCTCCTGGAAGAACTCGCGATGCAAGGCCTGGACGGCGCGCGGGGCGTCCTCGTCGGCCACCACCAGGCTCAGATTGCGCAGCGAGGCGCCCTGAGAGATCATGCGCACGTTGACGTCGCTCAGGGCGCCGAAGGCGCGGGCCGCAATGCCCGGCGTGTAGCGGATGTTGTCTCCCACCAGGCAGATGATGGCCTGCTCGTGCTCGACGCCCACCTGGGCGAACTCGCCCAGCCGCCGGCAAATCTCATCCAGCCGCTGGGTGCTGTCAATGGTGAGCGAGACGCTGACTTCGGAAGTGGCCAGCAAGTCCACCGGCGTCTCGCACTGATCGAAGACTTCGAAGATCCGCCGCAGGAAGCCGTACGCCATGAGCATGCGGGTGGAATGCACTTCCACCACCGTGATGCGGCGCTTGCAGGCGATGGATTTCACCGGGTTCGAGCAGGCCGGAGGCTGGGCCACGATGCGCGTGCCGGGCGCTTCCGGCCGGCGCGAGTTCAGGATCAGCACCGGAATGTTCTTTTCCACCGCGGGCAGCACGGTGGACGGGTGCAGCACCTTGGCCCCGAAGTAGGCCAGCTCGGCCGCCTCGGCGAAGGAAATGGTCTTGACCCGCCGGGCCTCCGGCACCAGGTTGGGATCGGCGGTGAGCATGCCGTCCACGTCGGTCCAGATCTGGATCTCTTCAGCCTGCAACCCCGCCCCCACCAAGGAGGCGGTGAAGTCCGATCCGCCCCGGCCCAGCGTGGTGGTGACGCCGTCTTCGGTGGCGCCGATGAAGCCGCCCAGCACGACCACGCGATCGCGGGCCAGCGGAGGAATGGCGCGCGCCAGACGCTCGTAGGTCTGCGCGTAAAGCGGCGCGGCCTGGGTGTGACGCCGGTCGGTGACGATGAGCCGGCGGGCATCCACCTGCTCGGCGGCGATGCCCGCTCCCCTCAGCGCGGCCGCCAGGATGCGGCTGGAGAGCCGCTCGCCGTAGCTGGCCACGGCGTCCAGCGAGCGCGGCGTCAGCTCGCCGAGAACCGACAGCCCGCCCACCAGCTCGGCCAGTTCCCGGAAGTGCTCCTCGATGGATTGCTCGAGCCGGGCGCGTTCTTCCTCGGCGGCCGGAGCGAGGCCCTCGGCCAAATGGAAGCGGCGCAGCCGGTCCAGCCCCTCGAGCGCCTGAGCGCGGTCGCCGCGGGCCGCCTCCGCGGCCACCGCCAGCAAGCCGTTGGTGGTCTTGCCCATGGCCGAAACCACCACCACCGGCCGCCGCTCCAGGCGGGCCCCCACGATCTCGACCACGCGGCGCAGGGCGGCCGCCGATTCCACCGACGTGCCGCCGAACTTCATCACGATCATGTCTGGAGCAACCCTTCCGAATGCATCAGCTCGGCGTTGAGCACCGCCGCTCCCGCCGCCCCGCGCACGGTATTGTGGCCCATGGCCACGAACTTGTAATCCAGCACCGCACAGGCGCGCAAGCGCCCCACGAAGACCGTCATGCCCCGCTCCCGTTCGACGTCGCGGCGCGGCTGCGGGCGATCGCGCTCGGCCAGATAGACGACCGGGCGGGCGGGAGCGCTGGGCAAGCCGCGCTCTTGCGGCAGCCCGCGGAAGCAGGCGAAGGCGGCCAGCAGATCCTCCGGGCGGGGCTTGGCCTCCAGCTCGACTGAAACGGTCTCGGTATGGCCTTCGGTGACCGGCACTCGATTGCAGTGCGCGCTGATGCGGGCGGGCAGCGGCTCGATCCCCTCGCCCGTGAACCGGCCGAGGATCTTCAGCGGCTCGCTCTCCACTTTTTCCTCTTCGCCGCCGATGAAGGGGATGACGTTGGCGTTGATGTCCATGGCGGGCACGCCCGGATAACCCGCTCCGGAGATGGCCTGCATCGAGGTCACCAGGACGCGCCGGATGCCGAAGGGCTTCAGGGGGGCCAGGGCCAGCGCCAGCACCACGGTGGTGCAGTTAGGGTTGGTGACGATCAGCCCGCTCCAGCCGCGGCGGCGGCGTTGGAGGGGCGCCAGACCGAGATGCTCCGGATTGATCTCCGGAATCAACAGCGGCACGTCCGGCTCCATGCGATGGTTCTTCGAGTTGGAGACCACGAAGTGGCCGGCCTGAGCGAAGGCGCGCTCGATCTCGGTGGCCACCGAGGCGTCCATGGCCGAGAACAGCAGGCGCGGGGCGTTGCCCGGCCGGCACTCCTCGACCGTCAGCTCGCGCACGGCCTCGGGCATCTCGCCCTCCAGCCGCCAGGCGGTCGCCTCGCCGTATTTCTTACCGGCTGAGCGATCGCTGGCGCCCAGCCATTTGACCTCGAACCAAGGGTGAGCGTCGAGGAACTTGACGAAACTCTGGCCCACCATGCCGGTGGCGCCCAGGATGCCGACTTCGATTTTTCCTTGCTTCATTGTTCTGTTTCCTCCGAGAGCCGCCGCACCAGGGCCTTGTAGATCCGGACCGCTTCGAAGAGCTGGGCCTTGGCGACGCGTTCCTCCAGCGTATGGGCCACGTGGATCGAGCCGGGGCCGATCAGCAAGGGCCGGCCCCAAGCGCCGCCGAAGGCCGGAATGTCGGTGGTGAAGGCCACCACGGTGGTGGGCAATCCCTCCAGCGCGTGGAGGCGCACGGCGGGAACCATCAAGACCTCGCGCAGCTCGACGCGCCCGGCGGCCGCGCCCTGGAAGGCGGCGCGGATGCCGGCGGCGTCGTCCACCAGGCGCACCATGATTTCCGCCCGCGCCTCGTCCGGGATGACGTTGGGCGCGCGCCCGCCGGCGATGGTGCCGATGTTCAAGGTGCTCGGCCCGAGCAGCGGGTCGGAGGGCAGCTCGAGGCGGCGCACCTCGGTCAGGAAATCCAGCAGCTTGTCTATGGCCGATTCGCCCAGCTCCGGGTAGGCCGAATGCGCCATGCGGCCCTGCGCCCGGACCTCATAGCGCAAGGCCCCCTTGGATCCCAGCGCCAGCTTGTTCTCGGTCGGCTCGCCGTTGATCAACCAGCGCGAGCCGCGCCCCGAGCGGGCCGCCGCCAGGGCGCCCGCGCTGTTGCGCTCCTCGCCCACCACGAACAGCAGGGCGAAGTCGCGCCGGCCCTCGGCCAGCAGCCCTTCGGCCGCCTGGATCATGGCGGCCATGATGCCCTTGGCGTCGCAGGCCCCGCGGCCCCAGATGAACTGTTCGTCCTCGCGCGAAGGGATGTGCGGCGGCACGGTGTCCATGTGGGTGGAGAGCGTGACCCGCGGCCGGCCCCAAACGGCCAGGACGTTGAAACGCTCGGGCTCGACCTCCAGGCGCTCGACCCGCCCGCCGGTGCGAGCAGCCAGTCCGCCCAGCCGTCCAAGCAGGTACAGGCCCACTTCCTTTTCCTGGTTGGTGACCGACGGGATGTCCACCAGCGCGCGCGTCAGCTCGACAACGTTCATAGCGACCAACGGATGGGAAGCGCCGACGGAAGGCAGGCCCTCGGTAGCGCTCCATCCGCACCTCCGCGGATGACAGTGGGCCGGTGTTGACCGGACCCCCCAACCGCCGCCGCGACCGGCTGCCGGCGGCGATTTCGGCGGATTCCCGCGCCGCCCGCAACGGCCGGCGCGGTTCGAAGCCCCTTTCGCGCGAGCCTCCGAAGCCGCTCGGAACCGCCGGCCCGCCTACTGATGGCCTCCGCTCCTCTATCCGAGTAAATTGTCAGGATAACACGACCGCCCGGGCTTTCACCGCCGCGGGCCTCCTCCCCCGATGGTGGCGTCCCAGCGGGCGTCGCCCTGCGAGCCGTAGTTGCGCGGCAGGCGGTTCCAGTCCTGGCGGGTCAGCCCGTTCAGATCCCAGACCAGCTTGCCGCCCAGCAGGGTCAGCTCGGCCTCCAGTTTCTGCGTGCCCCGCAGGCGCGCGCCGTAGACGTCCACGAAGCCGAAGCTGCCGTGGCGCAGGTTCAGCACCGCCAGGTCGGCGACGGCCCCGGGCGAGAGGTGCCCCAGATCCTCCCGGTGGATCACCTGGGCGGGACGCCAGGTGGAACGCAGGATGACCTCCTCCAGGGGCATGCCCAAGTTGAGCATCTTCGACATCACGTTGAGCATGTCCTTCATGCCGGCGTTCATGCTGCCCACGTGCAGGTCGGTCGAGAGGGTGTCGGGCTGGAAACCCTGGCGCATGGCGGGCACGGCCTGGCGGAAGACGAAGCTGCCGCCGCCGTGGCCCAGATCGAACAGCACGCCGCGCCGGCGCGCCCCGAACAGGTAGGGCAGCACCTGCCCGTCCTCGTCCAGCATGGGCACCGCCGCCAGATAGGTGTGGGTATAGATATCGCCCGGGCGCAGCTTCTCCAGCACCAGCGTCTGGAAAGGCCGCTCGGGGCGGAAGGAGCCGAAGTCCACCATCACCGGCAGGCCGGCCAGGCGGCCGGCCTCCAGGGCCCGGTCCACCGCGGTCCAATCGGGCGCGGCGTAGTGCGCGGTCTTGATGCCCACGACCAACCCCGGGTAGCGCCGGGCGGTCTCGGCGGTCGCCTTGGGATCCATGTCGGAGACGTCCTGTTCGATCTTGCCGCCGCCCATGCCGTGGCCCACGATGTTGAGCATGGCCAGCACGCGGGTGCGCGCCCGGTCAATCACCCGGTCTTTGAAATCCGGGAAATTGCGCCAGCCCGAGCTGCCCGCGTCCACCACCGTGGTGACGCCGCTGCGCAAGGTGTGGCCGTCGGGATAGACGCTCAGGTCGCCGCAGTAAGCGCCGCGCATGCCCGTGCCCGCGTAGACGTGCACATGGATGTCCACCAGGCCGGGCGTGACGTAGAGGCCGGTGACGTCCACCGTTTTCACGGCTCGCGCGGCGGAGAGGTCCGCCTCGACGGCCGCGATGCGGCCGTCCTTGACGGCCACGTCGCGCCGGCCGTTGATTTGATTCTTCGGGTCAATCACATGGCCGCCCTTGAGCAGCAGATCGAACTCGGGCTGTGCGGCGGCCGCCAGGGCGATGGAAAGCAACAAGAGCGCCTTCATAAGGCTGATTGTAGTAGGATGAGGCGGCGATGCCAACCGGGGCGGAACTGTTCGTGCAGGCCATGACCGAGCTGGGCTTGGAGGAGATCTTCACGCTGGTGGGCGACCACCTCAACGAGGTGCTGATCGAAGCGGCGCGGCGCGGCGTGCGGATCCTGGATCTGCGGCACGAATCCGGCGTTACGCACGCGGCCGAGGTCTGGGCGCGGCTGCATCGGCGACCCGCGCTGGCCATGGTCACCGGAGGTCCGGGACACACCAACGCGCTGACCGGGATCGCCACCGCGTATCAAGCGGCCAGTCCGCTGATCGCCGTCAGCGGAGCGCGTCCCGCCAGTCTGGCGGATCGGCAGGCCTTTCAAGAGCTGGACCAGCTCGGCATGGTCCGCCCGGTGGTGAAATGGGCGGCCCAACCGACCCGCGCGGACGATCTGGGCTTCTACCTGGGGCGGGCTTACTGCGAGGCGGTGGCCGGACGCATGGGCCCGGCCCACTTGACGATTCCGGCAGATCTGTTTGGCGCTATGGCGGATCGCCCCACTCGCGTGCCGCTGCCGCCCGCCATCGAACCCGCCCGGCCGCCCGCCGCCCAGATCGAGCGGGCACTCGCCCTGATCGAGAAGGCCGAACGCCCGGTGGCAATCGCGGGCAGCGGCGTCTGGTGGGCGGACGCCGGGCAGGAGCTGAAGGAGTTCATCGAACGGGCCGCCGTGCCATTGTGGACCATCACCCTGGCGCGGGCCGTAGTCCCGGACGATCATCCTCTGGCCATGGGCTACGCCGATCCGGCCCTGAATCGGGCTGCCCTGGCGGCTTTCCGGCAAGCCGACCTGGTCCTGGTGCTGGGCAAGCGGCTGGATTACCGGCTGGCGCTGGGCGGGCCGCGTCTGTTTGCGCCCCAGGCGCGGATGATTCAAGTGGATATTCACGCCGCAGAACTGGGCATGAATCGGCGCCTGGAAGTGGGCATCTGCGCCGACGTGCGGGAGACCCTGCGGGCGCTGCGGGACGGCCTGGGGCCTCGGGGCAGAGCGGCGCGGCCGTGGCTGGAGGAGGTCCGAGAGCTGCGCCGGCGATGGCGCCGGCGGCTGGAGAATCTGGCGGAGCTGAGGGAGCCGCCCATGCATCCGCTGGCGCTTTACGCCCGGCTCGAGCGGCTGCTGCCGCGCCACACGCTCTATTGCTGGGACGGCGGCGACTTCTGCCATTGGGGCCGGGCCTTCCTGCCCGCGCTGCGGCCCGGCGGCTGGGTGCGACTGGGGCCGTTGGGAACGATCGGGGCTTCCCTGCCCAACGCCTTCGCCTTGAAGCTCGCCCATCCGGACGAACCGGTCGTGCTCATTACGGGCGACGGCGCCTTGGGCTTCTATCTGGCGGAGTTGGACAGCCTGGCGCGCCACCGCCTGCCGCTGGTGATCCTGGTGGGCAACGACGCCGGCTGGGGCATCGAGCGCGAGCTTCAGCGCGAAGCGCGCGGCTCGCCTGAGACCGTAGCTTGCGAATTGCGCCCCACCCGCTACGACCTCATCATGCAAGCTTGCGGCGAGGCCGGCGAGCACGTGGAGACCGTAGAGGAGCTGGAGCCCGCCCTGCGCCGCGCGCTGGAGTCCGGAGTCCCCTATCTGATTGACGTCCGCGTGCGCGGCGCCCGCTCGCCCTTCACCTGGTGGCAGATCGCCGGCAAGCGTGCTGCGCCCGGCGCCGGTGACGATCTCGCTGTAGAAATAGAATCATGAGACTCAGCTTGCTCGCTTTGCTCTGGGCCGCGGCGCCCGCTTGGGCGGTGGATCTGTTTCAGGACGATTTTCGCCGCCTGCCCCCCAGGATCCTCTCCGAGCCGGTCAAGCAACTGACCAACGCCATCCAGGAGTATCATTACTTGCCGCACCGGGGCGTGCCTCTGGATCCCTGGGAGAACGCAATCTGCCACACCGATTCCTGGGCGGGCGGCGACGAGGAGGGCAAGACCTACATCGAGCAGCACGAGATCAACGCCCTGCGCCGCATCATGAATCCGACGCTGGTGACGGGCGACCCGGAGTGGGCCGATTACACGCTGGAAGCAAAGGTGCGTCCGCTGTCACTGGCCGAGATGGCCGGCCTGGTCTTTCGCTACCGCACCAACCGCCACTACTATTTGTTCGCTCTGACCGGGGGCGAGCGAGCCGTGCTCCGCCTGCGCCTGCCCCTGGAGCGCCAGTTCCGCATCGCCGATTTCAAGGAGCTGGGCGCGGCCGAATTCCGCTATGACACGCGCCGCTACTACACGCTCCGGGTCGAGAACGAGGGGCCGCGCATCCGAGCCTACGTGGACGGCAAGCTGCTGATCGAGGCTTCCGACGGCGAGATCCCGGCCGGACGGATAGGCCTCACGGCCAACATCCCCGCGCGCTTCACCGACGTGCGCGTCAGCGCGAGCGAATCCGCGGCGGCCGCCATTCGGGAGCGCATCGCCCGGCGCGAGGCGGAGCTGGCGGAGCTGCGCGCCCGGAATCCTCAGCCCAAGCTGTGGAAGAAATTCCCGACGCCGGGCTTCGGCGCCGGGCGCAACGTCCGCTTCGGGGATCTGGACGGCGACGGGCGGCCGGAGATGCTGATCGGCCAGAACATCCGCAAGGTGCAGGACAATTCCTTCGCCCACCTGAGCTGCCTGACCGCCGTCACCCTGGAAGGCAAGGTGCTCTGGCAGCTCGGCCGGCCCGATCCCTACAACGACGTGCTGGCCCACGACACGCCCTTCCAGATCCACGACCTGGACGGCGACGGCCGCCACGAAGTGGTCCTGGTGCGCGATTTCAAGATCCAGGTGCTGGAAGGCGCCACCGGCCGACTGAAAGCCTGGAGGTGGATGCCCGAAGCACCCAAGGAAAACAAAGTCCGTCCCTACGAGATGGAGGTGGGCGATTCGATCTATTTCGCTGATTTTTCCGGCCGAAAAGTCCAGCGCGAAGTAATCGTCAAGGACCGGTATCGTAACTTCTGGGTTTTCGACGACCGCCTGAACTTACTCTGGAAGGGCCAAACGAACACCGGACATTTTCCTTACTCGGCCGATCTGGACGGCGACGGCCGCGAGGAACTGCTCATGGGCTACGCCCTTTACGATGACGACGGCCGGCTGCTGTGGAGCCGCGACGAGCTGGCCGAGCACGCCGACGGCGTGATCGCCGGCCGCTTCGGTCCCGACGCCGGGGCCGAGCCGCGCATCTACTGGTTCGCCAGCGACGAGGGCTTCCTCCTGCTGAACCTGAAGGGTGAGATCCTGCGCCGCAGCCGCGTGGGCCACACCCAGAGCCCGAGCATCGCCCGCTATCGGCCGGAGTTGCCCGGCCTGCAATTGATGACCATCAACTTCTGGCGCAATCCGGGCATCATCACCCTCTACGACGCCGAGGGCAACATCCTGGAACAAGGCGAGCCGATCCACACCGGCAGCCCGATCCTGCCTGTGAACTGGCGGGGCGACGGCGAAGAATTCGCCCTGCTCTCGGCCGATCCGCGGGAGGGCGGCATGATAGACGGGCGTCTGCGGCGGGTGGTCATGTTCCCCGACGACGGCCATCCCACCCTGGCCTTCAACGTACTCGATCTCACCGGCGACCCGCGGGATGAAATCGTAGTCTGGGACGCCCGCCAGGTCTGGATCTACACCCAGGACCGCCCCTTCACCGGCCGGCGCATCTACGCGCCCTTGCGCAACCCGCATCACAACGAATCCAACTACCGGGCCAATTACTCGCTGCCCGCCTGGCGCGAGTGGCCCCGGCCGGATTAAAGGCCCAGCCAGGCGGCCACCTGCGGCCACTGCTGGCGGAAGGCCAGCCCCGAGACGGCGAAGTAAAACAGGGCGCAGGCCGCCAGACCGGCCCGGAGCAGCCCGCCGGGACGCAGCGCCGGCGGCAACAGCGTCAGGTTGACATACAAGGTGTGCAGCGCCGAAAAGGCCAGGGCGAAGTTCATCATGACGCCGCTGGCCACGGCCAGCACCAGCGGATCGGGCGTCAGGCGCAGCGCCGTCAAGCCCCAGACGCCGTACAGCACCAGGATCGTATAGTAAACGTACTTGACCTTGTTTCCCTCCAGCCGGTGGAGGCGCCGCACGCCGGTCCAGATGACATCGGTCCAGCGGCGGCACATCCCGTCAATCTGGCTGACCTGCGTGGGGGCCATGATCAGCAGCCCGCACAACAGGGTGAGATGCCAAAAGATCGGGCCGTGGCGGGCGGCGATGCTTTGGGCGGTCATGGCCGCGGCGGCGTGGCCGGTCACCTGCGCGCCCCGGATGAACTCCAGGGAAAACATGGCGGGCAAGGCCATCCCCAGCAAACAGCCCGGCGCCCAGAGGGCAAGCTGATCGCGCCGGATGTGCCGCAGCCAGCCGCGCCAGCGCCGGAGGGCGGGCGCGCTCAGTTCGAACACCCGCCCGGTGTGGGAGAGCTGTATCGTACGTCCGCCGATGGCGCTGGGCAGAGCGCCCACGCGCGCCCCCATGCCCCAACCCTTGTCCCGGGCGTAATTGGAGAAGTAGCTATTGGTCAACCCGCCCGCTCCGGCCACGGCGGCGAAGGCGGCCAGGACCGACCAGTCGAACGCTCCCTCCGGCAACGAGCCGAAACGGAACAGGCCCGAGCCGATCCCCCACCAGGTCCGAGGGCTCACAAACAGCAGCGTCACCAGCCCGAGGTAAGCCAGCACCAGCGTCAGTTTGGCCACCATGACTTTCTCGAGCGCGTTGTAGATCTTGCCCCCGAAAATCAAGGGCACGAAGCAGGTCAGGAAGATGGCGTAGCTGAGGCCGCGCGTCAGTGGGTCGTCGGCCGCGGTGGGCAGCCGGCCCAGGATCGCGGTGGCCAGGGGCACGGCGGCGTTCGAAGACAGGTAGGGCCAAAGCCCGCCCAGATCGGCCAGCAGGTAAAAACAAGCCCAGAAGGACGGCCCGGGCGGCGTGCGGAAGAATCCCACGAAGATCGGCTCGCCGGTGTACAGCGCGTAGCGCATGACCGCGAGGTTGTAGAAGACCTGCATGAGGATCGAGAGGGTGGCCAGCCACATGATGCGGCCGCCGTACTGCGCCGTGACCACCGGCCCGAACAGCCACTCTCCGCCCCCGATGTTGGCCCCCACCATCATCAGGCCGGGGCCGATCAACAGGGCCCAGCGGCGCCGGCCGAAGACCGGCGGCTCGGGCAGTTCGTCTTGCTGCCAGGCTGGGAAATACCGCCGGGCCGCCGGCCGCTTCATGAGGCGCTATCCTATCACGGCGCCCGCGGGCGCTATGCTGAAGACGACGCCGAGGGGTGGCGATGCCTTACCGGAACCTGACGTATCAGACCGACGGCCCGATCGCGCTGCTCACGCTGAATCGGCCCGAGCGGCGCAATGCCCTGTCCCTGGAGTTGATCGAAGAGCTGCACGAGGCCCTGGCGCGCACGGGCGAGGACCCCGCCCTGCGGGTCGTGATCCTGGCCGCCGCCGGAGGGGCGTTCTGTTCGGGTCACGACCTGACGGAGCTGCGCGGGCGCACGGCCGAGGACTACCGGCGCATCTTCGAGCGCTGCACCGAGATGATGCAAACCATCCGGCAGATTCCGCAGCCGGTGATCGCCGAAGTGCAGGGAGTGGCCACCGCCGCCGGATGCCAGTTAGTGGCCGCCTGCGACCTGGCGGTGGCCTCCGAACAGGCGCAGTTCGCCACCCCGGGCGTTCGCATCGGGTTGTTCTGTTCGACGCCCATGGTGCCGCTGGTCCGGGCGGTGGGCCGCAAGCGCGCCTTTGAAATGCTGGCCACCGGCGAGATGATTGACGCGCGCACGGCCGCCGCCTGGGGCCTCGTCAACCGTGTGGTGCCCGCCGCCGATCTGCGGGCCGAGACCCGCCGGCTGGCGCTGAGCATCGCCCGAGCCGGCCGCCCGGTGCTGGCTTTGGGCAAACGCGCCTTCTACCAGCAGCTCGAGCTGCCCGAGCGGGAAGCTTACGCCTGCGCCTGCCGGACGATGGCGGCCAACGCCTTGCGGGAAGACGCTCAGGAAGGCATCGCGGCCTTCCTGGAGAAGCGCGTACCCCAGTGGCGCGAACGTTGAGCCGCGGGCGGCCCTGCCGGGGCCGGCCAGCGGGCGTGAGGATCAGGCGGTCCCCGCCAGCAGGCGTTCCAGCGCGGCGCGCAAGCCCGGACCGTAGGCCGGGTCGGCCAGCGCGAACTCGAGGAAAGTCTGGAAGTAGCTGGTGAAGTTCCCGATGTCGTACCGCCGCTCGCCGGGAGGCAGCTTCAAGGCCAGTACGCGCCGGCCCTCTTCGCACATCAACTGAATGGCGTCGGTGAGCTGGATTTCCCCGCGCGGGTCCGGGCGGACCCGCCGGATCATGTCGAAAATCAAGGGCGAGAAAACGTAGCGCCCGGCGATGGCCAGGTTGCTGGGCGCGCGGCCCGGCGCCGGCTTCTCGACCAGGTTGGCCACGCGGCACTCCTCGCCGTTGACCTCCGCCGGCTCGATGATGCCGTAATGCACGGTTTCCTCCGGCGGCACTTCTTCGACCGCCAGCACGCAGCTCGCCCGCCGCGCCTGGAACAACTCGGCCATGCGCGCGATCGCCCGCGAGCGGTTGTGCAGCCCGATGATCGAATCGCCCAGCGCCACCACGAAGGGCTCCTCGCCCGCGAAATTCTCCCCGCACAACACGGCGTCTCCCAGGCCGCGCTGCATGCGCTGCCGGGTGTAGAAGAACTTGGCGTCCAGCTCGACCGAGCTGAGCTCCTCGATCAAGTCCTGCTTGTTGGCCGCGGCCAGCAGGCGGGCCAGTTCGGGGTCGTGGTCGAAATGGTTCTCGATGGAGCTCTTGCCGCGGCCGGTGACGAAAAGGATCTGCTCGATGCCGTTGGCCACCAGCTCCTCAGCCACGTACTGCACGATGGGCTTGCGCGCCACGGGCAGCATCTCCTTGGGCTGCGACTTGGTGGCGGGCAGCAATCGGGTGCCCAGCCCGGCCACGGGCACGACGGCGGAACGGATCAGCTTCTGCATGGGCCACCTCAAGGCAACCAGGGCATGGCCAGGACCTCGGGCGGTCCGCTGAGCGCGCGCAGGCGGCGCGCGGCCGGCTGCACCAGCTTGAGCGCGCGCACCAGCGCCCGGGCGCCGGCATCACCCTCGCCGGGCTCGGCCTCCTTGCCGCTCAGCCGCTCCATGATCAGCTCCAGCGGAGACTTCTTGGGCGGAAACAGCTTCAGGCGCACGTCTTCCTTCTCGGGGATGCCGGCCGCTTGTTTGGCCAGCTTGAGCGCGGTCTCGAAGCCGCCCAGTTCGTCCACCAGTCCCAGCGCCTTGGCATCCTCGCCCGTCCAGATGCGGCCTTTGGCGATTTCGAGCACGCGCTGCTTGGGCAGGCGGCGGCCTTCGGCCACTTTGCTGGTGAAGTCGTCGTAGATGCGGTCCAGCCAAGCCTGGAACCGGGCCCACTGAGCGGGCGTGTAGTCGGCGGTGCCCGTCCAGAAGGTGGCGTTCGCCCCCTCGTGCACCTCGTCCCAGGTGACGCCCAGCTTCTGCCAGAAGCCGGTGGTGAGCATCTTGCCGCCCAGCACGCCGATCGAACCGGTGATGGTGCCCGGCTGGGCCACGATCTTGTCGGCCGCCATAGCCACGAAGTAGCCGCCCGAACCGGCCAGGTCCCCCATCGAGGCGATGACCGGCTTGCCCGCCTTCCGCGCCCGCACGGTCTCTTGCCAGATGGTGTCGGAGGCCACGTAGGAGCCGCCCGGGCTGTCTATACGGAACAGGATGGCTTTGACGTCCTTGTCGCGGGCGGCCGCGCGGAAAGCTGCCGCCACCGTCTCCGAGCCCATAGCCACCTCCCCGAAGACCGGGTCGAAGCCGCTCTTGCCGCGCTGCACGCCGCCCACGCCGTAAATCAGGGCGATGGTCTTGCCCTTGGTGTGGGGCCTGCCGGCGCGCCGGAGGTATTGGGAAAGGGAAAGGAACTTCGCTCCCCGCCCGGCGCGCTCCTTGGCTTTGTCGTAGACCTCCTGGCGGTAGGCCAGGCCATCCACCAGTTTGGCCTCCAGGGCCTCGCGTCCCAGCAAGGGACCGCGGTTGATCAGCGCCCGCACCTGGTCCTCACCCAACCGCCGGCCCTCCGCGATGCCCCGCACTTGCTGGGCGGCCCAGGAACGCACCAGCCGCTCGGTGGCTTCGCGGTGCGCAGGCGTGAACTTGCGCTCGGTGAAGATGTTCATCGCGTTCTTGTATTCGTAGCGGTGGTCCATGCGGGGCGTGATGCCCAGCTTGTCGAGCGTTCCCCGCAGGAAGAAGCTCTCGGCCAGCACGCCGGTCAGCCCGATGTCGCCCGAGGGTTGCAGCCAGATTTGATCGAAGGCGGCCGCCAGATAGTAGGCATTGCCCCCCGGGCCGAATTCGCCGAAGGTCTCGGCGAAGGCCAGGGCGAACTTCTTGCGGGCGCGAAAGCGCAACACGGCCTCGCGCAGCTCCTGCACCTGCCCCATGCCCAGCGGGGCGGCGCCCAGACGCACCAGCAGGCCGGCCACGCGCTGGTCGCCGCCGGCCCGCTCCAGCGCCTCCACCGTATCGCGCAGGCTGGGCTGTTCGCCGAAGAGCGCCTTGGCCAGCGGCTCCTCAGGCACGTACTCGCTCAGGGCGGTCTCGAAGTCAGCCTCCAGGACGGTGCGCGAAGGAACGCCCGCCCGGGTCAACCGGATGGCCGCGGCCCCCATGACAACCAGCAAGACCGCAGCCAGCGTCAGGGCGCCGATGGCCGCCAGAATGCCCACCATGATGCGCTTCATTTCAGTTATCCTCGGTATGGTTGCTCGACCCGGAGCTGCGCGTGCGGAGGCTCCGGGCCGGTTGGGGCTATTGTAAAACGTGCCGGCGGCGCCTTCCACCGTGGTGTTGACCGTCCCGGACGGCGAGGCGGGCGAGCGGCTGGATCGCTGGATCCAGCAGCGGTTGGCGGAGTACAGCCGGGCGCGCATCCAGGAATGGATTCGCAGCGGCCGCGTGCGCATCAAGGGCGAAGCGGTGCGCCCGGCCTATCGCCTGCGCGGGGGCGAGCGGATCGAGGTCGAACCGGCTCCGCCCCCGCCCCTGAGGGCCGAGCCCGAGCCCATCCCCATTCGCGTGCTTTACGAGGACGACGACGTGATCGCGGTGGACAAACCCGCCGGCATGGTCGTGCACGCCGGCGCCGGCCGGCAGGCAGGCACTCTGGTCAACGCCCTCCTGTATCGCTACGGGCGACTATCCGAGGCCGGCGACCCGCTCCGCCCGGGAATCGTGCACCGGCTGGACCGGCAGACCAGCGGCGTGATCCTTGTGGCGCGCAATGACCGCGCTCATCGCAGCCTGGCCGCCCAGTTCGCCGCCCGGCGAATCGAGAAGGTGTATCTGACCCTGGTGCACGGTGAGATCCCGCAAGAGCAGGGCCGGGTGGAGGCGCCCATCGCCCGCGACCCGGCGAGGCGCGTGCGCATGAGCGCGCGGCTGGGTTACGGCCGCGCCGCCCTCACCGAGTTCCGCGTCCTGCGCCGTTTCCCCGGCTTCACGTTCCTGGAGGTGCGCCTGAAGACCGGCCGGACCCACCAGATCCGCACCCATATGGCTTGGCTGGGGCGCCCGGTCGTGGGCGACCGGCTCTACGGCGCGCCGCGCCGCATCGAGGGCCGGCCTCCGCTGGACCGCTACTTTCTGCACGCCCACCGCATCCGCTTTCTGCACCCCGCCACGGGCGAACCGGTCGTCATCGAGTCGCCGCTGCCCGCGGAGCTGGCGCGCTGGCTGGAAGGGCTCGAAAGCGGGCCGGAGTCGAGCCAGGCTCCCGGCGCGAGGCGGGGCGTGGTCCCCGCCTGACCGCCCGAAGTCGGGTCGCGCACCCCGGTGTGCCGCCGCCCGGCTCCGGACCGGCGCTGAGCGGGCTCGGTCTGCTCAGCCGCCGACCAAGCCGGCGCGACCTCGCGGGGGATCGGTGCGGTCGCGCTGCGCCTCGCTGCGCGCGGCTTGTGCGGCGATCGCAGTCACCGCGACTCGGTTGGAGGCCGCCGCTCCGATCACGGGCAGAAACAGCAATGGCACCGCGGCTGAGGCGTCCACTTTGACGAACCGGCAGTTACCCGCCGCTTCGGCAGGGGAACGCCAGGGGCCGGCCGGGGAAGCGGCGAACGCGGCCTGAGCCCCGCCCGAGAGGATTGCGGCCAAGCGCCCCCGCCCGGCCTGGGCGGTGGCCGCTTCCAGCGCCCGCGCAATGCCCTGCACGCTGCCGTCCAGTTCCCGGGCCGCCGCTCGCGCGGCCGCCTCCGCACAGGCCTCCAGCTCGCTGCGGACCACGTAGAGCCGAGCCAGATCCAGGGCCGCTGCGAGCAACCCCGAACCGAGGGCGGCGCAAGCAGAGGCCGAGATCAGCGCCGCCGGCCCGCCCGCGCACCGCCGCATGGAGTGACCCTTCCCGTTGCTTTTCGGCCGGAGCGGCAGCGCCCTCAACGGGCCAACGCCTTAAATCGCGCCGGGAACTCGACTGTAGCCACCGCCGGGATGCGATACCATAGCCGAAATCGTCTCTGGGATCGCCATGCGCTCAGTTCTCTTGACGCTGTTGGCAGCCGCCCTGGCTGCCGCCCAATCCGCTTCCTCAGGCAGCCGGAGCCTGCCCGCCTGGCTGAAGGCCTCCGTCGAGCTGCGCGGCAGGGCCGAGGCCCACCGGGGCATCGGCTACACGCCGGGCAACGACGACGGCTACTACCTGCACCGGCTCCGCCTCAACGCCGCCATTGAGCCGGACCGGCGCCTGCGTTTCGTTCTGCAAGTGCAAGATGCGCAGGCGCCCGGGCTGAGCCGGAGGCCGCCCCCGGCCGGCATGGTGAACACCTTGGACCTGCGGCAGGGCTATCTGGAGCTGGGTCCGGCCGATGGCGGTCCCCTGTCTTTGCGCGTGGGCCGCCAGGACCTCATCTTCGGCGAGGAGCGGCTGATCGGGGCCGCCGGCTGGGGCAACGTCGGGCGCAGCTTCGACGCCGTCCGCCTCAGTTGGCGCCGGGCGGGCATGCGGCTGGATGGGTTCGCCTCGGCCGTGGTCCCGGTCCTCGACGGGCGCTTTGACCGGCCGCGACTCAGCAACGGCTTTTACGGCCTGTACGGGTCCCTCGACAAGCTGCTGCCGGACGGTGTGATCGAGCCCTTCCTGCTTTGGAAGACCGCCTCCCGCACCACGGCTGAAAACGGCCGCAGCGGAGATCTGGATGTCTACACCGGAGGCGCGCGGGTGGTATCCAAGCTGCCGCGCGGGCTGGACTGCAACGTCGAGATGGCCATCCAGGGCGGGCGCGCCGCCGGCGATCGCGTGCGCGCCTGGGCGGGTCACTGGGCCCTGGGCTGGGCGCCCTGGAAGGATCGGCCCCTGCGCCTGATCGCCGAGTACAACTTCGCTTCGGGCGACCGCGATCCGCGGGACGGCCGCCGCGGCACGTTCGATCAGCTTTACCCCACCAACCACTCCAAGTACGGCACGGCGGACCAGATCGGCTGGCGCAACATCCATGACCTGATGCCGGGGCTGGAGTGGCGCCCCCGCCGGGCGTGGCGTTTGAAGTTCGACTACCACGCTTTCTGGCTGGCCGATCGCCGCGACGCGCTCTACACCGAGGGGGGCGCCGTATTCGCGCGCAATCCGCAGGCCGGCAGCAGCCGGATCGGCTGGGAGTTGGACGCCCAGGCCGAATGGCGGTTCTCCGACCGGCTTCAGTTCGGTCTGGGCTACGCCCGCCTGTTCGCCGGACCCTACTTGAGGCAAACTACCCGAGGCGCGGGCTTCAGTTACCCGTACCTGATGTGGAGTTACCGCTTCTAAGCCGGGTGATTCAGCCTGCCTGCGGCAGCAGGATGACCAGCTCGAGCTGCGGGTTGGGGAAATCGGCGGGCACGTAGGCGGCCAGATTGCGGGCCCGGCAAATGGCCTCCCAAGCCCCGCCGGACTGGTTCAGGCTGAAGTACTGGTAGTTCAGCTTGATGGGAATCGAACCGGGCGGCGTGGGCGTGTGGATCAATCGCACGCCCGGCAGGGCCTGACGGACCAGGTGCTCGATGTGGGTGGCCGAGCAGACCTTGATGAGCAAGGGCGCTTTGGAGATCAACTCCGCTTCGTTCATTTCGGCCTGAATCGCCAGATACATGCGGGTGTTCGCCAGATACTTCTCCTCGGCCAGGGCGGTGGCGTAGATGGAGGGCTGGACGAGCTTGAGCGGCAGGGAGACGAAGTTGGCCGGCACGACGGTCTCCAGCAGGAAACGCAGCTTCTCGTCCAGGTCGGTGAACGAGCGGCCCAGCTCCTCGTGGTCGTAGACGGGCAGGTCGCGCGGCTGGATCTTCAGCGAGAAGGTGGTCAAGGCGCCGGCCAGCGAAGTCATCAGGGCGAACAAGCCCTCGGGATGGCCCTTGCGCGTCTCGAACAGGTGGCGAAACAGGGGGAAGTGCGAGTTGATGGTGTACAGGAGCCAGAAATTGGCGATGTCGGAGGAGGTGAAATCGGCCAGCGTCTGGTTTTTTTGCCGGCGGACGCCGGAGAGCATGGCGCTGCGCGCGGCCAGGATCTCGACCAGACGCCGGAGGATGGACATCAGGTAGTCGCTGGCGGCGATGTCCAGCAGGGGGGGCACGAAGCGGGCGTCCAACTGAAAACCGCCGGCAGGAGTGCGCTGGACGCGGGCGACGCGCAAGGCGGTGGCCCCCTGGCGGGTCTCGCTCTCGGCCAGCAGCCGGAAGTTCTTGCGCGCCACCTGGACGGGACGTTCCGTGCGGTCCCAGTTCTCGTCCCGAACCACGGCCACTTCGGCCACGAAACGGGTGTCGGCGCTCTGGGCGGCGGCGGCCACGTTCAAGCCGCGCTCCCGGTAGTGGGGAATGGCCAGGTAGAGATCCACCGCTTCCTGCTCGTCCTGGAAGTATTCGGCCAGGGGTTTGGGAGGCGGGGCGGGATCGGACTCCGGGATGTCGAAGGGCAGTCCGTCGGGCAGGATGCCCTCGGCCAGCGACAAGGCGAACTGGCCGGCCTGGAGGGCTTCTTGGTTGACGTAGAGACGGCGAAAGCCCCAGGGGCGGAAGCTGAGGGCCTCCAAATGGAAGCGGAGGACATTCTCGATATAGAGATCCTGAGATTGCAAATGCTGGGGCGTAAGGAAAGTGCCCTTGGACCAGATCACGGGCTGAAGCCGCCGCATAGCGATTCCAAGCTAGCAAGAACGGGGACGGAAAGCAAAGGGGCGGCGGGAGGCTAAAGTTTTCACCTGAGCCGCCGATAGCAGGCTCGAAGCGGCAGTCGCCATGGCCAAGTCTTCCGCCTCCGGCCGAACCCAGACCGGCTCGGCCCTCCCGGCGCCGCCGGCCGCCGGCCAACTGCTGCGGCTGCTGGCGCACCAACTGCCGGCCGTGATCTGGACCACGGACCGCGCCCTGCGCTTCACCTCCAGCTTCGGCCGCGGCCTGGCGGAGCTCGGCCTGCGGCCCGGCCAACTCGTCGGCCGGAGCCTGTTCGACTACTTTCAGACCGACGATCCCGACTTCCCGCCCATCGCCGCCCATCGCCGGGCGCTGGGGGGCGAAGCCCTCAGCGAGGAGTTCCGCTGGAGGGACCGGCTTGTGCAGGTCCACTTGGAGCCGCTGCCGGAGCGGCAGGGCGTGCTGGGCCTGGCGGTGGACCTCACCGAGCGCGACCGAGCCGAGCGGGCCCGCCTGGCGGGCGAACAGCGCTATCGGCAGTTGTTCGAGGACGCCCCGGACGTGATCTTCACGCTGGACCTGGAGGGTCACTTCACTTCCTTGAACAAGGCCGCCGAGCGCATCAGCGGGTACCGGCGTTCCGAGTTGCTGGGGGCCAACATCACCCGCTTGCTGGAACCCGAGCCGGCACGCTTCGTTTTCGAGTGCATCCGGCGGGCGTTGGGCGGGGAGACCAGCGCGGAATTCGAACTGCCCATGCGGACCAAGGATGGCCGCCGGATCTATCTGGAGGTGAGCGCGCGGCTCCAGTTCGCCAACGGACGCCCCGCAGGCATCCAGGGCATCGCGCGAGACGTGACCGAACGCAAGCGCCTGGAGGAGCGGTTGCGCCAGAGCCAGAAGCTGGAAGCCATCGGCGAACTGGCCGGAGGGGTGGCGCACGACTTCAACAACCTGCTCTCGGCCATCCTAGGCTACAGCGACCTATTGCAGGCCCGCCCCGAGCCCGACGGCTTGGTGCGCGAGGCGGCCCAGGCGATCCAGAAAGCCGCCGAGCGCGCCCAGCAACTGGCCGCCCGGCTGCTCGGCTTCGCGCGCCAGGGCAAGGTCCAGAACATCCCGGTGGATCTGCACGCCCTGCTGGAGGAACTGCTGGAGCTGCTGGAGCGCACCCTGCCCCGTACCATTAGGGTCGTCAAACGATTCCAGGCCGAGCCGGCCCTCAGTCGGGGCGATCCCGCCCAGCTCCGCCAGGTCTTCCTCAATCTGGCCCTGAACGCCCGCGACGCCATGCCCGAAGGCGGCGTGCTGACTTTCCAGACCGAGCCGGCGGAGTTGGAGGCCGAAAGCTTCCGGGCCCTGGGCGCCCCGGCGCCCGGCGCCTACGTCAAGGTTTCGGTGGCGGACACGGGCATCGGGATAGCGGCCGAGCATCTGCCCCGGTTGTTCGAGCCTTTCTTCACCACCAAGCCAGCGGGCGGCGGCTCGGGCATGGGGCTGGCCATGGTTTACGGCATCGTCAAGAACCACGGGGGGACGGTCGAGGTCTCCAGCCGGCCGGGCTGCGGCTCGACGTTCACGGTCTACCTCCCGCTGGAGCGCTCGGCCGAGGTCCGGACGGCGCAGCGGCCGGCGCGAGCGCCCGCCCGGGCGAAGGCTTCGATCCTGGTGATTGACGACGAGCCGATGGTAGGCCAGACCGCCGTGCGGCTGCTGGAAAACCTGGGCTACCAGGCGGCCTCGATCAGCGACCCCGGCAAGGCTCTGGAAGCTTTTCGCGCCGCCGACCCGGGCTTCGACCTGGTGATGTTGGACGTGCTGATGCCGGGCTTTTCGGGCGAAGAATGCCTGCGCGCCTTGAAGGCCGCCCGTCCTGAGGTCCCCGTGATAGTGACCAGCGGCTACTGCCCGGAGGAAGTCGCTCGCGGCCTGCGGGAGGCGGGGGCCGCCTGCTTTCTGGCCAAGCCTTATCAGATGACCCAACTGGCCGAGGCGCTGCGTCGGGTCCTGGGCGCCTGAGGGGCACGGCCGCCGGCGGCCGGTTGTGACATAATGCCGCTTGAGAGGTGTTGTCAATTCTCCTGATGGGGGTCAAAGATGGGCAGATTAGTCATCCGTCTCACGGCGGCGTTGCTCGCCTGCGCCGCCTGGCTTCTCAGCCAGAACATCAGCGGGACGCTGAGCGGTACGGTGCGCGACCCGGCCGGCTCGGTGATCCCGAACGCTCAAGTCATCCTGACCAATCAAGCCACCGGGGTGGCCCAGAAGTCGGCCAGCAACGAGGCGGGCCTGTTCGTGTTCTCCAGCGTGCTGCCCGGCACCTACACGCTGGAAATCTCGGCCGCCGGCTTTCGGGCCTACCAGGTGCGCGACATCAGCTTGACCGCCAATGAACGGCGGTCGCTGGGCGACATCACGCTCCAGGTGGGCCAGCTTACCGAGCGCGTCGAGGTGGTGGCCGAAGTCACTCCCGTGCAAGTCGCCTCCAGCGAGCGCGCCGGGCTGGTCAGCGGCGAGCAGGTGATCAACCTGGCCATCAAGGGCCGGGACTTTCTGGGCCTGCTCTCCACGCTGCCGGGGGTGGTGGACACCCGCGCCGGGGCCCGGGAGATCGTCATGACCGGCAACGTGCTCCAGGGGCTGCATATCAACGGAGGCCGCGAGACCTCGATCATGTACGCCCTGGACGGCATCTCGGCGGTGGACACCGGTTCGAACACCAGCGTGCATAACGAGCCCAACATGGACGCCATCGGCGAGGTCAAGGTGCTGACTTCGAACTACCAGGCCGAGTACGGGCGCAACAGCGCGGGCACCATCAACGTCATCATCAAGAGCGGCACGCGCGACTTCCACG
The DNA here is from genome assembly GCA_037444625.1 of Solibacteraceae bacterium. Classification (GTDB taxonomy): domain Bacteria; phylum Acidobacteriota; class Terriglobia; order Bryobacterales; family Bryobacteraceae; genus DTHT01. The sequence continues at coordinate 43,053 of JBBIMA010000006.1, forward strand.
GCAGCGCCTACTGGTACTACCGCCACGAGACGCTCAACGCCAACGGCTTCTTCCAGAACCGCACCAGAACCGCCAAGCCGCTGTACCGCTTCAACAGCGGCGGCTACTCGATCGGCGGGCCGTTCTACATTCCGGGCAAGTTCAACACCAACCGGGACAAGCTGTTCTTCTTCTTCTCCCAGGAGTACGTGCGGCGCAGGCTGTACCCCGGCGTGCGCTTCGTCACCACGCCCACGGCGCTCCAGCGCAACGGCGATTTCTCCGACACGCGCGACCTGAACGGCGCGCTGATCCCGGTCCGCGATCCTCTCACCGCCCAGCCGTTCCCCGGCAACGTCATTCCCAAAGCGCGCATCAATGCGCTCGGCCAGGCCATCCTGAACTTCTACCCGCTGCCTAACTATACAGAGACCGACCCGGCGCTGCGCTACGCGCGCAACTACCGCTCCAACGTCAGCGGGCGCAACCCGCGCCGCCAGGACGTCTACCGGGTGGACTACGTGATCAGCCCCGGCCTGACCGCCTACGTGCGGGGCATCACCGACCACGATCACGAGTACTGGCCTTACGGCTCCTGGGTCTCGGGCAACCTGAATTTCGATTTGACCGAGACCTTCCGGCCCCAGCGCGGCCGGGGCGGCGTGCTCAACCTGACCAAGCTGTTCGGCCCCTCCACCGTGAACGAGTTCACCATGGGCGCCACCACCCGCGGCCAGACCTTCAATCCGGTGGACAAGAGCAAGGTGGCGCGCAGCCGCATGGGCAACATCGGCCAGTGGTACCCGGCCTCCAACGAATCGGGCGCCATTCCCAATGTCACCTTCGGCGGGGTGCCCAACTACATCAACGCCTCGCTGGGCAACATTCCCTACACCAATGAGAACCCGGTCTTCACCTTTGCCGACAACCTCAGCAAGGTCATCGGGCGGCATACCTTGAAGTTCGGGCTGTACATCGAGCGCATGCGCAAGGACGAAGTGGGAGGGCCCAATACGCGCGGGGCCTTCAGCTTCGGGCGCAACGTGAACAATCCCTTCGACGCCAACTACGCCTTCGCCAACGCCATCCTGGGCAACTTCGAGAGTTACTCCGAGGGCACTTTCCGTCCCTACTCGCATTACCGCTACACGCAGGTCGAGTGGTACGCGCAGAACTCCTGGAAGGCCACCCGGGGGCTGACCTTCGAGCTGGGCGTGCGCTTCTACAACGCGCCCTCGGCCCACGACGAGCGCTTCGCCATCACCACCTTCGATCCGGCCCGCTACGACTCGAAGAGCGTAGCGGCCCTCATCTGGCCGGGGCGAGACGCCTCCGGGCGCCGTGCGGGCGTAGACCTGCGCACCGGCCGGACTTACCCGGTCCCCTACATCGGGCTGTTCGTGCCGGGCTCGGGCAACGACGCGCCGGGCATGGTAGTGGGCGGCAAGGGCTACAACCCCAAGCTGTACGATACGCCCCGCGTGGCCGTGGGGCCGCGTTTCGGCTTCGCCTGGGACCCGCGCGGCGACGGCAAGACGGCCGTGCGCGGCGGTTTCGGCATCTTCTACGACCGGCCGCAGGGCAACGTCTACTCGGGCACCAACGGCCAGCCTCCCGTGGCCTACACGCCCACCTTGTATTTCGGCAACCTGGATACGTTCCTGCAAGCCCAGGGCGCGGTGGGCCCCTCGAGCGTCAACGCCCCGCAGGTGGGACGCCAGCCCCTGCCCCGCGTGATGAATTACAGCTTCGGCATCCAGCGCGAAATCGGCTTTCAGACCGTGTTGGACGCCGCCTACGTGGGCAGCGTCGGCCGGCACTTACTCTATGTGCGCAACATCAATGCCATCCCGATGTATTCGCGCTTCGATCCGGCCAATCTGGACCGCACGACCAACAGCCCGCTGCCGGACAACTTCTTCCGGCCTTACCTGGGCATGAGCACCATCAACCTGCGCGGCTTCGGCGCCACCTCCAGCTACAACTCGCTGCAAGTCACCGCCAACCGGCGCATGGCGCGCGGCGTCCAGTTCGGCGTCTCCTACACTTACTCCAAGTCCTTAGGGGTGGGCGCGGGCGACTTCGACGGGGTCAGCCCGTACTTCTCCATGCGCCGGCGCAACTACGGCCTGCTCAGCTACGACGTGCCGCATGTCCTCAGCATCAACTACACCTGGAGCCTGCCCAATCCCTGGCGGGACAACAAGCCGCTCAGCCTGCTGCTGGGCCACTGGCAGATCTCCGGCATCACGTCCTTCCTCTCGGGCACACCCTTCACGCCCGGCTTCTCGACCAGCGATTCGGTGGACCTGACCGGCTCCAACGAGGGCGCGCGCATCACGGTGCTGGGCGATCCGCGCCTGCCCAAGAGCGAGCGCACCTTCTACCGCAACTTCAAGACCGAGATGTTCGCCCGCACCCCGGCGCGCGACTTCGGCAACGCGGGCATCGGCCTGCTGCGCGGTCCGGGCGTCAACAACTGGGATCTCGCTGTCTCCAAGCGCGTGCCGGTGGCCGGCGAACAGCGCTACTTCCAGTTCCGCACCGAGTTCTACAACGCCTGGAATCACACCCAGTTCTCGGGCGTGGACAGCGGAGCGCGCTTCAATCCCCAGGGACAGCAGATCAACGCCAACTTCGGCGCCTACAATTCGGCGCGCGACCCGCGCCGCATCCAGCTTTCGCTTCGTTTCATGTTCTAAGGATCAGGGAGCCGCGGCCGAAAGTCCGGCCGCGGCTCCGCCTTCCAGGGAGGCGCCGCGCCCGGGCGCGTGCGGCGGAGCAGCCCGGGCAACCCTTCAAAAGCTCAGCCGCAGCCCCAGGCGGAACTCGCGCGAGCGGCCCATGACGTCGGCCGACTGGGTCGAGAAAATTCGCCCGAAAGTCGCGCTGTTCACGCTGCCGGTCGGGTTGGAAAAGTGCGGCGTGTTGCTCAGGTTGAAGGATTCGGCGCGGAACTCCAGCTTGAGTTTCTCCATCAGTTGGAAGGTGCGGAACAGACTCAAATCCAGGTTCACCACGCCCGGCCCGCGCATGGTGTTCCGGCCCACCGTGCCGAAGCGGACCTCGCTCACCGGGGCGAAGGCCGTGATGTCGAACCAGGTCCCGTCGTCGCCCGCCTTGCCCAGCTTGGCCACGACCGGCTTGACCTGATCGGGCGTCTGCGAGTTGCCCGGCATGTTCAACGACGAGCCGGAGGCGCTCAGGGTGTAGGGGCGCCCCTGGTAAGCGCTGAAGATGCCGTTGATCTGCCAGCCGCCCAGCAGGGCCTTGGCCGGACCGCTGGTGGCCCACTTTCGGTCGGCCCCGAAGGGCAGCTCATAGACGTAACCGAGCTGGAAAATGTGCGGGACGTCATGGGAGGCGGTGGCCCGGTTGCGGTAGAAGACGCTGGCCGCGTTCCAACTGAACGTGGTCCAGTCGCCGTAGTTGGCCATGTCAATGGCATGGGAGAAAGTATAAGCGCCTTTGAGGAACAAGCCCCGCGCCACGCGCCGGTCCAGCGTCACTTGCAGGGAGTGGTAATTGCTGTTGGTGCGGCCGTTGAACTCGCGGGTGGACATGGTGCGCCGGAACGGCCCGTAGAGCGGCCGGCCGGTGTTGCCGGAGCCGGGGATTTGGGAAGCGTTAATGTCCAGGAAAGCGAAGCCGTTCACCATGGCGGAGCCGACGTAGCCGATCGAGGTGACGATCTGCCAGGGCAGCTCCCGCTGAACAATGAAATTCCAGGACTGGATGTAGCCGCGCCGCAGCGTCCGGTAGGCCACCGGGTAGCCCATGTCGGCCGCGGGCGGCAGCGGGATCCGTCCCTTGCTGATGTCCGGTCCGGGCAGCGGCAGGATGCCCACCTGCGGCCCCAGCGGCCGGTTAGGAATGCCCGCGGCCACATAACTGGGATCGGTGGTCATGGGCTGATAGCTGTTGACGCCGGAGAAGCCGCCCACGATGGTCAGCGGGTACCAACCGCGCAACGCCTGCGCGCCCCAAGGGTGCGGGATATAAGTAAGGCCGTAACCGGAGCGGATCACCGTGGACTTGCCCAGCGAGTAAGCGAAACCGATGCGCGGCGCGAAGAGTTTCTTGCTGTAGCCCACTCCCACATCCCTGGGGATGCCGCCCCGCCCGCCGATCAGCACCTCGTTGGTGGTGGGATCGTAGGACTCGATACCCATACCGGCCGCGCGCGTGCGCGTGGGGTAAAGCTCCCAGCGCAAGCCCAGATTGAGCGTCAGCTTCGGGCTGACGCGCCAGCGGTCGCGCACATACAGCGCGTACTGGTTTTCCAGGCTGGTCATCTTGATGTACTGCGGGCTCTTGGCGGTCGAGGAAGGAACGCCGAGCAGGAAGGCCGCCACCGCGTTCCACTCCCGCTCGAAGGAAGGCGTTCCGCCCTGGAAGCCCACGCTGCTGCGCAGGGCGGAGGGGTTCAGGGCGGTAATGGCGGAGCCGAAGCTGAACTGGCCCCGCGGACCGCCGCCCAGTTCGGGCTGCCTGTTGTTGATCAAGTGGTGCATGAAGTCCACCCCGAAGCGCACCTCATGCACGCCCTTCATCCAGTTCCCGTTTCCGTTGAAGGTGTAGGACTGATCGTTACGGAACAGCGGATTCCAGGTCTCCGTGTAGCCCAGGGTGGAGTAGCCCGAGACGGCGAAGCTGGGCATGCCGCCTTCCCGCCAGTCCGGCCCGTTGGTCCCCGGAATGCCCAACACGTCCAGACCGAACTTGGTTTCCAGGTCCTGCTGCTGCACGTTCTGGCCGAAGCGCGTCCAGCCCAGGGTCCCGTCAATCACCAGGGTGGGCGAGACGGTGTAGGTCTGCCCGATGCCCGCCACCTGCACCAGGGTGTGGCCGTCGCCCAAGCCGCCGTCGGACAAGGGCGGTCCGCCCGCCTTGCCCAGCCCGGGATCGCCGTGCACCAGCGCGTTCATCACGCTGTACTTGAACCAAAGCTGGTGCTTGTCGGTGCGGTTCCAGTTCACTTTGCCGTCCGCGTTGTTGCGGTTGAAGCGCTGCGTGCCGGAGTTGAAAAAGTTATTCAGATCCCCGGGCTGGTTGGGCTCGGGAACCAGCGCCAGCAGCTTGAGCATGGGGCCGTTCAGCCGCGAGGGCGGAATGACGTTCAGCCGGCCGTTGTAGGAAAAGGCCGCCCGGCCCGTGCCGTCCGGATTGCCGGTGTAAGGATCGAAGATCATCCCCTGGCGCAGTTGGGTCGAGCCGCCCTCGGTGGTCGGCACCATGATGGGCCGGCCGGCGGCATCCAGAATGGGAGCCCCCAGCTTCCGGCTGAAATCCCCCTGCCGGTAATCCATCGGCGGCACCGACAGAAGCAGCGATCGCCCCACCCGTTCGAAGACGCCTTCCCAGTCGCCGAAGAAAAACAGCTTGTTCTGCCGGATGGGGCCGCCCAGGCTTCCGCCCACAATGTTGCGGATGTTCTTGGGCTTGGTCTTGACCCCGGCCCGGTTCTCATCCCAAAGGAAGGCCCGCATGGCGTTGTCCTGATGCATGCCGTGCGCGCTGCCGTGGAACTCGTTGGTGCCCGACTTGGTGACCACGGTCACCGCCGCCCCGCCCGTCATGCCCTGCTCGGCGTCGAAGCTGTTGGTCGAGATATTGACCTCCTGGATGCTCTCGACCGGGGGGACGTACACCACGTGGTGCGGCATGGTCACCAGGATGTTGGCCGCGCCGTCCAGCCGGGTGTTATTGGCCCCGCGCTCCTGCCCGTTGATGTTGGTGGTCAGAGCGCGGCCCGGCGTGTCAATCACGGCGTTCTGGAAGCGCGCCGGCGTGGCGCCGGGGACCAGATTGATCAGCATTTGATAGTTACGGTAGGCGGCCAGCGGGAGGTTCACCAGGGCCCGCGGCTCCAGGTTCACGTTGACGTCGGTCTTGGTGGTCTGGAGCAGCGCGGCGCTGGCCTCCACCGTGATAGACTCCGTGATCGCCCCCACCTCCAGGCTCACGTCCGCCCGAGTGACCGTGTTGGCCATCACGCCCACGCCTCGGCGAGTGAGCGGCTTAAACCCGGCCGCGCTCACCGCGACGTCGTAGCTGCCCGGCAGCAGGTTAGGGATCGAGTAGTAGCCCGTTTCGTCGGTCGCCGCCTGGCGGGTCAAGCCGGTGGCGGTGTTGGTCACCGTCACCGTCGCCTTGGGGATGGCGGCGCTGGTGGGGTCGGTCACCGTCCCGACCAACGAACCGTACAGTACCTGGGCCGAAGCCGCAGCGGCTCCCAAGCCCGCCCACAACAGAACAGCGGCCAGAGCACGAGCCCCGGCCTTCCGGCTCGAATGCCACGTTTTCAAGGCTAACCTCCTTGTACGGCCCCAGCTTAATCCCGGAGGCTCCGCCCGGTCAAGGATTGTTAGCCGCTTGAATGCAACACGTTAGCAAAGCCGACTTCGGCCTCTGTTATTATTTGCGCAGCAGCCAGACCTCCGAGACCTGGCAACCCCGGCCGTTGCCGCCCAGCCCGGCCTCCTGATACCAGCTCAGCCACAACTCGCCGTCGGCGGTGGCCTCCGGCGGGATGTCGAACTCCAGGGGACGGAAGGGGAAAGGCTTCTCGATCAGCGGGTGGACTTCGTAACGGTCGTCCGCCGTCAGCCGGATGCGCCGCTTGATGGCGTCGCCGCCGTAAACCACCCGCAGGCGGTAGCGCGCCGAAGGATCCAAGTTCGGATAGTGCATGCGCAGCGGCGCGTCGTTGAGCGCTTCGGCGTGATCCCGCCAGGAGGTGCGCAGCGAGGCGCGCGGCGCGAAGCCGACCAGCGCCGAACGCAGGAAGGCCGGATCCTCCTGGAAGCCCGGCCCCCGCACCAAGTGCGGCTGCCGCGTCAGGTTGCCCAGATCGTCATAGAAGCCGCCCGGGCCCGGATCGGTCCAGCGCACGATCTGCTCGACGGCCCGCAGCCTCTCGGCTTCGCTGTCCAGCTTGCGGATCTCGGCGAAGCGCTCCTCCAGCCAAGGCCGGTTGTTCAGCGGGACGTCAATCGAGTCCAGGTTGGCCCCGCGCTCGACCGCGATGGCGTGATAGCGGGGCACGCTCAACTGCATGCGGACGCTCTGGAAGAGCGCCTCGGCCAGCTCGAAGACGCGGGCCCGCAAGGGTGCGGCCGGCCCCGGGCGGTCGGCCCGGCGCAGGATGCGCTCGGCCCGGCCCACGGCGGCCAGCGATCCGAGCCTGGGGGCGGCGCGCAGAACGGCCATCGCCTCCTCCTCGAGCGCCGTCTCGCGGATCAGCCGGCTGCGCAGGCAGGCGTCGTAGTAGGCCCGGTAGAGCGCCATTTGCAGCCGCCAGTTAGCCAGCTCCTGGGGCGTGGCGGCCTGCTCGATGGCGCGGAACTGATCGAGCGTGACCTGGACGCCGGCGTTGGTCAACAGCGGCCCCTGCCAGTTGCGCTCCAGCGCCAGCAGGCCCTGGGCGAAGGCGTCCTCCCACCGCTCGCCGATGAAGTAGCGGGCGTATTCGCGCAGGACGGCTGCCACGTCCGCCTCGGGATCCCAGCCCAGCGCGCTCCAGAGGATCTTGTTGACGTCGTCGTTGCAGCCCTCCGAGTAGGTGATGAAGCCGTCGGTGTAAGGCCGCGCCAGCCGGAAAATGCGCGCGTGGCCCAGGGGGCGGGGGTTGATGACCTCGCGGCCCTCGGTCAGGGCGAAGGCCGCATCCCAGTCCGGCACGGGGTACTGGCAATGCCGGCTGTGGGTGATGTCCGGGTAGTCCCGGATGGGATAGCGTTTGGGGACCCGTGCGCGCAGTTCCGCCAGGCTGATACGGATTTGCGGGCCGGCGGCGATGCCGGTCAGCCAAGCCGGCTCGCCTTTGAGGATGGCGAAGAATTCCTCCAGCCAGGCCTGGTTGAAACTCTGGGGCGAGACCCACATGCCTGCGCGCGGGTGGTAGCGGCGCAGGTTGGCGGCCTGCTTCTCCAGCAGGGCCATCAGGTGCTTGGGCTGGGTGTGGCCCGGATCGCCGCCCGGCACGAACACCGCGTCAATGCGCGGTAACTGGCGGAAGACCTCGCCCCACTCCTTCAGGGCGAACTCGACCGTGGCCGGATCCGAGTAATCGCGGTCCAGGGCGGGATACCAGATCCAGACGTCCAGGCCGTATTCCTCCGCCAGGCGCGACATCTCGATCATCATGCGCATGGGCGGCAGCGGGAAATGCGGGCTGTCAGCCGCGTCGTCCGAGCGGGGCGGGATCAACTCGACGGCGTTGGTTCCGAACACCGCCAGGTCGCGGATATACTGCTCCCACATCGCCACCGTCCAGGCGTCGTAGGAATTGGTCTTGGGGCGGTAACCCAATTGGTGGCCGCGCAGGCGGACCTTGGGAGCGGTGGCCAGGCGCAGCTCACCCTCCAGCGTGACGGAGCCCTTTCGCATCCGCAGCGCGCGCAGCAGGCGGCCCACCCCGAACAGCACGCCCCGGGCGTCGTTGCCCGCCACGAACACGGCCGGGGCGCCGCCCGCCTGGGCGGTCCAAATGCGGTAGCCTTCCGGGCCGGAAGGCGGCGCCGGTTCGCCCGCATAGCGCCCGCGGAATTCCGCCAGCCCCGCGGCCGGCGTCACCACCACGACCGGCTGTCCCCCCGCCGGCCACTGATTGGCCGTGCGCCAGCGGATTCCCGAACGTTTCTCCACCTCCTCGACCAGCACGGCCACCGCTTTGCGTTCCGGGCCGGTCAATTTGGCCGGGGAGACCACCACCGCCTGATTCAGATTCAAGGCCGCCAGTACAAGCGCCAGCACCGCAGCACCTCAGGCCGAGTATTTCGCCGCCAGCTCCCGCAGCCGCGCCAGCAACCGCGGCACCGCGGTCTGCGGCGGCTCCTTGGCCTCGTATTCCAGGGCCAGATAGCCCCGGTAGCCCGCCTGGGCGAACAGGCCGAAGATCCGCTCCCAATCCGACTCGCGCACCTGCCCGCTGTCGTCCCGAATCTGGCTCTTGAGCTGCGCATTGACGGCATAGGGCAGGCACAGGCGGATCTGCTCGTAGACGTTGCTGCGGAAGTTGCCGGTGTCCAGGTTGATGCCCGCCCAGGGCGAGTTCACCCGGCGCACGATCTGGACGATGGTTTCGGCGCGGTCGGTGATGCCCCCGTGATTCTCCAGCCCCAGGATCACGCCTTTGCGCCCGGCGTATTCGGCGCCCTCCGCCAGCACCTCGGCCGCCCAGCCGGCGGCCTGCTCTTCGCCGGCGCCCTGGGGCACGCGGCCGCCGAAGACGCGAATGTGGCCCGCGCCCAGCAGGGCCGCCACGTCCACCCAGCGCTTGATCTCCTCCACTTCCTTGCGCCGCAGCTCGGCGCTGGGGCGCGTCATCTCAGTGCGAATCGAAATGCTGTAGATCTCGACCGCGTTGCGGTAAGCGGCGCGCTTCAGCTCCAGCAGCCACTGCTCGCTGAGCGGCTTGGGAAACCAGTAGACGGTCAGATCCAGGCCGTCCAGGCGGTGCTCGACGGCGTAGCGGACCAGATCCTGGTAAGTCATGCCGCCCGCCTGGAGCGCCTCGCGGAAACTGTAGGCGCACAGGGCGGTGCGCAGACGGGCTTTGGCTGCCGTGGGGCCGGGCGTTTGCGCCCGCAGGGTCAGGGCGGATGAGAGTTTCAACAGGTCGCGACGATTCATCGGGGTTCCTTTCCGGAACCACCGATTATAGTGCGCCGGAGCGCGTTGCGACACACCCCTGCCGCTTCAAGGGCGGGCGGCCCTCACACTGCAGCCCTCAGGCGGCTTCGCAAATCTCCACCAGTTCGATCTCGAAGGTCAGATCCTTTCCCGCCAGCGGATGATTGGCGTCCAGCGTGATGGAAGTCTCGGTCACTTCGGTCACCAGCACGGAAGTGCTGTGTCCGTCGGGATGCTGGAGCTGGAGCCGGTCGCCCACTTTTGGATTCAGATCGGGAGGCACGCGGCGGCGGTCCACTTCGAGCACCAGAAAGTCGGCGTGAGGCCCGTAGGCATCCTCGGCCGCGATTCTGTGGGTCTTGGTCTCGCCGGGCGTCATGCCGATCACCGCGTTCTCGAAGCCGGCGATGAGCTGGCCGTCTCCGATGGTGAATTCCAGCGGACCGCTGCGCAGGGAAGAGTCGAACACCGTGCCGTCGTCCAGCCGCCCGGTGTAATTTACTTTGACAGTGTCGCCAATCTTTGCTTGAGCCATGGTCGTCGGATGCCCAGAGTTGGAGGTCGGATCCAAGGCGGGGCGCTTCAAGTATAACATTGCGGGCGCGGCGCCTGTGAGTCTTGGGTATGGTGGGAGAATGCGACCGGGCCGAGGAGTTCGCAATGAGCGATCCGTTCGCTGAAGGCGCCAGGGCCGGCCGCCGGCTGCCCGCCGGCAAGCTGCCCGCCGACTTGCTGCGCGCCCTGCTGGGCTCATTGGGCCCGGGCGATCCCGCCGTCCTGGTGGGACCCCAGATCGGCGAAGACGCAGCCGTGATTGATCTGGGCGCGCCCGAGCTGCTCGTGGCCAAGACCGACCCGATCACCTTCGCGGCGCGCGAGGCGGGCCGTTACCTGGTAGCGGTCAACTCCAACGACCTGGCGGTCATGGGGGCCGAACCGCGCTGGCTGCTGGTCAGCGCCTTGCTGCCTGAAGGCATCTCCGCCGCCCGGGCAGCAGCTCTGTTCGACGAGCTGCGGGAGGCCTGCGCGCAAGCGGGCATCGCCCTGGTGGGCGGGCACACGGAAATGACCGTGGGCCTGGACCGGCCCATCTTGGTGGGCTGCCTGCTGGGAACCGTGCGCCGCGACCGGCTGGTGCGCAGCTCGGGCGCGCGACCGGGCGACGCCATCCTGTTGGCCGGCGGCATCGCGCTGGAAGGCTCGGCCATTCTGGCGCTCGAACACGCCGACGCCTTGCGCCGCCGGGGCGTTCCCGAGGCCGTCATCCAAGGGGCCGCGGGCTGGCTGCGCGATCCGGGCATCAGCGTCTTGCCCGCGGCGCGCCTGTTGAACGCCCAAAGCGGCGTCCACGCCATGCACGATCCCACCGAGGGCGGACTGGCCACCGCCCTGCACGAACTGGCCGAGGCGGCCGGGATCGGCCTGCGCATCCGCCGGGCCGCCATCCCCGTGCTGCCCGAGTGCCGGATCCTGTGCGAGGCGCTGGGCTTGGATCCGCTGGGCCTGCTGGCTTCGGGCGCACTGCTGGCGGCGATGGATCCGGCCGCGGTCTCCTCCGCCCTTGCGCGGCTGCGCCAGGCCGGCATCCCCGGGGCGGTCATCGGCCAGGCCGTAGCCGCCGCCGAGGGCCGCCGCCTGGTGGAGGGGGAAGTCTGCCTGCCGCTGCCTGAGTTCGCCCGCGACGAACTGGCGCGCTACCTGGAAGGCGAGGGATCCCCCTGAGGGCCGAAGGCCGCCGGCAGGCGGGATATCGTCAGCGCCTCCGGGGCCGGATGACCCGGTGGTACTCGAAGAAGGCGCGCACGCGTTCATCCGCCAGGAGGCCGCGGTGGACTTGCAGCAACACCATGCCGCTATGGTTGTTAGCCTCCACCACATTGAAGCCGTCCTCCCGCACCGCCACGTCCCAGCCGACATAATCGAGGAAGTCATAGGCCTCGGTGGCCGCCAGAAGGCGCTCGACCAGATGGCTCCAACCGGGCACCTCGACTCCTTCGATCAGCGCGCCGGTCTCCGGATGCCGGCTGAACCATTCCATGCGCCCCGATTTGGGGTAGGTGGTCGCCTTTCCCATCACTCCGCTGGCGACATCCACTTCCGCGCCGAAACCGCCCCGTTGGAAGTTGTCCGTGGGCGCCGAAGTTCGGCTACCGAAGCGATGGACGGCGACCGCGACGAAGGCCTGCCGGTCCCGAAACGGGTCGCGCATGACCAACACGCGCACGGTGTTGGTGCTGGAGGGGTAAATCCTGGCGGCATACTCTCCGTTAGGCGCGAACTCAGTCACCATGTAGTTGGTCGCCTGGCGGAACAACGCGTCCAAGGCCTCCTCGCCGGCCGGTGAACCGTCCAGCAGGAAGCGGCCCTGCTCCCAAGCCAGAACGTGGAAACCCTTGCCGGCGCTCTCGCCGAAGGGTTTCATGACCAGCCGGCCGAGATGTCGGCACGCCTCCCGCAGCGCCTCGGGACTGTCAATCCTGGGCTCCCTCAGCAAGGGCACGATCTTGCCCGCCGAGATCCAGGCAAGGGTGGCCGGCACGGGCAACAAGCCCTTGAAGAAAGCTTCGAAAAGCAGCTTGTCATGCAGCACTTCAGGTCTGCGATTGATGCGGGAGGTCCGGATCACTCGGTGATATTCCGGCAGGTAGTTCGAGATGGGGTTCCGGTCCAGGCCATAGATCAGGTGGCATTCGCGGGGAAAACCGCGGCGCCACATGGCGAGGCAGGTGGTCAGCGGGACCGGGAAGGTCGCGCGGCGATCGTGACGCCAGAGTTTGATGAGGCCCCGGATGAGTTGCCAGGGGCGGGCCGAAAGGCGCTCCAGATGATCGAGCACAAAAGGGTCCTTTTAACGCCTAATGTACCGCGTCCCTATCTTAGACCGCCCGTCGGGGCGAACGCCCGCCGCTCCGGCGCCCGCCCTCAACCCGCCTTCACCGGTTCGAGCTTCTCTTGAAGCTGCGGGAGCGCCGCGGCCAGCACGTCCTCGATGCGCTCGACCAAGACGAATTCGATCTCGCCGCGCACCTCCTCGGGCAGATCGCGCAGGTCCTTGTTGTTGGCCTTGGGCAGGATCACCCGGCGGATGCCCGCGCGGCGGGCCGCCAGGACCTTCTCCTTGACCCCGCCGATGGGCAGCACCAGGCCGGTGAGGGTGATCTCACCGGTCATCGCCGTATCGCTGCGCGCCGGCAGGCCGGCGTACAGCGAGGCCATGGCCACCGCCATCGTGATGCCGGCCGAAGGGCCGTCCTTGGGGATCGCCCCCGCCGGCACGTGGATGTGCAGGCCGGAGCGCTTGAACAGGTCGCGCTCGATGTGCAGCTCGTCGGCGTGCGACCAGAGATAGCTCTGGGCCGCCTTGGCCGACTCCTGCATGACCGCGCCCACCTGACCGGTGATGGTCAGGCCGCGACCGCCGGGCAGCAGGGTGGCCTCCACGTAGAGCACCTCGCCGCCGGTTTCCGTCCAGGCCAGCCCGGTGGCCACGCCGGGAGGAAGCTGCCGGCGCACCTCCTCGGGCAGGAAGGGCGCCGGGCCCAGGTAATCCGGCAGGTCCTCGGGACGCACGGCGACCGGGGTCGTATCGCCCTCGGCGAAGCGCAGCGCCACCTTGCGCGCCACCCGGCCGATGGCGCGCTCCAGCCGCCGCAAGCCGGCCTCCCGCGTATAACGGGAGATGATCTGCCGGACCGCCTCCGGAGAAAACGAGCACTGCTCGGCGGTCAGCCCGGCCTGTTGGAGCTGGCGCGGAATCAGGTAACGCTCGGCGATGGCCAGCTTTTCCTCCTCGCTGTAGCCCGGCAGTCGCAGCACCTCCATGCGGTCCAGCAGGGGCTGGGGCACCGTGTCCAGCGTGTTGGCGGTGGTGATGAAGAAGACCTTGGAGAGATCGAAGGGCAGGTCCAGATAGTTGTCCCGGAACTCCTTGTTCTGCTCGGGATCCAGGATCTCCAGCAGGGCGGCCGCCGGGTCGCCCCGGAAATCGCGCCCCAGCTTGTCCACCTCGTCCAGCATGAGCACCGGGTTGTTGGAGCCCGCCCGGCGGACGGCCTGAATGATGCGGCCGGGCATGGCCCCCACGTAGGTGCGCCGGTGCCCGCGCAGTTCGGCCTCGTCGTGCAGCCCGCCCAGGCTCATGCGCTCGAACTTGCGCCCCAGGGCGCGGGCGATGGACTGCCCGAGGGATGTCTTGCCCACGCCCGGCGGTCCCACAAAACAGAGGATGGGGGCTTTGGCCTGGGGATTGAGCTTCAGCACGCCCAGGTGTTCGAGGATCCGCTCCTTGACGTCCTTCAGATCGAAGTGGTCCTCGTCCAGGATCTGGCGGGCGCGCGCGATGTCAAGCTGGTCCTCCGTGGCCGCGCGCCAGGGCAGCTCGACCACGAACTCCAGGTAGGTGCGAATCACCTGGTAGTCGGGCGCCGCCGGCGGCAGCTTCTCCAGGCGCGACAGCTCGCGCTCGGCCTCCTTGCGCACCAGCTCGGGCAGATCCAGTTTGGCCAGTCGCTCGCGCAGCAGCTCGATTTCGGCCTGCTGGGGGTCCTTCTCGCCCAGCTCCTGCTGGATGGCCCGGAGCTGCTGGCGCAGGAAGTACTCGCGCTGCTGCTTGCTCATCTCGCTCTGGGTCTGGCTGGCGATCTTCGAGCGCAGCTCGAGCACCTGGACCTCGTGAGCCAGGTAGGCGTGCATCAGGCGCAGGGCTTCGCTACAGCTCTGGGCCTCCAGCAGAGCCTGCTCCTTGGACAGCTCGAGACTCAGCATCGAGGCCAGCAGGAAGACCAGCCGCAGGGGATCCTCCGTGGAGACCAGCAACTGGTTGAGCTCGGGCGGGGCCTGCGGCTGGGCCAGGGAGAGCGCTTTGGCGGCCAGCTCCATCACCGCCCGGTGCAGGGCCTCGACCTCGGTGGTCCGCTCGCTGGGCAGCGGATGGGGGCGGGCCCGCACCTTCAGGTAGGGTTCGGTTTGTTCGGGCTTCAGCAACACGACCCGCTCCACCCCCAGCACGATCAGCTCCATGTGCGCTTCGCTCGGGCGCGACATGCGCTTGATCACCGCCTTGGTCCCGATGGTGTACAGGTCGCTCAGAGCCGGCTTCTCGACGTTGGGGTCGCGCTGGGCGACGATGATGATCTCCTTCTCCTCGGTCGCCAGGGCCGCCTCGGCCGCCGCCAGCGAGGCCGGCCGCCCCACCGAAAGGGGCATCAACAGGTGCGGAAACAGCACGCTGTTTTTCAGAGGCAGCACCGGCAGCAGCTCGATGCTCTCGCTTTCGCTCATCGGGACCTCCTCAACCGAGCAGGCGAAGCAGCAGAATGCCGTCGCGATATTCCACCCGCAGGCGCGCCTCTCCCGGATCGCAGGGCAATTCGACGGTGCGCTCGAAGCGGCTGTAGGCGATCTCCATCATGTGGTGCTGCCCCCCTTCCTCCAGCGCCCAGTCCCGGCGCACGCCGCTCACCGTGATCCGTCCGCCCTGCCGGTGAATGCTGATGTCCTCCAAGCGCACACCCGCCAGCTCGAATTTCAGCAGCCAGCCGTAAGGCGTGCGGTAGACGTCGGCGGCCGGCCGCCAGGGCGCCTCCTGCCGCAGCGCGGGAGCCGCGGCGAAGACCACGAACATTTGCTTGGGCTTCTCCTGCACAACTTTATTCTCGCGCGACCGGGCCGGCTCAGCGTGCCGCCATGGGCTCGGGCGCCTCCCAAGGCGTGAACTTCAGCCGGCCGGCCGCCCCGTCCACCTCGACCTGCACCGTCTGGCCGTCGCGCACCCGGCCCTCCAGAATCAGACGCGCCAGCGGCGTTTCGACCTCCTTTTGCAGAGCCCGTTTCAGGGGCCGCGCTCCGTAGTGGGGGTCGTAGCCCACCTCGACCAGATAGCGGCGCGCCTCCCGGCTGAGCTGAAGCCGGATGTGCCGCTCGGCCAGGCGCGTGCGCAGTCGCTCCAGTTGGATCTCGACGATCCGGTCCAGATGCTCCTCCTTCAGGGCATGGAAGACGATGAACTCGTCCACCCGGTTCAGGAACTCCGGGCGAAACTGCCGCCGCATCTCCTCCAGCACGGCCTCCTTCATGCGCTCGTACTCGTAGCCCTCGAAAGCGCCCCGATACTCCAGGATGCGGTGGCTGCCGATGTTCGATGTCATGATGAGGATGGCGTTGCGGAAGTCCACCGTGCGGCCGTGCCCGTCGGTCAGCCGCCCGTCGTCCAGGATTTGCAGCATCAGGTTGAAGACGTCGTGGTGCGCTTTCTCGATCTCATCGAACAGCACCACCGAGTAAGGACGCCGGCGTACCGCCTCGGTAAGCTGGCCGCCCTCCTCGTAGCCCACATAGCCCGGCGGGGCGCCGATCAGCCGCGCCACCGTGTGCTTCTCCTGATACTCGGACATGTCCAGGCGGATCATAGCCCGCTCGTCGTCGAACAGCGCCTCGGCCAGAGCCCGCGCCAGTTCGGTCTTGCCCACCCCGGTGGGCCCCAGGAAAATGAAGCTGCCGATGGGCCGATTGGGATCCTTCAAGCCCGAGCGAGCCCGCAGCACCGCCTCCGCCACCGCCGTCACCGCCTCGTCCTGGCCTACCACCCGGCGGTGCAGCTCCTCGCCCAGCCCCAGCAGCTTCTTCATCTCCCCTTCCAGCAGGCGCGAGACCGGGATGCCCGTCCAGCGGCTGACTACTTCGGCGACGTCCTCCTCGCCCACTTCCTCCTTGATCAGCCGGCGCGGACCCTGCCGCTCGGCCAGGTTCTCCTGCTCGGCGGCGAGCTGCCGCTCGAGGGCCACCAACTGGCCGTACTTCAGCTCGGCCGCGCGGTTCAAATCATAGGCCCGCTCGGCCTGCTCGATCAGATGGCGGGTTTGCTCGATCTGCTCGCGCAGCGAGCGCAGGCGCCCGACCGCCTGCTTTTCCATCTGCCACTGGGCTTGCAGGGCCTCGGCTTCGGCCTTCAGCTCGGCCAGCTCCTTCTCCAGCCGGGCCAGGCGCTCGCGCGAGGCCGGGTCGCTCTCTTTCTTCAGGGCCTCGCGCTCGATCTCCAGTTGCATGATGCGGCGGGTGCGTTCGTCCAGCTCGGCGGGCATTGAGTCCATCTCGGTGCGCAGCTTGGCGGCCGCCTCATCCACCAGGTCTATGGCCTTATCGGGCAGGAAGCGGTCCGAGATGTAGCGGTTCGAAAGCACGGCCGCGGCCACCAGAGCGGCGTCCTTGATGCGCACGCCGTGGTGGACTTCGTAACGCTCGCGCAGCCCGCGCAGGATCGAGATGGTGTCCTCCACCGAAGGCTGATCCACCAGCACGGGCTGGAAGCGCCGCTCCAAGGCGGCGTCCTTTTCCACGTGCTTGCGATACTCGTCCAGGGTGGTGGCGCCGATGCAGTGCAGCTCGCCCCGGGCCAGCATGGGCTTGAGCAGGTTGCTGGCATCCACCGCCCCCTCGGCCGCTCCCGCACCCACTACCGTGTGCAGCTCGTCAATGAACAGGATGACGTCGCCCTCGGAGGCCTGGACCTCCTTGAGCACCGCCTTGAGGCGCTCCTCGAATTCGCCCCGGTACTTGGCTCCGGCGATCAGGGCGCCCATGTCCAGCGCCACCACGCGCTTGTTTTTCAGCCCCTCGGGCACGTCGCCGCGCACGATCCGCTGCGCCAGTCCCTCGACAATGGCGGTCTTGCCCACGCCCGGCTCGCCGATCAGGACCGGATTGTTCTTGGTGCGGCGGGAAAGGACCTGAATGACGCGCCGTATCTCCTCGTCCCGCCCGATGACCGGATCGAGCTTGCCTTGGGCGGCCAGCCGGGTCAGATCGCGCCCGTAGCGCTCCAGGGCCTGGTAGGTGGCCTCCGGAGTGGGTGAGGTCACCCGCTGGTTGCCTCGCACCTCCTGCAAGGCGCGCATCAGGCGCTCGCGGGTCAGGCCGAATTCCTTGAAGAGTCGGCCGGCGGCGCCGCCGTCCTCGGTCATCGCCAGCAGCAAGTGCTCGACGGAGACGTAATCGTCCTTAAGGCGCCGAGCTTCGTCCTCGGCCTGGGTGAGCAGGCGGCTGAGCCGGCCGGTGACGTAGAGCTGGTCCGGCGCGCCTGAGGGTCCGGTAACCTTGGGCAGACGAGCCAGTTCTTGGTCCAGGCGGCGGTGGAGCCCGGTGAGGTTTACTTCCGCCCGGGCGAGGATGGCAGGCGCCAAGCCGTCGGGCTGCTCCAGCAGGGCGGCCAGCAGGTGCTCGACGTCAATCTGCTGGTGGCTGAGGCGGACGGCCTTGGAGTGGGCGGCGCGGATAGCCTCCTGGGCTTTTTCTGTGAAGCGGTTGATGTCCATAGGGTCACCGAAAATATGAGCGTAGCGATATAAGCTAATATCAGTGTAGCATTGTGATGGCAAGGCGTCAAGCCTGCTGCTTAACCCGCTGAAAAATAAGAAGGTTCTACCTCAGATCCCCAACCGCCCCGCCAGCCAGCCACCCAAACAGCCGCCTCATCGCCTCCCCTCGATGGCTCACCCCCATCTTCCGCTCCGCGCTTACCTCCCCAAAGGTCGCCCCAAACGGCTCGTAGTAAAACAGCGGGTCGTAGCCGAAACCCCCGGTCCCGCGAGGCGCCTCCGCAATCCGCCCCTGGACCGTTCCGCGAAACGTCCCCAGCAACCGCCCGCGCTCGGCCAGCGCCGCCACGCACACGTACCGCGCCGTCCGCTCCCCCACCCCCTGAAGTTTTTCGAGTAGCAGCCGGTTGTTCGCCTCGTCATCGGCCTCCGGACCGGCGAACCGGGCCGAATACAGGCCGGGAGCCCCGCCCAGCGCGTCCACTTCCAGGCCCGAGTCCTCGGCGAACAGCGGCCCCGGGGCGAAGGCGCTGTAGTAAAGCGCCTTGCCCACCGCGTTCTCCTCGAAGGTCCGACCCGTCTCGGGCGGGGCGGCGATCGCCTCCAGGCCCGGCAACGGCTCGATGCGAATGCGCCCGCCGCCGTAGCGCTCGGCCGCCAGGCGAAACTCGCGCAGTTTGCCGGCGTTGGTGGTGGCGCAGTAAAGGATCACGGCAGCTTGACCAGCGAGCGCTGGATCTCGATCAACTGCGCGATGCCGCGCCGGGCCATGGCCAGTAGCGCGCCGAGCTGCTCCTCATCGAACGGGGTCTGCTCGGCGGTGGCCTGTATCTCGACGAAGCGTCCGGCGCCCGTCATGACGACGTTCATGTCCACTTGGGCGCGCGCGTCCTCCTCGTAGCAGAGGTCCATCAGCGCCGCGCCGTCCACCAATCCCACGCTCACCGCCGCCACGTAGTCCCGCACGGGGTGGCTCTTCAGCAAGCCGAACTCGACCAGCCGGCCGAGAGCCTGAGCCAGGGCCACGAAAGCCCCGGTGATGGCCGCCGTGCGCGTGCCGCCGTCGGCCTGGATGACGTCGCAGTCCAGGATCACCGTGCGCTCCCCCAGCACCGCCAGATCGGCCACCGCCCGGAGCGAGCGTCCGATGAGCCGCTGGATTTCCTGCGTCCGCCCGGAAGGCCGCCCGCGGCTGATCTCGCGCGGCGTGCGGGTAATGGTGGCCCGGGGCAGCAGCGAGTACTCGGCGGTGATCCATCCCTTGCCGCTGCCGCGCAGGAACTGGGGAACGCTCTCCTCGAGCGAGGCCGCGCAGAGCACGCGCGTGTTGCCCATCTCGATCAGGCAGGAGCCCTCGGCGGTGAGCAGGTAGTCGGGCGTGATGCGCACGGGCCGCAACTGGTCGGCGGAACGCTGATCGCTGCGCATGGTTCAGGAAGCCCTCAAAATGGCGTAGAACAGCAACAGCAGCAGCGCCATGGCCGACAGCAGGAACACCAGGCAGGGGATGGCGCTGCGCAGCCCGCTGGGCGTGCTTTTCTTCTTTGTCTTGGCCGGCTTGAACTTCACCATAGCGTTCCAGGCGAATGCGGTTCAGACCGCCGCCACCGCCGCCCGCCGCCCGGCTCCCTTCAAGCAGGCGGCCGCCCGGTGGAAGAATTCCTGCAACCCGGCCAGACTCTCCTCCTCCAGGTCGTCCAGCAGGAGAGCCGCCACCGGGCGCCCGCGCCGGGCCAGGGCGATCTGGGTGGCCAAAAACTGCGCCAGATGGTAATCCGCAGTGTAGCCGATGGCGGGCAGTTCCGTCGGCCGGGCCGAGGCCAGCACGGTCGAGAAGCAGCCGCCGTGCCCGATGATCATCTCGTGGTAGGAGTGATTCATCGCCGGCCCCTCGTAGACGTCCACCGGCATTTTCAGGCGGGCGCGAAACAGCTCGGCGGCCGCCTTTTCGAGCACGCGCCGCACGGCCGCCCCGCGCGCGTCGTAGCGGGTGTCCCCGAAGAAGGTCAACTCGGCATAGCTCACTCGCCGCCGAGCGGCGTACTGGGCGAGCAGGCCGGCGTAAGCCTCCGCCGCCGAGGCCGCGCCGGCGGCCGGCGCACCCAGGTGGTGACAATAGAGCGTCAGGCGCCCGGAACGCATTTGCCGCGGCGTGGTGAACATCTCCTGCCAGGCGGCGGTGCGCCGGATGCCGCCGGAACGCCGGGCCTCGGCGTAGATTTCGGCCGTGATCGCCTTGTACAGCTCGACGCTCGGCTGGGTGACGAAGTTCAACTCCCTCAGGTAGGCCACGCCGAAGACCGCATAGTGGATGAATTGCATGTAGGAGGAAAGCCACGAGCCGGCGGGCGCGGTCAGCACCGCCAGGGGATAGCCCGCTCGGCGCAGGGCCGCGATCTTGCGGGCCCCCGGGTGGGCTTCGCCCCGGATTTGCACCGCCAGGAACGCCCGGTCCTGGCGAGGATCCCTGGGCGAGCGATAGTCGGCCAGCTTGGGCCGCTCGCCCACCACGATTTTCAAGCCCAGGTCCTCGCGCTTGCCCAGACTCTCCTCGAAGTCCTGCTTGGTCCACAGGGCCGCTCCGCTCCAGGACCTGGGCAACAGCAGGGTCAACTTGTCGCGTCCCGCCTCGCCTTGGGCATGGATGAAAGCCGCCAGGCGCCAGGCGGTCAGGATGTCGGCTTGCTCCAGCACGGCGGCCGCGATCCAGGCTCGCAGATCCACCCCCGCCAGGGCCAGCGGGTAGAGGCTGCCCCGGGTGAGCGGGCCGCTGTGCCGTCCGGCGGTCGTGTGGGCGTTGTCCGGCTGGAGCTCGACCCGCCGGTAGCCGCGCGAACCGGCAAAGCCGTCCAGCAACGAGCCCGGCAGCGTCATGTAGAGGAAGTTCGCCCGACTGGGCACGCCCTGCTTGTCGTAGAGCGCGGCCAGTTTTTCAAGGTTGACCACCGGCTCGTAGGAGGTCATGCCCATGGCCATGCCGACCACCAGCGTGCGCCGCAACAGGTCCTCCAGGGGCCGAGGGTCGCGACGGCGGATATCCTCCAGAATGGCGTTCAGCTTGGCCGGATCGGTCGAGTCCAGCACGTAGCAGCGCGGGCCGCGCCGCAGCAGGCCGGCCGCTTGGTACATGAGCTTGTCTTCGGCCGACCCCCCCATGCCGCACCAGAGCAGATAGCGCAGGGGGACGCCGTGGGCCTGCTTGAGGGCCCCGCGCAGCTCGGCCGCTTCGCGGGCGATCATTTCGGCCCACTCCGGGTGCCGGGCCGCCTGCCAGCTCAGATTGAAAACCCCGTAACCGTTCTTGGTGACGCGGCCCTGCGCGTCGGTCTCCATGCCGATTCGAATCAGCGGGTCCTGGTCGGCATGCAAGGCGGCCAAGCCCTTGCGCCGGGCCCGCTGATCCAGCGCTTCGAGCCGCTCCAGCACCCGCTCGGCTTGGAAGCGCGCGAAGCAGGCTTCGGAGGCGCCGCGGGGAAGGTCGTTGAACAACGATAAGTGCACCTACTCGTTTTAGCACAGCCGTCCGGATGCGGCGCGTACAATGAAAGCATGACGGGCCCTGCGGGCCGAGGGGCAGAGTCGGGCGCGGGCATGCGGGCCGCCGCCGCGGTCGAACGGTTCTTCCAGTTTTCGCTGCTGGGCCTGCTGGCCTCGGGCTTCCTGGCGGCGGCCGGATCGGGCGCTTTGGATTGGCCCACCATGCTGTGGACCGCAGCCGGCCTGCTGCTGCGGGCGCTGATGGCGGCCGGTTGGGTGCGGTTCCGGATCCCGCCGCGCTGGGTCACGGCCCTGACGCTGGCCTACCTGGCTTTTTCCCCCCTGGACTGGCTGCTGCTGTCGCGCAGCTTTGTTCCCGCCGCCGTGCACCTGGTTTTCTTCCTGGCGGTGCCGCGGTTGCTGAGCGCGCGGACCGGCCGCGATTACGGCTGGTTGATCGTCCTGGCGTTTCTGGAACTGCTGGCCGCCGCGGTGCTTTCCGTCAGCTTGAATTTCTTCGTCTTTCTAGGGCTGTTTCTATTGTTCGGCGTGGCGACGCTGGCGGCGGCCGAGCTCCGGCGGTCGCTGAAAAGCGGGCTGCGGGCGGCCCGGAGCGGGCAGGCGGGCCTGGCCTGGCGGCTGGCGGCGTCCTCGCTCTGGCTGACGGCGGGCATTCTGACGCTGACCCCCGTGCTGTTCTTCGTCCTGCCCCGCACTGCCGAGGCGGCTTTTCGCCGCCTGGCGCCCGGGCGCTACC
The DNA here is from genome assembly GCA_037444625.1 of Solibacteraceae bacterium. Classification (GTDB taxonomy): domain Bacteria; phylum Acidobacteriota; class Terriglobia; order Bryobacterales; family Bryobacteraceae; genus DTHT01. The sequence goes on from JBBIMA010000006.1 coordinate 65,214, forward strand.
ACGTGCCCGGCTTCTCCGACCAGGTCCGCCTGGGCGAGGTGGGCCGGCTACGGCAGGACCATCGGGCCGTGATGCGCGTGCGCATTCTGGGGCCGCAGCGCGCGCTCCCCTTGAAATGGCGGGGTGTGGCCCTCAGTCGCTTCGATGGCAGGCGCTGGTTCAATCCGCCCGAGCGGGCGCAGGTGCTGGTGGTGCGCGACCGCTTGCTGGCGCTTTCCGGGCCGCCTTCCTGGCGCCCCGGCCGCCGGCTCAGCTACGAGGTGCTGCTGGACGCCTCGGCCGCCGACGCCTTGTTTTTCGCCGGTACGCCCGAGCTGGTGTGGATCAACCTTCCGGCCGTGATCCGCGGCCCCAACGACAGCTTCCGGCCCGCGGGCGCGGCCGCCGTCCGCTACGGCGTGCACAGCTTCCTGCCCGAGGACTCCGCGGCCGGACTGCCGCGGCGGCCGGTGCCCGCGCAGGTGCTGGAGTGCTGCCTGGATCTGCCGCCGCTCGATCGGCGCATCCCGGAGCTGGCGCGCCGTCTGACCGAAGGGTTCACCTCCGCCGAGACCAGCGCGCGCGCCCTGGAAGGCTATCTGCGGCGCAACTACCGCTACACCGCGGAGCTGCCCCGGCAGGAGGCGGCCGATCCGCTGGCCGACTTTCTGTTCGTGCGCCGCCAGGGCCACTGCGAGTACTTCGCCTCGGCCCTGGCCGTGCTGCTGCGCTCCGTCGGCATCCCCTCCCGGCTGGTCAACGGATTCCAAAGCGGCGTCTACAACCCGGTGAGCGGCTGGCAGGTGATCCGGGCCTCGGACGCGCACAGTTGGGTGGAGGCCTACTTGCCCGCCGGCGGCTGGACTCCCCTGGATCCGACGCCCCCGGATCCGGCGCCGCGGCGGCTGTCCGCCCTGGCCCACCTGGGCTTCTACCTGGACGCAGCCGAAACCTTCTGGCAGGAATGGGTGCTCAGTTACGACCTGACGCGGCAGCTCCTGCTGGCCTCACGCATGGAGAGCTCCGGGCGCAGCCTGCGGGCCCGCTGGCTCAGCGGCGCCGGCGCCCTCCTTTCGGCCTGGCGGCGCGAGGCGGCCGTCTGGGGATTGCGCTGGACGGCGATCATCCTGGCCCCCGCGGTTCTAGCGGCCCTGGCTCTCGCACTGGGACCCCGCCTGTTCAGCCGGCTGCGAGTGCGCCGCCGCCTGCGCAAGCTCGAGCGGGGCCAGGCCGAAGTCTCCGACGCCACTCTGCTGTACCGGCGGATGCTCCAGACTCTGAAACGGCGCGGCTATGACAAGCCGCCCTGGCTGACGCCGGCCGAATTCGCCGCCGTCCTGCCGCCCTCCGAGCTGGGCGAGCTAGTGCGCCGCTTCACCGCCGCCTACAATCGCCTCCGCTTCGGCGGGTATCGGGAAGCCGGTCCCCTACTGCTCGATCTGCTCGGGCGGCTCGAGCGCGCCGGGCAGGACGCTCCCGCGGGCTAATCGCCCGCCTCGTCGGCCGTCATCAAGTAGCCCCGCTCGGCCAGACGTTTTCCCGAGGCCCGGGCGGCGGCGGGCGCCAGCTCTTGAACTCCGGCCGCATCCCCCCAGCGGTTGTAAAAGCAGAACAGGGCGCACACGGTGGCGGCGTCGTAAATCTCTTCGTCCGTCCAGCCTTCCCGCTTCAATTCGGCTACGTCGCCCCCGTGGGAGGCATTGTCGGTCACCAGCTCCAGAAAGGCGAACAGCAGCTTTTCCTTCTCGCTGATGGGCGCGGTGCGGAAGTCCTCAAGCACCGCCCGGACCAGAGCTCGGTCACCCAGCAGGGCAGCCGCGGCGGCGTGACAGCCGACCCAAAACGGACTGCCGTTGCGCTTGGAGGTGAAGGCGGCGATCAACTCCCGCAGGCCCGGGCTCAGCGGCGACGGGCCCCGCATCACGGCGTGCGTGAAGCGCTCCAAGTGCCGGGTGGCCTCCGGCTTGAAAGCGAACAAGTGATAGATCTGGGGAGCCGCGGCCCCTGCCTGCCGCAGTGCGCGGATGATGCGGGCCCAGCGGTCTTCCAGTTTAGGATTGTTCTCGACGGTCGGTAAAAACATGGAACTCATCTCGGATGCCCCTCTGCGCCGACGCGCTCGGCTCCGCCTCAGAAGTAGGGATCCGGCTCGGGAACGGCGGACCCGTCTTTTCGCGGCGAGGAGCCGGCATAATTCACCCTTGCCGCCGCGTCGTGCATCACCGCCTGGCCGCCGCCGACCACCCCCGAGTAGTCGCCCAGGATCTCCAGCTTGTGACCGCGGCGGATCAGCTCTTCGCGGACGTCCCCCCGCACACGCCCCTCTATCATAACATCGCAGCCGCCGAAAGTGAGCTTGCTGAATCGCGGGGCCTCCAGAGCGGCCTGCAAGTTCATCCCGTGATCCACCAGGTTCGAGACGAACTGAGCGTGCGCCTGGGCCTGATTGTAGCCGCCCATGATCCCGAAGCCGATCCGCAGGTCGCCTTTCTGCATGAAGCCCGGAATGATGGTATGGAAGGGGCGCTTGCGCGGCGCCAGCGCGTTGGGATGCTCGGGGTCCAGCTCGAACAGCGCCGCCCGGTTGTGCAGGTGAAAGCCCATGCCTTCCACCACCACTCCCGCGCCGAAATGCAGGTAGATGCTCTGAATCAGCGAGGCGATGTTCCCCTCGCGGTCCACCGCCGCCAGGTAGATCGTTCCGCCCTCCGGCGGACGGCCCGCCGCGGGCCGGCACTCGGCGCGGTCGGGGCGGATCAGAGCGGCTCGCCCGGCGGCGTAAGGCTTCGACAGCAACCCGGCCAGCGGAACCCGCGCGAAGCGCGGATCGCCCACCCAGCGGCGCAGATCCTCGTAAGCCAGCTTCTGCGCTTCGATCCTCCAGTGCAACGCCTGAGCGCTGCCGGCCGGCTGCTCGGGCAGCGGAAAGCGCTCCATGATGTTCAGCATCAGCAGGGCCGCGATCCCCTGGCTGTTGGGCGGCAGCTCGTAGACCGTCCAGCCGCGGTAGCCGGTCGAGATCGGCTCGACCCACTCGGCCCGATAGTCGCTCAGATCGGCCGCCGCGATCAGCCCGCCCAACCGCCGCGAGGTCCGCAGGATGGCCTGCGCGATCGGGCCGCGATAAAAGGCGGCCGCGCCCTGCCGCGCCACCAGCTCCAAGGCCCGGGCCAGATCGGGATTGCGGAACAGTTGGCCGGTGCGCGGCGCCGTCCCGCCCGGCAGGAAGATCCGCCGGGCCTCCGGCTCGGCGGCCAGCTTGGGCTCGGCCTCCTTCCAGTGCTCGGCAATGATCTCGGTCAGCGGGAAGCCCTGGCGGGCGTAATAGACGGCCGGTTGAAACAGCTCCGCCCAGGGCCTCCTGCCGAAGCGCTGGTGGAGCTGCGCCCAGCCCTCGACGGCGCCCGGCACGCTCACCGAAAGAATGCCTTGCTGCGGCATGCTCGTATGACCGCGGGCAAGCAGCGCCTCGCGCGTCAACCCGGCCGGAGCCCAACCGCTGGCGTTCAGGCCCCAGAGTTTGCCGGTCCCGGCCTCCCAGTACAGCGCGAACAGATCGCCGCCCATGCCGCAACTCATCGGTTCGACGACCGCCAGCACCGCGTTGGCCGCGATGGCGGCGTCCATCGCCGAGCCGCCCCGCGCCAGCACTTGCGCGCCGGCTTGCGAAGCCAGCGTCTGACTGGCGGCCACGATGCCCTGCCGGGAAATCACCATCGAGCGCGCCTGCGTGCGATTCTGTGCGGAAGCGGTCCCGCTTGCCATCAGCAGCCCCACAGCAGCGGCGATGAACCGTCGAGCCCTCACCGCGCCCCATTGTACACCGGCCAGGTGCCTGTGCTAAGGTCGTTCCAAAGGGGCAAAGCTATGCATCGTCGCGCGTTTCTGAATCTCGGCCTGAGTGCAGCCGGCGCCGTGGCGCTGCCCGCCGCGCCTGCCGCGCGCCAGGCTTCCGACCGGGTCCTGCTCGGCCCTATGAAAGTCCCCGTGACCCGGCTGGCGGTCGGCACCGGAACCAACGGCGTGGGCGGCAGCTCGAACCAGACTCGCAAGCTGGGCTTGGGCGGGCTGGCCGACCTGCTGGAGGCCGCCTGCGACCAGGGCGTGCGTTTCTGGGATTCGGCCGATCAGTACGGCACTCATCCGCACCTGCGACGGGCGCTCAAGCGGGTCCGCCGCGAGCAGGTGGCCATCCTGAGCAAGACCCGCGCCTCCACCGCCGCCGAGGCGCGCGCCGATCTGGACCGCTTCCGGCGCGAGCTGGGCTCCGACTACATTGACATCCTGCTCCTGCATTGCATGACGGAAGGCGACTGGCCCCGGCGCATGCAGGGCGTCATGGAGGTGCTGGCCGAGGCGCGTGAGCGCGGCTGGGTGAGGACGCACGGCGTCTCCTGCCACAGCATCCCGGCCCTGGAGGCGGCGGTCGCCAGCCCCTGGGCGCAGGTCGTGCTGGCGCGCATCAATCCGGCCGGCGTGGCCATGGACGGCCCTCCGCAAGCCGTGCTCCCCGTGCTCGCCCGGCTGAAGGCGGCCGGCAAGGGCGTCATCGGCATGAAGATCCTGGGCGTGGGGCGCCTGCGCTCCCGCCTGGAGGAGTGCCTGCGCTACGCCCTCAGCCTGAATGTGCTGGACTGCTTCACCATCGGCTGCGAAAGCCGCCAGGAACTGGCCGAGCTGGCGGAGCGGATCGGCCGGCTGGGCGCCGCCTGACCGCACCCCGCAAGCTGAGGCATACTGGGACTTCATGAGACGCCGAACCCTGCTCGCCGCCGGCGGATGGTTCGCGCTCGGTGCAGCCGCTTGCCGCCGCCAGACCAGGCACGTCATCGGAGTGATCGCGCAGGGCCGCTCCCACCTGTTCTGGCAGTCCATCCACGCCGGAGCCGTGGCCGCCGCCCGCGAGACGGGCGTCGAGATCCTCTGGAACGCCCCCACCTCGGAAACCGACTACGCCGGCCAGCTTCAGATCATGAACGCCATGATCAACCGGCGGGTGGACGCCATCGCCGTCTCGCCCATTGACAAGAAGGCCATGGTAGGTGTGGTCGAGCGCGCCGCCCGCGAAGGCATCCCGGTCGTGATCTTCGATACCGGGGTGGACACCGAGGCCTTCGTGGCCCGCATCGCCACCGACAATTACGCCGGCGGCCGCCTGGCGGGCGAACGCGTGGGGCGCATTCTGCAAGGCAAGGGCAAGGTGCTGATGCTGGCCTGCCAGCCCGGCGCCGCCTCCACCATCGCCCGCGAACAGGGTTTCGAAGACGTGCTGCGGGAGCGTTACCCGGGCATCCGCATCGCCGACAAGCGCTTCGGCATGTCGGACTTCGCCAAGTCCCTGGCCGTGGCCGAAAACATGCTCACCGCCCATCCGGACGCCGACGCCATGTTCGCCTCCAACGAAACCGGCTCGGTGGGCGCCGCCCAGGCCCTGAAAGCGCGCCAGAGCCGCACCCGGCTGGTGGGCTTCGACTGCAGCCCCACGCTGCTGGAGGACCTGAAGGCGGGCGTGATTGATTCCCTCGTGGTGCAGGACCCCTTCCGCATGGGTTACGAGGCGGTCAAGATCGCCGTCGAGGCGCTGGCCGGGGGCAAGCCGGTCAAGATCCAAAACCTGCCCGCCCGGCTCATCACACGGGAGAAGCTGAACGATCCCGAGGTCCAGCGGCAGCTCAACCCGGATCTGAAGAAGTACCTGGAGTGAGCCCGGCGGGGCGGGGGTGCGAGACGGGGGAGGAGGGGCTTGACGGTCCGACATCACGGTGATATCATCGTGATGTAAGAGACAGGAGGCCCTCCATGCTCCAAGAAAAATCCATTCGCGGCCTGCCCGGCTGGCTCGCCCTCTTGGTCCTGCTCGCTCTGCCCTTCCTCGCCGTCCCCGCCCTCGTCGAGGCCATCCGCGCCGCCGACGGCTGGCGGATCCTCCTCTGGATTCTGGTCCTGGTGGCCGACGGCCTGGCTTGGGCCGGCCTCACGGTGGTCAACCCCAACGAAGCTCAAGTCATCACCCTGTTCGGCGTCTACCATGGCTCCATCAAGCAACCCGGTTTCTGGTGGGTCAATCCGCTGACCACCCGCCGGCGCGTCTCCCTGCGCGTGCGCAATTTCGAGAGCGGCAAGCTCAAGGTGAACGACCGCGACGGCAACCCGATTGAAATCGCCGCCGTCGTGGTCTGGCGCGTGGTGGAGACCTTCGAGGCGGTCTTCAACGTGGACGATTACGAGAATTTCGTCCACGTGCAGAGCGAGGCGGCGGTGCGCAATCTGGCCACCACCTATCCTTACGACGCGCACGAGGAGGGCCAGATCTCGCTGCGGCTCTCTGCCGGGGAGATCGCCGAGCGCCTGCGGCATGAAATCCAGGAGCGGCTGGCGCGGGCGGGCATCGAGGTCATCGAGGCGCGCATCAGCCACCTGGCCTACGCGCCCGAGATCGCCGGCGCCATGCTGCGCCGCCAACAGGCGGGCGCGGTGATCGCCGCCCGGCAGCGGATCGTGGAGGGCGCCGTGGGCATGGTCGAGATGGCGCTGGACGAGCTCAGCCGCAAGCGTGTGGTCGAGCTGGACGAAGAGCGAAAGGCCGCCATGGTGAGCAATCTGATGGTGGTCCTGTGCAGCGACCGCGGCGTGGAACCGGTCGTCAACACCGGGACGCTGTATCAGTGAGGCGCCCGGGCGGCCCGGTCCCGGACCATGGCTGAGAGGAGGACGTTTCCGCTGCGGCTGGATCCGGCGGTCTATGAAGCGCTCCAACGCTGGGCGGACGCCGAGCTGCGCAGCATGAACGCGCAGATCGAGTTCCTGCTGCGCCGGGCGCTCAAGCAAGCCGGGCGGTTGACCGAGCCCGCCTCGCGCAGCGGGCGGAAGGAATCAAGCGATGCCGGAACCGGAACCCAACGCGGTTGAAAGCAACGTCGCCCTGCTCCCCGCCGAGCTGCGGCGCATGGTTCCCCGCCCGGTGCGCCTGACGGCGGCGGGCAAGGCGGTGGCGGTGCTCGCGTTGCTGCTGGCTGCCGGGGCTGTGGCGGCGGGCATCGGACTGTATCTGGCGGCGGAGCGCGACCGTTCGCGGCGGGAAGAGATCCGGCGCGAAGCGGTCACGGCCGAGGCCGAGATCATCGCAATCACTCGCCGGCGCGGCCGCCAGGACCAAGTTACTGTGATTTATCAATACGCGGCGGGCGGACGGACCTACCGGGGCGGCGCGAGATTGAGACGGCGCGAGGCGGCCCGCCTGCGGGTGGGAGAGCGTCTCGCCATCGGCTACCTGCCCTCGGCGCCGGAGCGCAGTTGGCGGCTGGGCCACGAACCTGCGGGCGTGCCCCTGTGGGCGGCGCCGGCGGTCCCGGCCGGGCTGGGGCTTTCGGCGGCCGCTCTGCTGCTCGTGCTGCGCGGCCGGCGGCGGCTGTTGGCCGAAGGGCGCGCCGCGCCCGCCCGCGTGATCCGGACCGAGAAACTGGGCGGCAAGCAGCGCCTGCATCGGGTCCACTACGAATTCACCTTGCCCAGCGGCGCGCGGCGCAGCGGCCGCTTCGACGTTTCCGGCGCGCCGCCCGAGCCGGGCGCCTGGCTGGTGATCCTTTACGATCCGGACGAGCCGCGCCGCCAGGGCCGCTATCCGTTCTCTCTGGTGCGGGTGGCCCGGCCGCAGGAGAGTTAATGCCCTTCTACGGTTTCAGCCCGGCGCCGCTTCCGGGCCTGGGGTCCTCCGGCCCGCCTCACAGCAGCAGGCCTGCCAGGCGGTAGGCCAGGAAGGCGCCCCCATAGGCCAGCAAGCCCAGGTAGGCGAACTGGATCGCGGGCCATTTCCACCCGCCCGTCTCCCGGCGCACCACGGCGATGGTGGAGATGCACTGCATGGCGAAGGCGAAGAACACCAGCAGGGCGAGGGCGGCGGCGGGCGTCAAGTCGCGCCGAACCGCCTGTTGAAGTCCTGTCAAAGAGGCGTCGCCCTCCAGCCCGTAGATGGCGCCCAGCGTGCTGATGATGACCTCGCGGGCGGCCAGCGAGCTGATCAAGCCCACGCCGATCTTCCAGTCGAAACCGAGCGGCCGGATCAGGGGCTCGACGGCGCGGCCCAGCGCGCCCGCGTAGCTGTGCTCGATGGGCGGCCGCCGGCCGTCCTCGACGGGCAGGTTAGCCAGAACCCACAGCAGCACGGTCACGCCCAGGATCACGGTGCCGGCGCGGCGCAGGAAGATTTTCGTGCGGTCCAGCAGGCGCAGGCCGAGCGAGCGCAAAGTGGGCCGGCGATAGGGCGGCAACTCGAGCACGAAGGGCGTACGCTCGCTCTTCAGGATGGAGGACTTCAGCAGGCGCGCCGTGGCGATCGCGGCCAGCAGGCCCAGGGCGTACAGGCCTAGCAGCGCCGCGGCGCGCGTCCCCAGCAGCGGGCCCAGTAGAGGCCGCTCGGGCAGAAAGGCTGCGATGATCAGGGTGTAGACCGGCAGGCGCGCCGGGCAAGTCATCAGGGGGGCGATGAGGATGGTGGCGATGCGGTCGCGCCGGTTCTCGATGGTCCGCGTGGCCAGCACGGCCGGCACGGCGCAGGCGTAAGCCGAAATCAGCGGGATGAAGGACTTGCCTTGTAAGCCGACGCGCGCCATGGTGCGATCGGCGATCAGGGCGGCGCGGGCCAGATAGCCGGAGTCCTCCAGAATCCCCAGGAACAAGAACAGCAGCAGGATTTGCGGCAGGAAGACCAGCACCGAGCCCACCCCGCCGCAGAGGCCGTCGCTCACCAGGGATTCCAGCGGGCCCGGGGGCAGCAAAGCGCTCACCCAACCGCCCGAGCTGTGGATCAGGGCCTGCAAGCCCTCCATCAGCGGGCGGGCTCCGGCGAACATAGCCTGGAAAACCGCCACCACCACGCCCAAGAATATCAGCGGGCCGGCCAGCGGGTGCAGGAAGACGCCGTCCAGGCGGCGGCTCCAAAGGGAGGGCTCGGGAGGCTGCCAGGCCCGCTCGCCCAAGTGCTGAGCCCAACGCCGGCAGCGCGGAAAGTCGCCCAGCAGCGCGCGATCCAGCCTGGGTGTGCCCGCGTGGAGCCGGCCCTCCAGGAAATCGTAAACCGCCTGGAAGCCCTCGCCGCGCAGGGCGCTTACCAGCGCCACCGGCGCTCCCAGGTGCTCCGAGAGCGCCGCCGTGTCCACCTGACCGCCCCGGCTGAGCAACTCGTCGGCCATGTTCAATACCACCAGAGCCGGCAGGCCCAAAGCCAGCACCGGGGCGGCGGCCATCAAGTGGCGGCTGAGGACGTTGGCGTCCAACACGATGATGACCGCGTCGGGCTGCGGCACGCCCGGCATCCGCCCGGTGAGCACGTCGTGAGCCACGCGCTCGTCTTCGGTGCAAGGGACCAAGCTGTAAATGCCGGGCAGATCAATCAGGGTGACCTCGCGGTCCCTGCCCAGACGCACCTTGCCCGTGCGTTGTTCGACGGTGACGCCCGGATAGTTGGCCACCTTCTGGCTCAATCCGGTCAGGCGGTTGAACAGGGTAGACTTGCCGGAGTTAGGCGGCCCGACGATGGCCAGCACCCGCGCCCGCGGCGGGGCCCCGGCGAGCGGGCAGCTCTCGCACTCTTCGGTCCGGTTCATTCCCCTGGGTCATCGGCCGCCGGAGGGCGCAGCTTGACCTGCGCCGCCGTCTCGCAGCGCAGGGCGATCTCGGTCCCTTCTATGCGGTACACTCGCGGATCGCCGCCGGGGGCGCTGCGCACCGCCCGCACGCGGACCCCGGGCAAGAACCCCAAAGCCATCAGCCGGTGGGCGACGTCCTCGGGCAGATCCAGCCGCTCGATGATGCCCTGGGCGCCCTCGGGCAATTCCGACAAGGCGGAGGGTGGGACGCGGGAGGCGCCGGGAGCGGAGGCGCGGCGGGCCGGCTTGTTGAAAACCAATTGCAGCAAATACTTAGTATGCGCCTCGCCCCGCCGAATGTCAACTTGGCCGGCGAGCCGCGGCGCGGCGGCAAATGCAACCTGATTGCACCAGGCCCGGGCCGGAGAGAACCGCCGGCCCGATCCCCCCAGCGGCCCGCCGGAGGCCGCCGGCCGGCAGCGGGCAGCGTGCTACAATCACGGTCTCGCGGGCCGCCTCCATGGGGGTGATTGACGCCGACCGCAGCTACAGCCGGCCGCAGGTTCGCCGGCTGCTGGGTCTTTCCGAAGCCCAGCTCCGCAGTTGGGAACGCCAGCAGTTGATCCCCTGCCGGCAGACCTACCACCTCGGGGACCTGCTGGCTCTCGGGACGCTCCAGAAGCTGCGCCGAAGCCGGCTTTCTGCGGCCCGCATCCGAGCCATTCTGGGCGCCGTGCGCCGGAAAGTGGGGGACCTGGAGGAGCCCCTCAAGCAACTCAAGATCGTGCGCGAGGGGCGGCGGATCACGGTCGTCATCGGGGGTCAGAAGATGGAGCCGCAGTCGGGCCAGCTCCTGCTGGATTTCGACCGCCAGGAGCTGGCGCGGCTGGTGAGCATGCCGACCGCCCCGGCGGCGCCGACGCCCACCGCCCGGGCGCGCGAAGCCGAGCTGTGGTTCGAGAAAGGCCTCGAGCTGGAGCGCGCGGGAGCGCCCTTGGAACAGATCGTGGCGGCCTATGAACGGGCAGTCGAGCTGGACCCGCACTCGGCGGGAGCGATGGTGAATCTGGGCACGCTGTATTACCATCGCCGCCAGTGGGCGGAGGCCGAGCGCTGGTACCGGCGAGCGGTCCAAGTCGAGCCCGATTACGCCCTGGCGCACTACAACCTCGGCAACCTTTTTGACGAGATGGGCGACCGCGCCGCGGCCGTGGCCCACTATCGGGAGGCCATTCGCCTGAACCCGCGCTATCCGGATGCCCATTACAACCTCGCCTTGGTCTACCAGTTCAGCGGCGAACTGCTGAAGGCGGTCCGGCATTGGCAGATTTACCTGGAGCTGGATCCGGCCAGCGCCTGGGCGGTGGTGGCGCGCCGGGAACTGGAGAAATTGCGGCGGGCGACTCTGCTGCCGGGCGGTTCCGACTCGCCCGCCGGGGACGCCGGCCGCTGAACCAAGGGCGGCCGGCCGCCGAGGACCCGCCCCTTCACAGCGAGCGCAGCAGTTCGAAATCCACGTTGCCGCCGGAAAGGATGACTCCCGCCGAGCGCACATCGGGCGGAAGCTTGCCGTGGAGCACGGCGGCGGCGGCCACGGCGCCGCTGGGCTCGACCAGCAGCTTCAAGCGCAGCAACAGAAACTTCACCGTCCGGCGGATTTCCTCCTCGCTGACCAGCAGGACCGCCTCCAGCATCCCTTGCAGGATCGAGAAGGTCAACTCACCGGGCTGCGTGGCGCGCAGCCCGTCTGCGATGGTGCTCGGGGGAGGGATCGAGACGCGCCGGCCGGCGGCCAGCGAGAGGCGCCAGTCGTTGCCGTCTTCGGGCTCGGCGCCGAACAGGCGAATGCCCGGGCGCAAACTGCGCGCGGCGATCGCGCAGCCCGAGAGCAGTCCGCCGCCGCCCAGGGGCGCCACCAGCGCGTCTAACTCGGGCGCCTGCTCGAGCAGTTCGAGGGCGGCGGTTCCCTGCCCCGCGATGATCCAGGGATGATCGAAAGGCGGAACCAGCGCGGCCCCGGTCTGCCGAGCGATCTCCTGCCCGATGGCCTCCCGGTTTTCCCGCAGCCGGTCGTAGGTGACGATGCGCGCGCCCTGCGCCTCGGTGGCTTCGCGCTTGGCGCGCGGAGCGTCGGAGGGCATCACCAGCGTAGCCGGAGCCCCGGCATGACGGGCGGCGACGGCCACCGCCTGCGCATGGTTGCCCGAGGAGTAGGCCACCACGCCCCGGCGCAACTGCTCCGGGGAAAGCTGGAAGATGAAGTTGGCCGCGCCGCGGATCTTGAAGGCCCCGCCGCGCTGGAGGTTTTCGCATTTCAGGTAAGCGCGCAGCCCGGCCTGCTCATCGAAGCCGCGCGAGGTCTCGACCGGCGTGCGCCGGGCGATCGGCCGAATGCGCTCCTGCGCCTGACGGATCTGGCTGAACTCAACCACAGCAGCCATTCTACACGGCGCTCGGCCGAGGCCGGCCCCCCGAGGGCGCCGCGCGGATCTGTTATTCTATTGAGCTACCCTCAGGCGTTGACGACCGACGGGGGAGGACTATCTCATGCACATAAGAAAACAGAGACTACTCACTCCGGGGCCTACTCCCTTGTACCCCGGCGCTCTCCAGGCCATGATGGCCTCCGACATCCATCACCGAACGGAGGACTTCCGGCGCCTGCATCAGGCGGCCCTCAAGGACCTCCAAGAGGTTCTCGGCACCTCCCATGACGTGCTGGTCTTCTGTTCCTCCGGGACCGGCGCGATGGAAGCCGCCGTCTCGAATCTGTTCTCGCGTGGCGACAAGGTGATCGCCTGCGCGGCCGGCAAGTTCGGCGAGCGCTGGGTGGAGATCGCCAACGCCTTCGGGCTGGAAACCGTGGTGCTCAAGGCCGATTACGGCCGGGCGGTGCCGGTCGAGCAGGTCGAACAAGCCCTGGCCGCCCACCCCGAGGCGCGGGGCGTTTTCGTGCAAGCTTCCGAGACATCCACCGGCGTGGCGCACGACGTGCGCGGCATGGCGCGGGTGGTGGCCGCCACCGAGGCCATCTTCGTGGTGGACGCCATCACGGGCATCGGCACCATGCCCCTGGACATTGACGGCTGGGGCCTGGACGTGGTGGTGGGCGGCTCGCAGAAGGCCTTTATGATCCCGCCCGGTCTGGCCTTCCTCACCGTCAGTCCCAAGGCCTGGCGCCGGGCCGAGAGCGCGAATCTGCCGCACTACTACTTCGACCTGAAGAAGGAGAAAAAGAGCGCCGACAAAGGCGAGTCCAGTTGGACGCCCTCGACCGCCCTGTTGCTGGCCCTGAGCGCCGCGCTGGGCTACATCAAGCAAATCGGCATGGACAAGCTGGTCGAAAATGCCCAACTGCTGGCCCGGGCCACCCGGGAGGCGGTGCGCGAGCTGGGCCTGGAGCTGTTCGCCCGGGACACCCCGGCCGCCTCGGTCACCGCGGTGAAGGCCCCCTCGGGCTGGGACTCCGGCCTGATCGTCAAGGAGTTTCGCAGCCGCTTCGGCGCCATCATCGCCAACGGGCAAGGCAGCATGAAAGGCAAGATTTTCCGCATCGCGCACCTGGGCTACTTCGATTTCGCGGACGTGTTCGCGATTCTGGCCGCTCTGGAGGTGATCCTGCACCTGCACGGCTGGCCGGTGCGCCTGGGCAGCGGGGTGGCGGCCGCTGAGCGGGTTTACGCCCAGGCGGCCGCGCCCAAGGAGGCGGTGCCGGCATGAACGTGCTGATTGCAGAGTCCATTGCGCCGGCGGCCGTGGAGTTGCTGCGCCGGCCGGGTTGGAACGTGATCGTTTCCAATCCCAAGGAGTACCAGAACAGCCTGCCGGAGGCCGAGGCGCTGATCGTGCGCAGCGCGGTGAAGGTGACGCGCGAGGTGCTGGAGAAGGCCGGGCGGCTGCGCGTCATCGGACGGGCGGGCGTCGGGGTGGACAATGTAGACCTGGCGGCCGCCACCGCGGCCGGCGTTCTGGTCATGAACACGCCGGGAGGCAACGCGGTGTCGGTGGCCGAGCACACCATCGCCCTGATGCTGGCGCTGGCCCGCTCGATCCCGCAGGCCAGCGCTTCGACCCGGGCCGGCAAGTGGGAAAAGAAGAAGTTCCTGGGCAACGAGCTGCGCGGCAAGACCCTGGGCATCCTGGGGCTGGGCAGCATCGGGCGCGAGGTCGTGCGGCGGGCCCGGGCCTTCGAGATGAGGATCCTGGCCAGCGACCCTTACGTCAACCCGGAGACGGCCGCCGATCTGGGAGTCGAGTTGGTCGAGGCAGGCCGGCTGTACGGGGAGAGCGATTATCTGAGCCTGCACGTGGCGCTGACGCCCGAGACCCGCGGCCTGCTCAACCGCCGGGCCTTCGAGCAGATGAAACCCGGCATACGGATCGTCAACTGCGCCCGGGGCGAGCTGATTGATCAGGAGGCGCTGTGCGAGGCGCTGGAATCCGGGCGGGTGGCGGGCGCGGCTCTGGACGTTTTCCAGCCCGAGCCGCCGCCGGCGGACTTCGCCCTGTTCCGCTTCGAGTCGGTGATCGCCACGCCGCACATCGCCGGCTCGACCGAGGAGGCGCAGGAGATCGTGGGAGTGCGGATCGCCGAGCAGATCCTGGAGTACCTGTGCAGCGGGGTGGCCATTAACGCGGTCAACATGCCGGCCCTCTCGCCGGAGCAGTACCGGCTGGTGGGCCCTTACATCGAGCTGGCCGAACGGCTGGGCGCTTTCGCCGCCCAGATCGCGCCCGGGCATCCGCGGGGCGTGCGCCTGGTCTATTCCGGGCGGATCGCCGAAGCCGGCACGCACCTGGTGCGCAACGCGGGCCTGGTGGGGCTGCTGAACCGCTGGCTCTCCCAGCGGGCCACGCTGGTCAACGCCATGCAGTTGGCGGCGCAGCGCCATCTGACGGTCACCGAGCGGCATGAGAAACGAAGCGGCCACCTGGACTCGGTGCGGCTGGAGCTGGAGACCGAGACGGCTGTGACCACCGTGGAAGGGGCGGTGGTGCTGGACCGCCCGCGGCTGATCCAGGTGGACGGCATTTACTGCGAAGCGCCCCTGGCCGGCCGGCTGATCTTCATGAAGAACCAGGACGTGCCCGGGGTGATCGGCCACGTGGGCACGGTGCTCGGCCGCAACCGGATCAACATCGCCAATTTCTCGCTGGGCCGCCGGGAAGGGCCGCGTCCGGACGGGCCGCTGGAGGCCCTGGCGGTGGTGGAGACCGACGAACCGGCCTCGGAAAGCGTGCTCGAGGAGTTGCGCGCCCATCCGGCGGTGAAGCTGGCCAAGACGGTCGAGCTGGGCTGAGAGCTCCGGCCGCCTCAGGCCTGATCGTAAGGTTTCAGGCGGCGGACCCAGATGTTGCGGTAGCGCACCGGGGTGTCGTGGTCCTGAAGGGCCAGGGATTCCTCCGGTCCGTGGGGCGCATAAGTGCCCACCCGGCGGTGCGCCATGCGCCCGATGATTTCCCGGTGGTGGTGCACCAGCACGCCGTTCAGAAAGACGGTGGCGCAGGCGGGTTTGACCAGCTTGTCGCCCTCGAAACGGGGCGCCTCGAAAACGATGTCGAAGCTCTGCCACTGGCCCGGCCGGCGGGCCGGATTCACCAGGGGCGGGAACTGGCCGTAGATGGCCCCGGCCATGCCGTCGGCGTAAGTGGGATTCTCCCAGTTGTCCAGGACCTGGATCTCATAGCGCTCCATGATGAGCACGCCGCTGTTGCCCCGCCACTGGCCGGAGCCCTCGATGCGGGGCGGCGCGGCCCACTCGATGTGATACTGGGCGTCGCCGAACTTCTCCCGGCTGACCAGATCGCCGGCGCCTCCCACGACCTCGACGTAGCCGTGCTCGAGCTTCCAGCGCGCCGGGAGCGTCTTGCCCCGGTCCGGTCCCCTGCCCCGGTGGAACCAGTGCGAGAGATCCTTGCCGTCGAAAAGCACGACGGCGTCCGAAGGCGGCCGGCCGGGTTGGGCGCCCGGAGTCACCAGGGGCGGGTGCGGCCGCTTGAGATCGTGCACCCGCCAGGGCTGGCCGGGGAGCATGGGCGTGTCTTCGTAGCCGAGCGGCGAGGTGCGCTCCTTCTTGCTCGGCGGCCTCTGCTGGGCGGCCCAGGCACCGGCGGCGGCCGGCGGCAGCAGAATCAGAGCGCGGCGCGAAGGAAAATTGCGGTGCATACGAATTGCCCTCCTGGCAGACTTGGCAGCGTACCAGATTCCGGAGCGGGCCGCGCGTCTCGGAAGCTTCAGTCTTGGAGGCCGACGGCCTGCTTTCGGAGCCGCAACCAGGCGGGGAAGACCGCGGGGTTCTCCAGCCAGGTCATCAGCCACAGAAGCATCTCCTGCTTCTGGGCCTTCTTTTCGGTGCTGCTGCGCGGATTGCGCAACACCCAGCGGGCGTGATCCTTGGCCGTCATCACCAGGCGGCGACAGGCGGCGGCCCGCTCCCGCCGGCCCGATTCCACCGCCCGCTGGTATTCCCCGGCCAGCGCCAGCAGCGTACGCTCCAGGGCCGGGAAGGCATCCTGGCAGACGCCTTCGACCAATGGATCCAGCGGCAAGCCGGTCTGGCGGAGCAGGCGGCGCAGCCGGGTCTCAGAAGCGGGCGCGAGGGCCGCGAGCAGCTCCTCCCAGAGGGCCTCGCTGACCCGTTCCGGCCGGGCTTGCTCCAGCCATTCGGCCAGCCGCCTTTTGACGGAGGTTCTGGTTCTCGGCACGCCGGTATCTCGCGACGGCGCGCTCGTGCGCCGTCCAGTCCTTGGAAAACTTGTGGGCGCCGGAGCCGTCCGGCAGAGCCACGAAGTACAGGTAATCGGTCTTTGCCGGGCGGAGCGCGGCCTTCAGCGACTCCAAGCCCGGGTTAGCGATCGGCCCGGGCGGCAAACCGGGATGCTGGTAGGTGTTATAGCGCTGGCGGCTCTCCAGGTCCGAGCGAAAGATGGCGCCGCGGTAGCGGTCCTCCAGCAAGGCGGCGTAGATGGTCGTGGGATCGCACTGAAGAGGGAGGCCAAGGCGCAGCCGGTTCAGCAGGACCGAGGCCACCAAGGGGCGCTCCTCGGCCCGGGCGGTCTCCTTCTCGATGAGAGAGGCCAGGGTGACGGTGGGGTGCACCTCGGCGGCCGCGTTCAGCGACGCCCAGGCCTGTCGGAAGCGGTCGGTCATCTGCCGGCACAACTGCCGAGCGGTCGTGTGGCGCGTGATGCGGTAGGTGTCCGGGAAGAGATATCCCTCCAGGGTAGGCGCCTGGGGGGCCAGGTCGCGGATCAGCCCGGGATCGCGCGCGGCCCGCAGGAATTCCTCGGCCGGCAGGGCGCCGATCGCCTCCAGGGCGGCGGCGACGTCGAACATGTTGCTGCCCTCGGGCACGGTCAGCGCCAGGTAAAAGACGTCGCCGCGGGCGATGCGGTCGAAGACCTCCCAAGTGGATGCGGGCCGGTTGAAGCGATACTCGCCGGCCTGGAGCCGGGCCCGGGGTTTGAGCGCGCGGGCCAGCAGGAACTGCCAGCGGTAGCGCACCACGCCCGCCTCGGCGAGCAACCGCGCCATGCCGGCGCTGCCCGTGCCGCGCGGGATCTCGACGAAGGTTTCCCCGGCGAAGCCGGCGTACCGGAAGCCCAGCGAAAGCAAAGCCAGAGAGGCCGCGGCGGCGCCGGCCGCACATGCCGCCGCCAGAAGTCGCCCGCGGCGCACCGGGGCCTATCCTTTCCGCCCCGCCGCGCGGGCGTCCAGGTACGCTTCGAGCAGCAGGACGGCGGCCACGCGGTCCACCACCGGCTCAGCCTGCTTGCGCAGCCGCAGGCCGCATTCGCGCAGCACGCGCCGCGCCTGGACGGTGGTGAAGCGCTCATCCAGCAGCTCGACGGGCAGGCCGGTCAACCGGGCCAGCTCCTCTGCGAAGCGGCGGGCCCGCAGAGCCTCCTCGCCCTCCTCCCCGCTCAAGCGCAAGGGATGACCCACCAGGATCAGACCGACGCCCAGCTCGGCCGCCAGGCGCGCCACCGCCGCCAGCGCCTGGCGCTTGCTCGTGCGGTAGAGGGTGCGCAGTCCCCGGGCGATCCGGCCGCTTTCGTCGCTGACCGCCAGGCCGATGCGCCGCCCTCCCAAATCCAGGGCCAGGATTCGCTGGGCGGGGCCTTGGGCCGGTCGGGTCACGGTTCCGCTTTCATTATATAGGCAGGCGGAGCAAGCACCGCGCCGCGCGCGGCGTGCTAAAGTAAACGATGAGCAGGCCGCGGCCCGCAACGCGGTTTTCAGGGAGTCGTCGGTGGCGCTGGTTCGTCCCCCGGTAAGAGCGCGCAGGCCTGCGGGCTTGGCCTTGGGATTCCTCGCCTTGGCGGGCGCCGTCCTGTTGCTGTATTTCGGGCGCCTGTTTTTCATGACGCTGGTCAGCGCCGTGATTCTGGCCTTCATTCTGGATCCCTTCGTGCTGCTGCTCGGCCGGCTGCGCCTGCCGCGGGCCACGGCCAGTTTCATGGTCTGCGCGGCGGCGCTGCTGCTGCTTTACCTGGTGGGCCTGGGCCTGTACACGCAGGTGGCGGATCTGGTGGAAGAGCTGCCCAAATACCAGCAGCGGGTCAACGATCTGGTGGACAGCGTCGCGGCGCGCGTGGAGAGGTTCGAGAAGTCGGTTTACGAGCTTGTGGTGCCCAAGCGTTTGCGCGAACAGCCCAGCCCGCCGGCGCAAGCCCAGGCCGCTCCGCCTGCGCGCACCGGGCGCCGGGTGCGGACGCAGCCGCCGCCCCTGCCTCCGCCCGTGCAGGAAGTGCGCATCCGCCAGGAGCGCCCGCCCATTGTGTCCTATCTGGCCGAACATTTCGGGTCGCTGTACCAGGTCGGTCTGATGGCCTCCTTCGTTCCCTTTCTGGTCTACTTCATGCTGAGTTGGCAGCAACACATCCAGCGGCGGTTCCTGGAACTGTTCGACGAGCCGGCGCGGGTGGTGGCGGCGCGCAGCCTGGGCGGCGTGGCGCGCATGGTGCGGGCCTTCGTGTTGGGCAATCTTCTGTTGGGTCTGCTGCTGACGGCGGCCACGGCTCTGCTGTTTTGGGCCTTCTGGCTGCCTTATCCGCTGTTGATGGGCTCGCTCAGCGGCTTCCTCAGCCTGATCCCTTACATCGGCCTGCCGCTGGCCGTCCTGCCGGCCATCCTGTCGGCGCTGCCGGTCTACAGCGCCATGACGCCCTACCTGCTGTTGAGCGGCATCGTGGCGCTGTTTCATCTGATTGCGCTCAACCTGCTGTATCCCAAGCTGGTGGGGCCGCGCGTGCATTTGAACCCCCTGGTGGTGACGGTGGCGCTGATGGCCTGGAGCGCGCTTTGGGGGCCTATGGGGCTGATCCTGGCGATCCCGCTCACGGCCGCCGTCAAGGCGGTCTGCGACAACGTGCCCCGGCTGGAACCTTACGGCAGATTGTTGGGCGATTGAGGGCGCCGGACGGCCGCGGCCGGGATATCATGGATCAGGTATGACCCGACGGGAATTCCTGATCGCTTCGGCCGCGGCCTCCCTGAGCGCCGCCCCGCGCGTGGACCGGACGCGCATCAGCGCCATCACCGACGAGGTGGCGCCCTCTCCGGCGGAGGCCATCGCCTTCGCCCGGCAGTACGGGCTGAAGTGGGTCGAGCTGCGCGCCGTGCCGGGAGCCAAGACCTACTATCAATTTCTGCCCGAGGCGGAAGTGCGCGCCGCCGCCCGGGAGCTGGCCGCGGCCGGGCTGCGCGTCTCGTTTCTCAATACCGGCCTGCTGAAGTTCCCGCTGCCCGGGACCGAACCGGTACGCTACCGCAACGAGACTCCCGAGGCGCGGGCCAAACGCCTGGCGCGCGATCAGGCTCAGTTCGACCGGCGTATGGACGAGCTGCGGCAAGCCATCCGGGCGGCGCACATCCTCGGGACGGACAAGGTTCGCATCTTCGCCTTTACGCGCGTGGCCGATCCCTTGTCGCTGCTGCCGCGGATCGCCGAGATCCTGGAGCCGATGGTCCGGGAGGCGGAAAAGGAAGGCATCCGGCTGCTGGTGGAAAACGAAGGCTCCTGCAACGTGGCCACCTGCGCCGAAGCGGCCGCGCTGCTCAAGCTGCTGCCTTCCAAGCACCTGGGGGTGAACTGGGACGCGCTGAACGGCGCGGCTCACAACGAGACGCCGTTCCCGGACGGCTACAACCTGCTGCCCAAGGAGCGCATCGGCAACGTGCAGATCAAGGGCCGCAGCGTGCTGGAAGGCCCCCAGCGTCTGGACTGGTCCGCCATCTTCGAGGCCATGGCCCGCGACGGCTACGCCGGCTGCTTCGGCCTGGAGACTCACATCTTCGGGCCGGAGCTGTTCCAGAAGTCCCACGAGTGCATGCGGGAGATTCTGCGGCTGGTGGAGGCCGGGGCCCGGGCTAGCTAAGGTTGGGGCAGAAATCGTTTGGGAACCAGCAGCGCCATCGAGCCCGCCACGGTGACCACCTCATAGCGACCCTGGCAGCCGACCAGCAGGTGGGCGGCCCAGGGCTCCAGGCCGTACTCGGCCGTCAACCAGCGGACCATGTCGGTGGTGGCCATCTGGAGCGCGCGGTCCAAGGAGCTGGCGAATTCCGGCTGGCTGCCGATCGAGATCAGGAAGTCTTCGGACTCCACGCGCGGGCCCGACAAGCCCGCTCGCTTGCGCAGGTTCACCGTGAACTCGACGTCCATGGAAACCTCCACGCCCGTCCCCAGCGGCTCGCCGTCGGCTTCGAGGGCGTGCCCGTCGCCCACGAATAACAAGCCGCCCGGGTGGTAGACCGGCAGCATCACGGTGACGCCCTCGACGATCCGGTTGTAATCCAAGTTGCCTCCGTAAGGCCCCGAGGGGGCGGAAGTGGGGGCGAAGTCGCCCGCCGGAGCGACCCCGATGCAACCCAGCATCGGCCGGGCGGCGTACTCCAGCCTGAGGCGCCGGGCGGCAGGCTCGCGCAGGCGCACCAGACCTCGCTCCGGGTCAATGTCCCAGGGCACCAGATTGGCGCGTCCCTTGCGGATCAGATCCGGCTTGTAGTCGGCCGGATAGATGCCCTCGACGTATTCAGGCAGCAGGGCGTTAAGCAGGAGGCGGAAGCCCGACCAGCCCCAGTTGCGGTTGATGCGGATCCGGTTCAGCCGCACCAGCAAGCCGTCGCCCGGCTCGGCGCCCTCGATAAAGAAGGGGCCGGTCAGGGGGTTGCCGGGTTCGGCGCGACGCAGGCCGCGCTCGTCCTGCCCGCCGGCGTCCAGGGTCTTGGTGCGCACCGTATCGCCGGGTTTGATGCGGGCCAGCACCGGGTGGCGGGCGGCGAACGTGTGGTGGTAGACGGCCGGCGCTACGGTATGGGTCTCGGCCGCCGGCGGGGCGGCCGGGGCCCACAGCGCGAAGGCGATCCAGAGGGCTACTGGCGGCATACCCCGCAGTATAGCGGGCGGGCGCTCGCCGGGCCGATTAAGGGTTTTTAGGACTAGGAAATTCCCCGAAATTGACCGATAGGGCAAGAGAGAACGAATCATCGCCGCTGTCGCGAACATGGGGTATCGAAGCCTCCTGGCGATCGTGTTGCCGGCGCTGGTCCTGGCGGCCGAGGACCCCTCGGAGTGGCGCTCCTGGCAGGTCTCCGACGGGCTGCGGGAATCCTACACCGTGGCGATCAGCGTGGACCCTGCCGGGCGGCTGCTGGCGCGGCACGGGCAGGTGGGCGTCTTCAGCCTGCTGGACGGCTACCGCGTCCTCAGCCTGCCCACCCCCGGCGTGGGGAGCAGGCTGTACGGGACCGCCAACGGGGACATCTGGGTGCTGGGAGGAACCGAACTGCGGCAGTTCCGCCACAGAGAATGGATCAGGCACCCTGTCGAGGCCCTCCGCCTGGCCCCGCCCGGGGAGCGCGCCAGGGCGCAGTGCCTGCCCTATCGCGACCGCCGGGTCTTGATTGTGCTGCCCTCCCTGCTGCTGGACTACGAGGCGGAAGGCCGGCGCACCTGGGTGGTGCGCCGGGCGGGCGAGACGCGTCTGGGCGCCTTCAGGAGCCTGGCCCCGGGCCGCGCCGGAGTGGTCTGGGTTGGCGCCGCCTTGGGCATAGCGCGCCTGCGCGCCGCCCAGGACGGCAGCTTCGGCTGGGAGGAATACTCAGCCCACGCGACGAGCTGGCGGAACTTCAGCGAGCTGCGGGAAGGCGAGCGGGGCGAGGTCTACGCGGTCGGCGAGGAGATCGGCGACCCGCGGCAGAAGGTGGCCGTGGTGGTCGAGGGCGGACGGTGGCGGAAACTCTGGGCCGGTCGCACCAGCCGGCTGCGCGCCTGGGGAGGGGCCGACGGGGTGGTCTGGGTCCAAGACGGCGACGAGTTGATTCGGATCCGCGGCAATTACCAAGAGCCGGTCGAGCGGCGCGGCCCGCTCTCAGGGATCATCCTGGACCAGGCCGTCGAGCCGGGAGGCGCCTTTTGGCTGGCTACCACCCAGGGGATTGTGCGGCACGCTCCCGCGCTCTGGCGCACGCCCGCGGGGGCCGCTCACCTGGACGCTCCGGTCCACGCCATTTACGAGGACCGCCGCGGCAGAGTCTGGTTCGCCTGCACCCGGTGGCTGGGAATGCTGGAGGGCGAGCGCTGGGAGTTCTTCGAGTTGCCGGACGGCGAGAGCACGCATTACTTCCACACTCGATCCCTGGCCGAGCTGCCGGACGGGCGTCTGGTCATGCGAGTCGAGGACACCTCCCATCTGCTGGCCTTCGATCCGGGCCGCAAGGTGTTCAGCCGCATCCGGCACCCGCTGGGGCGCAGCTTCGTGATGATCGTTCCGCGTCGCGGCGGGGGAATATGGGCCGAGACCCGCCAGGCCGGCGTCCAGCGGCGCTGGCTGGAGATCTTCGACGGAGAGCGGTTCAAGGACCATTTCGAGCGGCCGGAGAGCGCCGCGCTGTCGGACGTGCGCTGCCTGCTGGAGAGCGGCCGGGGCGAGATCTGGCTGGGGGGCGCAGCGGGCATGGCCGTATGGCGGGCCGGCGCACTGCACAATTTCGGCCCGGAGGAAGGCTACCGCGCCGCGGGAACCTTCTCGATGCTCGAGGGGGAGGGCGGCAAGATCATTCTGGGCGGAAGGGAAGACCTGATCGAATACGACGGCCGGCGCTGGCGGGTCATCCGCCGGGGGCTGGATCGGGTGCGCTCGATCATCCGGGGGCGCGACGGCGCGCTCTGGTTGGCCTCGGGTACCGGCGTGCACCGCCGGAAGGGCTCGGTGTGGCTCACCAATACGATCGAGGACGGCCTGCCTTCCACGTTCGCCTCGGTGGTCTTCCAGGACAGCCGGGGACGGTTGTGGGCCGGCACGACGCGCGGCCTCTCGCTCTATCACCCGGAAGCCGACAGCGATCCGCCCGAGACGCTGGTGCCCGAGGAGCAGAACTTGCGTGAGGCAGCCCCGGGCGGCGACGTGCGGGTGGTCTTCGCGGGAGCGGACAAGTGGAATTTCACCCGGCCGGAACGGTTGTCTTATTCTTACCGGCTGGACGGCGGCGCCTGGACGCCCTTCCGGGAGGAAGCGCTGGCGGTATTGAAGAAGCTGCCCGCGGGGAGGCGGCGTCTGGAAGTGCGGGCCATGGACCGCAACGGCAACGTGGACGCCACGCCGGCCGTCTTCGAGTTCACCGTTCTGCTGCCCTGGTACCGGCACAGCGGCTTCATCGCCATCATGGCCCTCTGCCTGACGGCCATGGGGCTGCTAGTGAGGCTGGCGGTGGCCGAGTATGTGCGGCGCGGCAAGCTGGTGGTGGAACTGGAGCGGGCGCGCGACGCGGCCGAGGCGGCCAGCCGGGCCAAGAGCATGTTCCTGGCCAACATGAGCCACGAGATCCGCACCCCGATGAACGGGATCATCGGCATGACGGATCTGGCTCTGGAGACCGAGCTGACGCCCGAGCAGGCCGGCTACCTGAACATCGTGCGGGATTCGGCCCACTCGTTGCTGGCGATTCTTAACGACATCCTGGACTTTTCCAAGATCGAGGCGGGCAAGCTCGAACTCAGCCCGGCCGAGTTCAGCCTGCGCGACGCGCTGAGCGACGCCCTGCGCCTGCTGGCGCCGCGGGCCGGGGAGAAAGGCTTGGAGCTGGTTTGTCAGGTCGAGCGGGACGTACCCGACCGCCTGCACGGGGACGCCTTGCGCCTCCGGCAGGTGATCGTCAATCTGGCGGGCAACGCCATCAAGTTCACCGAGCGGGGCCAGATTGTGGTGCGGGTGCGGCTGGAGGCGCGGGAGGCCGATCAAGCGGCGCTGCACTTCACGGTGGCCGACACGGGCATCGGCGTGGCAGCCGAGAAGCAGCAGGCGATTTTTGAAGCCTTCGAGCAGGCCGACAATTCGACCACCCGCAAGTACGGCGGCACGGGGCTGGGGCTGGCGATTTGCGCCCGGCTGGTGGAGATGATGGGCGGGCGGATCTGGGTCGAGAGCCCGTGGCAGGAGGAGGGGCGCCCGCCGGGCGGGCCGGGCAGCGCCTTCCATTTCACCGCCCGTTTCGGCTACGACGAGGCGGCCGGCGAGCGGGAGGCCGAAAAGACCCGCCTGCACCTGGAGGGCATGCCGGTGCTGGTGGTGGACGACAACGCGACCAACCGGGCGGTGCTCGCGGAGGTGCTGACGCGTTGGGGCCTGAAGCCCACGGCGGTGGAAAGCGGCCCGGCCGCCCTCGAGCGGCTGCGCGAGGCGGGAGCGCAAGGCTTCCCGCTGGTCCTGCTGGACGGCCACATGCCGGAGATGGACGGCTACCAGACGGCCGAGCGGATTCGAGCCCGGCCCGAGTGGGCAAGCATCGCGCTGATCATGCTGACTTCCGGCACGCAGCGAGGCGACGCCGAACGCTGCCGCCGGCTGGGCATCGCCGCCCACTTGCTCAAGCCGCTCAAGGAATCCGAACTGTTGGACGCCATGCTGAGCGCCTTGCGCGGGAAGGGGGAGCCGGCTCGCCCGGTCGCGCCGGCCGCGCCCGGCGCCCCGCAGGGCTTGCGCGTACTGGTGGCCGAGGACAACGCGGTCAATCAACTCCTGGTCAGCCGGCTGCTGGAGAGGCGCGGCCACTCGGTGACGCTGGTGGGCGACGGGCGGGCGGCGCTGGAGGCGCTCGACCGGCAGAGCTTCGACGTGGTGCTGATGGATATCGAGATGCCGGGCATGGACGGCTTCGAGGCCACGGCCGCCATCCGCCGCCGGGAGGCCCGCACCGGCGGGCACATCCCGATCATCGCCATGACGGCCTATGCGATGAAGGGCGACCGGGAGCGCTGCCTGGAAGCGGGCGCCGACGGCTATGTCTCCAAGCCGATTCAGGCCGCCGAGCTGGTGGCGGCAGTGGAGGCCGCCCTGCCGCAACCGACTTCCGCCTGAGGCGTGCAGCCTCGAGGGCTCGTCCGGCGCGATGCCGATGTGATATTCTCGGTTTCGATCCTTCCGGCGGACGGAGCGCCGGCCCGGGGCGGCACTCGGCACGAGAGCAGGCGCGGGGGAAGGCTCGGAGGCGGGCGATGGCGGTGCCACAGCGGCTGAACAACCGTTACGAGATCCGGGAGATCCTCGGCCAGGGCGGCATGGGGATCGTCTACCGGGCCTACGACGTGGTGGTCAAGCGCGAGGTGGCCTTGAAGACCCTCCGGGACGCTCCCGGCCGGTCTTCGCTGCAAATGTTCCAGCGCGAGTGCGAAGTGCTGGCGGCCATGAGCCACCCCAACATCATCGAGATTTTCGATGTGGGGGAGTTCCAGGAAGAAGGCCGCAGCAAGCCGTACTTCGTGATGCCTCTGCTGCCCGGGCAGACCCTGGAGAAACTGATCCGCACCGCCAGCCAGCGGCTGACGGTGGAGCGGGTGGTGGAGGTGATGGCGCAGGCCTGCCGGGGGCTGCAAGCGGCGCACGAACGCGGATTGGTGCACCGGGACATCAAGCCGAGCAACATCTTCGTGATGGAGGACGACTCGGTCAAGATCATAGACTTCGGCGTGGCCCATATGGTGGACACGCGGGCCTCGATGGGGGCCAAAGGCACCCTGCTGTACATGTCGCCCGAGCAGTTGGAGCTGAAGCCGCCCACCGCCTTGAGCGATCTGTTTTCGCTGGCCGTGGTCTGCTACGAGGCGCTCACGCGCCGGCGGCCTTTCGAGCGCGCCACCGAGGCGGAAATCATCGAGGCCATCCTGCATCAGACGCCGCCGCCCGTCTCGGCCTTGAATCCGGCGGTCAGCCAGGCGCTCAGCCGGGTGGTGCACAAGGCCATGGCCAAGCAGCCCTGGCACCGCTTCGCCAGCGCGCGCGAGTTTGCCGAAACGCTCCAGAAGGCCTTGCGCAACGAGCCCATCGAGTTCTTCGACCCGGCGCGCATCCAGCCCCGCATCGAGCGGGCCCAGCGGGCTTTCGAGCAGGGCGACCTCCAGTTCGCCAACGAGATCCTGACCGAACTGGAAGCCGAGGGGCACCTGGAGAGCTCGATCGCCGTCTTGCGCAAGCAGATTGATCAAGCCGCGCGCCGGCGCACCATCACGCTGCTGTTGGAGAGTGCGCGAACGCGCTTCGAGCACGAAGAATACCCGCTGGCCCTTCAGAAGATCCAGGAGATCCTGCAACTGGATCCGGCCAACGCGGCCGCGTTGGCCCTGAAGGCCAACATCGAAAGTCGCATGATGTCGCAGAAGATCGAAGACTGGTTCCGGCTGGCGCGCCAGCACCTGGAGAACCATTCCTACAGCCATGCCCGCGAGGCGCTGCGCAACGTGCTGGCGCTGAACCCCAACGAGTCCCGTGCCGTCCAGTTGCTGGCCGAGGTGGATCGCCTGGAGCAGGAGTACCTGCGGGTCAGGCAACAGAAGGAGGAATTGTTCCAGTCCGCCCTGGAGGCC
The DNA here is from genome assembly GCA_037444625.1 of Solibacteraceae bacterium. Lineage (GTDB taxonomy): Bacteria > Acidobacteriota > Terriglobia > Bryobacterales > Bryobacteraceae > DTHT01. Next base: position 91,639 of record JBBIMA010000006.1, read on the forward strand.
TGGCGGGACGGCGAAGTCACCTCCGCGCTCAGCAAGCTCGAGCAGGTGCTCAGTCTGGACGAGCGCGCGCCCGACACCACCTCGCCCGAGCGCGCGGCCGCCTACCGCAGCCTTTACAACCAGGTGCGCTCGGAGCACGAGACCATCAAGAACGCCTACGCCGAGGCGCGCCAACACCTGGCGGGGCGCAACCTCGCGCAGGCTCTGGCGGTCTGCGAGCAGATTCTGGCCAAGCACCCGGGGCACGCCCTGTTTCAAGCCCTGAAATTCGACATCGAGGAGCAGCAGCGCCAGGAACTCTCGGCGCGCATCCTCGAGATTGACCGCCAGGTCGAGGCCGAACCGGATTTGGACCGGCGGGTTTCGATCCTGGAGGAGGCGGTGGCCGCCTATCCCGGCGAGCCGCATTTCGAGCGCGCCCTGCGGCTGACGCGAGACAAGCGCGATCTGGTCAATTCCATCGTGGCCAAGGCGCGCCACCAGGAAGAGCGCGGCCAGTTCGCCGAGGCTCTCACCCAGTGGGAGACGCTGGGCGCCATCTATCCGCAATATCCCGGCCTGAGCATCGAGATGGAGCGCCTGCAAAAGCGGCGGGAGCAGCAGGCGCGTTCGGAGGCCAAGGCGCGCGTGATCGAACAGATCAACCGTTCCCTGGAGGGGGGCGATTACTCCGGCGCGCTGGAAGCCCTGCAACGCGCAGAGGCCGAGTTTCCCAACGATCCGGAACTCGCCAGCCTCCAGGAGGTGGCCCGCCTGGGGGTCGGCCGGACGGCGGAAGCCCAGCAACTGCTCTCGGAAGGCCGCCGGCTGTGCGCCGAACAGCGTTTCGCCGAGGGCGTGCCGCTGCTGCGCCGGGCCTTCGAGTTCGACCCGCGCAACCCGCAGGCCCGTGCCGCCCTGGTAGAGGGCCTGGTGGCCCAGGCCCGCTTGCTGCTGGAGAGCGACTGGCGCGGGGCGGAGAGTCTGATCGGCGAAGCGCTCGAACTGGATCCCGCCCACTCGCTGGGACGCAGCCTCCGCACGCTGGCCCAGGACCGCAAGCGCGACGAAACCATCGCCCAGGCCTTCATCCAGGCGCGGGATCTGCGCGCGGCCGGCGATCTGGAAGGCGCGCTGGTTCAGGCCGAGCAATGCCTGGCCGCTTACCCGGGCGAGCCGCGCCTGCTCCAGTTGCGGGACATCCTGAGCCGCGAACTCCAGGAGGCGCGCGAATCCCAGCGGCGTGCGGCGCGCCGCGCCGCCCTGGAGGAAATCAGGCAGTTGGAGCGGGAGGCCGCCGGCCGGGCCGAGGCCGCCCCAGTCCAGGCGAGTCTGGAGCGGGCGCAGCAGATCGCGCGCCAATTTCCCGGCGATCCGGAATTCGCCGTGGTGGTGGCGGACATCGAGCGACGGCTGGCCATGCTGAGCGCCTTCCGCAAACCCGAGCCGGCGCCGCCACCGCCGCCTCCACCGATCCCCCAGGCGGCGCCGCCTGCGCCTAGCGGAGCCTTCCCGGCCGTCACCGAGCCGCCGGC
>JBBIMA010000007.1:0-27781 GCA_037444625.1 Solibacteraceae bacterium
CCGCTTTTCTTCAGCGGGCTGCGCCGGAGCTGGGGGAGGCGGTGGCGGGGCTGGCGGGGCGCGGGATCCGGCGGGTCGTGATCGTGCCGTACTTGATGATGGCGGGCGTGCACCTGAAGCGCGACTTGCCGAGGATGGTGCGGGAGCTGGCCGGCAGGCACCCTGGGATGCGCCTGAAAATCGCCAGGGGATTGGACGGGCATCCGGGAGTCGCGGCCATCCTGGAGGATCGCGTTCGGGAGGCCTTGAGCCGGAGTCGAAGGCCGGCCGTCCTGCCTTCCTGAGAAGCGCATGAAAGGGAACCGCCTGCGCTGGCTGCTGATCGGCGGCGGGTCGCTGTTGCTGTTCGCGGCCGCGGTGACCGTGCTGGTTCGGCTGTTGCCGCGGCCGCTGACGCCGGCCGACTATTTCGTGGCCGGATCCGCCGCGACCTTGCTGGTGCTGCTGGTCTTGTTTCTGACGCTGCTCGGCATGTGGCTGGCCTCGGGCAGAGGCCGCCGGGGCCGGAGATGAAGCCCGATCAGGGCGCGGCCGGGCGCAGCTCGACCCCCTGGTAGATCTCGCGGGTTTCCGCCAGAGAGGCGAAGCGGAGGCCCGGCAGGCGAGCGGAAGCGGTGCCGGCCGCCACGCCCCAGCGGAGGGCGTCGGCGGGATCGGCGCCCCGCTCCAAGGCCCAGGCGTAAGCGGCCGCCAGCGCGTCGCCTGCTCCGATGGGGCAAACCACCTCGATGGCGGGCGGCACCGCCTCGAGCAAGGCGTCGTCGAAAGCGCCCACGGCCCCCCGGCTGCCCAGGGAGAGCACCACGGAGTCCGGCCCCATGCTGCGGATGCGCTCGGCCGCCTCCAGGGCCTGGGAGCGGCTGACCAGCGCTGTGTTGAGCAAGCGTTCGGCCTCCTGCTGGTTGGGGGCCACGACCGTGGGCCGCGCCCGCAAGCCCTCCCCAAGCGCCTCCCCGTCGGTATCGAGCAGCGTCTTCACGCCTTGCCGGTGGGCCATAGCGATCAGCTTGGAGTAAAAGGCCGACGGCACGCCGGGCGGGAGGCTGCCGCAGAGCAGCAACCAGGAAGCGCCCGGCAGGTTCCGGCGGAGGGCCTCCTCCAGGCGTTCGATCTCCTCGGCCGCCAGGCGAGGGCCGAATTCGTTCAACTTCACGGTGAGACCCTGGCGGTCGGTGATGGTCAGGTTCGTACGGATCTCGCGGGCGATGGGGACCAGCTCGAAGGGGAAGCCCTCCCGGCTGAGGTGCTGCCGAAGGCGGTCCCCCGCGTCCCCGCCCGCAATGGCCAACGCCAGGGTCCGCCCCCCGAAGGAGTGTATCAGGCGGGAGGCGTTAATGCCCCGCCCGCCGGCGGATTCCGAACTCTCCAGGATGTAGGTGCGGTCCTCGAACACCAGCCGGTCGGTGGTGAAGTTGCGGTCAATGGCCGGGTTGACGGTGAGGGTGAGGATCAAACCAGCCATTGTAACGCCGCTCAGGGTCACCGGATCGCGGGCGGCATGCTATGCTGGAAAGCCCTATGCAAGGCTTGAGGCGGCGCGAGGTTCTGGCGGCGCTGGCGGGGGCGGCTGTGGCCGCCGCCCGGCCGGTGAGCCGCCGCAACGTCCTGTTCATCGCCATAGACGACTTGAACGATTGGGTGGGTTGCCTGGGAGGCCACCCGGACGTCAAGACGCCCCATTTGGACCGGCTGGCGGCGCGCGGCCTGTTGTTCACCAACGCGCACTGCGCGGCGCCTCTGTGCAATCCCTCGCGAGCCGCCTTGATGACGGGAATCCGGCCCTCCAGCTCGGGGGTGTATGACAATCGCCAACCCTTCCGCAAGGCGGCGCCCGCTCGCGAGGCCGTCACCCTGGCGCAGCATTTCATGGCTCAGGGCTACCGGGTCGTCGGCGGGGGCAAGATTTTCCACGGCGGCTTTCCCGACCCGGCGAGCTGGCAGGAGTACTTTCCCTCGCAGAGGCAGAACAAGCCGCCCGATCCGGTCCCGCTCCAGCGCCCGGCCAACGGGATCCCCAACGCCGCGCACTTCGACTGGGCCCCGCTCGATGTGCCCGACAGCGCCATGGGGGATTGGAAAGTGGCCGAGTGGGCCCGGGGCGAGCTGACGCGCAAGCACGACCGGCCATTCTTCCTGGCGGTGGGATTCTTCCGGCCCCATTTGCCCTGGTACGTTCCGCGCAAGTACTTCGAGATGTATCCGGCGGAAAGCGTGACCCTGCCCACGGTCAAGGAGGACGATCTGGACGACGTTCCGCCCCTGGGGCGCAAGTTCGCCCGCCCGGAGGGCGACCATCGCAACGTCCTGCGTTATGGTCAATGGCGCCGGGCGGTCCAAGGCTACCTGGCCTCGATCAGCTTCGTGGATGCGCAGGTGGGGCGAGTGCTGGATGCCCTGGAGGGAGGTCCGCACGCAGGCGACACCACGGTGGTCCTCTGGAGCGACCACGGCTGGCACCTGGGTGAGAAGCTGCACTGGCGGAAATTCGCGCTCTGGGAGGAGGCGACCCACAACGTGCTGATCATGGCTGCGCCGGGCGTCACTCGGCCGGGCAGCCGCTGCACGCGCCCGGTAAGCTTAATGGATATTTACCCGACGCTGGTGGAGCTGTGCGAATTACCGCGCCGGCCGCGCCTGGAGGGAGTAAGCCTGGCGCCGCTGCTTGCTAACCCCCAGGCGGCATGGGAGCAGCCGGCGGTGACCACTTACTTGCGCGGAAACCATTCCGTGCGCAGCGAGCGCTGGCGCTACATCCGGTATCACGACGGCACGGAGGAGCTTTACGATCATTTAAACGACGAGCTGGAATGGCACAATCTGGCGGACCGGCCCGAGTATCACGCCCTCAAGCAGGAGCTCAGCCGCTGGCTACCCCAGGTTGACGCGCCGGACGCCCCGCATGAGTCCCCCCTGCCGGAAGCCGAGGCGTGAGCGGCCGAGCGCAGGGCGGTTGCGAGGGCCGGAAAATAAAGGGCGTCGTAAGGGGCGGGCACAAGCGCGGGCCCGGCCGGTCCCGCGGGCGACCGCTCCGACGCCCGCGCGCGCGAACCGGAACGGCGTCTGCGCGATCGTTGACCGATCCCCGGGAGGGGCCCCAAAGATAGCGTGCCGCCCCGCATCATATCCGGGCGCCTCGGCCCACGGCGGGTAGGCCAAAGGGGTAATTTGCACCCTATTTGGGGTTAACATGAACATATTTACTCCTGTGAGACTTGAAGAAACTCGCCGGGACTATGAGAATATGTGAGGTTGGCGTGCGCCCAACCTTTTGAAGGGGCCGCTCGAGCCCCGAAATGCCTCGCAGGTCGGGTAGTCCTGGCGGGGGCAGACGAGCGAACGTCGCATGCACTCAACTTCCTTCCTTTCCGGCCGATGAGACGTACGCACGGATCCTCCGGCGGTCGGGCCCGAACGCGACAGAGGTACCGATGCTTCATCGAATCCACCACCGGGAACTTATCCAGCTTTGGGCCGTGGTGCTCGGCACGCTCGGATCGCAGCTATCCGCGCAAGACCTTTGGGGGCCCAATCTTCTGGTCAACGGCGGTTTCGAACAGATCGCCTCAAACGGCAAACCAACGGGCTGGAGCGACAACGGCTTCAGCGTGGACCGCAGCGTGTTCCGGAGCGGCGCGGTCAGCTTCCGGCTCCAGGACGCGCACCTGATCGCTTACAGCCAGTCCGCCAGCCAGCAACTGGCGCTGAAGAAAGGAACCTATCGAATCGGCGGGTGGGTCCGCAAGAGCCGTCTGGCCGCCACGCGGGGCAGCGGCGTCAGGATCTGCCTGCAAGCCCCGCCCTCCTATCCCTGGACGGTCTCGGCGTGCACCGCGATCGTCAAAGGGACGGGCGACTGGGAGTATCTGGGACTGACCGACATCGTCGTCCCCGAAGACAGCACGGCGCGATTCTCCCTTCAGGCCTACGGGGAGCCCGACGGGACCGCCTGGTTCGACGACCTCATCTTGCAGCAGAAGGTCCCGGACACCACGCCGCCGACGATCAGCAACATCGCCGCGGCACCCGCCGGCGACGGCAGCGTCAAGATCACCTGGACCACGAACGAAGCGGCGGACGAGCAGGTCGAGTACGGCCTGACGACCGCTTACGGTTCGCTGTCCCCGCTCGTCACCACGCTGCGGACCGCCCACGCCGTGACGCTGTCGGGACTCTCGCCCGCCACCACGTACCACTTCCGCGTGAAGAGCCGCGATGCGGCGGGCAACCTGGCGGTTTCCGCCGACGGCGTCTTCACGACGCCGGACACAGTGCCTCCGGTGATCACCGGACCGGTGGCCTCTTCGGTCACCGAGAGCACCGCTCAGATCACGTGGTCTACCGACGAGCCCTCCGACGGGCAGGTCGAGTACGGCCTGACTACCTCCTACGGTTCGCTGTCGCCCGTGGACGCCGGGCTGAGCATCGCTCACTCGATCACGCTCACGGGCTTGGCGCCGGACACGCTCTACCACTGCCGCGTGCGCTCGCGGGATGCGGCGGGCAACACAGCGGTCTCGGCCGACATGGCCTTCCGGACCGCGCCCATCGCCGGCCGGCTGGGGGTGGAGACGGGCGGTTTGACCGCCTATCCCGTTTCAGTGATCGGTCCCAACCTGCTCAGCAATCCCGGCTTCGAAACCCCGGGATCGAACGGCAAGCCGCTGGGTTGGAGCGATAACGGCTTCCAGACGGACACCACTACGGCGCACAGCGGCTCGGTCAGTTTCCGCCTGACCGACGCTTATCTGATTCCCTACGCCCAGTCGGCCTCCCAGCAGGTGGCGCTGCGCAAGGGCATCTACGAATTCAGCGGGTGGGTGAAAACGAGCAGCCTGGCGGCCACCCGGGGCAGCGGCGTGCGCATCTGTCTGACGTCGGATGCGGGCGGCGCGTGCACTTCGATCGTCAAGGGCACGGCCGACTGGCAGAAGCTCAGCGTGGCCCGGGTGGCGATCGCGCAGGATGTGACGGCGCGCATCAAGCTGGAGGCCTACGCCGAACCCGACGGGACCGCCTGGTTCGACGACATTGAACTGCGCCGGCACCAGTTCCCGCTGAGCGTCTTCCTGCTCTACCCGAACTACCGGGGCGTGCTCTTCGACGATCAATCGCTCACGGCGAGATTCGAGGTCAGCGTGGACCCGCCCCAGGGAAGCGACTTTTCCGCCTACCAGGTCGAGGCGGTGCTCACCGACACCCTCAGCGGCCAGGTCCTGCGCAGGACTAGTTACCCGGCGGCGGCCGTCTTCACCGCCGCCCTGGATTTCTCCGCTTTCGCCAACGACCGGGCCTACCAGGTGAGTTTCCGGCTGCTCAACAGCTCCAAGGCCGTGGTCTTCGAGTATCCGGCCTACCGGATCTGGAAAGCCCCGGGAAGCTTGCGCCAGAACTTGACCATCAGCTTCGACCAGAACAACCGGATCCTGCTTCGCGGCCGGCCGAGCTTTCTGCTCGGGGTGTACGACTCCGGCCTCTCTTACAAGACGTCGGAAAGCGCCTGGGAGCAAATGTTCAACGACAGCCGGCGCCTGTTCGAGCTGCCGATCAATTTGTATCTGAATTACTGGTACGGCGAGGCGCCCAATTCCTCCATTTTGCCCATGTTGAACGTGCTCCAGCAGAAGGGTATTTACGGGCTGACCAACGCCAATTGCTTCGACACGAAAACGGTGGAGCAGACCGCGCCCTATTGGTTCCTGACGGCGCCCGAGAGCGACATTCAGGCCCGGGCCGCGCACGGCGCCTTCGCCGGCTTCTATGCGGCCGACGAATGCAAGGGTTACATCGCCTCCAACGTCTTCGGGCATTACCAGCGCATGAAGACCCTGGATGCGGACGGCATCTCCCTGGGCGTGCTGCTGGGCAACAGCGACCTGGCGCTCTGGCCGGATGCGGTAGACCTGCTGGCCACGGACCCCTATCCCCTGTGGGGAGCGGAGCCGGCTTCCGGTTACGCGCTGAACAAGGTGGGCGAATGGACCCGGCTGGCCTGTGAGACCGTGCGCCGCAGCCGTCCGGTGGCGACCGTGCTTCAATTCTTCAAGGCCACCAGCAACAGCCGCTGGCCGACGCGGAGCGAGCTGCGCAACATGAGTTACATGGCGATCGCGGAGGGCGCCAACGGCCTGCTGTACTGGAGCCTGGGGGCCAACGCGCTGGCCTATGTGTGTTCGGGCTGGTGCGACGAGAAGGTGGAATACTTCGGGCGGCTCAAGTCGGTGATCGAGGAAATCAAGGCCCTGGAGCCGGCCCTGGTGAGCCTCGACCGGCCGGATTTATTGACCGGCAACAGCAACGCCGCCATACGCACGCGAGTGAAATTCAGCGAGGGCAAAGCTTACCTGATCGCCTATAATTCGACGGGCGATCCGGCCACCGCGACCTTTACCTGGAGCTTCGCGCCGCTGGGGGTGAGCGTCTACGGGGAGTCGCGCGCGCTGGCTCCGTCCGGGGCCGGTTACACGGACAGCTTCGGTCCCTATGAGGCTCATGTGTACGTCGTGACGCGCTGAGGAGCGACGCCGCCGCGTTGCTCAACTTTGCGACCCGGCCGCAGCCGGGGCGCCCGACAGCGAGCGGAACTTCCCGCGGAACTCGACGCGAAGGACCCGCCAGACGACGGTCAGGCAGGCGAGCGCGGCGGGTGCCATGGCCGCATAGACCCACGCGCCGGGCGCCCGCCGGGCCAGCACCCAGATTGAAAGGAAGGGCAGCGAGGCCAGGGCGGCGTGACCGAGAGCCCTTGGGGTCTGCCAGAAGCCCGCGCCCACCAGGCGGGCGGCGGCGACAAGCTGCGCCAGCAGGGTGACCAGCGAGGCCGTGGCCGCGGCCATGGCGGTTCCGGTGAAGCCGAAGGACGGCAGCCACAAGTACATCAACGCGGCCAGCAACGAGACTCGGAGCAACTGCATCGCCACGGCCGTCTTCAGCCGGCCCGTACCGAGCAGCAGCGAGGTGATGACGCCGCCCGCGGCGCGCGCCGCCCCGGCCCAGGCCAGCCAAGCCAGGGCCGACCCGGCCGCCAGCCACCTCGGACCCAAGACGATTTGCACCACCGGCTGGGCGAACACGGTCAGGAAGCAGGCCACCGGCGCCACGATTACCAGCAGCGTGCCCAAGGAAGACAGATACGCCTGGCGCAAAGGGGCTCCGGGGCTGAGCTTCGCGAAGGCCGGGAACAGCACGCCCCGAGCATGCACGCCGATCTTGGCCGTGGTCAAGCCGGCGATTTGGTTGGCCATCTGGTAGGATCCCAGAGCGGAGGTACCGAGCAGCTTGCCGGTGGCCACGCTGTCCAACTGCTGCTCCAAGAAACCCACCACGTTGATGCAGGTGAACCATTTGCCTGCGCGGGTCAGTTCGCGCGCGCGCGAGAGGTTCCAGGCCAGCCGCGGCCGATAGGGATGAACCCAGTAGGACGCCGCCACCTCGCACACCCGGGAGACCACCAGGGATCCCACCAAGGCCCACGTGTTGCGGTAGGCCAGCGCCAGCAGCACGCCCGCCAGCAAGCCCGGCGCAACGCCGCTCAGCCGCCAGCTCACGTCCTTGCGAAAGTCCAACCCCCGGCGCAAGTACACCACAGCCGGATTCGCGCACTCCCACAGCAGGGTCAACACGGCCACCACTCGGATGATCGGGACGGCCTCCGGGGAGGCAAAGAAGCGCGCCCCGAACGGCGCCAGCAGAAACAGCGCGATCGCGACCAGCAAGCCGCGCGCCAGCTTCAGCGTCCAGGCGACGTCGAGGTAAGGCCGAATGTCCCCCTTCTTTTGAATCAACACCGAGCTCATGCCGGTTTCGGTGAGGGCGTTAACCCAGTTCTGGATGAGCAGCGCGATGCCCAGCAGGCCGAAGTGACGGGGCAGCAGCAGGCGGCCCAGGACGGCCACTTTCACCAGGCCGGCCAGCCGGTTGGCGACGTCGGCCAGCAACAACCAGAGGGCGCCCCGGACGGCCCGTTCCTTCAGGGAGCCTTCGCTGGAAGCGACCCAGGTCTTGACGCCGCCCAGCCACTGCCGGAGGGGCGGACCAGGCCGGCGCGGGCTTCTCAGAGCGAGCATGAGGAACCTCGCACCTCGGCTGCGTCCTCGGAGAGCCGGCCGGGGCTCGAGGCGAGCGTCCCGGTCTGAGGGGGCAGCCGCACAGGCGCCTGCCGGCGGGCTCACGCCAGCACCAGCACCAGCGTCAGTCCCACGTTGGCGTACAGCGACAGCGACAGCAGCAGAAAGTATTCCCGCAGCCGGCCGGCCAGGATGCCGGCCGCCAGCCCGACCACCACCACGGGGCCGTAACCCTGCATGAGGGTTCCCCGATAGAACCCCAGCGCCTTCCGCAGCAGGCCGCGCAAGCCCCGTCTGGCCGGAGGCCTGCGCCCCGGAATCCTGCCCCAGCCCGGCAGCGACTTTACCTCCAGGCGGATGCAAAGCAGCATCAACACCGCCACGGCGTTGAGCGAGCCCAACAGTCGCCAAAGCGGATCGGCCGCGCCCAGAGACCAGCCCAGACAGAAGTGCAGCGCGGGATGTTCGATGACGTGCGTCAGCCGGTCCAGCAGGATGCCGTAGGCCGAGGAGCGGCCCTGGTAGCGCAGCACCTCGCCGTCGCAGTGGTCCAGAATCCAGGAGGCGATCAACAGGAAGCAGCCGGCGAGCCGCCAGGCCGCACTCTGCGCCAGAAAACAGAAGGCGCCTGCGATTCCGGTCAGCGCCATCAACAGGGTGACCGTCTCGCCGTGCACGCCCAGCAGCAGAAACAGCCGGGTCAGGTGAATGGAAACGTGAGGATGGATGAAGCGCTTGGAAATGGGCGGGATGGCGCCGTAGACGCTCTCGTCCTTATGGCAGATTCGGCGCAGTTCGGCCACGGCAGGTACGGCTCTCACGAGTCGGCCTCCCCGCGGCGCGCGAGCAGGGCCATCAGCGCGCGGCCCCAGCTCTCGGTGCGGCCGTCGCCTGTACGATAGCGCGGTCCTAAGAGAAAGGCCCGGCGGATTACTCCCACCTTGCGAAATCCGACCGCTTCGGCGGCGCGCCGGGACGGATCATTGCCGCTTTCGATGACGCCGTAAATCTCGCGGACGCCGCAGCGGAGCAGCTCCCGGGAGCTCTCCCAAAGCAATTGCTTGGCGGCACCGCGACCTCGAAACTGAGGCCGGACGTAAAGGCCGCCGAGCTCGACCGCTCGCTCGCCCAGGACGAAATAACGGCTGGCGTTGCGCCCGCTGATGACCCAGAGAACGGCCACCGGTTCGCCGTCCTGGGCCAGCAGGAAACAGTCGCGGTACCCTTCCCTGCCCTCGTAGTAGAACTGGTCGGGCAGCAGCCCGTTTCCCGCTCGCAGGGCGGCGAGCGCCGCCAAGCCTCTGTACAAAGCGAACGGCTGCGACAGGACGGGGGCCGCCGGCTTCTCGAGGCGATAGACTCCGAACTCGGTGGGGCGCAGCGCCCTCCACAGAGCTCGCGCCGTGCCCCGCCAGCCGTCGCGCCGGAGGCGCCGAATCAAGTTGCGCCAGGCCCGCTTCATGTGCCCCTCGCTCTCCGAACCAGCTCGCAAAGCGGCGTCAACAGCAAAGGCAAGGCGCCCGCCGCCAGCTCCTCCGCCTGCCGGAGTTTCAGCCCGCATTGGAGCAAGTCGCCGATCAGGCGCAGCGGCGAGGGGCCGCCCGGCCGCCAGGCCAGGACGCGGCGGAAATGGCCTTCCAGGGAAACGCTCTCCAGACCGCAGGCGTAGCGGGGCGCTTCGACCGGCCAACCGAGCGCCAGCCGCAGCAGCAGGTAGGGAAACGAGACGCCGGCCGACAGAGCGGCGTGCAGCGAGCTACCGAAGCGCGGATTGAAGTCTATGAACCAGTACTGGCCCGGCTCGGGCCCTTGGATGAAATCGAGCGTGCAGAAGCCCTCGTAGCCCGCCGCCTCCAGCAGCCGGGCCGCCTGCTCGTCGAGTGAGGGGATGCGCAGCGAACGGCGCAGCACGGAGGCGCCGCCGGTGGCCGGCCGGGTGCGCACCGCCTGGAACTGGAAGCTCGCCTGGATTCGGCCGCGCCAGTAGATGCCGTCCCAGACAATCAGAGGCCCGGGCAGGAATTCCTGCACGAGCCAGCCCGAGGAGTTCGAGGTCGCGCCCAGGCCGCGCAGCAGCCCGGCCGGGTCGCGGGCGATGCCGAAACCGCGGGCGGCGGCGCCCACTACCGGCTTGTAGACCACCGGGAAGCGAAAGCCCGGAGGCAGGACCGGGCGCTCGGCTGAGACACGCGCCGCGCGGGGAACCAGCAGGCCGGCCGCGCGGGCGATTTCACCGATGCACGCCTTGTCGTCCACGCGACGGATCAGCTCCGCCCCGGCGAAGGGATAGCGCGTGTGCTCCTGAAGCAGGTCGCGAAAGGGCGCCAGCGCGAACACTTCGTGGAACGAAGGCAGAAACAGATCCAACCGCCGCGTCCGGCAGATGCGACAGACGGCCTGTACGAAGGCTTCCGGATGCCGGGCGAGCGAAGGGACGCGGTGAAACGCGCTGACGTAGCGGGAAAAGCGGGCCGCCGCCCAAGGGCTGTCGGCCGCCAGTTCGACTCGCACGCCGCGCCGCGCCAGATCGGCCGCAATCAGCAGGGCGTTGCGTGCGTTGCCCTGGTGAACCAGCACGGCGGGCGGGCGCGCCGGGCCGCCATTCTCGCCCGGGCAAGGCTGGGGACGGGCGGCGAGGCTGCGATCTCGGTCGGATTGGAGGATGCCGGTCAAAGTCTCTGCCACCTCACTCGATCACGTACACATGCGCCTGGTAGGGGGCGAAGGCGTCGCTGAATTGCTTCCCGTCGGCCGGGACGCTGCGCTGTTCGGAAAAAACCGAAACGCCCCGCAATTCCTCGCTCCAGGTGAAGGTTGCCGTGAGGGGTGTGCCTGTGACGTTACAAGCAATGAGCCAGGCGCGCCCGCCGGCGAATTTCACCCGCGTGCGGATCGCCTCCGGTGGGCCGGCAGAGGCCAGCAGCTCGGGACGATCCACGGCGGCCAGAACAGCCTCGAGGCTCTTCAGCTCTTTCATCACCGCTTTGAGGCGTTCGAAATACTCGATCTTTTCCTCGCACCAGCCGGAGCAGACCCAGGCCAGGGCCCGCGCGCCCAGGCTCCAGTACAGCAGGCCGTTGGCGCCCTCGGCGACGGCCATGTAACTCATGTTGCGCAGCTCCTGCTCGGTGGGCCAGCGGCTGTTGGCCGTAGCCTTGAAGAACTGGAGGACCGTGATGACGGGGCGGCTGTTACGGACCGCCTCGCGGCTCAGGCGGGTCCACTCGGCCACGCGCCCGAGCGGATAGCCCGCGGCGGGCTCAGCTCCCCAGAGAGGATACGGGTCGGTGGCCAGCACGTCCACGCTGTCGCGCCACAGTCCGAGGTCCGCGTTGCCCAGTAACGTGCCCAGGGCAATGCCGTCCGGATCCAGAGCGCGCATGCGCCGGACGTGACGGAACACCTCGGGCGCCAGATCGCCCCGGCACTCATCGGCCGCGTAGAAGCCGGCAAAGGCAGGGTGGGCGGCGCGCTCTTCGATCTCGGCGTCGCCGGCTTGCAGGAACCAGTAGCCGGGGGTGGCCTCGGCCGGCTTGGCTGCGAAACAATTGGCGTTGGTGAGCGCCAGGATGCCTCGGCGGTGGAGCGCATCGAGCAGCGGCAGGATCGCCTCGTTGGGCGCTTCCCCGTACCAGTAATTCAGATAGAGGTTGACGGGCAGTTCGAACAGCCGCCGCTGCGCGCCGAGCAGGTCTTCCCAGGCGGCCTCCGAGCGGACGTAGCCCAGGCCGGCGTCGTAGACGCCCAGCAGGAAGGCGGGTGAACCGCGCACCAGGAAGCGGTTGTGCTCATCGAAGCTCAGGGTCATCTCGCGGCGCAGCGCGGCCGGCGCCTTGCGGATGCGCCAGGGCGGATGTTCGTAGAGAAGGTTCCCGGAGACCGCCTCCTTCAGGGCGAACCGAACCAGATAGCTGCGATCCTCGGGCAGGCCGGAAAGATCCAGCGCCGCCACGGCCTGCTCCTCGGCCGGAAATGTCTGCCGCATCAGGAGCGCGCCGCTCGATTCCTCCGAGACCGCGGCCTCGACCAGAAAGGCGGAGGCTTCGGCGCCCGCAGGAGGCGCCGCGCTCAGCTCGAAACGGGCCGTCTGCGATTGATCGCTGAAGAGGTAGCCGCGGTAATTGGGGTAGAGCAGGAAGACCTCCAGGGGCGTCTCCTGGCGGCGCAGTTCCAGATCGTCGAACCAGGCCGTCCCGTCGGGCTCGGCGTAAGCCTCCAACCTGAGCCGGGCGGTGACCTCGCGGGAGATGGCGACTCTCGAGCGAGCCAGCTTCTGCCAATCCGCCGTTCCCTTGACGATCGGAGTGCAGCCTCCGCCTGCGTCCGACACCAGACAGATGCGCACGCCGCTGCCCTGAGAGGCGGCCAGGTTCTCGGTTTTCACCCAACCGCTGAACTCGTAGACTCCCTTGCGCAACCGCACCTGCTGGGAAGCCGACTGGGCGTAGGGAATCAAATGGGCGTCGGTGAGGCGAATGCTGGCCGCGCCGCCGTGCGCCACGGCGGCGTCCCACTGGAAGCCGTTATCGCTCCAGCCCAGCGGCTTGCCGTTCGGCCCGGAAGCTTCGAAGCCGGGATTGCTGAGCAGATTCTCGCCGGGAGTGGAACTCGGGTAGGCCAGCAGGCCGCCCGGAGCGAGCCCCGCGGCCGCACGCAGAGCGGAGGAGTGTCGCTTGGCGGCACGCTGCGCGGCGCCCTGCGCCGGCCGGCAGGTCCACGCAATCAGCGCCAGCAGAGCCGCGCCCGCGGGAAGAAGAACGCGCCCCTTCATAGGGTCTCCTCGGCTCCCGGCGTGCCCGCGGCCGCCGCCTCGCCGGGCGCAGGCGGCCGCAGAGGCATCAGTCGGTCTTTGCCCGAGACCAGCCGCGACCAGAAGCCGGGCCGGCCGCGTTTGATTTGCGCGATCCGGCGCAGGGTCGCGCGCTTGACGGGACGGCGCAAGGCGCGGCAACCGGGCAGCAGCCGCAGGCCGTCGAGGGTGCCGCGCACGAAGCGCCGGAAAGCCCCGGCGCGCAGCGCGTAGAGGCCCAGGACGCCCCAGCGGGACAGCAGATAGAGGGCCCCTTCGGGCCAAGGCTGGTTGCGATAGACCACCGGGAACAGGTTGCGCGCGTAGTAGTAGAACGGGCGCCAATCCTGCCGCGTCTCCAAGGAGGTCAGGTGCCAGACCTTCACTTCCGGCGCGTACCAGATCCGGTAGCCGGCGTCCATCAAGCGCATGCCCAGGTCGGAACCCTCGTGGCCGATGAACAGCAGCGGCCAGTAGGGCTCGACGGCCTGGAAGACCTCGCGCCGGAAGGCGGCCGCACCCTCGGTGATGTAATGGGTCTCGAACTCCCGTTCCTCGAATTCCTGCCAGGGACGCGGATGGCACCAGTCGCGCAGAGAGATCCGTCCGGTGGCCGGGTGGCAAACCCGGAAGACGATGCAGCCGGCCTCGGGCCGGCGGCGGAAAGCTTCCAGAATGCGGCGCACACCCTGGGAGTCGTCGAAGTACACGTCGTTATCCAGGGTCACGATGAAATCGCCCCGCGCCGCGCGGATGCCTTCGTTGCGAGCTCCGGTGCCCGCGTTCTCCGCCAACTCGATCAACCGGATCCCGGGGTAGCGCTCGCGCAGATAGCCGGTCGTATCTTTTCCCGAGCCGTTATCCACCACGATCAGCTCGAGGTTGGGGTAATCCTGCGCCAGCACCGAGCGCAGCACCTTCTCCAGGACCTCGCGCCTGCGATAACTGAGCACCGAGACCGTCACCAACGGCTCCACTCTGCTTCTCCTCCCCTCAGGCGGCACTCCGGCGCAGGTGCCGCTTCCAGAAGGCGACCGTCTGCCGCGCCAGTCCCTCCCAATCGCCGCCTTCCGGCGGCGCGGGTAAGCGACGCGCCACCCGGCGCAAGGTCTCCTGAGAACAGCTCCGCCCATGTTCGACGAGCGCCGCGGTGCAATCGTAGATCAGGCTGCGAGGCGAGCCGTGCCGAACCAGCACCGCCGCCCTCCGCAACAGCGCCCGGCGCCGGGCGCCTCCGCTCCGCAGAAGCAGCCGCGCCCAGCCGCGCAGCCGAACCGCGAGCGCTCCGGCCGCGCGCCGGCAGGCGGGCCGGGAGGCCTCCCAGCGCCAGACCGCCAGTAACAGCCCGGGCAGTTGCTCGAGGAGATCGGCCCGGCCGGCCTGGTGAAGAGCGGTCTCCAGATCGGGGGCCTCCGACCGCCACAGCCAGTCGAAGCCCGCCTGGGGATCGAGCTTGAACCGGGCCGCCGCAGCCGCGCCCGCCCGAAGCGGCTCGGCCGGGATCGGGCAACCCGCCGCAGGCGCCCAGGCCAGAATGTCCTCCAGCCGGCCGGCCCTCTCCCTGTAAGTGGGAGCATAATAGCCGGAAAACAGGCTGAGCGAAGTTACTAAGTCGAGGTAGATCTTCGAAAGCAGGTAGAACTGGTCCGCCAGGTCCCGTTCGCGGCCGTCAAGAAGAAACTCGAGCCACTCGACCATCCGGTTGGAAGTCAAGCGCCAGCCGTCCTCCTCGGGAATATCCTTCCAGGAGAAGCGCGGGATCCGGCCGAGATAGTCCCTGCGGGCGTAAAGCGGGCGCCCGTGCGTCATCAGCTCGTAGGCGAACAGATGGGGGCGGACGGCGGAGAAGTATCTCTCCGGCGCCGGTGTGAGCTCGATCTGGACCTGCACGCCCCGGGCGGCCAGGCGGCGGCGGAGGGCTTGCGCCAGGGCGTTCAGACGGCGCGCTTCCGCCCGGCAGTCGGCCCCGTTCGGGAGCACCACGA
Organism: Solibacteraceae bacterium; assembly: GCA_037444625.1. Lineage (GTDB taxonomy): Bacteria > Acidobacteriota > Terriglobia > Bryobacterales > Bryobacteraceae > DTHT01. The sequence continues at coordinate 14,838 of JBBIMA010000007.1, forward strand.
GCAGCTCGAGATCGCTCAGCCAGCGAACGCCTTCCGGACGCAGGGCGAGGGTGGCCTCTCCCCGGGCGGTGCTGCCGGTGAGGATCAAGGCGAGGCTTTCGGGGAGGGCCTCCCGGACCCAGTCGGCCAGGCGGCGAACCACGTCCTCGGCCGGCTCAGTCGCGGGCAACGGCATGCTCCGGGAGGGCAAGCTCATCCTCGATCCTTTCTTCCGATGCGACCTCGCCTTGCTCTTCGCCCCCTTCGGCGATCTGAGCCAGCGCCAGGCCGAACCACACCAGGATCCACAACTGGCGGGCGTATTCCGCCGAAAGGAACAGGGCGCCGACCGCGTACGCGATGATGCCGGCCTCGATCCCTCGGGCGATGCGGCCAAGGAAAACTTCTCCCCGCTCGGCAAACTGTTCCGCCAGCTTCCGGCTGCGCCGCCAGCCGCTCCACAGGATGGCCAGAAAGACCAGGCAGGCGGGCACGCCCAGTTCCGCCGCCACTTCGACGTAGGTGTTATGGCCGATGCGGCCGTCGGCGACGGCCGTCTGGAGTTCCGCCGTGCGCGGCTTGAACATCCCCAGCCCTACGCCGGTGAGCGGATGGGCCTCGATCATCTGCCAACCCGCCTTGAGCAACTCGCGCCGGATCTCAGTGGAAACGGCCGTCCCGCGATCGCCGTGCAAGAAGCGATCCAGGGGAGTGTGGGGCAGGAACCAGCTCAAGCCGGCCATCAGCAGGACCAGCCCGGCCAGCAGGAGCACCCTTCGCCGGCCGTGGAAGACCAGGTAACCCAGGCAAAACAACATACTCAGGAAACCGCCCCGGGAGGCGCCCAAGAGCGTCGAGGCGATCAGCATGCCGCAGGTCAACCCGATCAAGATTCGGCGAACGCCCGTACTTTCCCCCCAGAGCGCCACGCACAGGGGCAGCATGCAAACCGCGACCAAGGCGTAGTAATTCGGATCACCCACGATGCCGCCCGGGCGGCTGACGCCGTACTTGACGAACTGGGAGAAAACCGAGTAAGAAGCCAGTAACATGGACCAGGCCACCCACTGACAGGCCGAGCGCAAAGCGGTTGCGTCCTGCAAGAAGATCAGAGTGGGATAAAGGTAGGCGGCCAGCGAGAGATAACTCATGAGGGGATTGGCCGCCCACTCCCAGCGGCTGATCGTCCAAGCCGAGACCGCCGCCCAGGCGAACAACAGCAGGAACAGGCGGCTCTCGCGCCAGTGCAGCAGGCGGGCCCGAGAGCCGTCCAGGAGGGCTTGCAGCCCGGCCGCCAGCACCGTAAGGATGCCGGCGATCTTGATCAGCGTCCAAGTCTCCCCGAACTTGGGCAACTTGGGATAGCTCCAGAAGGGCATCAACAGGAGCAGGATGTAGTAGAGAGCGATCATGCCGCCGCCCGTCTCCTGACAGCCGCCTGGTAAACCCGGCTGGTCAGCTCGATCTGGCTTTCCAGGCTGAAGTGCCGGCGGACTCTCTCGCGGGCCGCCTCGCCCATGGCGCGGGCGGCCGAGGGCCCGCTCAGCAGCCGGCAGATGGCCTGCTCGAGGGCCTCCGGCGAACGGGGAGGGACCAGCAGACCGGTCCGGCCGTCTTCGACCACCTCGGGCGTGCCGTCCACGCCGGTCGCCACGATCGGCCGGCCCGCCGCGCCGGCCTCGATGGCGGCCAGCGGCATGCCCTCATACAAGGAAGGCAGCACGACCAACTCGGCGGCCAGATAGAAGGGCACGACGTCCTGTGCGAAGCCGGCGAAGACGACGTGCCCGGCCACGCCCAATTCGGCCGCCGCCGCCTCCAGGCGCCCGCGCAAAGAGCCGTCGCCCACCAAAACCAGCGCCACCTCAGGAAAGCGTGCGATCACGCCGGGCAAAGCGGCCAGCAAGTACCGGTGGCCCTTCTGCTCCTCCAGGCGGCCCACGCAAACCGCCAGCCGGCGGCCGGCGTCCAGGCCGTATCGGCGGCGGAGCGCCTCGACCGCCTCCGGCCGGTGGGCGGCGAACCGGCCGAAATCCCGCCCGTTGGGCACCACGCAGATTTTCTCAGCCGGGTAGCGCTTCTGCTCGATGAGATAACGGCGATTGGCTTCCGAGACGGCTATGTTAGCCGTGACCAGCCGTTCGATCCAGCGGTCCACCCAGCCGGAGCGCTTCCACCAACTTGTACGCCAGGCCTCCGGTCCGTGGGTGGTCTCGACCACCGCCGGCACGCCGGCCAGACGGGCCAGCGGCGCCGCGAAGAGAGTGGCGTAAAACATGTGGGAGTTGACGAGCTGGATGCGCCGCTCGCGCAGATAGCGCAGCAAGCGGCGCTGGGCGCCGGTCTGTTTGAACGAGTGCAGACCGATCTCCAGCAGATGCACGGGCGCGCCTGCCAGCGCGGGCTGAAAGCTGCGCAGCAGAGCAGGAGGCGCCGCCAGGTGCACCTCGTAGCGCTCGCGATCGAGCCCCTTGGCCAGCGCGGCAACAACCTCTTCCACCCCGCCGTAGGTGCGCGAGTTCAAGAAGAACAGGATGCGTAGCTTGCTCGCCGTCACAATCCTGCCTCGCGGCGCATGAGATCGAACATCTCCCAGATGCCTTCGACCGGCACGGGCGGCGGGCGGCGGGCCAGCAGGGCGGCCGAGGAGTGCGGGTCCTCGGGATGGAAGCCATGCATGCCCGCCCAGGGGATGCGCCCCATGTAACTGGGGCAGATCAGGCAGCCCGGCCGCATCAGAAAGATCAGCTCGCCAAAGCGGGCGTCGGTGAAACCGAGGCCCAGCGCTTTCTGGTCTTCGGGCGATAAGATCCGGCCGCAATCCAGGCTCTCCAGCCGGCTCTGGATCGCCCGGCGCGCCTCGGGCGAGAAGAACCAGAAGCGGGCCATGGTCGAGTCGTACAGGGCCAGGTAATCCGCGGGTTCCTTCCAGCCCAGCCGGCGAATCTGGGAAATCAGATCGAAGGTCTCCCGGACGGGCGTCATGCCGTGATCCGAGAAGACGTAGAAAGCCGTGTGGGGATCCTGCTCCACGGCGGCCTCGAAGACCTGCCGGATCTGCTCGGCATACTGCGCCAGGCGGGGTTCGAGCGCCTCGGGCGAGTTTACCTGCCGGTGCAGAAACGCGTCCAACTCCGCCAGGTAGACGAAGTAGAAGCTCGCCGCGCCTGCCTTCAGATCCCGGACGGCGGCGCGCACCGCCTCGCGGTCGGTGTAACGATGATAGGAATAGACCCGATAGGGCACCCCCGCCTGCTCGAGCCGGTCGAAGATCGAAGGACTGGGGCGCAAGCCGCCCGGGCGGTAGATATCGTGCTTCTCGCAAATATCGAAATACGGCAGCAACTGCAAGGGAATGCCGTAAATGGAAAAGTAACCGTCGCTGCCGCTCAACTTACGGCCCACAAGGGAGACCGCCTTGCGAACCGCCCGGTGGTTGATCCAGCGGGAGGGCAGGCGGCGCAGGGGACGAAGCCAGCGGAAGGGAGAACTCTCCGGGCTGTACAGGAAGAGATTCCAGTGGCCGTGCGCCTCGGGCAGCAAGCCGGTGAGGATGGAGGGAATGGCGCCGGAGCTGAAGCCGAGGACGGTGCGCAGCGGCCGGCGGTAAGGCAGCAGGTCGGTGAGAAACGGGCGATCGCGCACTAACTCCCAGCCCAAGGCATCCACCAGGATGAAGACGCCGGTCATGCCTCGCCTCCTCGCCCGCGGCCGTCCTCGCGGCGCGCCGCGGCCAGGATGGCCGAACCGGAATCGGAAGGGAAGCACAGGTCCAGGCCGGCCAGAGCCATCAGCCCGGGGAACAGCAAGGCGAAGACCAGGGGATTGGGCCGGCTGTCCCCGATCGTGAAGAAAATATCGAAGGCCAGGGTGCCGAACAGCCCGAAGGTGAAGCGGGAATGCACCAGGCGCCCGCCGGCCCGGCCGAATTTCCTCTCCAAGTCCTCCCGGCTGTAACCCTGGCGCACGTGGCCGTAATCGGAGGGCTGGAAGCCGATGCGCCGCTCCCGCCAGCGCACCGAAGGCAGATGCTTGCGCTGGGGCACGGAGGGCGAGGTCACCAGCACGTAGCCGCCGGGACGGGCGGCCCGGCAGAGATTGGCGATGACGGTCTCATCGTCCTCGATATGTTCGAGCACGTCGGCGCTGACGATGAGGTCGAACTCGGCCTCGAACCGGGCTTCCTCCAGGCGCCCGGCGCGAAACTCGACGTTGTGCAACCGCAAACGCCGGGCGATGCCGTTCGCCCTGTCCACCTTGACGGGGTCCAGATCCAAGCCCAGGATGCTCCAGTCGGGTTTTCGCCGGGCCAGATGCAAGGCCAGGTCGCCGCGCCCGCAACCGGCGTCCAGCATGCGCACGGGCCGGTCCATCAAGCCCAGCCGCCGTAGGGTGCGCAAGATGTGGTAACTGCGCAGCCGGCCCGGCACGTGCACTTCACCCAACAGGCGATAGGCCCAGCGCTTCAGAGGGCTGGGCTCGAAGATCCACTTTTCACTGCCGTACATAATGCTCCCCGGCCGGTTCACGGCAAGCCCCGCACGATGGGCGGCCCCAAGCGGTTGGCCACCGCCAGGGGCAGATGGCGCCAGCAGCGGACGGCCAAGCGGTAGCGCGGGTTTTGGGGATCCGCCCGGGGCGCCGCGCCGTTAGGGGACCAGTAATACCAGGGCAGGCGCCGTTCCTCGGGATTCCACTGAAGTTTGAAACGATGGCCGCCGCTTCCCGCGGTCGAGCGGCCGAAATCCACCACCCGCAAACCCTGGCCGTGGGCCCACGCCAAAACCGACCAGTAAAGGAATTCGTTCAAGTAATCCTTCGAGTATCTGTAATCCGAACAAATCCAGGGCAATTGAAGTTCCTCGCCGCAGCGCAGGCCGAAGGCGGCGGCCGCCACGCGGCCTTCCCGTGTTACTTGAAACAGGCACAGCGCCTCGGGAAAGTTTTGCGCGATGCTCTGGAAGAAACGGCGAGGATAGACCGGCGTCCCCAGATCCCGCATGTTGCGCGCGAAAACCGCGTAGAAACCAGGGAGGCCCTCCGGGCCCAGTGCGGCAAAGGCGGCGCCGCTGCGTTCCGCCTTGCGAACCTTGCCCCGCAGGCGCGAACTCAGGGCGGACCAGGCCTGCTCGACCCGCTCCGGCAACCGGACCGCCAGAGAGACTTTGTGCCGGCGGCAATCCCAGCCGATGGCCGCCTCCTCCCGCTGCCGCAGCTCGATGTGGCGCGCCCGGCAACTCCGGGCCAGCTCGACGGCAGCCGAGGCCAGCGCGGCCGCGCTCCGGGGGTCCTCGGCCAGCATCCCGCCGTAAGTGACGAAGGGCAGCGACACCAGGAAGCGCCCGAATAACAGCGTCTCGAGGCGGACCAAGGGGAGGATTCCCGTCACCCGGCCGTCGCTGCGCGCCGCCAGATACTCGCAGCGGTGGCCGAAGCTTTCCTGGAACACTTGTCTCCAGCGAGGATCGTGATAAATCGAGGCGCCCGGCCGCCCGGCGGCGAATTGCCGCCAGGGACTCATATCGCCGTCCAAGCTGGTTACTTCAACCGGCATAGGAGTAACTCGGTAGGGCGATACCCTCCGCCGCCAGATAGTCTTGGAAGCTGGTCGGCCGGAATTTGGCCAGCAGGGCGTCCAGCTTGGCCTGCGCGCCGCGCAACCCCACATAACTGCGAAACCTTCGGTGCGCCGGCATGGCCAGACGAGGCTGGCGCGGATCAATGTCGCGCGGATGGAGATAGAACACCACCGGCCGTCCCCGACGCATCACCCGCCGGGCCATGGCCGTGACCACCGAGAGGGGAAACAAGCGCAGGTAGCCGCCGCCGAACAGGCACAGGCGCAGCCCGAAGCCCTCCACCACGCTGATGGGAAATTCCAGCAGTTCGCCGGCCGCGGTCTGCACCCGGTAAGGGCCCAGGGGCGCCCGGGGCATTCCGCCGTGCCCTCGCCGCGCAGGGAAGACCGAAGAGTCGTAGCGGTGGCCGGTCTCGGCCAGCCGCTCGAAGAACCAAGGGGTCGCCGGGGTAACCGAGAAGCCGGCGCAGCGGAAGCCGGCCACCTCACGCCCGGCGAGGTCCTCCAACAAGTGCTTGGCGCGCAGGACGTCGCTGAGGAACTCACGCTCCGTCATCCGGTAGACCAGGCGATGGGCGTAGCCGTGGGAGGCCACTTCGTGACCGCGCCGCACCGCCTCCCGCACCAGTCCGGGATGCCTGCGGGCCACCCAGCCCAGGAAAAAACAAGTGGCGCGCGCCTGCCGCGCCTCGAGCAGGTCGAGCAATCCGAGGAAGTTCTCTTCCACCCGCGCCGGCAGGTGCTCCCAGGAGGTCTCGTGCGAGTCTCCGGGCAGGTCCAGGATATGGAACCAGTCCTCGACATCCACCGAGAAAATGCAGCCCGCACCGCTTTCCTTCCCGGCAAGCGGGCGCGCCGCGACATGCGTTTCAAGGGTTGGCATCTCGAGCCCCTCTGGACAACGTGGCGATCTCCCAAATGTCGTAACTGCGGCCCCGGCAGGCCTCCAGCACCCCGGCGAAGGCCGCGCTCGCGCCCAGCACCACATAGAACGGCAGCGCGAACAGCTTGCCCGGCAGCCGCCCGCGGCCCACTTCCAGCAGGCCCGCCAGCGCCGAGGCGTAGAACAGCAGTTGCAGGGCCAGCGCGGCTTGGAAGAAAGGCCTTTCGACCAGCCCCGCCGAGGCGATCAGCGCCAGGGCCATCGGCACGGGCGTCAGCCAGCGCAGGCCCTTATGGGAAAGGAACTGCCATCCCCGCAGCGGTCCCAGACCGCGCCAGAGCTTGCGCATCGCCAGGGCGCCCTGGGCGGCGATCCGCTTGCGGCGCCGGTACTCCTGGCGCGAGGATTCGGTTTCCCGCTCGCGCGCCCAAGCCCCCGGCTCGAAGAGCGTCCAGTAGCCGGCTTCGAGAACCCGCAAGGGCAGTTCCAGATCGTTGGCCAGCTCGGGATCCAAGGGCCGGTAAAGGCTGCGCCGCACGCAGTGGATGGCGCCGTCGCAGGCCAGAACAGAGCCCAGGCGGCTCTCCAGCCGGCTGATCAGGGATTCGTAGCTGAAGTAAGCGCCGGCGCCGCGGCCCACCCTGTCGCCGTCCCCTTCGACAACCGGGCGCGTGGTACCCGTGACGCAGCCCACGCGCGGATCGGCAAAGTGCCGCACCATGCGGCGCAGGCAGTCCTTCCCGATCGAAGCGTTGGCGTCGGTGAGCAACAGCAGCTCCCCGCGCGCCATTTCATAAAGGCGGTTGAGAGCCCGCACCTTGCCGCCCCGGGTCTCCATGCGCGCCAGCCTGACGCGCGGGTCCGGGAAGCTGCGCACGATTTCTTCGGTGCGATCCTCGGAGGCGTCGGAGGCCACCAGCACCTCGAGCAACTCGGCGGGGTAATCCCAGGCCAGCGTCTCACGCAGTTTCCAGCCGATGTCCTTCTCCTCGTTGCGCGCGGCGATGAGCACCGAGACGCTGGGCAAGCGCTCGGAAGCGCCCCTGGGACGCACCCGAGCGATCAGAGCCAGCAAGGCGAGCAAGAGGGGATAGCCGGCGTACACATAAGCCAGCCAAACGACGCCGATCCACCAGATCAGTTCCATCTCCTCCGTCCTGCCGCTTGCGGGCGAGGCAAGCCTGTTAAAGAGGAAGCAAGAGAGGTTCCAACGCCCGGAGTTTCTTTCCGCAGAAGCACTTACATGATTTCTGCGGGCCGTGGAATCGAAAAGGGAGAATCTTTGGCACTTTGGGAGAAACTTGGGCGCGAAGCGTGCGCAAAGACCGCCGCCGTCCGCCCGATCAGGCGCCTTGGGCGGCGGTCAGATAGCGCTCCCGGCAGGAGCCTTCGGCGGGGGCCTCTTCGGCCAGGGCCAGCTTCTTCATCTTGTACAGCAGCGCCTTGTAGTCAATTCGGAGCAGTTGGGCGGCGCGCTTGCGGTTCCAGCGCGTGGCATTGAGCGCTTCCAGGATGGCCCGCCGCTCCGCCTCGAGTTTGGCCTGGTTCACCGCCTCCAGCACGGAATCCCGCCGGGGATCGGCCGGCACGGGGACGGCGATGGGACCGCCGGAAGCGGGCGCGCTCACCAGGTTCCGCCGGCCTAGCTCGCGAGCCAGCCCTTCGGCGTCTTGAAGGACCAGATAGCGCCGCATCACGTTCTCGAGCTCGCGAACGTTCCCCGGCCAGTCGTAAGCCAGCAAGGCTCGTTTCAGGGCCGGCGGCAGCACCGGCGGGCGCGATCCCGGGGGCGCATGCTTGGCGAGCAGGAACTCGGCCAGGGGAATGATTTCGTCCCGCCTCTCGCGCAGAGGGGGCACGCGCAGGCAGATCACGTTGAGCCGGTAGTAGAGGTCGGCGCGGAAGCGTCCCTCGCGCACGGCGGCCTCCAGGTCGCAGTGGGTGGCGGCCATCACCCGCACGTCCACGCGCACGGGTTCGCGTCCGCCCAACCGCTCGAACTCCTGGTCTTGCAACACGTGCAGCAGCTTGGCCTGGAGCTTGAGGTCCATGTCGCCGATTTCGTCCAACATGATGGTGCCGCCGTCGGCCATCTCGAACTTGCCCGGCTTGTTGCGGAAGGCGCCGGTGAAAGCGCCCCGCTCGTAGCCGAACAGCTCGCTCTCGACCAGCTCGGAAGGTAGGGCGGCGCAGTTCACCTTGAGGAAAGGCTTGCGCGCCCGGGGGGAGCGCGCGTGCAGCTTGCGGGCCAGCATCTCCTTGCCCACGCCGGTTTCGCCCTGTAGCAGCACGGGCACGTCGGAGGCGGCCACGCGGTCCAACATGGCCTCCGAGTGAGGCGTGGCCGCGCCGGGAAAAGTCACCGGCTCGGGTTCTCCCGCGGCCGAGGGACCCTGCTCCTCGCCCAGGGCGGCTTCCAGAGCCTTGCGTATGGCCTGATCCAGATCCTCGTGGCTGACAGGCTTGGCCAGGAAGTCCGACGCCCCGCTCTTCATCGCTTCGACGACCTTCAGAGGCGAGGACAGTCCGGACAGCATGATGACCGGCAGATTGGGCCGGCTCATGCGAATCTCGCGCAACACCTCCAAGCCTTCCTTGCGGGGCATCAGGATGTCGAGCAACACCACCGAGATGCGCTGGCCGCTGCCGTTTTCCAGCCGGGCCAGCGCCTCTTCGCCGTCCTCGGCCGTTTCCACCTGGTAACCCTGACAGCGCAGGGCCATCTCCAGATAGTTGCGGACCTCCGGATCGTCCTCCACCACCAGGACGGTGCGTTTGGCCATCAGCCCGCCAACCTCCTTACTCCGTTGGGCTGCCGCCCGCCCGCCACCACACTCAAGCCGGGCTGCGCTGCGGGACGCTGGCCCTGCGGCTGCCGGTAGGGAAGAACAAAGGCGAAGGTGAAGCCCTTGGGCGAAGAGTAAGCGAAGATGTCGCCCTGGTGCGCACGCAGAATCATCTTGCAGATCGCCAGACCGAGGCCGCCGCCGGAGCGGTCGCGTCCCCCGGCGTAGGAAGTGTATTCCTCGAAGATCGTGGCCAGGTAAGGTTCCGGCACGCCCGGTCCGGTGTCGGAGACCTCGATGCGGTAAGCGTTGGGCGTCCGCACCATGGCCAGGCGGCGCTCCGGCTGCCCGGCGCCGTCCCGGACGCGGCCGTTGCGGCGTTCCCAGAAGAAGGGAAAACCCCGGACCTCGATCGCACCGTTCTTGGGGGTGAACTTACAGGCGTTATCCAGCAAGTTCATCAGCACCTGCTCGATCTGCGAGCGATCGAAAGCCAGGGGCGCGGACGGGGCCTCGAGGGAAACCGTCAGGTTGAGGTTTTTCTCCGCCGCCAAGGGCATAATTTCGTGCAGAACCTGGTCCATGCAAGTCTCGATGTCGGCCTCGGCCAGCTCGGGGCGCGGTTCGACCAAGCGGCCCGTGCTGAGTTCGAGCATGGCGGTGGCGATGCGCGTCAGCCGCCGGATGCTGTGCTGCATCCGTTCGAGCACTTCCTTCTGGCGGCTGCCCAGCGGACCGAGCTGCTGGCTCAGCAGCAGTCCGCAGTAACCGTTGAGGGCGGTCAGCGGTGCGCGAAAATCGTGCACCGCACGAGCCAGGAAGTTGGTTCTCTGCTGATCGTACTCCTGGAGGCGCACGTTGGCTTCCAGCAGGCATTCCAGGATGTTATCCCGGTCGCTGCGCAGAAAGGCGACGCGTTCGGCCTCGCCGGAACAGCGCACGCACTGCTCCAGGTACGACTGCAAGGCAGCCCGGTTGACCGGCTTGAGCAGGACGTAAAATGCCTGGGCGGGCAGCAGGTCGCGCAAGGTCGCCAGATCGCCCCGTTGGATCAGAAAGATATGGCGGGCTGAGGCGCAGCCGGCCAGCCAGTCGGGAAAGCGGCCGGCGGGCGGGAAGTCCCAAATATAGACGTCACCGTCCTGGGGAGCGAATTCGGCCGCCGGCGTGGCGGCCAGCTCCCACGGTGCACCTTCCAGCGCCGCCAGCAGCTCGCGGCAGCACGCGGTCAGTCGGTGATCTTCGGAAACCAGGCAGATTTTCATCGCTCGAGGCCGCCGCTCCGGCTTTCCTCCTGCTCAGGACCCAACCAACCTTTGTCACTTTCCAGGAATTCCACGCCCACCATGAACTTACCGTTCGCCGGGCGGATCCAGCGAACCACCGAGCGCACCACCGCCGCGCCCATGGGCGGTTGCATCCAGACCCGGAAACTTTCCTGTTGTCCTTCCCGCAACAGGCGGCCGGTCTCAAGGCACATGCCGCCCGCCGAGATATTTACCAATCGAATGTCCTCCCTGGCTGACTCGTTGAGCCAGACGGTCCTACAACCCAATTCAGCCGCCGCGTATCTGCGATAGCGACGTCGCTCCGGGGAATATGCGCGGGACTCCACGGAAAGTTGCAATATGCCCTCACTCTCCCGGCACGATCTTGGTCCAACAACACGGCTGCGTTCTCCAGCATACTAAAGTTAGTTAACCAACAACAGGGGTGATTAGCCCCTCTCCGCAGGGGGGATTCCCACTGCCCAGTCACCCATTCCGGGGGGTATTTACCGCCCGGCCCCAGCTAATCCCGCCCATCGTGGAATACGCCGCCCGCCGCGAAGGCCGTACCGGCCGCACCACCGTCGGCCGCACTGACCGACGCTGCGCCCGGCACTCCCCAGGCCGCCATAGCGGCGCTCAGACGATCGTGCACGCCCAGTTTGCTATACAGGCTCCGCAAATGCCAGCGCACCGTCTCCAGGCTGATGAACAAGCGCCCGGCGATTTCCTGGTTCTTGTAACCTGCCGCCACCAGGCCCAGAACCTCGGCCTCCCGGCGGGTCAAACCGCAGTTGACCGCAGTGATGAAGCGCAACACCAACTGGGTGAGGATTGCGCGGTTTACCCAGAGTTCCCCGCGCGAGACCGCCAGCACAGCGCGCCGCACCAGGCGCGCCGGAGCCGAAGGGGACACGATGCCCCACCATCCCATGCGCAGAGCTCGCTCGAAGGCTTCGGCTTCGGGCGCCTCTTCTGCCACCAAGATGCGAACGCCCGGACCAGGCCTCAGAGGGCCGGCACCGTTCAGCGGAGCGCCGGCTGCTGCCAGATGGTCGGCGTCCGCGATCACCACGCAGGGCGAACTCCGCTGGATCAAGGAATGGAATTCCGGCGGCGGCGCAGTCGAGCGCACGGCCGTCGCCTTAGGATACGACGCCAAAGCGCGCTCGAGGCCGGTCCACCGCTTCGCGCAGCTTCCGCCCAAGACCACGGTGAACTCGCCGCTGTGAAACGGTACGATCTCGCTGAGCATTCTCCGCGTCCGTTGGCGCTGTGCGAGGCAACCCATGGCTGCCTTCCAAGCCGCTAAGGCAACCGGGCCATCCCGGGCCCCCACGTAGTGAGTGTCGGATGAATTAAGTGTAATACATCCCAGCCCACGCGTCAACGCATTTTCCCGCTGCGCGCCCGCCGAGAGGCAGCCACCGGAGGTGTTGAACCCTCGCCTTGTCCTCCGAGCCCCACCTGTATGTATTTGATGACGTTGGCCAGAAACGTGCTTCGGAGCCGTGGGGCGACGCCTGAGGCCCGCGATGCAACAGCCCAAGCAATCCGGAAGATTTTTTGGAACCCCTAGTACCCTTGGTACCGGCGCTTCGGCCTTGGGCATCACACCATCCCGTTGCAAGGTCAAGCCGTTGAGGGGGTCAGGGCGGGGCCCGGCGTTGCGCGCGGCGACCCTCCCGCCCAGGGCCCGGCAATGGGGTCCATCGCCCTGCCTGCGATGCAATTGTTTGGCACAAAATCCCGAGGTTTGATATGGAACCTTTGCGCGAGCAGCGCACCCGGCGCCGCATGAGCCTGCGGTGGCCGCTCCGCCTGAGTCGAGACGGCCAGGATCATTTCGTCCCGGCGGTGACGGAGAACTTAAGCAGTAAAGGCTTCTATTGCCTGACGGCGGAGCCTTTCGCCTTGGGAGAGTCCCTGACCTGTCGGATCGAGTTTCCCTTGAATCGCAACGCCGGGCCGCGCCGGGTGGTGCTGCTGTGTCGTGCGGAAGTGCTGCGGGTGGAGCCCGGCGCGGCCTCCGGGACGTTCGGCGTGGCTTGCCGGATCCGGGACTACTCGCTGGAGGTGAACGAGGGGAACTAAGACGCGGCCGGCCGGCGATTGGCCCGCCGCTTGCCTTCATAGCAGAGGACACTCACATGCAAGCTATACGACGGCTCGCCACAGGGTTTGTGTTGGCGCTGGCGGCGGCTCTCGCACTGTCCGGGACCGCCTGCCGCCGCACGCCCGAGGCCCGGCTGGCGCGGTTCATGGCCAGCGGGCAACGCCACTTCGAGCAGAAAGACTTCGCGCGCGCCATCCTGGACTATCAGAACGCAGTACGCCTGGCCCCTTCGGATCCCGAGCCCTACTACCGTCTGGCCTTAGCCCATCTGGAGACAGGGAATTTCCGCACCGGCGTGGGGGGGGGGGGGGCGGGGCCGCCGCGGGGGAAGCCC
>JBBIMA010000007.1:27791-89530 GCA_037444625.1 Solibacteraceae bacterium
CCGCCCTGGCCCTTTCGCACCCCGCGCCTAAATCCCGCCTGGCCTTCCCCAATCTGGATCCAGGTAATTGCCCCCCCGGCGGCGGCGTGGTGCGCATGGCGACGGAGCTGAATCCGAAACACGTCGGCGCGCAGGTCAAACTGGCCCAGTTGATGGCGACCAGCCGCCGGCAGGAGATCCTGGAGGAGGCCGCCGAGCGAGCGCGTACGGCGGCCGCATTAGCCCCGGGCGATCCGGCAGTACTGAACGTGTTGGCTGTGACCGAGCTGCGCCTGAACCGGCCCGAACAGGCGCGGGCTCATCTAGAGCAGGTCCTGGAGAAAGCTCCCGCCAATCTGCAAGCTTTGATCACGCTGGCCAAGATGAAGCTGGCCGAGCAGGACCCGGCAGGCGCAGAGGCGGTTCTCCGGCAAGCAGCCGCCAAGGTCCCCAACTCGGCGGACGTCGCCGTCGCCCTGGCGGACTTCTGCCTGCTTACCGGCAAGCTGCCTCAAGCCGAAGCCGAGCTGAACCGCGCCCTTCAACTGGAGAGCAACAACGGTCCGGCGATTCTGCGCCTGGCGCAGCTTCGCCTGCAAGCCGGACAAATCGAGGAAGCGGACCGCCTCTACCGGCGCCTCTCGGCCTTGCCCGACAAGAGCTATCGGGCGGCCCACGCCCTGTTCCTGCTCAGCCGGCAAAGAACGGCGGAGGCCATCGCGGAACTGGAGACGCTTCAACGTGCGGACCCCGCGGACCGCGATCTGCGCAGCCGCCTGGTGACCGCCTATCTGATCAACCAGCGGGCGGGGGAAGCCGAAAAGTTGCTGGGCTCGGCTTTGAAACGGAACCCCAACGACATCCAAGCGCTGCTGGAGCGGGCCGCGATCTACCTTCGAGCCGGCCGCGCGGCGGAGGCCGAGACCGACCTGCTGAAAGTGCTCAAGCTGGCGCCCGATTCAGCCGAAGCCCGCTTCCACATGGCGACCGTGCACCGGCTGCGCGGACAGAATGAAGCAGCCAAGCAGGAGCTGGGCGAAGCGCTCCGCTTGAAACCCGTCCTGCTGGAAGCCCGGCTGGAGCTGGCCGCCGCCTGGCTGGAAGAGAAGAGTCCGAAAGCCGCCCTGGATTTGATCGAAGCCGCGCCGGCGCCGCAGAAAAGCGACCTGCGGCTGATGGCCTTGCGCAACCGGGCTCTGCTGGCTCTGCCCGACTGGCCCAGGGCGCAGAAGGCAGTGGAGGAGTCCCTGCGGGTTGCCCGCAGCCCTGAGTTCCTCACCCAGGACGCCCGGCTGCGCCTGCACGCCAAGGATCTGAGCGGAGCGCGCAAGTCCTTGGAGGAGGCGCTTCAGCGCGACCCCCAGCATCTGCCCGCTCTGATGCTGCTGGCCAAGAGCTATACGGATCAGAAGCAGATCGAGGCGGGCCTGGCCAAGGTCCGCGAACACGTCTCTCGGCAGCCGGCCTCGGCCGCCTTGCAGATGTTCTTGGGCAACTGGCTGTTCACGCTCGGCCGGCACCAGGAAGCCCGCGCCGCCTTCCAGGCCGCCCGGCAAGCCGATCCGAAGCTTGCCGCCCCGGCTTTGCGGCTGGCGCAATTGGACGTGATGGAAGGCAACCCGGACTCAGCCCGGCGGATTCTTGAGGGTCTTCTGGGATCGGGCAGCGAGCCGCTGGCCGCCCGCCTGCTTTTAGGCAGCCTGGAGACCCGTGCGGGCAACTACCGGGCCGCTATCGGTCATTACCGCAAGGCGCTGGAGATGAACCCTCGCAGCGTGATGGCGTTGAACGACCTCGCCTATCTGTTGGTGGAACACGACAACCAGGTGGACGAGGGCCTGCGGCTGGCCCAGCAGGCCAAGGAGCTGGCCCCGGACAACGCGGCGGTGGACGACACGATCGGCTGGGCCTTTTACCGCAAGGGACTCTACGGCAGCGCCCTCCCGCACTTGGAAAGGGCCGCCGCCGACGCCAACGCCGGAGCGCTGCACCACTATCACCTGGCGATGGCCCGCCTGAAGTCCGGGGAACTGGTCAAGGCCCGCGCCGCCTTGGAGCGGGCGCGGCGGCTGGACCCGCGGCTGGCCGAGCTGCGGGAAGCTGAGCGGCTGCTGGCCGAGGCGCGCGCTTCGCTGCGCTAGCGCGGGCCGGAGTCCTTGCCAGTTTCCAGATATCCCAGAAATTCGGCCCCCTGCGGGGCGGGCGGGGGGCCGAATTCTTTGATAGTAAAGGAAATTTCATGCGCCGGGATTTGGCCCCTCGATTGCCCCTAGCTCGGCCCGGAGGACACACTATGACCAGACCACGTATAGCTTTCGTGGCGGTGCTGCTTCTGGCGCTGACGCCGTGGGCGTTCGCCGATCCGTTCAACCCGTTCAACACCCGGCCGGTGCCGGTCAATCCGGCGCCGGGAATCGAGCAGGATCTGCAAGAGGTTCTGGACGACATCTGCTCCGGGTGCTTGGACGTCATCAATGACCAGCAAACTGCCGGATACTGGATGTTGGCCAGTTATCCCGGCTCGATGACCCCGACGCTGGTAATCGAGTGGGCCGGCTGGAAAAACATCAACGTGTTCGGGATGTTCTCGGGTGATCCGGCCATGCACGATATTTTCCTCGGTCCCGCCTCGGCGGGGGTGACGGCAACCGTAACCTGGACTACCCCGACCAGCGGGACGATCAGCGGAGGTGCGGGGGTCAACACCGGCCCATTCTCAGGGATCAGCTACCTGGGCTTCGGCTTCTACATCAAGCCGAAAGAGCCGCTGGGGACGGTCTACTACACGGTGGACGACCTGAATCCGGGGGCGAATAAGGCGCGGGCCTTGGCTTATAACTTGCCCAACGCCGATAGCGGCAACACTTGGGTGATCGCCTTCGAGGATCACACCGACTTCGATTATAACGACCTGGTGGTCACGGTCGGCGGCATCGTTCCGGTGCCGGAGCCGGCGGGCATTCTGCTGCTAGGCTCGGCCTTGCTGCTTCTGGCTCGCAAGCTGCGCGCGCGGGCGTAAGAACCCGGCGGGCGGTAGGCAAGAGAACTTAACCGACGGCGGAGGCTGTTTCCCCGCTCGCCTCACCGTTGCGAAAGCTGAGGTGGGGCGGCCAGGTGGGATTCTCCCGGCACGCGCCTGGCCCCCCGCTTTTTTTATTTCCCGCACGGATCACGGACTAGGTTAGCTGCGGGGCCCCAGCCGACGATCAGGCGCAGCCTGACGCATAGAGCGCAGCGGCCTGGGGCTGCGCGCGCCCTGGCAAGGGAAAACCGAGGGCGGCGCGGCCGCCCGCTACACAGAGGAGATACGAGGATGCTGACTGGGATCTGGGTGTTATCCGTAATACTCGGCGCGGCGGCGCCGCCGGCCGAGCAGGCGATCGCCTCCGCCCATCATGAGGTGGGCGGGGTCACGGTCGAGTTGCTGGAAATCAAGCGCGATTCCCCGACCGTAGTTACCGCGCGTTGGCGGTATCGCAACGAAAGCGGCGAGCCGAAGCGGCTGACAGGCGAGCGAACGGGGTGGATAGATCCGTACCGCCTGTCCTGGGAGAGCTATCTGCTGGACGAGGGTAAGCGGATCAAATTCCCAGTCGCCCGAGACAGTGACGGGCGCCCCGTAGCCTCACGCAACGGCCAGCCGAACCGATATATCGTGATCCGCCCCGAGCAGACGATCGAGGTGTGGGCGAAGTATCTGGTTCCGGAGTCGGTCCAGAGCGTTACGGTCTCGATCGAGGGCGTTCCGCCGTTCGCCCGCATCGCAATCGTCAAGTGATTGAGCTGGGCGCCCGGCTTGGAAGCGAGATAGCTGCGGCGCGGGGGCATTGCAAGGGCGGCCGGCGGCACGGTCCCCGTGGGCGGGGCGGAAGGCGAGCCCTGTGGATTTCCCTCGTGAAACGGGTAGATGAAAGGGAACCGACTATCCGAAGGGCGTCTCCGACTATGCTTTTGGATAGTCCGGCGGGTGGTTGGAGGCGAGGCGTTTTGGGCAACTCTCGGGAATTGAGTCAGTTGGGCCGCGGCCCCTCAATTGCGTGGGATGGGCGCAGAGGGGTTACCAAACATGACCACTGGGATTTGCTTACGTCGAACCATCGAGTCGGGCGTCGGGAGGCCGCGCCGCAAATCGGCGGCCTGGTCTCTGATCTTGTTGTGGCCGATCGGATTGGCCGCACAGACGACCGACTTCAGCGCCGCCGTAACCTTGACCGACGGCGCCGCAACCGCCACTTACACCAGGATCCTGCTGGGAACCGGAACCGTCGGCACGCTGGGCAAGGCGCTTCTGGTGCTCAACAGGGTTCAAGACCTGGGGCCGGATTACAACTCGGGCGTCGGCCCGGTGCGCGGGACGCTCGCTCTGGTGTTCAACCGCCTCGATCAGATCAACATCTTCACTCCCGCAACGCCCGACCCGAACGCCGCCGCCTTGACGCTGGAAGGGCGGCTGACCGGCGGCTCGGGCGCCTACGCGGGGGCCACCGCCGCGGCCGGCGGCATGCAACTCACTCTGAGCCGTACCTCCGAGGGGCCGCTTGGCTACACGCTCAAGCTCACCGGCGCCGCGCTGCTGGGCGGGAAAACGCTGGATCTGACCATCAGCGACGGCCAAGTCCACGCGATGGCCGCCAACGTCACTCTGTTCGCTAACCTGGCTGGAACCGCCGACTTCACACCCTTCGGGCAGGCTAAGGTCACGGGTACGGCACGGCCCGACACCAATCGGTGGGACGACAACGTCAATTTCCTCGAAGTCAACCTGACGGCCGCCTTTTCGCAAGCCGACAGCGTCGAGGTCTTCCTCACCGTGCCCCCGGGATCCCCGACGCCTGAGCTGCCCGTGATGATCACCGGCGGGACAGGAGCCTTCGCGGGCGCCTCCGGGACCGGGCGATTGACCATTACGGGCGAATCCGGAGATACGACCACCGCCACCCTGAGGGGAAGCATCACGGGGGCCGGTCCGGACACACCGGTGATCACCAATGTCACCACCGCCGGCGGTTTCAACCGGATCGCCCAGAACGACTGGATCGAGATCAAGGGCAGAAACCTGGTCCCGCGCGACACGCCCGCCGGAGGAAGGGATTGGAGCGGGGCGCCGGAGTTCGCCCAGGGCCGGATGCCGACGGAGCTGGGAGGCGTCAGCGTGACGGTCAACGGCAAGCCGGCCCATGTGTGGTGGTTCTGTAGCGCCGCCACGACGCCGGCCTGCGCCACCGATCAGATCAACGTGCTGACTCCGCTGGACGATTATTTGGGTCAGGTTCCCATCGTAGTGACCAAAGGGACCCAGTCGAGCGGAGCGTTCCTGCGCTTGAAGGACCGCGTCAGTCCCGCGTTCTTGCTGTTCTCGGCCCAAGGCGCGGCGGCGGCGACGCACGCAGACGGAAGCCTGGTGGGCGCACTCAACCTGTTCCCCGGCTTCTCCACGCCCGCGCGGCCGGGCGAGACGATCTCGCTCTGGGGCGTAGGCTTCGGCCTGCCCACGACGCCGTTGATCGCCGGCGCCGCCAGCCAGAGCGGCTCGCTGCCCAGCACGCCCGAGTGCTACCTGGCCGGGATCCAGACCCGGGTGGCGGCCGCCTTGGTGAGTCCGGGGCTGTATCAACTCAACGTTACGATCCCGGACAATGCACCGATCGGGGAGAGTCCTTTTTATTGCGGGTTCGGCGACAACTTCTTCACGCGGGTCGGGGTGCAATTGAGTGTTCAGTAGCCGGGCCCGGGCCGCGGCTCAGGGCCGGTACATGCGGGCCAGCGCCGGGATGACCTGGGAGGCGAAGGCCCGGCCTTCTTCGAGCGCTCCGGGCCGGGCCTCCAGCGCCAGCCTCACCACCGAGCTGCCCGGAGGGCGCCCCGCCAGCGTGTCCCAAATCAAGTAAGCCTTGCTTTCGTACTCGCTGGCGATCACGCGCTCGGCCGTTTGATACCAGTAGAGCACCAGGGTCTGCTGCCCTGCGCGATAGAGCAGGTAGCGGTTGATGGAGACGGTGCGATCGCCCAGGCTCACGGGCGCGGTCCCGAACTGCACCGGCTCCCACCCGGCGCCCGGCAGGCAGTGTTTGGGCGAGTGCATGGTCTCGCCGGCCCTTGGATTGGCGTAATAGGCGACGAAGAGATGAATCCCGCGCCCGTCGCGCTGGTAAGTCCGGGAGAGATAGGACGAGGCGCCCAGCGAGCGGGCCACGGTCTCCGCCAGAGGCGCGTCGTCGCTGCCTCTCCAGCCCGCTAGCTCGAGGGGGAATTCCTCCAGCGCCCGTGGCGTTGCCTCGGACCCGCGCGCGTCCCGGACTCGCGAAGCCGCCAGACTGGCGACCAGCAGCGAACACGCCCCCCAGAACAGCCAGCCCGATCCCTGCCTCATACCGTCCTCTCCCGGCCGGAGGCTTCGAAGCACCGCCGCAGTCCGCGTCCCCCGAGCCATAAGACACCAAAGCCCGCCAGGAAAATCAGCCAGCCGGAAAAGCCGTGATAGAAGCCGCTGCCCAGCGCCGGATCTCGCTCGGAGAGCAGAGCGGTGCCGGCCACCCGGAGCACGTTGAAACCGATGGCGATCGGCAAGGCCAACACCAGCAGCGTGAGGCGCGTCCCCGTACGGCGCAGCTCCAGGCAGCTCAGCAACAGGGCCGCCACGGCCAGCGAGGAGATCGAACGCAAGCCGCTACAGGCTTCGGCTACGCCCAGGGTGGTGTCGGCCAGGTAGATGATGTTGCCGTCCCGGTAGACGGAAACGCCCAGCCACTGGGCCAGCTCGGTGGAGACCGAGGAAGCCAACAGTTGCAGCGGGCCGGCCAACTTGTTGTAAACCAGCACAGGCAGCGGGATGCTCGAGAGCACCAGCAGCAGGGGAAACAACAAACGGCGCAGGCGGGCCCGCCCCCAGAAGGTCCAGGCCAAGCCCGCCGCCATGATCACCAGGGAGATACGGGTGAGGAAGAATTCGGCGCCCAGTCTGCCGGTCACATAGAGCAGGCAGGCGGCCAGGATCGCCAGCAAGCCGCGCCCGTCGGGCTGAACCGGCAGCGCGCGCAGCGCCGCGCGCTGCCGCCAGGCCAGATAGGCGGCCAGAGGCGCGACCAGCAGGCCGTGGGAATAGCCGTCGTCCTCCCACCAGCGGACGGCCAGCGAGGCGGCCACTTCGGCATACAGCGCCGCAAGCAAAGCGCCCAGCAGGGCCGGGCGCCACCATTTTCCCAGTCGCGACATGGGGCGTGCCTGTTCGAGGAGCAACTGGCAGGCCAAAGGCGCGCACGGCCCGCGCCTGAGGGGCTGCCGGCGCCGCAGGGCCGCCGCAAGCGCAGGCTGCGGCCCGTTTGAGCCGCTTGCCGGCAGAGGAAAAAGCTTGGCACGGAATGCAACAAATGTTCCTCCGCGCGGACGCCGAGCCCGGCCGGGCAGCCTATCCGGCGGCGCAACTATGAGTTGGCATGCGGCCCGGGCCTTGCGGGGGGCGGTTCAGGCGCGCGCCGGCGCGAGCGGGGCGGTTTGGCGTACGGCTTGCAAGGTACCAGGCGGCGGTATTTCCGGACATGGCTTCGCGTAGCGGCCCCAGCCGCAAGAATAAACTGCCTCCGCTTTCGGTAGCGCGCATTCTTTACAAGCGCCGGCTCCTGGTGGCGCTAACCTGGCTGGCGGGCGTAGCCCTCGCGGCTGTGGTGGTCTCTCAGCTCCCGAGCATTTACAAATCCGAGGCGCTGATCCTGGTGGAATCGCAGCGCATCCCCGAGAAATTCGTGGCCAGCACGGTGGATGTGGAGCTGCGGGATCGCATCGCCGCCATCAGCCAGCAGATCCTCAGTCACCGCCGGCTGGTGGAAATCATCGAAAAGTTCAATCTCTACCCGCGCGAGCGGCGCAGCCGGCCGGAGGAAGAAGTCGTCGCGATGATGCGCGAGGACATCGCCATCCGGGTCGAGGAAGGCGCCCGCCAAAAGCAGCCGGGGGCTTTTCGGGTGGCATACCACGGGCCGGACCCGCGCGTCACCGCCCTGGTGGCCAGCCAGCTCGCCAATCTGTTCATCGAAGAGAACCTGCGGACCCGGGAAGTCTACGCCGTGGGCACTTCCGAGTTCCTGGAGACCCAACTGGTGGAATCGCGGCGGCGCCTGGAGGAGCAGGAGGCGCGCCTGAGCGCTTACAAGCTCAAGTACAACGGCGAACTGCCTCAGCAGGAAAACGTTCTGATTTCCACCGCCTCCCGCTTGCAGCTTCAGCTTCAAGGCATTCAGGAGGCCATCAGCCGGGCGCAGCAGCAGAAGCTGATGCTGGAGACCAGCGCAGCCACCGCCCAGGCCTCGGCCGCCGCCATCGAGCGAGTGATCGAAGAGGCGGATCCTCAGCAGGCAGGCCTGCCCGGGCAGCCTCAACGGACCTCGCAGAGCCTGGAACAGCAGTTGGCGGTGGCTCTCGGGCGCTACACCCCGGATCATCCCGAGGTGCGCGGCCTTCAGGAGACGCTGCGGGCCGTGCGGCGCATGGAGGAGCAGGAGCGGGCGGCCAAAGCCGGTAAGGCCAACGGCACGCAGGCCGACGGGCCGCAAGCCGCCGCCGGTGCTCGTCAGGCTCGCTTCGACGAGATGCTGATTCGCGAGCGGGAGCGCATCGAAAATCTCAAGGCGCAAGCCTTGGCCGCCGCCCGGCAGATCGAGACTCTGGAACAGGAGCGCAAGCAGACCGTCAGCCAGTTGGAGTCGGTGCTGAGCCGGCTCCAGCGCTTGCCGGTGCGCGAGCAGGAACTGGCCTCGCTGATGCGGGATTACGAGATCAGCAAGGCCAACTACCAGTCGCTGCTGGACAAGCGGCTGGCGGCCGAGACCGCCGCCGAGATGGAGAAACGGCAGAAGGGCGAGCGGTTCACCCTGCTGGAAGCGCCGCGTGTGCCGGAGACGCCCGTCAAGCCGAACCGGCCGCTGCTGCTGGTGCTGGGCGTGACTCTGAGCCTGTTGCTGGGGGTGGCGGCGGCGTTCGCCGTCGAGCTTCCCAAAGACGCCCTGCTGGGCGAATGGGAGTTGCCGCCGGGGATCGTGATCCTGGGCCGGGTCCCGCCCTTGGTGAAGGAAGTGGAGGCGGTCCTTCCGGCGCGGCGCAGGCGGTTGTGGCCGGCCTTCGCGGCCCTGGCGGTGGCCGCTTTAGGCGGCGCGGCGCTGGCCCTGGGCTGGTGGAACGCGAACTCAGCCCGGGGGCTGTGGGAAGGGCTGTCCAATTGGCTGGCGAGGTTACTCTGATGAATCCTGTACCCGACCCGGCGGCCCCGGGCGAGGCCAATACGTCCTCTGTCTTGAGCGAACGGCTGGCACGGATCATCCGCGTGCACGAGGTGCGTGCGCCGGATCCGGCCCTGGTGCTGCCTTTCGACGGCCAGAATCCGCGGGCGGCCGAGCAGTACCGCATCATTCGGACCAAGATCCTGCTCAGCCTGCGGCCCGTGCACTTGCTGGCGGTCTCCAGCCCGCAGATCGGCGACGGCAAGAGCGTCACCGCGCTGAACGTGGCGGGCGCGCTGGCGTTGAAACTGGGCCGGCCGGTTCTGCTGGTGGACGCCGACTTCCGCCGCTACGGGCTGTCGCGATTGTTGGGGCTGGAGTCCTCGCCCGGGCTCTCGGACGTTCTCACGGGCGGATGCTCGCTGACCGAGGCGCTGGGACGGCTGGATGCGGTGGCCAACTTGTACTTCCTGCCGGCGGGTACGCGCCGGGAGCATCTGGCCGATCTGCTGAACTTCGCCGCCTGGCGGGCGCTGTGCGGCGAACTGCGCAAGGTCTACCACAGCGTGCTGTTCGACGCGCCGCCGGTGGGATTGGTGGCGGATTACGATCTGATCCAGGCGGTGGCGGACGGCCTGATCCTGGTGGTGCGTCCGGATCACACCGGGCGGACGATGTGCCGGCGGGCCTTGGAGTCGGTGCCGGAGGAAAAGCTTCTGGGGGTGGTGCTCAACATGGTTCCGGACTGGTTCCTCACGCGGCGCAGGACGCACGACTACGCGCACTACGCAGGGCGGGTCGCCGCCCCCGGTATCTAGGGGTGCCGCATCCCGGAACATGGTCACGCTGTTCAACATTCGCTTTCCGGCCCGCACGATCCTGCTGGTGGTCTCCGAGAGCCTGCTGGCCTTTCTGACTCTGTGGGCCGCCACGCTGATCTGGTTCGGGGCGGACGCCGACCTGGCGCTGGCTTACGACCACAGTTTCTTCCGCATGGGAGTGGCGGCGCTGGTGTGCATGCTGTGCCTGTACTATTGCGACCTTTACGAGTCCTCGGTGCTGTCCAACCTGAGGGAAATCACGGTGCGCGTGGTGCAGGGCTGGGGCACGCTGTGCGTGGTGCTGGCGCTGGTTTACTTCGCCTATCCCGGCCTACAGATCGGGCGGGGCCCGTTCGCGCTCTGGGTGCTGCTGGGCGGGGTGTTGCTGCTGAGCTGGCGCAAGCTGTTTCTGACGCTGAGCCGGCTGACCGGCCTGAAGGAGCGGGTGGTGGTGGTGGGTGAGGGGCGGCTGGCCGAGGCCCTGGTGGCCGAGCTGGAGGGGCGGGTCGAGCTGGGTTTGCAAGTGGTGGGCCGCCGGCCCGTGGGGGCGGCGGCGGGAGCCGGGGCGCCGGGGCGGCGGCGGGGCGCGAAGGGGCTCCGATCGCTGTTGAGCCGGCCGGCAGGCGTGGAGCGCGTGGTGGTGGCGCTGGAAGAGCAGCGGGGCCGGCTGCCGGTGGAGGAGCTGCTGCGCTGGAAGGCGCGCGGTGTGCAAGTGCAGGAGGGCACCGAGCTGTACGAGGCCGTCACCGGCAAGGTGCCCGTTCTCTGGCTGCGTCCGAGTTCACTGCTGTTTTCGGGGGGCTTTCGGGCGCGCCGCTCGATGATGCTGGCCAAGCGCGGCCTCTCGCTAGTGGCCTCGGTACTCGGGTTGGCGCTGGGCGGCCCGCTGATGCTGATCGCCGCGGCGGTGATCCGGCTGAGCTCGCCGGGGCCGGTGATATTCCGGCAGCAGCGCATCGGCCGGGACGGCAAGGCCTTCACCCTTTACAAGTTCCGCACCATGCGCGCCGACGCGGACCCGGATCAGCCCGCCCAGGCCGACGACGAGCGCATCACGGCGGTGGGCCGCTGGCTGCGCCGCACGCGCTTCGACGAACTGCCGCAACTGTTCAACATCCTGCGCGGGGACATGGACATCATCGGGCCGCGGCCCTTCACTCCCAAGATGGAAGAAGAGTGCGTGAGCCGGATTCCCCTGTACAACCAGCGGTGGAACGTCCGGCCGGGCATCACCGGCTGGGCGCAGGTTCATCAGGGCTATTGCGCCACCCTGGAGGACAACATCGAGAAACTGGGCCACGACCTGTTTTACATCAAGCACATGTCGTTCGGCCTGGATCTGCTGATCCTGTTCCAGACCACCAAGATCCTGCTGCTGGGACGGGGCGCCCGCTGACAGGCCGGGGCAGGCGCCGCGCTCTGGGACGCATGGAAGCTGGAGGCGCGGGTGGGAATCGAACCCACGAATGAAGGTTTTGCAGACCTTTGCCTTACCACTTGGCTACCGCGCCCGGGCGGCTTGCCTTTCACAGGATAGCGCGATCCGGGTGCGGGGTCAAATCCGACGGCCTAGCCCCGGCGAGCGAACGCCGTCGGCGCGGCCGACGCCGGGCTTGGGGGCGAGTCCCGGGCCGCGGGCATGTTAGAATGGCCGAAACCGTCTCAGGGGGGATGCGACTTTCCATGCGATATTTCACTTACAGGAGTCTGGAGGAAATCCGGGAGGCCGCCCGATCGGTCGGAGCAATCCACGTGGGCTTCGAGCCGCGGGCCGAACGGGTCAAGCAACTCTTGGGGCGCAAGATCCGCGTCGGCGGATTCACCGTGGGTAATGCGCTGGCCATCCAGCCCATGGAGGGTTGCGATGGGACGCGGGAAGGAACGCCGGGTGAGCTCACCTGGCGCCGCTACGAACGCTTCGCGCGCGGCGGAGCCAAGCTGATCTGGTTCGAGGCCACCGCCGTGCGCGAGGACGGGGTGGCTAACCCGCGCCAACTGCGCCTGGGCCGGCATAACGTGGCGGAGTTCGCCCGCCTGCTGGAGGGGATGCGGCGCCTTCATCGCGAGGTCTGGGGCCGCAACGACGACCTCTTGGAGGTCCTGCAACTGACCCACTCAGGCCGCCACAGCTATCCCCGGCCGATCGTCGCCCGCCACGACCCCTTGCTGGACGCCAAGACGGGAATCTCGCCGGACTATCCCCTGATCAGCGACGGCGAGCTCGAGCGGTTGGAGGACGACTTCGTCGCGGCCGCGCGCCTGGCGGTCGAGGCCGGCTTTCAGGCCGTGGATATCAAGGCCACCCACGGCTACCTGGCCAGCGAGCTGCTCGGCGCCCGGAGGCGCGAGGGCGCCTACGGCGGCCCGCTCGAGAACCGTTGCCGCTTCTTGGGCAACGTGGCCGGAAAGATTCGCGCCGCCTTGGGCGACAAGCTGCTGCCGGCCATGCGCCTCGGTTGTTACGAGGGCCTTCCTTATCGGAGGGATCCTGAAACCGGGCGGGGTGTTCCCCTGCCCTATCCGCTGCCGTATCCTCACGGGTTCGGAATGGACTGCGAGGACCCGCTGCGCGAAGACCTGAGCGAGGTCGAGCAAGCCGTAAGCTGGTTCCAGCAGTGGGGATTTCAGTTACTGAACGTTTCTCTTGGCTCGCCCTATCTGAACCCGCATATCGGGCGCCCTTTCGAAAAACCCGACGAGGGCAATTACGAACAGCCGGAGCATCCTTTGCTCGGAGTAGACCGTCACTTCCGGATCGCCGGCAGGCTGCAAGCCCGGTTCCCCGCCCTGCCTATGGTGGGTACGGGGTATAGCTGGCTCCAGCACTACGCGGTCAACGCAGGGGCTTATAATATCGGCGCCGGCCGGATCTCCTTCCTGGGAATGGGGCGCAACGCTCTGGCTTACCCGGATTTCGCCCGGGACGCGCTGGAGCGGGGCGAGCTGGATCCCAAGCGGGTGTGCAAGACGGTGTCCTTCTGCACCTATCTCATGCGGCGGAAGAACCACCCGTTGGGCCAGTTTCCCACCGGATGCGTGCCGTTCGACAAGGAAGTCTACGGGCCGATCATGAAGCAGGCGCGGGAAGCCGAGCGGTCGCTCCAGGCGGGCGCGCCGCCGCAGGCAGCAGGAGGCGAACGGGATCCGGGCGGGCAGCCGGCGGCAGGTGAATTGCTTTAAGACGTTGCAGCAGTGCAAGCACCCCAAACCGGGGGTGTCCACATGCTGACCAACTCGAAACCCACCGCTTTCGTGCTCGGCCTCACCACCGGGGGTTTGGCCGCCATGCGCAGCCTGGGCCGCGCGGGCATCCCGGTGGTCGGGCTGGACTGGTGGCTAGGGGATGCACGCACCCGTTACGGGGTGATCCGCCGCTGTCCGGCGCCGGACTGCCCGGAGGAGTTGCTGGCCTTCCTGATCCGCCAGGCTGAGGGACTGGAGGAGCGGGGCGTCCTGCTGCCGGCGCGCGACTACTTCGTGGAATTGCTCGGCGCGCATCAGCAGGAGCTGCGGCCGTACTTTCGCTTTCATGCCATTCCGGAGCCGGTTCGCCGGGCGGCGGTGGACAAACGCCGGCAGTACGAAGCGGCCCAGGCGCTGGGCGTTCCCTGCCCCAAGACGTCCTTTCCGCAGACCGCCGAGGAGCTGGCGGACATAGAGGATCGGCTGGAATACCCTGCGTTCCTCAAGCCCGTACACTCGCACCGCTGGCGGAGCAGCTTCAAACACAAGGGGATCCTGGTTCACAATCGGCGGCAGTTGCGGGAGGGCTTCCAGGCGGCACAGAAGGCCGGCTACCCGGTCCTGGCCCAGGAAGTGATCCCGGGACCGGACAGCAACATCTTCAACCTGTGCACTTGCATTGACAGCGCCGATCGCGTCTTGGCGGCGGTGGTGGTACGGAAGCTGCGCCAGTGGCCGGTGCATTTCGGCGAGGGGAGCCTGGTTTACAGCGTCGAGGAGCCGGAGGTGGTCCGGCTGGGCCTGCGCTACGCCCAGGGACTGGGATTCCAGGGCATGGGCGCGGTGGAGTTCAAGCGCGACGAGCGGGACGGCGTCTACAAGCTCATGGAGCTGAACCCACGCTTGTGGAGCCACGTCCAGCTCGCCATAGATTGCGGGGCGAACATTCCCTTGCTGGCGTACCTGGATCTGGCGGGTGAGAAACCCGAGCCCCGGCTTGCCTACCGCCAGGGCGTCAAGTGGCTGCGGCTCAGCTACGACCTG
Source organism: Solibacteraceae bacterium (assembly GCA_037444625.1). GTDB lineage: Bacteria > Acidobacteriota > Terriglobia > Bryobacterales > Bryobacteraceae > DTHT01. The sequence continues at coordinate 42,028 of JBBIMA010000007.1, forward strand.
CGTTCCTTCCTGTGGAGCTTCCGCCACGAGGGCCTGTCCCCCTGGAGCTGGGTCCGGTCCTTATGGGGCGTCTCTTCCCACGCCTACTTCGCCTGGGACGATCCGGGGCCGCTCGCCGGCAAATTGGCCGATTCCCTGCGCGGCGGCCTCGCCGGGATCCGCGCGCCGCGCGGGCCCAGGCTCAGGAGTACCGCTTGCGCCACTGGTCCAGCCGCCGCGCCAGAGCCTCCCGCACAGTGACGAATTCGGGGTTGTCGTACTGATTGACCCGCTCGCGCGGATCGTTGCGCAGGTCGTAGAGCTCGCCCGGTCCCTCGCCGCCGTCGCGCAGGATCAACTTGTAACGCGCGTCGCGAACCATCTCCGTGTTGCGGAAGTGCCCGAAGACCAGGTTCACCCACGGATCCTTCAGCTCGCGCAGCCGCCCGCCGGCCAGCGCCCAGTAACTGCGCCCGCAGAGATTGCCCGCGGCCGGCGGTTCCGCTCCGGCCACATCGCAAATCGTGGGCAGGAAATCGTAGAAACTGACCAGCTCGGGGCGCGCGGCCATGGGCGGCACCTTGCCCGGCCAGTTCCAGATCATGGGCACCCCCATCACCTCCTCGTACATATTGATGGGATCGGAGGCCAGGCCCTTGCTCCAAAGGCCGTGCCGGCCGAGTAAGTAGCCGTTATCGGCCGTGAAGATCACCAGCGTGTTGTCGCGCAGACCCTGCCGGTCGAGGGCCGCCAGCAGCGGCGGGATCTGGTCGTCCAGGGCGGTGACGGCGGCCGCGCAGCGGCGAATGTTGCCCACGATATCGCGGAGATACTCCTTTTCGCGCAGCGCCCGGGGCGAGGCGGGCTCCCATCCGATCGTTTCAAAGCCGACATTTTCGTACATCCGGTAATACTTCTCCGGATGGCCGTCATAGGGCGTATGCGGGTTCAGGTAGGCGGCGACCAGGAAAAAAGGCTGGTCGGGTTTCTGCCGCTCGATATACTCGCAGGCTTTGCGCGTCACTAACTCGGCCAGGTAACCCTTTTCCTGGACGGGCTCTCCGTTCAGGCTCATCAGGGGGTCCTGGTAGCGGCGCGGGCCGGGCATCAAGGTGTAAGTGAGTTCGTAGCCGTGGCCGGGTTTCCGGTCGCCGCCCATGTGCCACTTGCCGAGATAGGCGCAGCGGTAGCCGCGAGCGGCCAGCAGATCGGAAAGCATGATTTCCCGGGCGAAGGAAGGGGGCGGCGCCTTCTGCCCCTGAGGCGGGCTGGCGATGGGGTTGTCGGTGAGGAAGCAGTGGATGCCGTGCTGGCGGGGGAGCCGCCCGGTGAAGAGCGTGGCGCGGCTGGCCGAGCAGATCGGCGTGCAGACGAAATGGTTCACGAAGCGCGTGCCGGCGCGGGCCAGCAGGTCAATGTTGGGGGTTCGAATTTCCTTGTTGCCGTAACAGCCCAGCATCCAGGCGCCCAGGTCGTCGGCCAGGATGAGCAGGATGTTGGGGGGGCGGGCGGGGGCGCGGCGGCGTTGGGCCGGGGCGGCCAAACCGGCGGCGCCCAGGAAGCTCCGTCGGCTGATCATGGCGAACACGACTCCGAAGCATCGAATGTAACACGGCCGCCGCCGGGGAGCGGTTTGCGGCGGGCGATCGGATTCTGTACACTGCCTGGAAATGGGGCACGTCTTCGAGCCGCGTGGGCGCCCGTATTCCCCCAAGAAGGGCGAGACCCTGGCCCAAATCGCCAAGAAGGAGTGCGAAGCGGGCGTGAGCTGGCGCGAGCTGGCCCTGTACAACTGGGCTACGGACAAGCCGGAAGAAGTCAACCGGGCGCTGGTGGAGATCGTGGGATGCAGCCGGCTCAAAGACGATCCCAGCCAATCGGTCCTGGACCCCGACCTGGGAACCGAGCGGCGCCTGCTCATCCCCAAGATCTTCAAGCGCAGCGGGCTGGCCACTGATCAGACCCACACGATCACGATTCGCAAGCGGTTGCCCGCCCCCGCCATCAGCATCACCCACCTGGACAAGTGGTTCATCCCCGGAGAGGAGAATTGCGAGATCGGCTACGCCCTGGAAGGCATCAAGGAGCGCGCCGACAAGGTTGATTTCGAAGTCTACGCCAGCCATTACGCCGCCGCTACGCCCAAGCCGCAGGGCGACTTTCTCACTTACACTTACACCGAGCTGGATACGCCCATCCGCAAGCGCGTCATGGCCGGCGAGCAGCGGCCGGGCAGCCGCTACCGGATCACCGGCTGGAAAGGGGAGAGCGAAGCCGCTGCTGGGGCGCTGAAGCCGCGCCCGGGCGCCACGCGCTACGTCAACGTGGCCTTCTCGCCTTACACGATCCTGCTGCGCTATTACAAGAAGGCGGACGACCGCCGGGCGCGCATTCGGCTGGACCCCTTCTGGGTCGAATTTTCACCCGGCGCGGCGGGGCAACCCAAGCCCGACTCGCTGCGCATCAGTTGGGAGGTGCTGAACTGCACCAAGCTGAAGTACGGCCAGATCATCATCTGGGACAAGGACGACCGGCCGGTATTTCGCAAAGCCCTGGGTCCGGCTTTGTTGAGCCAGGGCAAGCACAGTTGGGCATGGACGGAGGGAGCGAAGATCGCCCAACCCAACCACATGCCCTATCGGGTGCAGATCCAGGCTCATACCGACATATATACCGACGACGGCCTGGCGCTGGCGGCCATGCACACCGAGGTGCGGCTGTGGTGTCACGCCGATACGGGACGCGATCCGGCCGACTACTGGAGCGATCCGCCGTCGCTCACCCTGGGTCTGGCGCCTTTCCTGCCCCCACCGGTTCCCTCCAAGAAGTTGGTGCGCTTCGCGAAGTTGCGGCTGGCGGAGGCCGGCTTCCATCCCGGACCGGTGGACGAAGACGCCGGGAGGGAGGATTTCAAGGTCGCCTTGAAGGAATTCCAGCGCTCCTGGCCGCGGAAGAAGCTGGGCTCCGGTTTCGAGCGCCTGGCGGCCAACGGCACCCTCGACGGGCAAACCAAAGCAGAGTTGGGCAAAGTACCCGCCGATCACCGCCCGCTGTTCGGTGATCCGGCCACGCGCGCGTTCCTCTCGCGCAGCGACGCCGCTCGCCGCCTGGGGAACCCCGCGCAGCAGCTCATCGTCTGGGTGGACGACCGCCACTGCTACACTGACGGTGGCATCAAGCCGCCGGACCGCATGGCGATGAACAACTACCGGGGGGCGATGGCCATCGGCGACCAGCGCATGCAAAAGGACCGCGATTCGATCGCCCGGCCCTGGATTCCCGTCGAGGCGGCCCTGCCCCTGCTGTCGAAGAACGATCCCCTGGACGTGCGCGGAGCGCCGCCCAAGGTCACGCAGGCCATGCGGCAGGCGATCGGGCCCATCCGCGTGGACTGGACCTTCAAGGAACCGGACCCGGACGTCACGGGCATCCCTTCGCCCAACAAGAACAACCACCGCGCGCGCCGCTGGACCCAGGAAATCGTGAAGAACAACTGCCCGGAGGACCGCGGCGGCATCCGTCCCGCGGCAGCGGCCGACTATTACCGCGCGGCCTTCGGCTTCGACCAACAGAATAGCCTGCTGCCCTGGCCGGCCCGGGACGATGCGGGCGCCAAGGCGGTCTGCTCGGTGGTCCACGACGATCTCGGGCAGGACGCCAAGAAACTTTACAAGGACTATGTCGGCAAGGCGGGCGTTTACTTCCGGCCTTCTCGCATCGCGGGCGACGGATACATACTCTGCGCCCAGGTGAGCTTTCGCCCGCTGCCCGGCGGCGCAGACTTTCCCAACCGGCCGGTGCTCGAGAAGCGCTATCCCCGCCGGCCTCTGGCGCGCAGCGCGAGCCTGCGGATCTGGCGCAAGACCTCCTTCCGCGGCTATGTCGGCTGGCTCCCTGCGGCACAACCCGGCTGGGCAGGCATGATGAGCGACGCGGCAGACTATTACCGTGGGGCCTTCGTGCATTTTGTTCACGAAGGCGGCGGGCCGGGGGAGTTCGCCGTGAACGACCTGATCACGGCGAAGGAATTCGCCAAGGCGATCAAGGACATTCTGGATAAACCCGGCAGCACCTTCCAAGGTCTGGCGCCGCGCTACACGGCGGGCTACGTCTGGCCCTACCTGCACCTGCCCCATTACGGAATCGGGGCTCGGGCCGGAACCCTGGCGGCCTTCCAAAGTTGGCTGGCCAACGGGTTCCTGGACGCCGGCTGGCGGCAATACCGCGAGAAACTTCTCCACCTGTTGTTGCGGAAGGTCGAGACCAAGTACGGCCGCCTGCGCGGGCACCTGCTGGCGGAGTTCGCCAGTTCGCCCGATTTGCTGATCGTGGAGTGCACCTGCGACGCCTGCGGCACCCAGGTCACCGAGATCGCCAACGATCCGACCGCCGCCGGCGCTGTGGATGCGGCTTCGGGCATTCGCGCCAGCTTTCGGTATCGCGGGCGGCTCTGCTACAACGCCGGGTGCGCGGGAACCTTCCAGGAGACCGCCCGCGCCACCCAAGATTTTCCCCTGCCCGCGGTGGGCGTGGCGCTAGGCGCCTGCTGGCTCTTCGTGCCGCGCGAGGCTGCGGTTTGGGCTCACGAACTGGGCCATCACCGGCACCTGGAGCACGCCCGGGCCTATGCCGGTTCGGCCGCTTCGGCTCCGGGGGCCAAGGTCAACCAGCACGACGCAGCCGCCAACGCCCACCAGGCGGCCGCGCCGCAACCCCATCAGCGCGGCTGGGACCGTTACTGCATCATGAGTTACGACCGCACGGCGCCGCAGTTCTTCTGCGGCAAGTGCCTGCTGCGCAATCGCGGTTGGACGGTGGAAACCATCGCCGACCCGGCGGGCAACCTCGAGGATCCATGAAGGCCGCCCGGCAGCCACCGGAAGCCCCCAGCCGCCGGGCGGCTTGCGGCGCGCTGCTGGGCGCGGTGTGCGCCTGCACGCCGCAGAGTCTGCCGAAAGGAGGAAGAACCGTGCCGGAAATCGAGCTGTCGCTCGCCTTGCGCCGGACGGAAGTGATTTCCGGAGAGTCGCTGGCCTTGCAGGCCGTGGTGAGCAATCGCGGCGCACAATCCTTCCCGCTCCAGATCGGTCCGCACTCACTCCTCAGCTACGAGTTCCTCTCCGCCGACGGACGGTTGCGCTTCGCCGCCTCCCAGCGAGAGTATTTCAGGGCGCTGACAGCCGGCCTGCAACTTCCCCCCGGTCCCAAACCGACCACGGCCGCCATAGCACCCGGCGCTTCGCGCACTTTCCGCGAGGATCCTTCCCTCTATCTGATGCAGGGCCTTCCGCCGGGCGCCTATCGGCTTTCCGCCCGCATGCCGGCCGGCGGAGGCGAAATCGAATCGGCCCCCGTGGCGCTGCAAGTCGGCGCGGCACGCATCGCCCGTCTGTCGCTGTTTTACTGCCCTTACCAGACCGCGATGGTGTGCGTCTTCGATCACACCGAGGCCGGAGGGGCCGCATGGGTTTTCCATCGGGAGACCGAGGGCGAGCAACTGTTCTCCGGGGTGGCGGTGCGCCTGGCACAGGCGGGTGCCGGCAAGGCGGTGCGCGACGTGGCCGCCGGCTTTCACACCGCGCCGCGGCTGGAGGGCCGCTGGATCGGCTGGTTGGAGGAGGGGACGTTGCATGCGCTGCACGTCTGGGGACAGGCGGTGAGATCCCGGCCGTCGCCGGTCGCCATCGAGCTGGCCGAGCCGCGCCTGGTCGAGCCGGGCTTTCATCTAGCCGACGGCGGCGCCCTGTTCCTGGTGGCCGGGACGGCGGCGGGGCGCGCTCGCATTCAAGCCGTGACCTTCACGCCCCAAGGGGGCCGGGCCTTCGCGCCGGCGGCTCTGTTTGAAACCCTGCCGGAGCGGGTCCTGGCGCGCTGGTCCTCGGTCGAGAGCCGTCCGGTGGAACTGGTCTGGGCGGATCCGCGCGAGCCGGGGACGCGCTTGTTTGTGCGCCCTTACAACCTGGAGGGCAAGACGCTGGCCGCGGGCGCCAAGCAGGTTCATCGCGCCGCCGGCCGGCTGCTCGCGCTGGAGCTGGACCCGCTGGGCGCAGGTTCGGAGGGATGGGCGCACGCCCTGCTGGCCCCTACCGCTCCCTCAGACGGCCCGGTCTATGTCCGCGTGCCTTTGGCGGGCGCGCCCGCGCGGCCGCGAGAGTTTCGCGTGCCGGCGCCCCCGCACCCGGCTTCCGATTGGGCGATCTCGGGCCTGGAGACCGGCGGCCTGCTGGTGCTGGCCAGGATGGAGGAGCGTATCTGGGTGGCCTCGGCCACGGGCCGCGAGTGGATGCCCTTGACCGCGCCCCAGGGCGAGATACGGCACCTGCGCCTGGCCGCCTCGACGGGCGAGTACTGGGGCGCGCTGTGGGCGGATCCCGCCTCGGGCCTGCGTTGTGTCTCGGATCCGGAGTACCGGGCGCGAGAGTGATTAGCCGGATTGGATCTCGACCATTTCCCAGACGTCGGGGTGAGTCATTTCCAACAGCTCGGCCGTGCCGGGGCCGGCCAGCGAGATGCGCAGGGCTTTGGCTTCGGTGGTATGGGATTCCTGGCCCCGGCCGGGCAGGGTCAGTTTGAGGGTGACCTCGGGGACGGCGCGCTTGGTTTTCTCCTCGATCACCTTGAACTCGATCCAGTGCTTCGCGGTGGCCGGCGGCGGCGCCTTCTCCTTGGGAGGCGGGGGCGGCGCTTCCGGCTCCTGCTGCACGCCGGGCGCCTGCGGAAGCACGCATTGGATGACCAGGACCAATCCTGTCGCCAGCAGGCGCGCCAGCTCGCGGACCACATCCTGGTCGGTCAGACGCTGCGGATTGAGCCCGGGCAGCAGATCGAGCGCCATGCGGCGGAGGCGGCCGGCCGCGGCGGCATCGCTCAGGAAGGGCCGCAAGAACGCCGCCGCCTCGCCCTCGCCGTTGAAGGAGCGTGTGCTGTGCAAGGCGCCAAGCTGCCCGCAGGCGACATCCTCGCCGTGCCTCGCGAAGTGATAATCGGCGAGGCCTTGATTGAGCGTGAAGCTCACGGGGGTGCTGGAAAGGGATTCTATCACTCCAAGGGCCGGCTTGTGGGCAGGGAGACGGGGCGCTTACAGGCCGCCCGTGAGTTTCAGATCCAGCCTAGCCGCCCGGCCCTCCTCGAGGGAGATCTCCGCTTGGCCGGGGGTATCCCAGTCGGACTCGTTAGGCCGGGCGATATCGAAGGAACTTAGCAGCCGGTAGCGGCCGGGAGGCAGTCCGTAGAAACGGTATTCGCCGTGCTGATCGGCGCGGGTCGAGCGGCCTCCCTCCAGCAGGCTGCGCAGCTCGGGATCCACGGCGCTCAGAAAGACGGGCGCGCCGGCGATCGGTTTGCCCTCGGCGTCCAGAACCCGGCCGCTGAGGCTCGCCGGACGGGATCCCAGCACCACGGTCAGCTCCAGGCTGTCGGCGGGCAGCGCCTCGAAGCGGCCGGGCAGCGACCCGGCTCGGGGCAGCCGGAGCGACTCGATGTAGTATTCCGGGGTCGCCACGGCGGCCGCCTGGTACTCGCCCGGGGTCAGCGAGACGCTTCCGCCGGCCTCGACGCGGACGGTCTCGCCCTCGGGCGGCTCCAGGCGGCGCAAGAACACAGTCACCTTGGCCGGGTCGGCGCACGGGCCGCTCTGCTGCCGGCAGCGGACGGAGAGGTTGGGAAGCTTGGCCGGCGCCAGGGTGGTCTCGGCCCCACCCTCGCCGAGGGTAAGCCGCAGCCAGGCCGCTCGCGGCGGATCGGCATGGGTGAGCGCCAGGAGCTGATACGATCCCGGGGCCAGCTCCTCGAACTGGAACGCGCCGTCGGAGCCGGTCACGACCTCCCGCCGGCCCACGTCGGAATGCAGGGTCACCGTGGCCGGTCCGCCGAGCACGCGGCCCGCCAGCCGGGCCAGCCGGCCGGTGAGCGGTTCGATGTCCACCCCGCCCGTCTCGCGGTCCAACTCGGCGTCCACCGGGCGCGCCTGCCCGAGCGCGGCGCTCTGCCCGTAGAAGGTCGGCAACAGCCCGCGCCCGTCCTCGAGCTGCCGCGGCCCGGTGCGCACGTAGTAACGCCCCGGCTCCAAGCCGATGATGCGATAGACGCCGCGGTCGTCGGAGACCGCCGCGGCCGCCACGCGCAAGGGGGGCGGCGCGGCCCGGTAGGCGTAGACCGGATGCCCGGCCAATCCGAGTTGATTTTCGTCCAGCACCTGGCCCGTAATCACGCCCAGGCGCCGCAAGCGAAGCTGGGCGAAGAAGCGCGCCTCGGCGTCCAACACCACGGGTGCTCCCGCGCCGTCCCAACGGCGCTGGCCGTAGCGAGCGGCCAGATAGCCGGCGCGGCGGGCGCTCAGCAAGTACGCCCCGGCGGGCAGGGCATGGAAGGCGAAGCGCCCGCGCGAATCGCTCAGCACGGGGGGCAGCGGCGCGGTGGCCCCGCCTTGAATCATCTCGAGGTTGATCCGGGCGCGGGCCAGCGGGCGGCCGGAGAGGTTGTCGAGCACCACGCCTTCCAGCTCGGCGGCCGCGGCGGCCCAAACCAACACCAGCGCGGCCGGTGCAGCGCGCAGCACCCGGCGGCGGCGAGCCAACATCAGCGCAGCCTCAGCGGGCCGAGCCCGTCGAGAGTTCGTAAAGAGCCAGCAGGCGGGATTCCTCTACGTCAATGGCGCGCGCGTACTGGCGGATGTAGCTGCGGTCGTAAATGCCGCCCGGCAGTTGGGCGAAATCTCCCCGCTCGATGGCCTCCAGGAAGCGCAGGCTGATCTTGGTGGAATCCGCGATCTGGCGCAGGCTGATGCCTCTGCTTTCGCGCAGGCGCGCCAGATCGGGCATTTGGAGAGGCCTGCTACGCTGGCCGGGATTTCTCATGACCGTGTCCCGCGCCGGACCTCAAGGCGAGGAGGAAGGATTGGGATTCACCACCGGTATGGTGACGATGTTGCTCACGTAAACGTCCTGCGCGATGGTGAGTTGCGTCAGGGGATTGGTGGGGAGGTCCGAGTTCAGCTCCAGATCCACCCGGTAGATGCCCACCGCGCCCGGCACCATGGCGGCCAGCAGCACGTTGGCCGTCTTGCCGCCGGCGAGCGAAGAGACGAACTCGACCGGCTCATTCAGCTCGGGGCCCTTGTATTTCGCGCCGGTCTCGATCGCCAGCCTGGCCTCGTCGGGCTTGATCAAACCGAGCCCGGTGGCGTAAACGTAGATGGTTTCGCCCGGCAGGGCGGGGTTGTCTTCGGTCACCAGGGCGCCCTCGACGTTGGCGCAGCACAGGGCGGGCGTAGTGGGGGTCATGATGACCTGCGCGCCCTCGCCCGCCTTGGCCGAATAGACGATGCCGTTGCCCTCCGGGCCGGGAATGCGTGCGCGCAAGCGGATGCGGGTCCACTGGCCGGCCGGGAAGGCGAAGACCTTGGGGTCCTGGTTGATCAGCTCGATCAGGGCGTCGCGGATGGTCTCCAGCGTGTCGCCCTCCTGCACGGTGTAGCTGTACTCGCGGTCCTCGATGATCACTGTGGCGGTGTCTCCGGCCTTGGCCGTCCCGTCCACCGACACGGTTCCCGAGGCGTGGCTGCTGGCGTGGAAAGCCACCGCCGGGCGGGGATCGGGACCGTCCAGGGCGAAGATGCCGGGGTTGGAGGGAATGATGGGCACGGCGACGGGGGTGGTGATGCTGACCCGTCCGTCCTGGTGCCGCGTGCGGACGTACGCGTTGATGCTGGTGGTGTCCAGCACCTCGAAGGGCACCTGGGCGTTGATCTGATTGGGCGAAACGAACAGCAGGGGGGCGCGGATGCCGTCGAAGTAAACCTGCACGCCTCCCAGCTCGGTAGGCAAGGGATCGGCGTCTTCCGGGGCGCTCTCGGTGAAGTCGGCCAGATCGTCGCCCACGATGCTGACCAGAGTGCCGGGAGCGATCTTGGCGGCGTCCATGCCGCCGCTCAGTTTCGCCCCGCTGGTGCTGACCGCGATGACCGCGTCATCGGAGACCTTGGCGGCGATCTCCACCTCGTTGCCCGCTTCGCCCGGCATGCGGGCCGTGAGAACGATCAGGTTCAGATCGTAATTGGGAGTAGCCAAGACGTTGGGATCGCCCTCGCCGGCGTTGATGAGGTCCACCAGCCGGGCGATCACCTTCTGAAACGTGTCGTCCTTGACGATCTTGTACTTGTACTCCTTGCCCGCGATGGTGATGGTGACCTCGTCGTCTTCCTTGATGCTTCCCTCGAAGGTGAGCGTGCCGACGGCGTAGACCTCGCGGCTGGCGGAGTTGCGCACGCCGGTGACCGGCAGATGGCGCTCGGCCACCGTGAAGACCATCACCCGGCGGTTGTAAGGATCGCTGACGTAGAGGTTCTCGCCGTCCCAGGCCAGCGACATCGGGGTGCGCAGGGAATCGGCGCCCGAGCGGCGCAACGGATAGGCCGAATCGGAAGCCTGGTTCACCGTCCCGGCGATCTGTCCCAGGATGACGTCGGCCTTGGCGCCGTTCTCGGTCGGGATCCGGTTGAAGATCAGCACCCGGTCGTTGCCGCCGTCGGCGACGAAAAGCCGCTGCCCGTCGGAGAGGGCGAAGCGGGGAAAGTCCAGTGTGGCGGCGCACAGCGCGGGAAAGACGTCGTTGCCCTCTTCGTCCTTGCCGGTGGGATCGCACAGCTTGCTAGTGTTGTTGGAGACCGCGCTGGTCATATCGGGCTGGCCGATGACTACGTCGGCCGGCTGCCGGTTCTGGGTCGGCAGGGAATTCCAGATGAGCACGCGGTTGTAACCCAGGTCGGTCACGTAGAGCCGGCGGCCGTCGGAAGTCACCGAGACCGGCGACAGCAAGGTGTCGGCCTGCGGATTCAGCGGGGCTTTGGCCAGATCAATCTGCGCCCCGGTGCCGAAATCCTTCTGGCCCAGCACCAGATCGGCAGGCTGGAAATTCTGGCGCGGGATCGAGTTCCAGATCAGGACCCGGTCGTTGCCCGTGTCGGCGACAAACAGGCGGCCGTCCTGGATCCAGACCCCTTCCGGCCCCCGCAGTGTCTTGGGGCCGGGAACACGCGGATCGCCCGTGCCGTTGTTGGGGAGGTTGCTCTTGAAGTCCGGCTGCCCGAGGACGACGTCGGCCGGCTGGTTGTTGGAGACCGGCAGCGAGAGCCAGAGCAGCACGCGGTTGTTGTCGCTATCGGCCACCGCCAGGATGCGGCCGTCGGAGGCCACGCCGACCGGGGTGCGCAGGCCGGTCTGCGAGACGCTCCACTCGGTCTTGGTGAAGTCGGCCTGGCCGAGCACCAGGGTGGCTTGCCCGGTGCAGACCGGGCAGCGCTTGTCGTAGGCCAGCTCGGCGGTGGGCGCGGGCAGCATCTGGGACAGAGCCTGGTAAATGAGCACCCGGTGATTGATGGGGCCGGCGCCGACGCGATTGGCGTCGCAGACGAACAAGGTGTCGTTGGCGTAAGCCAGGCCGCTGACGCCGCCCAAAATGACGTCGGAAGGATTGGGATCCTGCTTGGTGAAGGTGGGCTGGCCGATCACCAGCCGGGCTGCCTGGCCGGTGGCGAAGTCGCCCGCCCGGCTCGTCAGGGCAAGCAGCAGAAGGACCGCCCAAAGCCTCATAGGGAAATCAGGAACGTCCGAAACCGCTAGTATAGCAGCCGAGTCGGCGAGCGGGGCCGGCGACCTCTCGCCCGCCGCTCGCCCCTGGTTATACTACTGGGCTGCTATGAAACCTTGGGCATGGATTTGCCTGCTGGCCGCGCCGCTGCCGGCCCAGGAAGTCTCTCAGAGCGGGCTGGAATTGAAGGCCGAACGGCCCATGATCAGCCAGCCCGAACGGGCCCGTTCCGCCATGGTCGCCAGCGCCCACGAGCTGGCTTCGGCGGCCGGGCTGGAGATTCTCGAGCGCGGGGGCAACGCCGTGGATGCGGCCGTGGCGGTGGCCTTCGCCCTGGCGGTCGTGCATCCCGAGGCCGGCAACCTGGGCGGGGGAGGCTACCTGTTGGTGCGCATGGCCGACGGCCGGGCCGCTGTCATAGACTACCGCGAGACTGCGCCGGCCGCCGCCCATCCGGGCATGTTCTCCCAGCCCCTGGAGGCCCGGGTGGGCTACAAAGCCTCCGCGGTCCCGGGCACAGTGGCCGGGCTCGCGATGGCGCACGCCCGCTTCGGCGTGCGGCCCTGGCGCGAACTGCTGGAGCCCGCCCGGCGGTTGGCCGAAAGAGGTTTCCCGGCCTCCTATCGCATGGAGCTGATCCTGGCCTTGCAGGTCCCGGTGATGAAGCAGTTCCCCGAGACCGCCCGCATCTTTCTGCACGGCTCGGACCAACCCCTCCGGCAGGGTGAGATCCTACGCCAGCCCGAGCTGGCGGCCACGATCGCGCGGCTCCAACGCCGGGGCTGGCGCGAGTTCTATCAGGGCGAGACCGCCCGGCGCATCGCAGCCGACATGGCGGCCCACGGAGGCACGATCACATACGAGGACCTGAAGAATTACCGGGCCGTCGAGCGGGAACCTTTGCGCGGAACCTACCGCGGCCACACCGTGCTGGCCGCGCCGCCGTCCACCGCCGGCGGGGTCGTCCTGCTGGAGATGCTCAACATCCTCGAGCGCTTCCCTGCCCAGCCGGGTCTGGAGGGCTCCTCCCAGGCGCGGCACCTGCAAATCGAGGCCATGCGCCGGGCGTACCGGGACCGCGCCTTGCACCTGGCGGATCCGGCCTTCCACGCCGCGCCGCTCGAACGATTGCTCAGCAAGGAATACGCCGCCGAGCTGGCGGCCGACATCCGTTTGGACCGCGCCGGCTCCAGCCCCGAGCCGGCCCAGCCCCCCGCCGAGGGCCGGGAGTCCGAAGCGACCACCCACTTCAGCATCGTGGACTCGGCCGGCAACCTGGTGGCCAACACTTACACCCTCAACGGATTCTACGGCTCGCAGGTGATCGCCCGGGGAACCGGCGTGCTGCTGAACGACATCATGAGCGCCTTCAGCCCGCGCCCGGGCCATCCCAACCAGATCGCGCCCGGCAAGCGCCCGCTTTCCTCGATGTGCCCGGTCATCGTGCTGCGGCCGGACGGGTCCCCCTGGTTCGCCCTCGGCTCGCCCGGGGCGCTGACCATCGCCAACACCGTCATGCAGGTGATCGTCAACTTGATTGACTACAAGATGTCCCTGCGCGACGCCATCGAGTTTCCCCGCATCCACCACCAATACCTGCCCGACCGTGTGGACGCCGAACCGGGCGCCCTGGTGCTGGACGTGGCCGAAAAGCTGCGCGCCATGGGCCACACCCTCAACCCGCGCCTGCGCTCGCAGGGCGATGTGGCGGCGGTGATGATCGAGAATCACACCGGCTGGCGGCTGGGCTGGGCCGACGGGCGTCGGGGCGGCCGCGCTTTGGGTTACTGAGGCGGTTTCGGCCCCGGGATCTTCACCACTCCCATATCGCTCGGGGAGGAGTAGATGGTCACGCCGGTCTCGGCCGGCGCAGCGGGCTTGGCCGCACCGCCGGCCCTGCGGCCGGAGCGCATAGCCGCGATCATCTTTTCGATCTCAGCTTCCGGAATGCTGACGGAGATCGTCAGGTTGCGGCCGTCCAGCTTGAGATCCTGGAGGAAGGACTGGCCGGCGGGTTGGCGGGACTGGGCCATGCCCATGAAGAACCGCAGGGCGTTGGCCAGGTTGGCGGCGTCCTGCTCACTGCGACTGACGGTGCTCACCATGAGTTGTAAGTCCCTGCCCAAGCGTATCCCGCCGCTGGCCTCCTCGATGGCTTTCATCGCGCCGCCCCGGAGAATGCCCATGGTGTCGGCTTGAGGCGCTTGCGCCGTCAGCTCGGCCGGAGGGAGGGTCGAAACGCCCCAGAGATCGTACTGGGCGCTCAATGCGGCCGCCTTGCGGCGCAGCTCGGCCGAGACCTGCCCCGGGCGCCCGCGGCGGGCGACAGCGCCCCGCACGCTGGCCGGATCGCCCGCGATCAACAGGCTGTCCTCGAGCAAGGCGACCGCCATGGGCTGTTCCTTGCCCGAGGTGACGATCTCGACGCCCTGAAAGGTCTCGCTGCGCGCCCCCCGGACCTTCGCGAGACTCAGCAGATCGGTGCCCGCGAAGGCGCCCCGCACCAACAGCAAGACGTTCCGCTGGCGCGCGCCGCCCGGGCTGGCGATCAAGACCTCGTTGAGCCGCCGCAGGGGATCAAAGCCGGTGGCCTGGAGCAGCTCGGCCAGATCCGGCTCCTGCGCCGGGAGCTGCGACCACACGCTCTGCGCCAGGCGCGAGGCGCGCAGCCGCTCGACGTTGATCCCGAACAGAGCCTTGGCGTCCGGCATGGCCAGATCCAGCAAAGCGGGCTGCGCGGCAGCCAGCGCAACCGCCGCCGGCAGAAACAGGCACGCCTTCACCATGGGCGGGATTATAGCGTATCGGACGGCGCGCCGTTACGGCACGCGCAAGATGCGGCCCCAGACCACTTGGAAGGCTTCGATTTCGCCCTCGGGAGTTCGGCCGGCACGGATGAACACGTGCGTGTGGAGGGGCAAGGCGGCCGCGTCCACGAGCAGCCCGTCGGCCAGCCAGCGGGTATCTTCGCGCAGCAGCACCACGCATTCGCCCCGGTTGCGCAGGCGCAGGTCTAACCGGTTCGCCTCCCGCCGGGTGACGACGCCGGCCAGAATCAGCCGGCCTCGCGGGAACCATTCCCCCAAGTCCGGCCGGGGCCAGGGCGGCAGGCGGGCGGCAGCCCGCGAGCCCGAGGCGGGCGAAAGCACGCGCACCGCACCGGCCAATGGGAGCGACGCGCCGCACTCCTGCCGGCAGGTCACCTCCAAGAGATCGCCGGGCCGCAAGGCGGACGCATCCACACTCCGCTGCTCGCGCTCGATGCGTGTCTGCGGGTCGAAGCGGAAGACGTGGACCTGAAAATCGGAGGCGCGCAGGCTGAGGGATCCGGCGCGCCCGTCGCTGTCCAGTTCGAGCAACACGCCGCGCGCCGGGGGCGGCCCCGTTTGCGCGGCCAAGGCAAGCGCGAGCAAGGCCCCGGGACCCATGAGCACCTCCGCGAAGCGACCCCGCCGCCAGTATAGCAGGCCGGCGGGGGCCGCCCTGTTGCGCCGAAGCGGGGGCTGGGATATGATCAATGAGGATTTTCAGACCGTAAAGTCCTGGTAGGCGAGGCGAGACATGTGGGTTTTCCTGCCGGTGGCCGGCATTACGATCAACCTCTTCGCCGTGGTGGGGGCTGGGGCGGCCGTCGGTTTTCTCTCCGGACTGTTAGGCGTGGGCGGGGGGTTCCTGCTCACGCCGATCATGATCATGCTGGGCATCCCGCCCACGGTGGCAGCCGCCTCCGACACCAACACGATGGTGGCCACCTCCGCCTCGGGCACGGCCGTGCACTTTCGCCTAGGCAATGTGGACATAAGGATGGGGGCCATTTCGTTGATCGGCGGCCTGGCGGGCGCCCAACTCGGGGTGGAAGTTATTCGCTGGCTGCGAGGACTGGGTAACGCCGACTTGCTCATCGCAGTGACCTATATAGTGATGCTGGGCCTGGTGGGCGGCGGCATGATGGCGGACAGCATCCGGAAGCTGCGCAGCGGCGCGGTGGCGGCCAAGGCGCACCGCCCCGGCCGGTTCGGGGCTTTCCTCCGGAAACTGCCCTGGCAGATGGACTTCCCCCGCTCCCGGGTGCGGCATTCGATTCTGGTGCCCTTCTCTCTCTGCTCGCTGGTGGGAATGCTTGCGGCCATCATGGGCGTGGGCGGCGGCTTCATCATGGTGCCCATGATGGTCTATTTGTTGCGCATGCCGGCTCACGTGGCCGTGGGAACCAGCCTGTTCCAGATCTTGTTCACGTGCTCGGGGGTCACCATCATGCAGGCCGTGCGCAATCAGACCGTGGACGTGGTGCTGGCGCTGCTGATCGCGGCCGGCTCGACCCTGGGCGCACAGATCGGCGCGCGCGTCAGCAAGCTTCTGCGAGGCGAACAACTGCTCTTCTTACTGGCCAGCCTCGCCCTGCTGGTGATGGTGCGCATGGCGGCCGGCATTGTCTTACCCCCGGCCAACTTACTGAGTCTGGGGCACTGAACCGACTTTCCTGTCGAGGTGTATGGTATGAAACTGACAAGCAAATGGTTGGCGATTTGGGCCTGGAGCGAAGTAAGTACCGCGCTGGCCGCGGAGGCAAAGGTCCAGCACATCGTCATCGTTGCAGATAGCCGCCAGGTGAGCGGGTGGAAGGCTTGGCTGACGAACCTTTACAACGAAAGCCACCTGTACTTTGCTCTGGCCACCATCATCATCATACCGGCGGTCGGGCTCGCGATCGGCAAGCTCATGGATGTCCTGCTGGCCGGTCTGGGGATCGACCTGAAAACCCGGAAACTGGCGGAGCACTGAGATAGCCGGGGAGGATCGGGAACTATGGAGTGGCTCTACATAACCATGCCCATCGCCGGGGTGGAGATTTTCTGGCCGGGTTTGATAGTTCTGGGTCTCGGGGTCGGCATCATAAGCGGTTTCTTCGGGATGGGGGGCGGCTGGATGGTGACGCCGGGCTTGAACATTCTGGGCTTTCCCATGGCTTTTGCAATCGGCACCGGCATAGCTCAGATGTCGGGGCCTTCGCTGGTTTCGACGTTGCGCCATGGCCGGTTCGGCAATGTGGACTACCGCTTGGGGGTGATCATGGTTCTGGGCACCGTGTGCGGATTCGAAGCCGGGGCTCAGACCATTATGTGGCTGGAGCGGATCGGCCGGGTGGACCTCTACGTTCGCTACGCTTACTTGGCACTGCTGGCCTTGATCGCCTGGCTGGTTTTTGCCGATATCGTCAAGAAGCGGCGCAAGGAGCAGGAAGCGCTGGCCGCGGGACGCAAGCTGGATGCCTTGTCCACCGGTATTGAGTGGCATAAGCGGCTGCACAGGATCCAACTCCCGCCCGTCATTCACTTTAAGAAGGCGGGGATCCGCTGCTCGGCCTGGTTACCCATCGGGGTGAGTTTCCTGACCGGCTGGCTGGCGGGCGTCGTGGGCATCGGCGGCGGTTTGATCCGGATGCCGGCGCTGATTTATCTGGTCGGCTGCCCGACCCACGTGGCGGTCGGCACCGACCTGTTCGAGGTAGCCATCTCGGGTCTGTACGGCGCCGCCACTTACAGCTATAAGGGCCGCACGGAACTGCTGGCGGCGTTGATTATGGCCGCCGGTGCGGCCGTGGGAGCGCAGATCGGCTCGATAGCCACCAAGTATGTTCGGGGTTACGGCATCCGCCTGTTGTTCGGCCTGGCCGTGCTGGGCTGCGCCCTCTCGATCATCTTCAAGCTGATCGCCGCGGCCAATCCGGGGGTGCGCTCGCTGTTCGACGGCGCGGCCACGGTCTTGATCCTGGGCCTCGTGGTGGTGCTGGCCGGGCACATCCTCATCCAGTTCATCCGAGGGGTGCGCGAGGAGCTGACCCTGAAGCGCAAGCCCCTGGTGAGAAGCTCACTGTGAAGGAGGCGCCGGTATGCAGAGCCGCACCTACTGCTTGCTCGCCGCTCAGTTGCTGAGCCTGCTGGCGGCCGGCTGCTCGGGCTTCGGGCGCGTCGAGCAGGGCCAGGTCATCGCCTATGATCGCTCGGCCGGCGTGGTGACGCTGATCCGCGATTCCAACTACCGCGACCCCGCCCGCCCGCGCTTCGATGTGCTGCCTCCGGTGAGCGTGCGCATCCCGCGCGACCCCAAAGAAATGGGACCGGAACCCGAGGCCGGGCGGCTGCTCGCCTTGGACTGGAAAGCGGGCCGAGCGGTGATTTTCGATCCCGCTTCCGAGTCGCTCAAGCAAGTGCCTCTGGCGGTGCTGGAGGTGCTCGCCCATGTGGCGCGCGATGATGCCCGCCTGGGCGGGCGCCGCTTCCCGGTGGTGGACCGGCAGAGCGGTACGGTGACGGTCCTGCTGCCCCGCCGGCGCGTGATCGTGACTTTCCGCCCGCCGGAGGAGTATCTCGGCCTGCCGGAAGATACCTGGAAGGTGGGAGACGAGGTCCGCTATTACTACAAGGATCCGGAACAGGCCCTGCGCATGATGAACGTCTCGCAGAGCGAGCTGGGAGGCAAGAGCGGCTGAGGCGCGCCGCGCCCGGCCCCTGAGCTCGCGGGAGTCCTCTGCCGGCCCGCCGCGCACGGCGCAGCCTGGTGTTACATTGGCATCAGGCCCTATGCGATGGTGGCGGAGCAGAAAGTCGGCGCCGGCGCCCACGATCCCCGTGGAGGAACGCCTGCGGCGCAGGTACGAGAGTTTCCGCGAGCTGCTGACGCTGAACAACGAAAGCCTCGAGCTGATCGCCGGGCTCCAGGAGGACCTGCAATACGTTCCTCCCCTGCGCGACGTGTTGGGGGACCGCATCGCACAAACCTTCCAGAAGGTCGAAGCCACCATCGCGGCGCTGGAGAAGCTCTCCGGGGTTGAGTACAAGCCTCTCCGCGAAGCGGCGGAGGATCAGCGCTTGGAGGTGGAGCGCTACATCGCCGCCTGGCAGGAGCGGGAGACCCCGCGCATGGCCGCCTGGCTGAGCGAGCTGGGTGCGGAATCGGTGGAAGAGGCCGGCGGCAAGGCCGCCCTGCTGGCCGAGGTCAAGAATCGCATCGGCCTGCCCGTGCCGGAAGGCTACGTCCTGACCACCGAAGCCTACCGGCGCTTCTGCGGCGTGGCCTTGTGGACGCAGATCCGCGACGCCATTCGCCAAGTGGACCTGGAGGATCTGGAAGGACTGCATCGCCTCTGCCGGGGCTTGGAAGAGATGGTCATGAACGCCCCGCTGCCTCGCGCCGTCGAGGTGGCCATTGCCGAGCGCGCCCGAACCTTGAAAACCCACGGGCTGGGTCTGGCGGTGCGCTCCAGCGCGGTGGGCGAGGGCGGAGAGCGGACCTTCGCCGGGCAGTTCCTGAGCGTGCTGAACGTGCCGCCGGAGCAGGCGGTGGAGGCCTACCGGCGAGTCATCGCCGGGCGTTTCAGCGAGCAGGCCCTCTCCTACCGCATTACGACCGGCCTGCTGGAAGTGGAAAGCCCCATGGCCGTGCTGTTCCTGCCCATGCTGCCGGTGCGCGCAGCCGGGATCCTTTATACCCGCGATCCCAAAGACGCCCGCAGCGACCGGCTCTGGATCACGGCCACCTTCGGCCTGGCGGCGGAAATCGCCAGCGGCCGCCGGCCGGCGGACCTGTTCGTCGTCTCACGCCGCGCGCCGCACACGGTGCTGGAGCGCAGCCTGGTTAACAAAGAGGAAATCCTGGTGGCCGAAGCGGCCGGCGGGCTGGCGGCGCGGCGCTTGCCAGCCGAGGAGGCCTCGACGGCCAGCCTGGGTCCGGCGGAACTGGCCACGCTGGCCGAGTGGGGCCTGCGCATCGAGCAGCACTTCCGCAAACCCCAGGACATCGAGTGGGCCCTCGATGTGAAGGGAAACCTCTGGATCCTCCAGGCGCGGCCGCTGGCCGTGGCCGAAAGCTCCGCCCTGCGGCGCGGAAAAGTGAAATCCGCGCCGCTGGTCTCGGGAGGGCGGACGGTGTATGCCGGGCTGGCCTCCGGTCCCGCTTACATGGCGGAGGAATTGTCGCAGTTGCGCCGCACGCCCCAGGGTGCGGTGGTCTTCCTGCGCAAGGCCTCCCCCGAGATCACGCAGGCGCTGCCGCGCATCGCGGGGCTGGTGGCCGAGTGGGGCAACGTGACCGGCCACGCCGCCTCCCTGCTGCGAGAGTTCCGCATCCCCTCGGTCTTCCAGATGCCGGGCGTCTTCCAGCAGATTCGCACGGGAGACCCGGTCAGCCTGGACGCCGCGCAGCAGGCGGTCTATGCCGGCATCCTCTGGCCGTCCGCCCGCCCCGAGCCGGAGGAAATTCGCCGTCGAGAGCGCGCCGACCCGATCGGCAGGCGCGTGCTGGCCCTGAACCTGGTGGATCCGGCGGCCTCGAACTTCCGTCCTTCCGGTTGCCGCTCGGCGCACGACATCCTGCGCTTCGCGCACGAGAAGGCCATCGAAGTCATGTTCACGGTCAGCGACGTGGTCATCGAGCAGAGCCCCCACCGGGCCCGCGCGTTGGTCACCCCTGTTCCGGTCAACATCTCGGTGGTGGATCTGGGCGGCGGGCTGGCCTTGGAGAACCCCGACAGGCGCGAGGTGCGCCCGGAGGAGATCGTCTCCCGGCCCTGGCGTGCGCTCTGGCGCGGGATCAGCCATCCGGGCGTGAGCTGGACACGCGAGATGCCGGCCAGTCTGTCGGATCTGGCCAGCGTCATGGTGCGCAGCTTCACGCCCGACAGCGGCGGCATGCGGGGCCTGGGCGAGAAGAGTTACCTGCTGGTGGCGGCCGAGTACATGAATCTGAACTCCCGGCTGGCCTACCACTTCTCGCTGGTGGACGCCTGCCTGTGCGACAACCCGGCCCACAACTACATCTCCTTCCGCTTCGCGGGCGGCGGCGCCACGCGCTACCGCCGGAATCTACGCGCTTGCTTCATCGAGGCCTGCCTGGCGCACTACGGCTTCCTGGTGGATCGCCGCGGCGACCTGGTCAACGCCTGGTTCAAGAAGGCGCCCGCCGAAGACACCGAAGCCAAACTCGACATCCTCGGGCGGCTGATGGCCTGCTCGGGCCAGCTCGACATGTACATGACCAACCAGGAGGTCATGCGCTGGTACGTGCGGCAGTTTCTGGAAGGCAACTACAGCTTTCTGGAGCGCGAGGAGCAGGCGGGCGCCCCGGCGCATTGAACCGCCCGGCCGGCGGCGACCGGTTCCCCGCCGCAGAGCAACTGGCCCCGGCGCCGCGGGCGGCCACTGATGCTATGATCTTGGGGAGGATTTCGGATCTACGGATCATGAGATCCTGAGATCCTCAACGGCGAGGGATTTCGTGCTGCTCCATACGGCCGTCTTACTGTCTCTGCTGGAGGCGCCCGGGGGCGGGCAGCTCCGCCTGGCGCCCTCGGCCATCGAATTGGGCGCTCTCTACCAGGACGTGCCGGTGCGCATCGAAGGGCTGGCGCCGCCCGAGGCCCGGATCATCGTCATCTTGCGGGGGGCCGACGCCCGGGAGGAGTTCAACAAGAAAGGGCGCGTCGGCCCGGTGTGGCTCAACGTGGGCAAGGTGCGAATCTCGGGTGCGCCCTCCTTGTTCTTGTGCTTCTCGGAAGCCCCGGTGGAAACCCTGCTGGCGCGGGAGGAAATTGAGCGCTACCAACTCGATGAAGCGGCCATCCGGCGCCGCATAAGGATCGAGCCGGCCGAGCTGGACCAGCCCGAGCTGCGGGAGCATTACTGGAATCTGCGCGCCGAACAGGGCAGCTACGCCATCCACAGCGGCGCGGTCGAACTGGAGCCGGCGGGCGAGCAGGGCCGGCGCTACCGCGTCGAGTTCCTCTGGCCGCGCAAAGCCCCGCCGGGTTCCTACACCGTGACCGCCTACCAGTGCCGGCAGGGCCGGGTGATCGGCCAGTCGTCCGCGGTCCTCGCCGTGCGCCGGGTGGGGCTGCCGGCCACGATCGCCGCCCTGGCCCAGCAGCACGCCGCGCAGTACGCGGTGCTGGCGGTGATAGCGGCTATGCTGGCCGGCTTCGGCATAGATTTCATCGTGACGCGCCTGGGCGGCAAGAGGCGGCGGCTCAAGGCCGTCGGCGCGGCGCGCGAGGCGGAAAGCGAACGGCAGCCCACCGGCTCGCTGCGGCGGGGAGGGCACTGAGGCCGCCTTGGGAAGCCCGCGCCAGTTGACCGGATTGCGCGCCCTGTGATAGTTTGACGGTTTCAGGGACCTGCCGGTCCTGTTATCGGCCGCTTTCCCGATCGCTACCCGATGGAGGCAACTCTACAGGCGCTGGGGGGATTGCTGATCAAAGCCATCCCGACCTTTCTGCTGGTAATCCTGCTGCATTTGTATTTGAAATGGACGTTCTTCGGCCCCTTGGCGCGGGTCCTCGAACAGCGCCGCCAGGCTACCGAGGGCGCCCGGCAAAAGGCCGAGGAATTGCTCGCCCGTGCGGCGGCCAAAACGGCCGAATATGAAGAGGCGCTCCGCGCCGCGCGCAACCGGCTTTACCAGGAACAAGAGGCCGCCCGGCAGCAATGGCGGCAACAGCATCTGGAGGCGGTCCGCGCGGCCAGGGAAGACGCGCGCCGGATGGTCGAGGAAGCCCGGAGCCAACTGGAGACCGAACTGGAAATCGCGCGCCGGGAGCTGGAGGTGAGCAGCCGGGCGCTGGCGGGCCGGATCGCACGAAACCTGCTGAGCGGGAGGGCGGCGTGAGGCGGGCCGGATTGCTGGCCGGCGCGGCGTTGCTGGCGGCTCTGGGGCTGCCGGCGCAGCAACACCCAGCGAGCGTCGCCCAGAAGCAGCCTGAGGCGGAAGGACATTCCGCGGCCCACGGTCCGGCCCACGTGGACCTCTGGAAGCTGGCCAATTTCGCCCTCTTCCTGGGCGCGCTGGCCTACTTTCTGCGCGGGCGCGCGGCCGAGTTTTTCCGAGCCCGCAGCGAGCAGATCCGGCGCGACATCCAGGAGGCCGCCCGGCTCAAGCAGGAAGCCGAAGAGCGCTGCGCGGCGATCGAGCGGCGGCTGGCCGAGGTGGAAAACGAGATCGAAAAGCTTCGCCGGCAGGCGCAGGAGGAAGCACAGGCCGAGGAGGCGCGCCTGCGGCGCCAGATCGAGCTGGATATCGGCAAGATCAAGGCCGACGCCGAGCAGGAAATAGCGGCGGCGGTGAAAGCCGCCCGGCAGCAGCTTCGGGCGCGAGCGGCCGAGCTGGCGGTCGAGCTGGCTGCTCGGGAAATTCGTCAAGGACTCACGCCGGAGGTGGAGGACCGATTGCTTCGCCGGATGGTGAACGACCTGGAGCGCCGCGCCCCGGGGGTTTCCTGAGCCATGGCGACGGCCCTGGCAACCCGGTACGCGCGGGCGCTGGTGGATCTGGCGACGCGGCCGGGCGTCCCGATCACGCCTCATCGCATTCTGGATGAGCTGGAGCTGTTCGAGCGCACCCTGGCGGATTCGCCCGCCCTCAAGAACGTTCTGCTGTCGCCGGCGGTGGCCGCGCCGCAGAAGCGCAAGCTGGTGGTGCGAGTGGCGGCCGGGCTGGGGCTGTCGGATCTGGCGCGGCGCTTCCTGCTGGTGGTGACGGACCGCCGCCGGATGGGCCTGCTGGCCGAAATGCGCCGGGCGGCGGAAGCGCTGCTGGACCAGCGGCTGGGCGTGGTCCGGGTGGACGTGACTTCGGCGCGGGAGCTCAGCGAGGCCCAGCGCCAGGCTTTAGCGGACGGATTTCAGCGGCTGACCGGGCTGCGGCCGCGCACCCATTTCGCGCTGGAGCCCGGGCTGATCGCCGGGGTGGTGGCGCGCGTGGGCTCGACCATCTACGACGGTTCGGTGCGCGGCCAACTGGAGGCGTTGAAGAGAAGGCTGGCGGGCGCCCAAGGCTGAGCCGCCCGGGCCGAAGACGAGGTTGCTATGGCTCGCATTCAGGCAGACGAGATCGAACGGCTGCTGCGCGAAGAGATCGAACATTACGACCAGGCGGTGAACGTGGCCGAGGTGGGCTCGGTCATCTCGGTGGGCGACGGCATCGCCCGCATTCACGGCCTGGATAACTGCATGGCCGGGGAATTGATCGAGTTCCCCCACGAGGTGGCGGGCATCGCGCTCAACCTGGAAGAGGATCAGGTGGGCGCGGTGCTGCTGGGCGACTGGACCGAGATCAAGGAGGGCGACGAGGTCCGGCGCACCGGCCGGATCATGTCGGTGCCGGTGGGCGAGGCGCTTCTGGGCCGCGTGGTGGACGCCCTGGGCAACCCCCTGGACGGCAAGGGGCCGATCGCCACCGAGCACTACAATCCCCTGGAGCGGCTGGCCCCCGGCGTGGTGGATCGGCTGCCCGTGAAGGAGCCCTTGCAGACCGGCATCAAGGCCATTGACGCCATGATCCCCATCGGGCGGGGCCAGCGTGAGTTGATCATCGGCGACCGCCAGACCGGCAAGACCGCCATCGCTCTGGACACCATCCTGAATCAAAAGGGCGGCGACGTGGTGTGCATTTACGTCGCCATCGGGCAGAAACGCTCGACCGTCGCCCAGGTGATCAAGACCCTGGAGGACTTCGGGGCCATGGACTACTCGATCGTAGTAGCCGCCACCGCCTCCGACCCCGCTCCCATGCAGTACATCGCTCCCTACGCCGGCTGCGCCATGGGCGAGTACTTCCGCGACCGCGGCCGGCACGCGCTGTGCATCTACGACGACCTTTCCAAACACGCCGCCGCCTACCGCGAGATCTCGCTCCTGCTGCGCCGCCCGCCCGGGCGCGAAGCCTACCCGGGAGACGTTTTCTATCTGCACAGCCGGCTGCTGGAGCGCGCCGCCAAGCTCTCCGACGAGCTGGGCGGGGGATCCCTCACCGCCCTGCCCTTCATCGAGACCCAGGCGGGCGACATTTCGGCCTACATCCCCACCAACGTCATCTCGATCACCGACGGCCAGATCTACCTGGAGACCGATTTGTTCAACGCCAACATCCGGCCGGCGATCAACGTGGGACTCTCGGTGAGCCGCGTGGGCGGCAACGCCCAGATCCGCGCCATGCGACAAGTGGCGGGCACTCTCCGGTTGGAGCTGGCTCAGTACCGCGAGCTGGCCGCCTTCGCTCAGTTCGGCTCGGACCTGGACAAGGCCTCCCAGTTCCAGTTGAACCGCGGGCGGCGCCTGACCGAGATCCTCAAGCAGCCCCAGTTCCAGCCCCTGCCGGTCGAGAAACAGATCATGATCCTGTTCGCCGGCACCAACGCCTATCTGGACGATCTGCCGGTCGAGCACTGCCGGGTCTTCGAGGAGGAACTCTACCGCTTCCTGGACAACGCCCACCCCGGACTGCTGGCCGAGTTGCGCGAGAAGAAGCGGATTGACGACGAGCTGCGCGCCCGCATGCACGCCGTGCTGAAGGAGTTCAAGGAGCGCTTCCTGGCCGAGCAGCGGAGCTGACATGCCCAGCCTGATTGATCTGCGCCGCCGCATCCGTTCGGTGCGCAACACGCAGCAGATCACCAAGGCCATGAAGATGGTCTCGGCCGCCAAGCTGCGCCGGGCGCAGGAACGGGTGCTGGCCGCCCGCCCTTACGCCGCTTTGTACCGGCAGTTGAGGGCCCGGGTGGCGGCGGCGGTGGCCGGGGACGAACGGCTGGCCGCGCACCCGTTGCTCGCCCGCCGGCCCGAGGAGCGCATCCTGCTGGTGCTGTTCACGGCCGACCGCGGCCTGGCCGGCGCCTTCAACACCAATCTGGTCCGGGCCGCACAGGCGTTCCTCAAGCAGCACGCCGGCCGGCAGGTCGCGCTGGTGACCATCGGCCGCAAGGGGCGGGACTTCTTCCGCAAGCGCAACGCGCCGATCGCGGCCGAGTACGTAGGCTTCTCGCAACGCTTCGGCTATGCGGACGCGGCCGAGGTCGCCCGGGGACTGATCGAGCGCTTCCAGCGCGCCGAGACGGATGCGGTCTATCTTCTCTACAACGAATTCAAGAGCCTGGTTTCGGCCCGGCTGACCGTCTTCCGCTTGTTGCCGGTCGAGCCGGCCGAGCAGGCGCAGCCGGCCGATTACATTTACGAGCAGCCGCCCGGGCAGCTTCTGGCCGGGCTGCTGCCGCGCTACGTCGAGATCGCCGTCTACCAGGCGTTGTTGGAGTCGGTGGCGGCCGAGCACGCCGCCCGCATGAGCGCCATGGATCAGGCCACCAACAACGCCGGGGAGATGATCGCCCGGCTCACCCTGTTCATGAATCGCGTGCGCCAGGCCAGCATCACCAAAGAGCTGATCGAGGTGGTCAGCGGCGCGGAGGCGCTCCAGTGAGGCGTTGGGCTCGGGCTGTCGGGAGGTGTGCCAATGAGCGATGAGAGAGCGACGGCCGCGGCCGTGAACGAACAGGCGGCGGGCGGCGAAACCGCGGGAGTGGTGGGCCGGGTCATTCAGGTGGCCGGTCCGGCGGTGGACGTGCAGTTCCCCGAGGGCAAGGTTCCCGTCATCTACACGGCGATCCGGATCACCAGCGAGGGCTTCCGGGTCGCCCAGCCGATTGACATCATCACGGAGGTGGCCCAGCACCTGGGCGAAGGCCGGGTGCGCACCATCGCCTTGCAGCCCACCGAAGGGCTGGTGCGGGGCATGAAGGCGGTCAGCCTGGGCTCGCCCGTGATGATGCCGGTAGGACCGGAGACGCTGGGGCGCGTGCTGAACGTGATCGGCCAGCCGGTGGATCGCCTGGGGCCGGTGCCGGCGCGCAAGTATTATCCGATCCATCGGCCCGCGCCGCCGCTCCAGGAGCAGTCCACCGAACTGAAGATGTTCGAGACCGGCATCAAGGTGATTGACCTGATCGAGCCTTATCTGAAGGGCGGCAAGATCGGGCTGTTCGGGGGCGCGGGCGTGGGCAAGACCGTCATCATCATGGAGCTGATCCACAACATCGCGCTCAAGCACGGCGGGGTCTCGGTCTTCGGCGGCGTGGGCGAGCGCACCCGCGAGGGCAACGACCTGTGGCTGGAGATGCAGCAATCCGGCGTCATTGACCCGCGCGACTGGCGCAAATCCAAGTGCGCCCTGATCTACGGGCAGATGACCGAGCCGCCCGGCGCCCGCCTGCGTGTAGGCCTCTCCGCGTTGACCGCCGCGGAATACTTCCGCGATGAAGAAGGCCAGGACGTGCTGCTGTTCATTGACAACATCTTCCGCTTCGTGCAGGCCGGCTCGGAGGTCTCCGCCCTGCTCGGGCGGATGCCCTCGGCGGTGGGCTACCAGCCCAACCTGGCCACCGAGCTGGGTGAGCTGCAAGAGCGCATCACTTCGACCAGGCGCGGCTCGATCACTTCGGTGCAGGCCATCTACGTGCCCGCCGACGACTACACCGATCCCGCTCCGGCTACGACCTTCGCCCATTTGGACGCGACGACGAACCTCTCGCGCCAGATCGTCGAGCTGGGCATTTACCCGGCGGTGGATCCGCTGGCCTCCACCTCGCGCATTCTCGACCCGCGCATCGTGGGCTGGGAGCATTACAACGTCGCCCAACAGGTCAAGGCCGTGCTCCAGCGCTACAAGGATCTTCAGGACATCATCGCCATCCTGGGCGTGGACGAGCTCTCCGACGAGGACAAGCTGGTGGTGGCGCGGGCTCGCAAGATTCAGCGCTTCCTTTCTCAGCCTTTCCACGTGGCCGAGCAGTTCACCAACCTGCCCGGCAAGTACGTCAAGATCGAGGACACCGTGCGCGGCTTCAAGGAGATCCTCGAGGGCAAGCACGACGAGATCCCCGAACAGGCCTTCTATATGAAGGGCGGCATCGAGGAAGTGCTCGAACACGCCGAGCGCTTGAAGGGGGAGGGCTAGAGGCGGATGGCGGACGCTCTGCTGCTGGAAGTGGCCACGCCCGAGCGGCTGGTGGCGCGCGAGCGGGTGCGCGAGGCCCAGATTCCCTGCCGCAACGGCTACATCGGCGTGCTGCCGGGGCACGCCGCCCTGCTGAGCGAGCTGGGCGAGGGCCGGCTGAGCTACTCCGGCGAGGGCGGCGCGCGCGCTTTGCGCGTGGCGGGCGGCTGGGTCGAGGTGCTCGCAGACCACATCCGCGTGCTGGCGGATGAGGCCGAGGAGGCCGACGGGGCCCTCTGACGGGGACGCCCGCCTTGGGTTAGAATAGGGACGATTCGGGCCGTGGCGCAGCCTGGCTAGCGCGCTTGCTTGGGGTGCAAGAGGTCCGGGGTTCAAATCCCCGCGGCCCGACCAAAGATCTCACCGCCCGCCCCGCCGGCTCGCCCCGTCTCTGCTATAATGAGCTTCGCCGGCCAGGTAGCTCAGTTGGTAGAGCGCAGCCCTGAAAAGGCTGGCGTCGGCGGTTCGATTCCGTCCCTGGCCACCACCCGCCGCCTCGCCCCCGATTCGGATCAGCGTCGGGCCGTGCGCCTGTGCCCGCCCGCTCAGCGCTGCTGGGAACGCCAGAGCGCCTGATCCAAATCCCACAGGATGTCGTCAATGTCCTCCAGCCCGATGGAAAGCCGCACCATGTCGGGGGTGACGCCGGCCGCCTCCTGCTCGGTCGGGCTGAGCTGCTGGTGCGTGGTCGAAGCCGGATGGATCACCAGGCTGCGCGCGTCGCCCACGTTGGCCAGGTGGGAGAACAGCTTCACGCTGTCAATGAACTTCCGGCCCGCCTCGTAGCCGCCCTTGATGCCGAAGCTGAAGACCGCTCCCGCCCCTTTGGGCAGGTACTTGCACGCCAGCTCGTAGTAGGGACTGGAGGGCAGCGAGGGGTACTTCACCCAGCCCACCAGCTTGTGCCGCTCCAGAAACTGGGCGGCCGCCAGGGCGTTGGCCACATGGCGTTCCATGCGCAGCCCCAGGGTTTCGATGCCTTGCAGGAACAGGAAGGCGTTGAAGGGGCTCAAAGCCGGCCCCATATCGCGCAAGCCCTCGACCCGCGCCTTGATGATGTAGGCCAGCGGACCGAAGGCCTCGGTGAAAACCAGGCCGTGGTAGGAACGCGCCGGTTGGGTGAGCTGTGGGAAGTCCCCTTCCGTCCAGGGAAAACGCCCGCCGTCCACGATGATGCCCCCGATCGAAGTGCCGTGTCCGCCCATGAACTTGGTGAGGGAATGCAACACGATGTCCGCCCCGAACTCCAGCGGCCGGCACAGGTAAGGCGTCGCGAAGGTGTTGTCTATCACCAGCGGCAGCTTGTGCTCGTGAGCGATGGCCGCCAGACGTTCGATGTCCAGCACGTTGCCCCGGGGGTTGGAGACCGTCTCGCCGTAGAGGCATTTGGTGCGCGGCGTCAGCGCCCGGCGGAAATTCTCCGGCTCGTCGGGATCCACGAAGGTAACCTCCAGGCCCAGCTTCCGGAAGCTGATGTCGAACTGCGTGTACGTCCCGCCGTAGAGCGTGCTGGCGGCCACCATGTGATCGCCCGCCTGCATCAGACTGCTGAGGGCGATGAACTGGGCGGCCTGCCCGCTGGCGAGGGCCAGCGCGGCGGCGCCGTTCTCCAGCGAAGCCACCCGCTCCTCGAGCACGGCGGTGGTCGGATTCATGATCCGGGTGTAGATGTTGCCGAACTTGCGCAAGGCGAACAGATCCGCCGCGTGCTCGCTGTCCTCGAACACGTACGAGGTGGTCTGATAAATAGGCACGGCGCGCGCTCCGGTGGTCGGCTCCGGCTTGTAACCGGCATGCAGCGCCCGCGTGTTGAAACCAAAGACTCGTTCCTCTGCCATCGTTTTCTCTCCCAGGAATCCGGCGGCCGCCTAGGGCCGGCCGGCCGATTTCTTGTACCACTCCAGCGTTCGCCGCAGCCCCTCCTCCAGCGTGAAGCGCGGCGCATGACCCAGCTCGCGGGCCGCGGCCGCCGTGTCGGCCTGCGAATGCCGCACATCGCCCGGCCGCGGCGGGCCGTAACATGGCGGCAGCCGCACACCCTCGATCCGCTCCAGCAGCGCCCAGACTTCGTTCAGGCTGTAGCGGCGGCCGTTGCCCGCGTTATAGACCTTCCCCCCCGCGCCCGGCGCGCGCGCCGCCTTGAGCGTCAGAGCCACCACGTCCTCCACGTAAGTGAAGTCGCGCGACTGCTCGCCGTCCCCGAAGATGGTGGGCGGCCGTCTCTCGATCAGCGCTTTCATAAAGACCGAGATCACGCCCGAGTACGGGCTGCTGGGATCCTGCCGCGGTCCGTACACGTTGAAATAGCGCAGGCTGACCGTTTCCAACCCCAGGCAGGTGTGAAACACCGCGGCGTAGTACTCCCCCGCCAGCTTCTGGACCGCATAGGGCGAGCGAGGCCGCGGCGCCATGGTCTCGACCTTGGGCAGCGTTTCCGTGTCCCCGTAAGCCGAGGAGGAAGCCGCGTACACCACCCGCCGCACGCCTCCCTCCCGGCAGGCCCGCAAGACCTGAAACGTGCCGTCCACGTTCACTTCGTGGGTCAGCACCGGCTCGGAGATCGAGCGCGGAACCGAGGGAATGGCGGCCAGATGGAACACCACCTCCGCGCCGCGCACCAGCGGCGCGATCTCCTCCCAGCAGCGGATATCCGCGCGATGAAACTCGATCCGCTCCCGCACCTCCTCGAGGTTCTCCTCCCGGCCCGTCAGCAGGTTGTCTATCACAGCCACCCGGGAGGCCCCCTCGGCCAGCAGCCCCCGCACCAGCGCCGAACCGATGAACCCGGCGCCCCCGGTCACCACGTATCGTTCCATGATCCCGGCGGCGCCTCAGAGTTGCGCGATCTGCGACTCCAAATAGCGCAGCGACGCCTCGACCACCTTGTCGGGCCCGGGCGTGAAATCGAACGCCTCCAGCGACACCCAGCCCTGGTAGTTCCGCCGCTGAAGCACGCGCAGCAGGGGCTTGAAATCGTAATCCCCCGCCCCCGGATGGCGCCCGTCCATCTCGTTGACGTGGATGTGGCGGATCAGCTCGAAATGCCGCTCCACCAGGACGTCGTGCGGCTCGGTTTCCTTCACCGCGTTGTGCGTGTCGAACATGGTCTGCACGGCCGCGCTGCCCACGGCGCGCACCACCTCGACCGCTTCTTCCAGCGAGGTGACCACATCGGTCTGATCCGGCGAGAGCGCCTCCACCGCAATGATCACACCCCGCTGGGCGGCGTGCTCGGCCAGCCCGGCCAAGCCCTCGATGAAATGCTTCTTGGCCTCGGCCGGACTGATGCCCCCGGTGGTGGAGCGCTGCTTGGGCGAGCCGAACACCATCACGCCGTTCGGACCCAGGTCGGCGCACAGATCAATCAGCCCGTCCACGTAGCGCCAGCTTCGCTCCCGCACCGCCCGCTCCGGGGTGGTCACGTGGATCCCCTCCGGCCCCACCAGCAGCCAGTGCAGTCCCACGAAGCGCAGCCCCTCGGATTCTATGATCGAGCGGTACTGGCGCCGCTGTTCGGCCGTCAGCGTCGTGGCGTCCTGCGCCAGCGTGAAGGGCGCCAGCTCGATGCCCGTGTAGCCGATTTGCCGGATCGTGCGGCAGGCCCGGGCGAAGTCCCAATCCTTGAATCCCTCGTTGCAAGTGGCGTGTCGGAACTCGTACGACATAGATACCCTCCAGTGTACCCCGCCGGCCGGTCTCAATCGGCCAGCACATGCACAAGCTTGGGGCGCGGGCCGGGGCCGGCCGGGATCGTCTCCCGGAAAGCGCCGGCCGGCGCACGCTCGATCATCGCCTGGACCACCTCGCGATCCAGGCGTCCCAGATCCTCCACGGCCCGGGTGAACGAGTCCGGCGAGGCGTTGACGCTGCCGAACACCACCTGGTTGTTCACGATCAGATCCAGGAAGCGCAAAGTCCCCGCGGCGTTGGGCGCACCCAGCAGGGCGCATACTCCCGCCGGCGCCAGCCATTCCAGGGCGGCGAAGGCCGCTTCGGCCGAGCCCGTGGCCTCCACGACCAGATCCGCCTTGCGCTCCGGCCGCGCCACGTACTCGATGCCGGCCCGCTCAACCAGCCGCGCCCGCGGATGCTCGGCGGGCTCCAGCGAGTGCAGCCGGACGCACAGCCCGCGCCGTTGCAGGCAGAGCGCGGCCAGCAGGCCGATCGCCCCCGCCCCCAACACCAAAGCGGTGGCGGGAGGAATTTCCGCCAGGCGCAGAGCGCGCTCGACCGCCTTCTCGACCACGCTCAGCGGCTCGATCAGCACCGCGCAATCCTCCCGTCCTTCCGGCACCCGGATGAGATCCTCGGCCCGGTCCACCGCCCAGTCCGCGAAGTAGCCATGGCGGCCAAAGATGCCCCGCTCGGGCGCCCGCCCCGAAAGGCACAGGTCGCGGCGGCCCCGCGCGCAGCAGGCGCAAGGCGGCGAGCAGGCCCGCCGGATCATGGGCACCACCCAGTCGCCCCGGCGCAAGGAGGTCACCCCCGCGCCGGTCTGCTCGACCCGTCCCAGCGCTTCGTGTCCCAACACCAGGAAGGATTCTCCGGCCGGCGGATAGCCCAGCCGGAAGGCCGCCAGCTCGCGGTCGGTGCCGCAGACGCCCACCTCATGGACCCGGAACAACACCTCGCCGGCGCCTTCCAGGCGCGGTTCTTCCAGGCGCCGCTCGACCAGTTCCCTGCTCTCGTAATCCAGTCCGATGGCCCGCATCAGGCCTCCGGCTTGCGCGCCGCCGCCACCAGCGACAGGCCGCGCCAGGGCGGCAGCCGGTCCAGCCGCCGCCACAGCCAGACCGTCTTGTCGAAGATTTTCAGGGTCAGCTTGTTGATGGACTGCCGTCCCAACCAGCCCCCGTAGACGCGCCAGGCCAGCGCTCCGATGCGGTTCAACTGGCAGGCCCACTGGAGGCGCAACCCGGCCTCCGCCAGCAGTCCCTCGAGCTCCTCCAGCCGGAAGCGCCGCCGGTGGCCCAATCGCCGGTCAATGCCGCAGTACAGCCCGGGACCCTGCGGCACCAGCACCAGCAGGACGCCCTCGGCCACCAGAGCGGAGGCGGCCGCCCTCAAGGCGATCTCGGGCGCGGGCAAGAACTCCAGCACGTTGATGCAGAGAACCGTGTCGAAGGACTCCTCCAGGCCCTGGTAGTCGGCCGGAACCGCCGGATCCAGCCGCCGCACCTCGACATTGGGCGTGCGCAGGAAGCGGTTGCGCAGGGCATGCAAGTACAGCGGATCCCGCTCGGCGGCCACATAGCGCAGCCGGCGCCCCATCAGCCGTGCCGTCATATGGCCGATGCCCGCCCCCAGCTCGAGCACCCGGTCGCCCAGATGGGGCCGCAGGATCCGCGCCAGCCAGCCCAGATACTGCGGCGTGCCCGTCAGGTTATTCAGCAGGCCCCGGCCGTAAGGCTCCACGTAAAGATCGTCAATCGCCCAGAAGCGCAGGATGGTGGCCAGCGCCTGGAGGCCGTCCTTCCAGCCGATCTTCTTGCCTTCCTCATAGGTGCGCCCGTGGTAGCTGATCGGAGTCTCGTAAATGCGAAACATGCGCTTGGCCGACTTCATGACGATCTCCGGCTCGAAGCCGAAACGATTCGAGCGGATGGGGATGCTCTTGAGCAAGTCGGTGCGGAAGGCTTTGTAGCAGGTCTCCATGTCGGTCAGGTTGAGGTTGGAAAACAGGTTGGAGACCAGGGTGAGAAACTTATTGATCATCGAGTGCCGGAAGGGCAGCACCCGGGTCTGCTCGCTGCCCCGATAGCGCGAACCGAAGACCGCATCGGCGTGGCCGTCCAGCAGAGGGCGCAGCAGGCGCGGATACTCGCCGGGATCGTACTCCAGATCCGCGTCCTGGATCAGTGCGAAGTCCCCGCTGGCCTGCTGGATGGCGGTCCGCACCGCCGCTCCCTTGCCCTGGTTGAACGCATGGCGGAACAGCCGGATTTCCCGGTGGCGGGCCGCCAGCCGCTCCAGGATGGGCCAGGTCCCGTCGGTGGAGCAGTCGTCCACGATCACGATCTCCCGTTCCATGTTCTCGGGCAACGGCGCAGCCAACACCTGCGCCAGGCAGCGCTCGATCATGGTGCGCTCGTTGTAAACCGGCATCAGAATCGAGAGCTTCATCGAAACCACTCAGTATAATCGGGCCGCGCCGCCCGCAGCGGCCACCGGCCTTCCCCCCGGTCGTATAATAGCCGGGAATGCCGCCTGCGCCCGTATTGCTCCAGACCGAGCTGCCCGGCTTGAAGCCCCTGGCCCGGGGCAAAGTGCGCGACATCTACGAGCTGGGCGAGCGCCTGCTCATCGTCGCCACCGACCGCATTTCCGCCTTCGATTACATCCTGCCCACGGGCATCCCCGACAAGGGAAGGGTGCTCACCGAACTTTCCATCTTCTGGTTCGAGTTCCTGCGCGACCTCATACCGGTTCACTTCCTCACCGCCGACCTGGAGCGCTATCCCGATCCCCTGCCCCGCTATCGCGAGCAGCTCGAGGGGCGCTCGATGCTGGTGCGCCGCGCCCGCATGCTGCCGATCGAGTGCGTGGCCCGCGGCTATCTGGCCGGCTCGGGTTGGAAGGAATACCGGCAGACCGGCGCGGTCTGCGGCATCCCCCTGCCCGCCGGCCTGCGGGAGAGCGACAAGCTGCCCGAGCCGATTTTCACGCCCGCCACCAAGGCCGAGAGCGGACACGACGAGAACATCTCCTTCCAGGCCGCGGCCGCGATCGTAGGCCCTGAGATGGCCGCCCGGCTGCGCGAGCTGACCCTGCGCATCTACCGCAAGGCGGCCGAGTACGCCGAGAGCCGCGGCATCCTCATCGCCGACACCAAGTTCGAGTTCGGCCTGGTGGACGGCGAGCTGGTGCTGGCCGACGAGGTGCTCACCCCGGATTCCTCCCGCTTCTGGCCCCGCGAGGGCTATGCGCCCGGCCGGCCGCAGCCTTCCTACGACAAGCAGTACGTGCGCGACTACCTGGAATCCATCGGCTGGAACAAACAGCCTCCCGCCCCCGCCCTTCCTCCGGAGGTGGCGCTGAAAACCTCCCAGAAGTACAAGCAGGCCTACCAGGCTTTGACGGGCAAGACGCTGTGAACTGGCTGGATTACCTACTGGCCGCCCTGCTGGCAGCCTCCGTGCTGGCCGGCCTCGTTAAGGGCCTGGCACGCTCGCTGATCGGACTGGCCGCGGTCATCATCGGCTTCTTTTGCGGCCTGTGGTTTTACGGCGTGGCGGGCGCGTTTTTCTATGAGTATCTCAGCTCCCGGCAGCTCGCCCATTTCCTGGGATTTCTGATCATTTTCTTCGCCGTGGTCCTGCTGGGTGCGCTCCTGGCCGGCTTGCTGGCCCGTTTGTTGAAGTGGGCCAAACTGGGCTGGCTGGACCGCTTGATGGGCGGGGCCTTCGGTCTGCTCCGGGGAGTGCTTCTGGCGGCCGCCCTGGTGCTGGCCATCATGGCTTTTGCGCCCAAACCCCCGCCGCGCTCGGTGGCGGGCTCGCGCCTGGCTCCCTACATGCTCGAAGCCGGCCGGCTCATTGTGGCTTTGGCGCCTTACGAGGTGCGCCACGGCTTCCGGCTCAGCTACGAGCGGCTCAAGGAACTGGGCGCCGGAGTCCTGAACAAACCCGCCCGGGAGATGCGCGGCGACCGGTTCTAAAGCCCGGCTCGGCCGCCGCGCCGCCCGAGGGAGCCGCCCGAGCGCAGGCTCGACTGCCGCACGATCAGCCGCGGCGGGATGATGATCCGTTGGGGCTTCGCCCGCCGGCGTCCCTCCATCAGCTCCAGCAGCAGCTCGGCCGCTTTCTGGCCGATCAACCCGCTGCTTTGATCAATCGTCGTGAGCGGAACCCGGAGCAGATCCGAGTAATGCACGTTGCCCGAGCCCACCACGGCCACGTCCTCGGGCACGCGCAAGCCGGCCTCCAACACCGCCCGGACGGCGCCCGCCGCCACCGGATCGTTGTAGCAGAACACGCCGTCGGGCGGCGGCTTCAGCCCCAGCAGCCGCCGCATGCCCTCGTAGCCGGCCGCGTCGTTGTGCTGCGCCCGCACCACATAGCGCGCCGGCGCGGGCAGGCCGTGCCGGGCCAGCGCCCGGCGGTAACCGCGATAACGCCCGATGCCGGTGGGGATGTCGGGGCCGCGCAGGTGCGCGATCCGCCGGCAACCCTGTCGGATCAAATGCTCGGTGGCCAGTTCTCCGATCCGCTCATCCTCGCCGCCCACGTAATGGGCCTCAGCCCCGGCCGGCAGCCGGTCAATCAGCACGTAACACGCCCGGCGCGCTTTGAGCGTCCGGAACAGCCGGGCCGCGCCGTTGCGCTGGGCCGAGGCGATGATCAACCCGTCCACGTTGCGCGCCAGCAGGGCGCTGATCTGCCGCTCTTCGGTCTGGGGATCCTCCTCCGAGTTCAGGATCACGATGTGGTAGCCGGCCGGCTCCAGGCGCGAGGCCGCGCCCTTGGCCACCTCGGCGAAGAAGGAATGCATCAGGTCGGGAATCACCAGCCCTACCATGTAAGTCCGGCGCGAGACCAGGCTGCGCGCGATCCAATTGGGCTGGTAGCCCAGCCGGCGGGCCCGCTCGAGGACCTTCCGCCGGGTCGCCTCGCTGATGTCGGTGTGGTGGCGCAGGGCCTTCGAGACGGTCATCACCGAGACCCCTAACTCCCTGGCGATGTCCTTCATACGAACGGGCAAAGTTCACCTCCGGCCGCCGACGCCCGGGCGACTCCCCAATATCTCGCCCGGCCGCCGTCCTTGTCAAGGCCGATCTTTATAGCGTTACAGTGAGCGGTCAAGATCGAGCCTTTCCCGGGCCCAAGCCTCTTGACCCCCGTCCTCTCTCCCCGTATAATGGACGAGCGGGCCGGACGCCAACGGGGTCGCGCGTCGCACCGGCGGCCTGAAGCGCCGCGGATCGGCCACGCAGCCGGCCGCCCGGCAGGGCGGACCGTTTCCTGAGAAGGAGGAATGCCGCCATGAGAACCGTTGCTCTTCTCTGCACTCTGATCTTCATCTCCGCGTCTTTGCCCCTGGCCGCCCAAACCACCACCGGCCTCATCACCGGCCGGGTCGTGGACCCCCAGGGCCATGCCGTCCCGGCGGCCGAGGTTTGGCTCACCCAGGAGCTGACCGGCCTGCGCCGCACGGCCTCCACCGACCCCTCGGGCGATTTCGTCTTCCCCTCGGTGTTGCCCGGCCGCTACAGCGTCACGGTCCACGCTCCGGGCTTCAAGCGCTTGGAGAAGAAAGGCTTCACCCTCACCGCTTTCGAGCGGCTCTCGGTGGGCACCCTGACGCTCGAGATCGGCGCCCTGACGGAGTCCGTCACCGTCACCGCCGAAGCGCCCCCCATTCAAACCGCCAGTCAGGAGCGCTCCGCCGTCCTCAACGACAAGCAGATGAGCTCGCTTTCCACACCCGGTCGCGACTTCATGAACCTTCTGAAACTGTTGCCCGGCGTGACCTACCCCGACGGCTACGGCGCCCAGACGCTGGGCACCAGCGGCGCGCCCGTCATCCACGGCGTGCGCACCGACTACGTGGCCATCAACCTGGACGGCGTCGTGGCCAACAACCGCGGCCTGGGCACTACCGAGAACACGCTCAATCTGGACGCCATCGCCGAAGTCAAGGTCCTGCTGGGCAATTACCAGGCCGAGTACGGGAAGAACGCCGGCGCCATCATCAATGTTTCCAGCAAGAGCGGCACGGTCGAGTTCCACGGCGCCGCCTACTGGTACAAGCGCCACGAGATGTTCAACGCCAACAATTTCTTCAACAACCGGACCGGCGTCGCCAAGCCCCGCTACCGCTATAACACGCTCGGTTACAACCTCGGAGGGCCCCTTTACTGGGGCCGAAAGTTCAACCCCAACCGCGATAAGCTCTTTTTCTTTTTCTCCCAGGAAATCCAGCCCAACACCACCCCCAGCGTCCGCAACTACACTTTTCCCACCGAGCGCGAGCGACGCGGCGATTTCTCTGATTCCCGTGAACCCAATAACGCCCTGATCGCGGTCAGGGACCCTCTCACCGGCCGGCCGTTCCCCGGCAACGTCCTCCCGCCCGCCCGCATCCACCCCGACACCCAGAAGTTACTCGGCGTCTTCCCCCTGCCCAACTTTTTCGATCGCAAC
Organism: Solibacteraceae bacterium; assembly: GCA_037444625.1. GTDB lineage: Bacteria > Acidobacteriota > Terriglobia > Bryobacterales > Bryobacteraceae > DTHT01. The sequence goes on from JBBIMA010000007.1 coordinate 79,548, forward strand.
ATCAGCCGCGGCAACTACAACTATATCGTCTCCGACAGCGTGGACCGCCCTGCACGCCAGGAAATCCTGCGCCTGGACTACAACCCCACGCCCCGGTGGCGCACCTATTTCCGCGGCATGAACATGGCGGTCAAGCAGCGCGGGCTGGCGGTGACCGCCAACTCCAACCAGTGGGGCATCAAGCAGAGCTACGACACCACCAACCCCAACCTGGCCTTCAACGTGACCTATCTGCCCGGCCCGACCCTGGTCAACGAGCTGGCGCTCGGCCTGTCGCGCTGGACCGAGATCCAGGAGATCTCCGAGGCCGAGCTGGCCAAACTCCAGCGCAGCAAGCTGGGCATCAAGTTCGCTCAGAAATACCCGGAAAACAATCCCCTCAACCTCATCCCGGCGGCCAGCTTCGGCGGCGTCACCGGCGCCGCCTCCATCGGCTACGACGGCCGTTTCCCCATGGACAACTACGTCAACGCCTTCAGCGTTTCCGACGGCCTGACCAAGGTCGCCGGACGGCATACTTTCAAAGCGGGCTTCTACTGGGAACTGGCCGAATATCTTCAGCGGCACCACGGTTCGAATTTCGCGGGCAATTTCAACTTCGGCCGCACCGCGAACAATCCCTTCGATTCCAATCACCCTTACGCCAACGCCTTGCTCGGTTACTTCCAGACTTATACGGAGGTCACCGCTCGCGTGAACTACCAGCCCATCAACAAAGTGGCCGAATGGTACGTGCAAGATAGCTGGAAAGTCCACCGCAAGCTCACCCTGGACTACGGCGTGCGCTTCACCTACGACATCCCTCCCTACCAGAAGAAAAACGTGGGGGCCAACTTCGACGCCGCCCGCTACGATCGTTCCAAGGCGCCTATGCTGTTCTTCCCCGCCCGGGACAGCCGCAACGCCCGGGTGGCCAGGAATCCCCTGACCGGGGAGCTGTTCCCGGCCGCCTACATCGGCCTGTTCGTTCCCGGCTCGGGCGATCCTTACATCGGCGCCGTCCGCGCCGGCACGCCCGGCTATCCCCGCGGCTTCGTCTACGGCAACGGCGTGCTGTTGGCGCCTCGCTTCGGCTTCGCCTTCGATCCCTTCGGCGACGGCAAGACCGCCCTGCGCGCCGGCGCCGGCATCTTTTACAATGCGCGGCCCCGCTCCGGGCAGATGGGCGACATGTCCTTCAACCCCCCGCTGCAAGCCCGGCCGGTGCAGTACTACGGCCATCTGGACAGTTTCCTCAGCGGCGCCGCCCTGCTGGCTCCCTCCAGCTTCAATCGCGTCATCGAGCCGCGCGCCCAGGTCCTCACCCTGTACCAGATGAGCTTCGGCGTCCAGCGGGACATCGGCTTCAACACCGTGCTGGACGTGGCCTACGCCGGCAACATGGGCCGGCATCTCGGCCAGACTCGCGGTCTGAACAACGTCCCTTACGGAGCCCGCTTCCAGCCCGAAAATACGGACCCCACCACCAACACCCCGCTGCCGGACAATTTCTTCCGCCCTTACTACGGCTTCGCCGGCCTGCCTTACCTGGAGTTCGCCGGAACCTCCAGTTACCACTCCCTGCAAACCCAAGCCAAGCGCAACTTCTCGCGCGGCCTGCAATTCGCCGTCGCCTGGACCTGGTCGAAAGCCATGAATTACGGCGACAGCTACGACAGCGGCGTGGCCTCCTTCAACTCCTGGCGCTACTGGAACTACGCTCCCGGCGGCTACGACCGCACTCACACCCTCACCGGCAATTGGGTCTGGGATCTGCCCAAGGCCAGCGGGCTCTGGGCCAACCCGCTCATCCGCCGGGTCTTCGACGACTGGCAGTTCTCCGGCATCTGCGCCTTCGTCAGCGGCTCCCCGCGGGGCGTCAGCCTCAGCTTGGCCGACGGCGCCGACCTGACCGGCGGGGGCGACGGCAACACCGTGGTGATGACCGGCAAGGCGATGCTTCCCAAAAGCGAGCGCGCCTTCAGCCGTTTCTTCGACACCGCCGTCTTCGCCCGGCCCGCCAGAGGCGAGCGAGGCAGCGGAGCGGCCGCCAGCCGCTACGCCTTCCGCGGCCCCGGCATCAACAATTGGGACCTCACTTTCATCAAATCCGTCCCCCTCAAGGAGCGCGTGAGCTTGCAGTTCCGCTGGGAGATGTACAACGCTTTCAACCACACCCAGTTCAATGGGGTGGACGCGACGGCGCGCTTCGATGCCGCCGGTCGTCAGATCAATACCCGCTTCGGCGAGATCACCAGCGCGCGCGACGCCCGCATCCAGCAGCTCGCGCTGCGCATCAGCTTTTGAGGCCCGCCATGGTTGGCCGCCTGCTTTGTCTGGCCGCAGCCGCCGGCCTGGGGAGCCTGCCGCCGGCCCTCGCCGCGGACAACCTGGTCCTGAGCAGTCCCGCCGGCCGCGTTCAGTTCCGGCTGATGCGCCTGGAGGACGGCCGCCTGGGATACGCCGTGGCGCTCCGCGGGCAAACGGTAGTGGAGCCCTCGCCTTTGGGTATCGTCGTGGACGGCCTCAATCTGGCGGAACGCGTCGAAATCGGCGTGCCCCGCCGCTATCGGGTCCGGGAAACCTACCCCTGGTACGGCGTCCACTCGCCGGCCGTGAGCCGCTGCCGGGGCGGGCGCATCCCGGTCAAACATTTTCCCAGTGGTTTGGTTTGGTCGCTGGAGGCCCGCGCCTGCGACGACGGCGCCGCCTTCCGCTTCCTGGTTCCCGGCCCCGCCGACCGCGCGCGTGTCCCCGAAGAAGCCACCGCCTTCCGCCTGCCCGGCGGCAGCCTGGTCTGGTATCACGACTTCGAAGGCCACTACGAGGGCGTGCATAGCCGCAAACTCATCGCTCAGGTGGCCGCCGGGGAATGGGCCGCCCCGCCGCTCACCTTCCAGCTCCCCGGCGGCGCCGGCTACGGCGCCATCACCGAGGGCGCTTTGTTCCGCTACAGCGGCATGGGCCTTCAGGCCGACGGCCAGGGCGCTTTCCTGGCTCGCCTGGGCCATTCCCTTCCACCCTCCTACCCCTTCCGCCTGCGCTTCGCGCCCGATATCGAACGCCTGGCCCGCCCCGCCTCCGTCACCGGACCCATTTCCACTCCCTGGCGGATCGTCATCGCGGCGCCCGATCTGGACGCCCTGGTCAACGCCGACCTGGTCCACAGCGTCGCCCCGCCCCCCGACCCGAGATTGTTTCCCCAGGGCCTCCGCACCCCCTGGATCCGCCCCGGGCGCGCCGTCTGGCGCTATTTGGACGGGGGACAGACCACGCTGGAAGGCATCAAGGAATTTTCCCGGCTGGCGGCCGAGCTGGGCTTCGAATATCAAGTGGTCGAAGGCTTTTGGCAGAAGTGGAGCCAGGAGGAGTTGCGCGATCTCATCCAGTATTCCCGCCGCCTCGGCGTGGGCATCTGGCTCTGGAAGCACAGCGGGCAACTGCGCGAGCCGGCCGCGCGGCGCAAGTTCTTCGAGCTGGCTGCGCAAGCCGGCGCGGCGGGCGTCAAGCTGGATTTTTTCGACCACGAAGCCAAGGAAATCGTCGAACTCTACGAGGCTTGCCTCCGCGAGGCGGCCGAGTTCCGCCTCCTGGTGAACTTCCACGGCGCTAACAAGCCCACCGGCGAAGCCCGCACCTGGCCCAACGAACTTACCCGCGAGGCCGTGCGCGGCATGGAAGCCCGCAACATCCCGCGCGCCCGCCACGACGCCACCCTGCCCTTCACCCGCCTGCTGGCCGGCCACGCCGACTACACGCCGGTCCACTTCGGCCCGCGCCGCAACGACACCACCTGGGCCCACCAACTGGCCACCGCCGCGGTCTTCACCTCCCCGCTGCTGACCTATGCCGCCCACCCGAGGACCCTGCTCGAACACCCCGCCGTCCAGATCATCAAGTCCCTTCCCAGCGTCTGGGACGAAACCCGCGTGCTGCCGCCTTCGGAAATCGGCGAACTGGCCGCCTTCGCCCGACGCCGCGGCGCCCTATGGTTCCTGGCGGTGGTCAACGGCCCCCAGGCTCGCAGCCTCCGCCTGCCGTTGGCTTTTCTGGGCTCGGGCGCCTGGCAGGCCTTGCTGGTGCGCGATGATCTGCGGCAGCCCGACGCGGTCCGCATCGAAAAGGCGGTCCTCCGCCGGACCGACGCTCTGAGCGTCGAGCTGGCGCCCGGCGGCGGCTTCCTGGCCCGCCTGGGCCGATGAGGCCCGGCCGCCCGGTTTATGCCGGGATAATCGAATTTTATCGAACCACGCCCTTGCATTTCCCTTGCTTTTGGGTTATCCTCACTGTTGATGAGGTCGCCGGCCAGCTCCGATCCGGGCTCCAGCGGCCTCCTTCCGTCTCTCGCGGCCCTCATTCCCGTCGTCATTATCATTAGCGTCGGGGTCATCGTAGCTGGCCCCGCCTGATCGGGCTGCGGAGGATTTCCCAGGCCGTCGGGCGGGGCGGAAAAGCCCAGCTCGATGGCCTTTTTTGTTTGTCGAAACCGGATTGGAAAGGAGCAGCGGTTGCCAAGATGCCTACCTTGATGAGCGGCGCACGGATGTTGCTGGAATGCCTGGTGCGCGAGGGCGTGGATTGCATTTTCGGATACCCGGGCGGGGTGACCCTTCCCCTGTACGACGTGATCTACGACCATCCCATCCGGCACGTGCTCGTACGCCATGAGGAGAACGCCGCCTTCGCGGCCTCCGGCTATGCGCGCGCCACCGGGCGGGTGGGGGTCTGCTGCGCCACCTCCGGTCCGGGCTCGACCAACCTGGTCACCGGCCTGGTGGACTCGCTGATGGACTCCATCCCGGTGGTCGCCCTCACCGGGCAGGTCAGCTCGAAGCTGATCGGCAGCGACGCCTTCCAGGAGGCTGACACCTTCGGCATCACCCGCTCATGCACCAAGCACAACTATCTGGTCAAGAACCTCCAGGATCTGCCGGCCGTCATCCACGAGGCCTTCTACATCGCCTCGACCGGACGCCCCGGCCCGGTGCTGGTGGACATTCCCAAGGACGTCTTCCAAGGACAGGCCCACTACTCCCCCGTCTCCAGCATCCACCTACCCGGTTACAAAGTGGTCAGCGAAGGGCACACCGGGCAGATCCGCCGGGCGGCCCAGATGATGTGGGAGGCCCGGCGGCCGATGATCTACGCGGGCGGCGGCATCATCGCTTCGGACGCCTCCCGGGAGCTGCGCGAACTGGTCGAGCTGTTGGACGCCCCGGCCGTGCTCACCCTGATGGGATTGGGCGCCCTGCCGGCCCATCACCCCAACTTCATCTCCATGCCCGGCATGCACGGCTCTTACGCCGCCAACATGGGCATGACCCACGCCGACCTGCTCATCGCCCTGGGCGTGCGCTTCGATGATCGCGTCACCGGCCGCCTTTCGGCCTTCGCCCCCCACGCCAAGGTCATCCACGTGGACATAGACCCGGCCGAGATCGGCAAGAACCGCGCCGCCGACCTGCCCATCGTGGGCGACGCCAAACGCGTCCTGCGCAAGATTCTCAAGGCCCTTCAGGACACCCTGGCCGAGCGCGAGCGGCACGCCGCCGACCGCCAGGCCTGGTGGCGGCAGATCCGCACCTGGCAGAACGAGCACCCTCTGGCGCCGGTGTTCTCCGACAGCGAGATCAAGCCGCAGCATCTGATGGTCGAGATAGACCGCCTCTCGGGCGGCGAAGCCATCGTCACTGCGGACGTCGGCCAGCACCAGATGTGGGCCGCCCAGTTCATCCGCTTCAATCACCCCCGCCACTGGATCTGCTCCGGCGGCCTGGGCGCCATGGGCTTCGGGCTGCCCGCCGCCGTGGGCGCTCAGTTCGCCCGCCCCGACAAGCTGGTCATCGCCGTGCTGGGCGACGGCGGCTTTCAGATGTCCATCCCCGAGCTGGCCACCATCGCCTCCAACGGGCTGCCCATCAAGATCGTCATCTGCAACAACGGCTACCTGGGCATGGTGCGCCAGTGGCAGACTCTTTTCTACAACAACCGCCTGTGCGCGGTGACCATGGAGGCCTTCCCCGACATCGAGAAGTTGGGCGCCGCCTACGGCATCCCCGCCCGCAGCATTGACCGCCCGGAGCAGCTCGCCCCGGCCCTGGAGGCCGCCCTGCGCGAGCCCGGGCCTTACTTGCTCAACGTGCGAGTCTCGCCTGAGGAGAACGTCTACCCCATGGTTCCGGCCGGCGCAGCCATCAACGAGATGGTCTTCGGCCCGCCCCAGCCGGTGGCGGTTCCCAAGTAGGAGGACGGCATGCTTCAGGTCATTTCCCTGCTGGTGGAAAACAAGCCGGGCGCTCTGATGCGCATCACGGGCGTGCTTAGCGCCCGCGGCTACAACATCGAGAGCCTGACGGTGGCGCGCACTCTGGATCCCACGCTTTCCCGCATGACCATCGTGGTGGACGTGGACCCCGCCCTGCGCCGCCAAGTCATCAAGCAGATGAACAGGCTGATCAACGTCCTCCAGGCCAGCGACCTGACCGAGGAGCCGGCGGTTTCCCGCGAGATGGTCCTGCTGCGCGTCCGCGCTCCCCTGGAGACCCGCACCGCCATCCTCAAGGAGGCCGAGATCTTTTCGGCCCGCGTGGTGGACTCCTCGGTGGAAGGCTTCGTGCTGGAGGCCTCGGGTGCTCCCGAAAAGCTCGACGAGTTCATTGACGTCATGCGGGCCTACGGCGACATCGAAGTGACCCGCTCAGGCATGGTGGCGGTCGCCCTCGAGGCCAGACGCTTGCGCCTGTCGCCCCCCGTGCCCACCCGGGCCGAGCGCGACAACCCGGCGGCGCCCCGCCTTTCGGAAATTCCCAGTTCTTGAATCCCCTCATGGAGCGACAATGGCTAACCGTTACTACGAAAAAGACGGCGATTTAAGCTATCTGCAAGACCGGACCGTGGCCATCATCGGCTATGGCAGCCAAGGCCACGCCCACGCCCTCAACCTGCGCGACTCGGGCCTCCGGGTGGTGGTGGCGGAAAAACCCGGCGCACCCAACTGGAGCAAAGCGGCCGCGGCCGGCTTCCCCGTGCTCTCGGCCGGAGAAGCGGCCCAGGCCGGCGACCTCATCATGATCCTGGTGGCCGACATGCACCAGCCCGCCCTCTACCGGGAGGAGATCGCGCCCCGGCTGCGCGCCGGCAAGACCCTGATGTTCGCCCACGGCTTCAACATCCACTTCGGCCAGATCGTTCCCCCGCCGGATGTGGACGTCTCGATGATCGCGCCCAAGGCCCCCGGCCACCGCGTGCGCGAGCTCTTCAAGGAAGGAGTGGGCGTGCCGGCACTGGTGGCGGTCTACCAGAATCCCTCCGGCCAGGCTCTCCAGCGCGCCCTCGCTTACGCCCGGGCCCTGGGCTGCCTGAAGGCCGGCGTCATCGAAACCACTTTCAAGGAGGAAACCGAGAGCGACCTGTTCGGCGAGCAGGCGGTGCTCTGCGGCGGCGTCAGCGAGCTGATCCGGGCCGGCTTCGAGACCCTGGTCGAGGCGGGCTACGCCCCCGAAATCGCCTACTTCGAGTGCCTGCACGAGCTCAAGCTGATCGTGGACCTCATCCAGGAGGGCGGCTTGAGCTACATGCGCTACTCGGTCTCCGACACCGCCGAGTACGGCGACTACACCCGCGGCCCGCGGGTCATCAACCAGGCGGTCCGCGAAGAGATGCGCCGCCTGCTGGCCGAGGTCCAGTCCGGCCAGTTCGCCCGCGAATGGATCGAAGAGTACACTCGCAACGGCCTGAAGAACTTCCTGGCCCTGCGCGAGGCGGCCCGCAATCAGCCGATTGAAATCGTGGGCCGCGAGTTACGCCGCATGATGCCTTTCTTGCGCAAGGAAAAGGAAGCCGGCGTCCCGGAAGACCAGCCCGGCGCCGCCGGCGCTTGAGAACCGCGCCGGCGGGCTCGCCGCCCGCCGGCCGCACCACCCGAGGCAGTTATGAAAATCTTTACTTACGACACCACGCTGCGCGACGGCACCCAGGGCGAGGCCGTCTCCTTCACCGTGGAAGACAAGCTCATGATCGCCCAGAAGCTCGACGAGCTCGGCGTGGACTACATCGAGGGCGGCTGGCCCGGCTCGAATCCCCGCGACAAGGAATTCTTCGCCCGGGCCCGCGAACTCACCCTGCGCCACGGGCGCCTGACCGCCTTCGGCGCCACCCGCTTCGCCAAGAACCGCGTGGACCGCGACCCTAACGTGCGGGCCTTGATCGAAGCCGAGACTCCCGTGGTGGCCGTCTTCGGCAAGGCCTGGGATTTCCACGCCCGCCGCGCCCTGGGCATCAGCGAAGAGGAGAACCTCAAACTGATCGGGGAGACCGTCGCTTACCTCAAAGAGCACGGGCGCGAGGTGATCTTCGACGCCGAGCACTTCTTCGACGGCTACAACGCCAACCCGGACTTCGCCCTGCGCTGCCTGGAGGCCGCCCGCCAGGCCGGGGCCGACGTGCTCTGCCTGTGCGACACCAACGGCGGCGCTCTCACTTCGCGCCTGGCCGAGATCGTCTCCGAAGTCCGCCGCCGCTTCGACGGAACCCTGGGCATCCACTGCCACAACGACGCCGATCTGGCGGTGGCCAACACCCTGGCGGCCGTCGAGGCCGGCTGCACCCACGTGCAGGGCACCGTCAACGGTTACGGCGAGCGCTGCGGCAATGCCAACCTCTGCTCGATCATCGCCAACCTCGAACTCAAGATGGGCCACACCACCATCGGCGCCGACCGCCTGCCCAACCTCAGCTCCCTGGCCCGCTTCGTGGCCGAACTGGCCAACCTGCCCCTGCGGTCCGACCAACCCTACGTCGGGCGCAGCGCCTTCGCCCACAAGGGCGGCGTCCACGTCAGCGCCGTCCTGAAAGATTCCGCCACCTACGAGCACATCCCGCCCGCCCTGGTGGGCAACCGCCAGCGCGTCCTGCTTTCGGACCTCTCCGGCCGGGCCAACATCCTCTACAAGCTCAAGCAGCACGGCATCGCCGATCGCCTCTCGGAAGAGGCTCGCCGCGAGCTGCTCGACCGCATCAAGCACCTGGAATATCGCGGCTACGAGCTGGAAGCGGCCGAAGGCACCTTCGAGCTGCTCGTCCGGGAGGCCCTGCGACCCGGCTTGCGCTTCTTCGAGCTGGTCAACTTCGAGGTCACTACCAAGATGGAGGACGACAGGCACTCCCGTTCGGTGGCCACCGTCACCGTGAAAACCAAGGACGGCGTCCACTCGGCCACCGCTTCGGGCCACGGCCCGGTCAACGCTTTGGATCTCTGCCTGCGCCAGTGCCTTTCCTCGCTTTACCCCTCGATCGCCCAGGTGCGCCTGACCGATTACAAAGTGCGCGTGCTGGACTCCAAGAAGGGAACCGCCGCCAAAGTGCGCGTGCTGATCGAGTGGTCCGACCATCGCCGGAGTTGGACCACGGTGGGGGTCTCGGAGAACATCATCGAGGCCAGTTGGCGCGCCTTGGTGGACGCCATCCGCCTCGAGCTGATGCGCCTGACCGAGCACGACGAGACGCTGGAAAAGGCGGTCGAAGATTACTGCTGGGGCGTCTGACCAGCCCGGCGCGGCCCGCCCTCGGCGCCGGACGGGCCGCGCCGACTCCGGCCGGCCTCAGATCCGCCGGCCCAGCCCCAAGCCTGCTCCGGGGCCGCCCAAGCCCAGCCCGCAGCCTCGCGGACAGACCTTGGCCAGCTTGTCCCGCTGCTCCTGGGTCAACAGCCCCAGAAGCGTCCCCTGGGTTTGCGCGCGCGCCGCGATCAGCTCGGCGTGCAACTGCCCGAGCTGGTTCGCCAGGGCCTGGATGGCCGGCGCGCCCGCGTTGTTGCGCACCGCCTCCTGGAGCTTCAGGCGCAGCTCCTGCATCTTCTGCACGGTCGCCTGCGTCTTGCTTTGCAAGGCGTCGTAGGCCGATTTGAACTGGGCCTTCTGGCCCTCGCTCAAGTTCAGGTAGCCGGCCAGGAACTCCAGGCGGCGTTCGTAAGCTTGAGCGCGCACGCCGGGCTGCCCGGCCGCCCA
>JBBIMA010000008.1:0-89103 GCA_037444625.1 Solibacteraceae bacterium
ACGCTCTGCGCCGCCGCAGGCGTCGCGCCGCCCGCCGGCCGGGCCCTGGACGGCGCCGCCATCCTCCCCGCCCTGGAGGGACGACCCGTGAGGCGCCGCCGGCCGCTTTACTGGCGCTACTACAACTCCCTCAGCCGTCCCACCGCCGCCCTGCGCGCGGGCCGCTGGAAGGTCCTGGGCATCCCCGACCGCGCCGCCCCCGGGCCGGCCGGCGCCGCCTTCGATCCCCGCCGCGACATGGATTGCATCAAGCACGCTCGCCTGGTGGAATTCGAGCTGTACGACCTTCAGGAAGATCCGGCCGAGACCGTCAATCTGGCCGGCCGCCAACCGCGCCGCCTTCGCCACCTGAAAGACCGCCTCGTGGAGCTTTATCGGGAAGTGCAGGCCGAAGGGCCGGTCTGGCCGGCCGGGCAGGACCGAACTGGCTAGCCCATCGCCGCAACCCTTTCGGCCGCCTCCGGCGGCGGCCCGAGGGGCGGGTTCTGGAAGCGCACCGAGACCAGCTTCGAGACGCCCGGCTCCTGCATGGTCACTCCATAGAGCGCCTGGGCAGCCTCCATGGTGCGCTTGGTGTGGGTGATGATGATGAACTGCGTCTGGGCCGACATGGCCCGCAGCACGCGCACCAGCCGGTCAATGTTGGGATCGTCCAGCGGCGCGTCCACTTCGTCCAGCACGCAGAACGGACTGGGCTGGAAGCGGAAGATCGCCAGCAGCAAGGCCAGCGCCGCCAGCGCCTTCTCCCCGCCCGACAGCAGCAGCACGTTCTGAAGCCGCTTGCCGGGGGGCGAAGCCACAATGTCGATGCCCGATTCGGCCAGGTTCTCCGGATCCGTCAACCGCATCTCGGCCGAGCCGCCCTCGAACAGGATGCGAAACATCTCCTGGAAATGGGCGTTGATCGCGCTGAAGGCCTCCTGGAAGCGCTTGCGGGTCTCGGCGTCAATCTCCCGGATGGCCTGCTCGGTGTCCCGGATGGAATCCAGCAGATCCTGGCGCTGCTCGTTGAGGAATTCGTAACGCTGCGCGGTCTGCTCGTACTCTTCGAGCGCCTGCGGATTCACCGGCCCGAGCGCTTCGATGCGCGCCTTCAGCTCCTGATACTTCTGTTCGGCGGCCGCCAGCGCCTCGCCGTCCGGGGTGATTTCCTCCAACTGACCCAGCTCGGCGGCCGGCTGGTTCAGCTCGCTGCGGCTGGTCTCGTCCAGGAAGCGCAGTTCGGACTGCCGGCGCACCAGCTCGAGCTCGATCTGAGCGCGCTGCTGTTGCGCCGCCTCCTGTTGGGCTCGCAGGCCGCGAAGCTCCTCGGCCAGCGCAGCCAGCTCCCGGCGGCGCTCCGCCTCCGACGCCTCCAACCCGTTGACCAGCTCGCCGGCGCGCCCGATGTCCACGGCCAGCGCCTCCAGGCGCGCTTGCAAGTCGGCGCTTTCCTCCACCCGGCGCGCGCGCTCCTGACTCAACCGCTCCAGCTCGCAGCCCAGCTCGTTCCGGCGCGCCTCGATCTCGCCAAGCTGGGCCTCCAGCCGGGCGAGCGCCGCCGCCATCCCCCGCCGCCGTTCCTCCGCGCTCGCTGCCTCGGCACGCGCCGCCGAATGCTCTTCGCCGCAGCGGGCCGCCTCCGCCTTCAGCCGCTCCCACCGCTCCCGCACCTCGGCCAGCGCCTGCTCCTGCTCGCGCCGCAGCCGCTCCCTTTCCTCCGCCTCCCGCTCGCTTTCTGCACGCTGCCGCAGCGCCTGGGCCTTCTCGCGCTCCAGGCGCTCCAGCTCCAGCCGCGCGATCGAGAGCCGCGAACCGGCCCGGTTGATTTCCTCAGTCAGCTTCCGCCGCTCGTGATCCAGGGCCAGGGCTTCCTTCTCGCAGCCCTGCTGGGCGCCTCGCAACCCCTCCAGCCGCGCTTCCAGGCCGGCGATCTCCTCCTCCAGCGCCGCCAGGCGCAGGGCCAGCTTCTCCAACTGCTGTTCCCTGGCCTGCGCCATGGCCCTCGCCTCGCGCAACTCGCGCTTGAGCGCCAGCGGTCCGCTGGCCGATTTCTTGCCGCCGCTTAGGGCGTTCCCATGCAGGCAGACCCCGTCCGGCAGCAGGAAATACCAGTCCGGATAAGCCAGGGCCAGGCGTTTAGCCGTCTCCCGGTCGGAGACCAGCAGGCAGCGGTTCAGCCGGGGCAGCCCCTCGAGGGCGGCGGCCGACAAGCCGTTCACCGGCCGCAACGCATCGCTCAGCCGTCCCAGCAGGCCGGGCTCAGGCGGGATCTCCGCGCGGGCCCCGGCGGCCGGCTGCTCGCCCGGCTGGATCAGGAACGTCACCCGCCCCTCCGAGCCGGAGCGCAGCAGCTCCAGACCCAGCTCGGCCTGCCGCCAGGAATCCACCACTACGTACTCGAGTTCATCGTGCAGAAACTCTTCGGCCGCCTTTTCCCAAGCCGAGTCCACCTCGACAAAGTCCGCCAGCACGCCCAGAGGCTGGAACTCGCTCGCCTGGCCTCGCTCGACCGCCGTGAACAGGCGCTTGACCGCCTCGGTGGTGTAGGCCCGGTGGGAAAGGATCTCCTCCAGCGAGTCGCGCCGGGCTTTCAGCTCGGAGAACTCCGTCCGCAGCCGCTCCTGCTCCCGGCGCGCCGCGCCCGCCTGCTCGCGAGCCGACGCCAGGGCGGCCTCCGCGCAACGCCGCTGGTCGGCCAGCGATTCCAGCTCAAGCTGCCGCGCGGCGGCCTTCTCGGAGAGCTCCCGGCGGGCCCCCTCCAGCCACTCCAGATCCGAGGCCGCCCCCTGCTCCTCGCGAGCGGCCCGCGCCGCATCGCGCTCGATCGCGGCCAGGTACTCGTCCAATTGCGCAAGCTGGTTGCGCAGCGCCGCCGCCTCCCCCATCAGCCGCAAGACCGCCTGCCGGGAGGACTCGATCGCGCGCTCGCTCTCGCCCAGCGCCTTCTCGACCAGCTCGCGCTCGCCGGCACTGGCCTCCAGCCGCCGGCGCGCAGCCTCGGCCTGCTGCTCCAGATCGGCCAGGCCCCGCCGGTGGAGCGATACCTCTTCCTCCATGCGCTGCCGGCGCCCCTCCAGATCGCGCAACTCGGATCGGCCCCGAACCAGCCGCTCGTCCATCCCGGCCAGCTCCCGCCGGTGCGATTCCAGGCTGCCCCGGATTCGCTCCGCCGCCAGATTCAAATCCGCCAGCCCCTGCCGGGCCTGGCTGAGTTCGCTCTCGGTAAGGAAGGCCGCCTCCTGGGCGGCGGCGTGCGCCTGCTCCTTCTCAGCTACGGCAGCCGCCAGGGATTCGACCGAGGCCCCGGCCAGGTTCAGATCCAGGGCGATCTTGGCCGCCTCGCGCTCCAGCCAGCGGTAACGCGCGCCCAGCACCAGCCGGAGCTGGTTCTGCATCTGAGCCTTCAGGTCCTCGTAGCGCCGCGCCTTGGCCGCCTGGCGCTTGAGCGAATTCATCTGCCGCCCGACTTCCTCCAGGATGTCGAACACCCGCTCCAGATTGTGCTTGGCGCCCTCCAGTTTGGCCTCCGCCAGCCGGCGCCGGGTCTTGAAGCGACTCACCCCGGCCGCTTCCTCGATGATCAGGCGCCGGTCCTGCGGCTTCGAGCTGAGGATCTGGCCGACTCGGCCCTGCTCGATGATGGCGTAGGAGTCCGGCCCCAGCCCCGTCCCCAGAAAGATGTCCTGGATGTCGCGCAGGCGGGCCGGCCGGCCGTCAATCAGGTATTCGCTTTCGCCGGAGCGAAACAGGCGGCGGGTGACCGTGACGTGGCGGGGGCCGGAGGCCGCCTTGCCGTTCACCGGCCGCCCGTTGGTCTTGCCGGGCGCATCCGCGAACACCGCCGGCGGGTCCGCCTCGGCCAGGGTCATCGTCACCTGGGCCAGCGAAACGGGCTTGCGCTCGCGCGTGCCGGCGAAGATGACGTCCTCCATGCGGCTGCCCCGGAGCACGCGGGCCGACTGTTCCCCGAGCACCCAGGTGATGGCGTCGGCCAGATTGGACTTGCCGCAGCCGTTCGGGCCCACGATGGCCACAATGCCCTGCCCGTCGAAGCGCAGCTCGGTGCGGTCGGCGAACGACTTGAAGCCTTGGAGTTCGATGCGCTTCAGTCTCAGCAAGATGTTCAACCTCGCTTTCGCACTGCCAGCCAGAGGCGGGCGGAGCGCCGCAGGCGCCGGCCACCGCGCCCCGGATGCGCCCAAGCGCACCCGCTCGGGGGATGGTTCTATGGTAACCGGGATCGGGGAAAAAGTAAAGCGGAGGCCAACATGCGGGGCCATATGGGGAAATGGCCCAACATCTTGTGGCCCGGCGGGCGATCCTGACGGACGGGGGACCTTTCGGCCCTCGGCTCAATTATACTGCCGAATTCTCACCCCGCCCCGCCCAATACCGTTGCCACTGCCTTCGCGCCCCTTCCGCCGTCACCCACCGCGCCGCCTCGCGCACCACCCGCCCAAGCCGGCGGGGATTGTACCGCCAGCCCAGCACCACCGCCGCCGCCAGCTTGGCTACCGAGGGCCGCAAGGGCTCGAAAAACTGGTCCCGCCGGTCCAGCACGAAGGCTGCGTAGGCGTACACCCAGCCGAAAGGCGCGTAGCCGTAATGGCGCTTGAGCAGGGCGATAGTCTCTCGAAAAACCTGCTTGCGCGCGCCCAAGGTCTTGCTGTCTCGGCGCATCCGCGAGAGGGCCAGCAGGCGTTCGAGCCGTCCCAACCGGCTGAAGCGGCTGAGCCGGATCCACAGGTCGTAATCGAAGGAACAGCGCAGGCCGGCATCCAGCATCCCGGCGCGCTGGAAGACCTCGCGCCGCAGGAAGCACGCGGGCTGAGGAATGAAGCACTCCTCGCGCAAGGCCTCAGGGTCGAAGTCCCGCGTGGGATAGCGGCCCAGGCGCCGGCCGTCTTCGCCGATCCAGTCGGCTTCGCCGTAGACGCCGCCCGCTTCCGGATGCGCGGCCAGATACTCGACGGCCGCCCGCACCGCCCCGGGCAAATAGGTATCGTCGCCGTTGAGGAAGGCGAAGATCTCGCCCCGGGAGAGCAGGAAGCCGCGATTGACCGCGTCGGCCGTTCCCCGGTCGGGAGCGGAGACCAGGCGCAGCCGGTCGCAGTAACGCCGGAGAATCTCGAGCGTTCCGTCCGTCGAGCCTCCGTCCATGACGATATACTCGATGCGGGGATAGTCCTGAGTAAGTACGCTGCGGACGGTTTCCTCGATATACCGCGCCAGGTTATACACCGGGGTGACGATACTTACCAGGGGCGGCTCACGCATCGCGGGCTCGTGGAACCATTATGGCAGGTTCGGGCACGGTGCGCCGCTCGCTGTGCTAGGATGATGGCCTGACCCATGAAGCGCGCCCTGATCACCGGCGTAACCGGCCAGGACGGTTCCTATCTGGCCGAATTCCTGCTGGCCAAGGGCTACGAAGTGCACGGCATCAAGCGGCGCTCCAGCAGTTTCAACACCGGCCGGGTGGATACCATCTACGTGGACCTGCACGAACACGGACGCCGCTTCCACCTGCACTTCGCCGACCTCTGCGACACGGGCAGCCTCTGGTCGCTGGTGCACGAGATCCGGCCCGACGAGGTCTACAACCTCGCCGCCCAGAGCCACGTGCGGGTCAGTTTCGACATACCGGAGTACACGGCCGACGCCGGCGCCATGGGGGCGCTGCGCCTGCTGGAGGCGATCCGCAAGACCGGCGTACGGGCGCGCTTTTACCAGGCCTCCTCGAGCGAGATGTTCGGCGCCTCGCCTCCCCCGCAGAACGAGCGTACTCCGTTTTATCCCCGCAGCCCGTACGCCTGCTCGAAGCTCTTCGCCCACGCCATTACCGTCAACTACCGCGAGAGCTACGGCCTGTTCGCCTGCTGCGGCATCCTCTTCAACCACGAATCCCCTCGCCGGGGCGAGACCTTCGTCACCCGCAAGATCGCCCGGGCCGTGGCGCGCATCAAGTACGGACTGGAGCGCAAGCTCTATCTGGGCAACCTGGAGGCGCGGCGGGACTGGGGCTACGCGCCGGAGTACGTCGAGGCCATGTGGCTCATGCTCCAGCAGGACGAGCCGGACGACTACGTGATCGGCACCGGCCAGACCCACTCGGTGCGGGAGTTCCTGGAGGCGGCCTGCGAACGGGCCGGGCTGGACTGGCGCGAGATCGTCGAGATTGATCCGCGCTACTTCCGGCCCGCCGAAGTGCACGTGCTGCAAGCCGATCCCTCCAAAGCGCACCGCAAGCTGGGCTGGCATCACCGTACGGGCTTCCGCGAGCTGGTGAACCTGATGGTGGACGCCGAGATACGGGAGGTCGAGCGGCTGCTGGCGGGCCGGCCGGCCCCGGCCGCGCACAGCGAGTAGGAGGGAGGCTGCAAGGATGGATCTGGCCGCACGGCGAATCTGCGTCACCGGCGGGGCGGGCTTCCTCGGTTCCCATCTGGTGCGCGCGCTGCGGCAACGCGGCTGCGGCGAAATCTTCGTGCCCCGCCGGCGGGATTACGATCTGACCCGGGCCGAGGCGATCGAGCGCATGTTCGACGACGCCCGCCCGCAAGTGCTGTTCCATTTGGCGGCCGTGGTGGGCGGCATCGGCGCCAATCGGGCCAATCCCGGGCGCTTCTTTTACGAGAACGCCGTCATGGGCATCCAACTGATCGAGGCCGCCCGGCGGCGCGGGTTGGAAAAGCTGATCGTCACCGGCACCATCTGCTGCTACCCGAAACTGGCCCCCGCCCCCTTCCGGGAGGAGAACCTTTGGGACGGCTATCCCGAGGAGACCAACGCGCCTTACGGCATCGCCAAGAAGGCCTTGCTGGTGCAATGCCAGGCCTACCGCCGGCAGTACGGCCTCAATGCCATTTACCTGATGCCGGTCAACCTCTACGGGCCGGGCGATAACTTCGACCTGGAAACCTCGCACGTGATCCCGGCCCTGATTCGTAAGTGCCTGGAGGCGCGCCGGCGGGGCGAGGATCAGGTAGTACTGTGGGGCGACGGCACGCCCACCCGCGAATTCCTCTACGTGGAGGACGCCGCCGAAGGGCTGGCCCTGGCCGCCGAGCGCTATGACGGCGCCGAGCCGGTCAACCTGGGCAGCGGCAGGGAAATCTCGATCCGCGAGCTGGCCGGGCTGATCGCCCGGTTGTGCGACTTTCAGGGGCGGATCGTCTGGGACACCTCCAAACCCAACGGCCAGCCGCGGCGCCTGCTGGACACCACGCGGGCCGAGCGCTGGTTCGGCTTCCGCGCCCGGGTGGACTTGGAGGAGGGCCTGCGGCGCACCATCCTCTGGTACCGGCAGCAGACGGGTTTCGACGGCGGGTGATATAATCCCCTCGTCATGTCGCCCCTGGAAGCTCCCTCCCGTCGCCGCTTCCTCGGCGCGGCCGGAGCCCTGGCCCTCGGGCCCGAGGCGCCGCCGCCCCCGCTGCCCAAGGTGAAATTCGGCTCCCTGGAGATCACCCGCCTGATCGTCGGCTCCAACCCGCTCTACGGTTACTCCCACTTCAACCCCATCCTGGACGCCGTGATGCGCGAGTGGATGACCCAGGACCGCCGCATGGCGGTGCTGCATCGCGCCGAGCAGTGCGGCATCAACACCTGGCAGGTGCATTACAACGATCCCACCATCGAGGATCTGAAACGCTACCGGGCCGAGGGCGGCAAGATGCACTGGCTGCTGCTGGCCGACTTCGACCTGATGAAAGACTGGAAGCTGCTGCCCGCGGTGGCCCGCCTGAACCCGATCGGCGTCGCCCATCACGGCAACCGCACCGACGAGCGCTTCCGCGCCGGCCAGATGGAGATCGTCCGGGATTTCACCAAGGCGGTGCACGACGCCGGGCTGCGGGCCGGCGTCTCGACTCACAACCCGGCGGTGGTCGAATACATCGAGGAGCACGGCTGGGACATTGACTACTACATGACCTGCATGTACCGGGTGACGCGCACGCCCGAAGAGGCGCGCCGCGAGCTGGGCGAGGCCCCGCTGGGGGAGATCTACCTCGAGCGCGACCCGGAACGGATGTGCGCCGTGGTGCGCAAGACGCGCAAGACCTGCTTCGCCTTCAAGCTGCTGGGCGCCGGGCGCAACATCCAGCGCCCCGAGCGCCTGGAGGCGGCCTTCCGCTTCGTGCTGGGCAATATCAAGCCCCAGGACGCCGTCATCGTGGGCATGTTTCCCCGCTTCAAGGACGAGATCCGGGACAACGTCGAGCGGGTGAGCCGGATTCTGCTGGGCGGCGGGCAGCCTTCCGGCGGGGCCGCGCAGAGCCGACACTGAGCGAGAGCCCTCAGGACGCCCGCCCTTAACGCACCTGGAAGGGATGGCGCGACTCGCACTCCTGGCCGCCCACCCGGTCGCGAATCTGTAGCACCAGCGTGTAGTCGCCCGGCTGGGCCTGCGCCAGATTGAGGCTCAAGATGCCCGGAAGATAGCGGTGAGGGTAAAACGGCGTGCTCTTTTCCAGGGCGGCTTGCGGCTCGGAGTAGAGCTGCTTGCCGGTGGGACCCAGCACCGCCAGGCCGTATTCCACCTCGATTCGGTTGCCCGGGCCGATCCGGTAGCCGGTGATCTCGAAGCGAGCCCAGAGCATTTCGCCGCGGGCGTAGATCGGCAAGCCCTCGACCAGCGGCCCGTCCTCCCCCTTGAGGAAGCGGAAATTCCGCGCCACCAGGGTGTCGCTCGGCTCCACCGAAGGCCCGCGCACTTCGAAGGGAATTTCGGCCTTCGCCCCCCGTCCGGCCAGCCGGTCTTCGACTGAGATCAAGACCCGGTGCGTGCCGGGATCCGCCAGCGGCGGGATGACAAACTCGTACCGCACCACGGGCAGCCAGTCCTTGTCCTCCGGCGCCAGCTCGGTTTGGATCTGCTTCTGCTCGGTGGGGACCAGCCGCACGCCGCGCGCATCCACCGCATCCAGCTTGCAGACCAAATCAACCCGGGCCTCGGGCGAACGGGCGAAACCCTGAATCCGGAAGCGCACGAAGACCGTCTCGCCCCGCCCGAAGCGAAAGCCGGCAGGCAGCGGCGGGCCGCCTTCGTATTGATGCAGGCTCGAGCCCACGACGGCCAACTGCGCGCCGGCCGGGCCGGCCAGCCACAGCGCCGCCCAGAGGGCAGCCCCCCGGCATCCTGCGGACATGCACCTCCCTATCGGGGCGGCGATCCCACGGCCGGCGCCGGTAGAGCCGGCGGCGGCTGGTAGGGAATCTCGATCAGGGCGAAAGTCTCCTCATCGTCCCCGCCCGCCCCCACGCGCAGGCGATAACTCCCGCTGGGCGCGTCGAACAGCACCCGGCCGTGCTCAGTGGCCGCCGCCCGCACGGTGCGCCAATAGCCGAGCCACTCGGCCACTCCTTCGCCCTGGCTGAGCTCCTCGTAGACCTGGCCTGCCGGGGTGATCACGCTCATGGGCGGGATGTCGGCCTCGCGAATACCGCTGTTGGTGACGCTCAGCCGGATCACCAGGAAGCGATGCTTGGGCATCCGCGCCCCCGGCCCCTCGCCCAGTTGATCGTGCCACTCGGCGTCCTGAACGGTGTAGATCAACGGACCGACGGAAACCCGCTCGCCCATGGGGAAAATCCCCAGCGAGCCTCCCGGCTTGCTCGACCGCGAACAGCCGCTCAGCGCGGCGCAGGCGGCCAGCAGAGCGACCGGCCGGAGCAAGCCCGGCCGCCAGGTGGAAGCGCCCCCGCTCATGGGTCCTCCTCCGTGCAGACATCCTAGCAGAGGACGCAACGGCTCGTCAGCGCAGAGGGCCCGCGCAGAGTACACTGGCCAGGATGGAGTTCGGCAAGGGCTGGGTGTTCGGGCCCGAGCAGTCTGAGGCGCGCGATCCCAAAAGCGGGATCCGCGTCCGCCAACTGACCGCCTTCCCTTGCCCCAGCCATCTGCCTTGCCGCCACCCCTTCACCCCCGAAGGCGACGCCCTCCTGTTCGTCTCCGAGCGCGACGGCACGCCCCAATTATTCGAGCTGTCGCTGGCCGGCGGGCGCATCCGGCAGTTGACCGACGGGCCGGCGGTGCATCCCTTCGGTCTGGCCGTCCATCACGGCGGCGAAAAGATCTTCTTCGTGCGCGGCGGCTCGATCTGGGTTCTCCACCGCGCGACGCTGGAAGAAAGCTGCGTCGTTTCGCTGGGCCACACCCGGCTGGGAGAGTGCGCCCTGGCGGGCGACTGGCTGGCGGCCGCGGCCCGGCAAGGAGAACAATACGGGCTGGTGGTCGGCCGCACCGACGGCACGCGCTGGGATTTCCTGCCCCTTCCCCGCCCGGTGCTGGCGCCCCAATTCCATCCCCTCGAGCCGGAGTGGATCGAGTTCGCCTCCCGCCCGGCCCCGCGCATGCATCGCATCCGGCGCGACGGCGCGGGTCTGGAATGCCTCTACCGCCACGGCGAACAGGAGTGCATCCTGCACGAAACCTTCCTGGGCCGGACCGGAGACCTGGTCTTCGCTCTGCGGCCGCAGGCGCTCTGCCGCATGGATTGGGAGAGCCGCCGCATCCGGACGCTGGCCCGGCTCAGCGCCTGGCATCCCGGCTCGAACCAGGCGGGCACGCTGGCGGTTTGCGACACGCACCAGCCGGACGAGGGCATGTTCCTGGTGGACCCGGTTTCCGGCGGCCGCCAGTTGGTCTGCCTGCCGGAATCCAGCCATCAAAGCCCGCACGAAGAGGCCCTCGAAGACGAAGCGCCGGCCGAGGCCGAATGGACCCACCCGCGTCCTTGCTTCTCCCCGGACGGGCGCCGCATCGCCTTTACCAGCGACCGCACGGGCCGGCCTCAAATCTATCTGGCCGAGCTGGACGATCTGGCCTCCCCCACCTTCGGCGGCCCGCTGATGTGACGGCCGCCTCAACCGGAGTGGGACTCGCGCACCGTGACCTTCAACCGG
The DNA here is from genome assembly GCA_037444625.1 of Solibacteraceae bacterium. GTDB lineage: Bacteria > Acidobacteriota > Terriglobia > Bryobacterales > Bryobacteraceae > DTHT01. The sequence continues at coordinate 10,891 of JBBIMA010000008.1, forward strand.
CCGCGTGCCAGCCGCACTCCCAGCGACGCTCCCGGCGGAGCGGCGGCAGCGTCCTTGACGATGCCGCCCGCCTCGTCCTGCACGATGGCGTAGCCGCGTTCCAGCACCGCCAGCGGGCTGAGCGAAGTCAGTCGCGCCGACAGCGTCCCCAGCCGTCTTTGCGCGCGAGCCAACTGCTCGCCCAGGCGCAGGTGGCAGGCGGCGGAGAGCGCCCCCAGACGGGTGCGAACCCCGCTGAGCCGCAGGCGGACGTCCCGGGCGCGCAACCTGGCGCCCAGCTCGGCCAGCCGCCGGCGGCGCGTTTCCAGCGCGGCCCGCACGCGCTCCCGCAGGCGGGCCTCCGATTCGTCCACCCGCTGAAGCGCCCTGCCCAGCCGCCGCCCGAGCATGGCGCCGGCGCGGGCCATGCCGCGCTGGTCGAGAGCCCGGGCCGCTTGCGCCAAACGGAAGCGCGCCGCCTGGGCGCCGCGCTCCAGCAGGTGGCGGAGCTGTTCGAGTGTCTGCTCGCGCGTGGGAACCAGGATCTCGGCCGCGGCCGAGGGCGTGGGCGCGCGCAGGTCGGCGACGAAGTCCGCGATCGTCACGTCGGTCTCATGCCCGATGGCCGAGACCACCGGCACGGCGCAGGCCGCGATGGCCCGCGCCACCGCCTCCTCGTTGAAGGTCCACAGATCCTCCAGCGAGCCGCCGCCCCGCGCCACCACCACCACATCCGCCCAGCCGCTCCGGCTGAAATACTCCAGTCCCTGGCAAACCTCCTCGACCGAGCCCTCCCCCTGCACCAGCGCCGGATACAGCCGGATGTGCAGGCCGGGAAAGCGGCGCTCCAGGATGTTCAACATGTCGCGGATCACCGCCCCGGCCGGGGAGGTGACGATGCCTATCCGCCGCGGCAGGCGAGGCAGCGGCCGCTTGCGCGCCGGATCGAACAGCCCCTCGGCGGCCAGTTTCTTCTTCAGTTGCTCGAAGGCGAACTGGAGGGCGCCCAAGCCGCGCGGCTCCAGATACTCCACCAGCAACTGGTATTCGCCCCGCGCCGGCCAGACGTCCAGGCGCCCGCGGGCCAGCGCCGCCAGACCGTCCTGGGGCTTGAAGCGCAGGTAACGCAGCGCCGAGCGAAAGACGACGCAATGCAGCAGGGCATCGTCGTCCTTGAGCGTGAAGTAGACGTGCCCGCTGGCGGCCGGGCGCACGCCCGAGATCTCGCCCGCCACCCAGATGTCCTGGAACTCGCGCTCCAACAGGGCCCCGACGGCCGCGGTCAGCTCGCTCACCGTGTAGATGCGGCGCTCGGGCTCCAAAGGCAACTCGATCTGCTGCATGCGGCTTGCGGCGTGCGGCCGCCTTCCGCTATTCTAATAGCAAGTTCCGCTGCGGCGTTCCCGCCAGGTTGGTGTCGCTGGACACAGGAGGACGAATGAATCCCGACGACGTGTTGGAGTACGCCAAAAAGAACGACGCTCGCCAGGTGGATCTGCGCTTCTCGGACATCCCGGGCATCTGGCACCACGTTTCGTATCCCATCCATCAACTCAGCCAGGAGTCCTTCGAAGAGGGCTTCGGCTTCGACGGCTCGAGCATCCGCGCCTGGGCGGCCATCAGCGAGAGCGACATGCTGCTGGTTCCGGATCCTTCCACGGCTTTCATGGATCCTTTCGGCGAAACGCCCACGCTGGTGATGATCTGCGACGTCATTGACCCCATCACCCGCCAGCATTACGAACGGGACCCGCGCTGGATCGCCCGCAAGGCCGAGATCTACTTGCAGAACTCGGGAGTGGCCGACACCTGTTACGTGGGGGCCGAGGCCGAGTTCTTCATCTTCGACAACATCCGTTTCGAGCAGAACCAGCACTCCGGCTTCTATTTCATTGACGCCGAGGAAGGTCGCTGGAACAGCGGGCGCGAGAAGGACAACCTGGGCTACCGACCCCGCTACAAGGAAGGCTACTTCCCCGTGCCGCCCACCGACCACTACCAGGATCTGCGCAGCGAGATGGTCCAGACCATGCAGCGCATCGGACTGGACGTGGAATGCCACCACCACGAGGTGGCCACGGGCGGCCAGGCCGAGATTGACCTGCGTTACGACAGCCTGCTCCGCTCGGCCGACAACCTGATGAAGTACAAGTACATCGTTCGCAACGTAGCCAACCAGTACGGCAAAACCGTCACCTTCATGCCCAAGCCCATCTTCGCCGACAACGGCAGCGGCATGCACACCCATCAGAGCCTCTGGAAGAACGGCCAGCCGCTGTTCTCCGGCGACGGCTACGCCGGCCTCAGCCAGTTGGCCCTTTGGTACATCGGCGGCCTGCTGCGCCACGCCCGCGCGCTCTCGGCCATCATCGCCCCCACCACCAACAGCTACAAGCGTCTGGTGCCCGGCTATGAGGCCCCGGTCAACCTGGCCTACTCCCGGCGCAATCGCTCAGCCGCCATCCGCATTCCCATGTACTCGCCCAGCCCCAAGGCCAAGCGGCTGGAATTCCGCCCGCCGGATCCTTCCTGCAATCCCTACCTGGCCTTCGCCGCCATGCTGATGGCCGGCCTGGACGGCATCGTCAACAAGATGGATCCCGGCCAGCCGCTGGACAAGGACATCTACGACCTCTCGCCCGAGGAGCTGCGCGACGTCCCCTCGATGCCCGCCTCGCTGGAGGAGGCCCTGGACTGCCTGGAGCAGGACCACGCCTTCCTGTTGAAGGGCGAAGTCTTCACCGAGGAGCTGCTGGAGGCCTTCATCGAGTACAAGCGCAAGAACGAGGCGGACGCCGTGCGCCTCCGCCCGCACCCTTACGAGTTCGCCCTCTACTACGACATCTGACCGGTCGGCCGCGGCCTGCCGCCGGCCCCGGGCTATAATCAGCTTGGGAATCATAAGGGAGCTGGATGGGCGGGCCGGCCGGTGAGATTGAGTTCCGCGACCCCGACAGGGGGCGGCAAGGTCTGGCCCGGCTGGCGGGGATGCTGCCGGCCGAGCGCTTTTCGGCTCTGCGCTCGCTGCTCGGCCTCGCCGCCGAGCCGGATCATGCCCTGGATTGTCTGGAGCGGCTGGCCGAGCGCAATCCGGACGCCTTCGCCCGGCTGAGCGCTTCGCCCGCCGCCTTGCAAACGCTGCTGGCGGTGTTTTCCCTCAGCCGGTTCCTGTCGGAAGCCGCGCTGGCCCACCCGGATTGGGTCGAGCAACTGGCCGGCTCGGGCGACATGGACCGGCTGCTTTCGGCCGAAGAATACCGCCGACGGCTGGAGGATGCCCTGCCGCCCGGCCCTCCCCCGCCGGCCGAGTTGGCCCGCTTCCGGCGGCGGCAACTGTTGCGCATCGCAGCCCGGGACGCCATGGGTCTGGCCACTCTGGCGGAAACCACGCTGGAGCTGTCGAACCTGGCCGACGCCATCCTGGAAACAGTCTACCGGCGCATCCTGTCCGAACTCTGTGCGCGCTACGGGCAGCCGCGGCCGGAGCCCGGCAGCGGGGAGCCCGACCCGGCCGGCTTCGCCGTCATCGCGCTGGGCAAGCTGGGCGGCAGCGAGCTGAACTACAGCTCGGACATAGACCTGATGTTCCTGTACTCGGCCAACGGGCGCACCGACGGACCACGCTCGATCAGCAACAAGGAGTTCTTCCAGAAGCTGGCCACCCAGCTCACCGAGCTGCTCTCGGCCTTCACGCCCGAGGGCGTCTGCTACCGGGTGGACCTGCGCCTGCGCCCCGACGGCCGGTTGGGCGAAATCGCCCTCTCGCTGGAGGCGGCCCGGCATTACTACCGCCAACGCGCCCGCGACTGGGAGCTGCAAATGCTGATCAAGGCCCGGCCGGCGGCGGGCGATCGCGAGCTGGGCGCGCAATGGCTGGAGGAACTGCAACCGCTGATCTACTCGACCACCCTGGATTTCGCCGTGGTGGAGGCGGCGGTGGCGGCCCGCGAACGCCTGAGCGAAAAGCTGGCCAGGCGAAGGGGGGCCGCGGCCGGCTTCGATATCAAGCTGGCGCGGGGCGGCATCCGGGACATTGAGTTCCTGGTGCAATGCCTCCAGCGGCTGCACGGCGGGCGCGAACCCTGGGTGCGCCACGGCGGCACCCTGCTGGCGCTGTTCCGCCTGCGCGACAAGAACCTGCTTTCGCCCCGCGAATACTCGCGCCTGGCCTCCGCCTACCAGTTCCTGCGCCATCTCGAACACCGCCTGCAACTGGTCGAGGATCGCCAGACGCACACCCTGCCGGCCGCACGGGATCAACTGGACGTGCTGGCCCGCCGCATGCCGCTCAGCCAGATCGGCCAGAAGCCGGCCGCCGAGCTGTTGTTGAGCGAGCTCAACCGCCACCTGGAGGAGGTGCAGGAGATCTACGATCGGGTGATCCACGCCCAGCAGCCCATCTACTACACTCCTCCGCCCGGCCTGACCGGCCCCCCGCCCGAGGCGCCGGCGGCGGCTGAAGCGACCGCCAGCAACCTGGTGCGGGCCTTGGATGAGCGGGCTCCCCAACTGGCGATGTCTCTGGCGCGCGGCGCCCTGCGGCGGGGGCAAGGTCTGTTCGAGCATCTTCTGGAGCGCCTGGTCCTCCACCCCGAGCGGCTCCGGGCGCTGGACGAAGATCCGGTTCTGGCCGCCTACCTGTTCGACTTGTTCGATCACAGCCCATACTTGAGCGAAGAACTGATCCGCAGCCCCGAGCTGCTCGAGGAGCTCGAGCGGATCTGCCAACAGCCCGAGGCCCATCCTTCCTATGAGGAGCTCTCCCGCCGGTCGGAGGACCCGGCCGAGTTGCGGCGCTTCTTCCGCCGCGAGATGTTCCGCATCCAGTGCGAGAGCATCTGCCTGCGCACGCCCATCTTCACCACCCTGGAGCGCACCTCGGACCTGGCCGACGCGGTCCTGGCCGCGGCTTACCGCCTGGCGGTGCGGCAGGTGGCCGCCTCGCATCCGCCGCTCTCAGCCGCCTACCGGCCCGAGGACCAAATGCTGGTGATCGCCCTGGGCCGGCTGGGCATGCGCGAATTCGACCTGGCCTCCGACGCCGACCTGGTCTTCGTGCTGCCCGAGGAAGACGCCGGCGAGCTGGTCTTCTGGACCCGCGTGGCCGAGAAGATGATCGCGCTGATCAGCTCCTACACCGGACAGGGCGTCATGTTCGCCGTGGACACCCGCCTGCGTCCCGACGGGCGCGAGGGCGCTCTGGTGCAGACCGAGGGCGCCTACCGGGCCTACTTCGCCGAACGGGCCGAAGCCTGGGAGGGCATCACCTATATGAAGTCCCGCGCGGTGGCCGGCAATGTGGAGCGCGGCACCGCTTTCTTGAAAGAGCTGCAACGCGTGGACTGGCGCCGTTACGGCCAGAGCGGCCGCTCGCGTTCACGGCTGGCCCAAATGCGCCGCCGCCTGGAAAAGGAACAGGGCGCCGCCAATCCGCTCAAGGCCGGCCGGGGCGGCTACTACGACATTGACTTCGCCCTGATGTACCTGCGCCTGAAGGGGGCGGGCATCTTCTATCGCGTCTTGAACACCCCCGCCCGCATTGACGTGATCGAGGAGATGGGGCATCTGGAGCGCCAGGACGCCGTCTTTCTGCGCGATGCGGCCACCTTCTACCGCGCCCTGGATCACGGCCTGCGCGTCGCTACGGGCCAGCCGGCCGAATCGCTGCCCCGCACCGGGCCGCTGCGCGAGATCCTCACCGAACTGGTGAGCCGCTGGACTCCCGAACACCTGCACGACGAGCCGCTGGAACTCGAGCTGGCTCACATCCAGGAGCGCACGCGCGAATTCTTCGAGCGATTGTTCGGAGCCTGACCTCCGCCTGGGCCCGACCGGGAATCCCGTACACTGAAAGCAGAGTGGACGAGCGCTTGCTCATCGGTACCCCCCGCGAAGGCCGCATCGCGCGCATGCGCCGCTGGATCCTGTTGCTGGTGGCCGTGCTGGCGGTCCTGTTCCAGGTTTACGTCCCGCTGTTCTTTCAGGCCCTGGCCTATCTGGAGCTGCCCCTGCTGATCACGCTGTATTTCGCCTTGCTGCGCCGCAGCCCGGTGGGCGGAGCGCTGGTGGGGATGGCCATCGGCCTGGCGCAGGATTCGCTCTCCCATCAGCCGCTGGGGGTTTTCGGCATCGTCAAGACCCTGGTGGGCTACTTTGCCGCCTCGATTTCCCTGCGCTTCGACGTCGAGCACGTCCTGCTGCGCTGGGTGCTGACCTACTTTTTCTTCTTCTTCCATCAGTTCTTTTACTGGGTGCTGGCCCGCGCCTTGCTGGCCCAACCGCTGATCTTCGAACTGCAAGCCACCTTGCTGTTCGGGTTGTTGAACGCGGCCGTGGCGGTCGCTCTGTTCCATTTCCTGGACAAGCTGCGGGAACGGGGCTGATCCCAGGCGCCGGCCGCTTTGCGGATTGATTCCGGATCAGAACTAGGTTAAGATAGTTTCATCCGTAGCCTCGCCACATTCTCGCCAGGAGGGGAATTGGGATGACTTGCTTGTTTACCCATCACTGGGGTTGGCCTCGCCGCCGCGGCGAGCACGACGTTCAAGTCTGCCTGCGCTGCGGCGCCGAACGCCACTCGAAAGTGCAGTTCGGCGGGCCGCGCTATCGCTTGACGCAACAGGCCAAGCCGGAGGCGGTCCTGCCGGCGTTCCAGCCCGCGCCCTTGGTGCTGGCTGAAGCGACCACCTGGCCCTCGGCGGCCTAAGCGCCTCGGGCCGGCTTCAGACCTCGACCGCTACGATGGCGTGCAGTTCGAGGCGCGGTATCTCCGCGCTCCAGACGCCGTTGCTCCACTCGCCGGCAAGCGCGCGACCCCCGGGCTCGAGCCGCGCCCCCCGCGGCGGCCCAGGCAGACGCAAGCTCAGCCGCAGAGGCCCTACCGGGGGAACGAAGTCCACCCCTGCGTAATCGCTCGCCACCTGCATGTTGGTGGCGTTGAGCAAGTGCACCAGCAGCAAGCCCGGCTTGCGGCGCAACACCAGCTCGATGGTGGGCGGCCCTTCCAGAGAGACCATCGGAACAAACAGCCGCCGCACCAGCCGGCGCACCACCTCACGCACGGCGGGCGCATGGGTCTGGGCGAAGACCGCGCCCAGCGGGCCGTAAAAGCCCAGGATCCGGCCCGCCCCCAAGTCCCGCAGTGTGGCTGCGCAGCGGCCGTCGCGCGTCCCGTCGTAAGTGGGATAGCGGGTTTCGATCGGTTCGGCGCCGGCCGGCTCGACCTCCTGCCAGAGGCCGCGCAAATTCCCGAACACCTCCTCGCCCGGGATGTAGGCAGGCTGGTCGGCCGGCCGCCCGGCCAACTTGACCCCCAGCGCGTCAGCGAACAGGGCGGCGTTCTCGGCGCCCGCCACCAGCAGCCTGCCGCCCCGGCGGGCGTAATCCAGCAGCAGATCCCGCGCGGCCCGGCCCAACTCCGGCCAGTCCGGGACGACGATCAGGGGGTACTGGGCGGCGATCTCGCCCAGCTTCCATTCCGGGATGACGTCCACCGAGTACTGGTTCTCGATCAGGGCGTCCAGCAGGCCGCGGGGCGGCTCGGCCGCCCGGCCCCATCCGCCGAACAGCTTCTTGCCCGTAGCGTAAAGGCTGGTGGTGGAAAACAGCAACCCGATCTGGGGAACGGTCTGCGAGTTGTGCGAAAGCCTCTGCCGGGCCCGGCAGAAGCGGGCCACCCGGGCCATCACCTCGATATGGCGGTCGTCTATCCAACCGGCCCGGGTCGGCTGGTAGTAGATTTGAAAACCGCCGCCCTGCGCCAGGACCACGGCCGCTTCCTGGCAGATCTGGAGGGCCGGCTTGTGAACGTAGCCGAGGCGGTCGCGGCCGGCGGCTTGAAAGCCCCAGGCCATCAGATCCCAGGGCTTGCCGGTTTGCGAGATGTAGCGCGCCTCCAGCCGGGCCGAAGAGATGGCAGCGTTGCCCGCGTAATCGCCCGAGATGAAATCCACCCCCAGTTCCGGGCGCTCCGGAGCGAGGGTGGAATACAGCCAGTTGCTGGCGATTTGAAAGCCCGGGCGGAAGGCGTGCAGGGCCTCCACGTAACGCCGCACATAGCGCCGGAATTGTTCCCGGTTCAGCTCCAGGAACTCCGCCCAGCCGCGATCTTGCGGCCCTTGCGGCAGCCGGCGGAGGCCGGTCGCCCGGCGGAAGGCGCGGGCGGCCGCTTTGCCGTAATCCGGGTAGGTGGCCCAACAGTCCCCGTCCACCCAAGCCCCGTCCAGGTCGTACTTCTGGATGGCCTCCTTGAGTTGGGGGATCATCCGGGCGTCCACGTAGGGGCCGAAGGTCGAGGTCTGCCGGTCGTCCGGCTTGCCGTCCGGCCGGCGCCGCGCCCACTCCGGATGCTCGCGCACGGCCAGAGAATCCCAAACACCCGAGAAGTGGACGTAGAGCGCCACGCCGCGGCGCGCGGTGACTTTGCGCCACAGCGCCAGGGAATCCTGGACGATAGGCGCCGAGCGGCTCACTTGGGAGGGATAACCCAAAAAGCCGACGTGTCCCTTGCAGTCGTACTGAACGTAATCCGGACGAACGCGCTCCAGAAACTTCTCGATCATCGCCTCGCTCACGTCGCGGCCCAAGGCCGGATCGCGGTCGCTGGGATGAAGATCGAGATGGATGCCGAAGAAGCAGTCCTTGCGCGGCGGGCGGGCGGGCCCGGCCCCCAGACCTGGCGCAGCGGCGGCGGCCGCGGCGAGAAATTGGCGGCGAGTGAGTGGCATCGGGCGGATTGTACAACAGGCCGCCGCTGCGCCGGCTCGGCCGGCGGAAGACCTCAGGCGCCCACGATCGCCTCGATAGTGGCGGGCGCGTTGCCTTCGAAGCGGTTGTTGACGAACAAGAAGGCGGCGCGGCGGTCGCGCCGGGCACACTCGATCAGGCTGCGCAGCGCTTCGCGCCCGCGCGGGTTGGGATCCTTCACCTCCCGATAGGGCGCGAACAGCTTGACCGCCTGTTCGTAGCTGCGGCCTCGAGCCAGCAGCGCGCGGCAGACCGTGAACTCCGCGGTGAAGGCCTGAGGAAAACGCAGTTGCGCGGCCAACTCCGGCATGCGCGTCCAGGCGTTGAAGACGTGCGCCGCCCCGTGCCGCCGCAGGCACTCGAAGTACGCCGGACCCAAATACTCCGGGTTGCGTATCTCGACCGAATAACGGAAGCCGCCGGGCAGGGCGCCCAGGAAGCGGTCCAAGTCGCCGAGAAACTCTTCGACTCCCGAGTAACTCTGGCGCGAGAAGGCGCCGAATTCGAAGATCAGCACCGCCACACGGCGGCGATAGGGCTCCAGGGGCCGCAAGAACGCCTGCTCGAACAACTCCACATTCAAGAACGACGGGTTGGCCTGCCCGCCCTGCGCGCCGTAGCGGGCGTGCGACGGCCAGACCTTCACCGTGATCTGCTCGGGGACCTTCAAGCCGAAAGTCAGGCTGTCCGGCGCGGAGGCGAACAGCCGCCGCCAGTAAGCCTCGGAGGGGAACTGATAAAAGGAGAAATCCCCGCCTACCACCGGAAAGGTCTCCGCGTACTCGGCCAGGCACTCGGCCTGGAAGCGCTTCTGCGAGAAGACGCCGCGCGTCAGATAGCGCTCCGGCGTGTAGATCTGCCCCAGCCAGCCTTCGTATTTCCAGGAGCTGGTGCCGATGAAGACGCCTTCGGCCGCCAGACGGCGCAAGGCTTCCGCCAGGCGCCGGCGATCAAAGAGCGGCGGCTGGTCGAACAACGTGGGAGCGGACATGCCGGCGGCGCCGCAGGCCGGTTGGCGCTGCGGCGGCAAGCCCTATTATAGAAGGGTGGACCTCACGCTGGCCGAGTTATTGGAGCGCTACCGCCGGGGTCCCGAGCTGATCGCCGCCGTGACGACCGGGGCGGCCGGCGCGGAACTGGATTTCACGCCCGCGCCCGGCCGCTGGAGCGTCCGGCAGATTGTGGCCCATCTGGCCGACTCGGAAATCGTGGGAGCGGACCGGCTGCGGCGCCTCATCGCCGAGGAGAACCCCACCCTTACGGCCTACGACCAGGAGGCCTGGGCGCGCAACTTGAGTTACCACCGGCGGCGCGTTTCCGAAGCGCTGGAATCCTTCCGCCGCCTGCGCGCCGAGAATTGCCAGTTGCTGGCCGGCCTGCCCGAGGAGGCTTTCCTGCGCTCGGGAACTCATACCGAGCGGGGACGTATCAATTTGCGTGAGCTGGTCGAGAACGACGTCGAGCACGTGGAGAAGCACGCCCGCCAGATTCAGGCCCTGCGCGAAGCTTGGCGGCAGCGCCGGGCTGATTCCGCTTGACTTCTGAGCCATGTCCCAACCGGTTATTCGCACCGAAGCACTGACGCGCGATTTCGGATCCCTGCGCGCCGTAGACAGTCTCTCCATCGAGGTCCGCCCGGGCACGATCTTCGGCTTTCTGGGGCCCAACGGTTCGGGCAAGACCACCACCATCCGCATGCTGCTCGGCCTGCTGGAACCCAGCGCCGGGCGGGCCGAGGTGCTGGGCTGCGACACGCGAACCCACTCCGATGAGATCCGCCTGCGGTCCGGCGCCCTGCTGGAACACCACGGCCTGTACGAGCGCTTCAGCGCTTGGGACAATCTGGAGTTCTACGGCCGCATCTGGCGCCTCCCCCGGCGGAGCCGGCGCGAGCGCATCGAGGAGCTGCTCAGAAGGCTGGGCCTTTGGGAGCGGCGCCGGGAGAGCGTCGGCCGCTGGAGCCGCGGCATGAAGCAGAAGCTGGCGGTGGCGCGAGCCCTGCTGCACCGGCCCGCGGTCTTGTTCCTGGACGAGCCGACGGCGGGGCTGGATCCGGTGGCGGCCGCCGCCCTGCGCGAGGATCTGGCCGCTCTGGCCCGCCAGGAGGGCGTCACCGTCTTCCTCACGACGCACAACCTGGCGGAGGCGGAAAAGCTCTGCCAGGCGGTGGCGGTGATCTCCGCCGGGCGACTGCTGGCGGTGGGCCATCCTGACGAACTGCGGGCCCGCGCCGGCCTGCGGGCGGAAATCTCCGGGCGCAACATCCGGCCGAGCGTGCTGGAGGCGTTGAGCGCGCGAGCCGAAGTTTCCGCCGCCCAGATCCGCGACGGGCGCCTGTCCCTGGAGCTGCGTCCGGGGGCCGAACTGGCGCCCCTGGTCTCCCTGCTGGTCGCCGCCGGCGCCGAGATCGAAGAGGTGCGCCGGGCGAGCCTCGAGGATGTCTTCCTGACCTTGATCGAGGAGGAGCAGCGGTGTTCGCCGATCTCGTCACGGTGATCTGGAAGGAGTGGAAGGAGCTGCTGTTGTCGCGCGGGGGCCTGCGAGGGGGGCTGATTTCGGCCGTCGTCATCCCCCTGGGAATGCTGGGCGTATACCTGCCCTGGCAGAACGGGGCGGATTGGGTCTCGACGCCGCTGCTGGCCGCCGGCTGGAGCTGGCTGCCCCTGCTGATCATCCTGGGCCTGGTGGCCGATTCCTTCGCGGGCGAACGGGAGCGCAAGACTCTGGAGACGCTCCTGGCCAGCCGTCTCTCCGACCGCACCATTCTGTTCGGCAAGATGGCGGCCCTGGTCGGTTACGGCTGGGGACTGACGCTGGGCTCGCTGCTGCTGGGCACGCTCACGGTGAACCTGACCCACCGCGGGCCGCAGTGGCTCCTGCCCGGCGCCCACACGGTAGCCGTGATCGTGGTGTTCGGGCTGCTCACCTCTCTGCTGGCCGCGGCCGGGGGATTACTGGTTTCCCTGCGCGCCTCCAGCGTGCGCCAGGCCGCCCAGATCAACAGTCTGGCCTTGCTGGCGCTGATCCTGGGCGCCGTCTCGGCCGGGAAACTGATGCCGGCGCAGTGGAAGGCCAGCCTGGTCCCGGCCTTCACGGGGCCGAACCTGCTCAGGACCGAACTGGCGATCGCGGCCGCCCTGCTGGCGCTCGACGCGGCCTTGGTGGCGGCCGCCATGGCGCGCTTCCAGCGGGCGAGGCTGATTCTGGATTGATGCTGGTCCTGGAGCTGGACTGCCCCGCGGGGCAGCGGGAGAGGCTGATCGCCGAGCTGTGGGAGCTTGGCACAGCGGGCGTGCTGGAAGGCGAGGGCGTCCTGAGCGCCTATTTTGAGGCGAGCGCGGATCGCCGCGCCTTGGAGGCGGCGCTGGCGGCCTACGCTCCCCGCATCCGGGAGGAGCCGGAACGCGATTGGACGGCTCTAGCCCGATCCCAGTGGAAGTCTGCGCCCGTGGGCCGGCGGTTCTTTCTGGCGCCCGAGTGGTGCGATGAGCCCACGCCGCCGGGGCGCCTGCGCCTGCGCCTCCGCCCCCGGCAGGCCTGCGGCACGGGCCTGCACGCCGCCACGCGGTTGTGCCTCGAGCTGATGGAGGAATGGGTGCGGCCGGGCGCCACCCTGCTGGATGTAGGGACCGGTTCAGGCCTGCTGGCGGAGGCCGCGGTCTTGCTGGGCGCGGGCCGCGTGCTGGCCTGCGACATCCAAGCAGAGGCGGTGGCGGAGGCGCGCGAGCGATTCCGGGAGGAGAGGATCGAGGTCGCGCTGTTCCAAGGTTCCCTGCGCGGGCTGCGTCCGGCGGTGGCCGACCTGGCGGTCGTTAACATCAGCGCCGAGGCTGCAATCCAGCTCGCCGGCGAGCTGGCGCGCGTGCTGAAGCACGGCGGGGAAGCGATCGTCTCGGGTTTCCGGCGCCGCGCAGTCGGCCGTGTGGCACAGGCGATGGAGGCCGCCCGCTTCCGGATCCGCGAGCACGGCGAGCGGGAAGGCTGGAGCGCGCTGGTCTGCTACACTCCCTCGTATGCGCAGGCGTAGCTTCCTCGCCGCCCTGGCGGGCGCCCCGGCGCTGACTTCGCTGCCGTCCCTCTGTCAGACGCGCCCAAACGGCCGCCTGAAGATCCGGGACCTGGAAATCCTGAGACTGGAGGGGGAGCGGGAGGCCCTGGTCGGCCCCAACCGGCAGTACCAGGCCAATCCGCTGCACATTTACCAGGAGCACCGGCCACCCGTGTATCAGGACCCTCCCCAGGCGGAACGCAAGAAGACGCCGGTGAGCGCTCTCTACCTGCGGGTTCTGACCGATCAGGGCCTGGAGGGCCTCTACGGGCCGATAGACCGCGAGGCGGCCATCGTCATCGCCCAGCAGCTCCGCGGCTTCCTGGCGGGCAAGGACCCGCTGGCCGGCGAGACGCTCTGGGATCAGATGTACCGCTCCAACCGCCATGCGCGGCACGGGCACTTCATGATGGCCGTCAGCGCCGTGGACAACGCGTTGTGGGACCTGCGCGGGCGCTACTTCCAGGCGCCGGTCTACAGGCTGCTGGGCGGGCCGACGCGCCCGGAGGTCGAGGCCTACGCAAGCTGCCTGGGTTTCTCGCTCGAACCGGCGCGGGTGCGGGAGCGCGCGCTGGAGTTCAAGCGCCGGGGGTTCCGCTACCAGAAGTGGTTCCTGGCCTACGGACCGGGCAGCGGCCCCGAGGGCATGGCGCGCAACGTCGAGCTGGTCCGCCTCCTGCGCGAGGCCCTGGGCGAGGAGGCCGAGCTGATGTTCGATGCCTTCATGGGCTGGGACCTGAATTACGCGCTGGCTTGGGCGCGGCAGGTCGAGTCCTGGCGGCCGCATTGGATCGAGGAGTGCTTCCCGACCGAGCAGATCCAAAGTTTCGTCGAGCTCCGCCGCCGCGCCCGCATCCCGGTCGCCTCCGGCGAGCACATCTACGGGCGCTGGGAGGCCCACCGCTACTTGAGCGCGGGGGCGCTGGACGTGCTCCAGTGCGATCCGGAATGGTGCGGCGGGGTGAGCGAGCTGGCCAAGATCTGCGCCGTGGCCTCCCTGTACGACGTGCGCGTGATCCCGCACGGCCACGCCTTGCACGCCGCCCTGCACGTGGTGGCGGCGCAATCCCCGATGACTTGCCCGCTGGTTGAGTACCTTTGGCTGAAGATGCAGTCCTGGCACCACTTCCAGAAGGACCCGCCCGCGCCCGTCGCGGGCCGCATCCCCCTGCCCGAGCGGCCCGGTTTCGGCATCGAACTGGACCCAGCCAGGATTCTCAAACAGAGCCGGCCGGCTTGGAGCTGAGACTTACTCGAAGATCTGCCCCACCGGAACGACGCGGACGTTCTCCGGCTTCAGATCCAGCTTGAAACGCTCGACGATCTTGTCTTCCTCCAGCACCTCGGGCGGCCGCGGAGCATTGTAACTTATGGGGGAGGGTTCGCCGGCCAGCAGCCGCCGCCGCAACTCCCCGCAGTCCTTGGCCACGGCCACGATGTAGAGGTCGGCGGCGCGCAGGTGCTTGCGGATTGCCTCGTTGACCTGCTCCCGGGTGAGTCTGGCCAGAGCGCCTTTCACGTAGGAGTTGTAGTCCGGGATGCCGTAGTACAGGCTGTCCATGGCGTAGCCCAGCTCGGCGCTCTTGGTCCGGGTGAGCAGATTGACGTATTTGGTCAGGAACAGCCGCGTGCGTTCGAACTCCTCCTGGGTCAGACCCAGGCGGACCAGCCGGTCCAGCTCGTACAACGCCAGCCGGAGCGAAAAGTGCGCCTTGTCGGGCTCCACCGGCCGGATCCAGATTTGGAAGATCTGCCGGCGGCGGCCCAGATTGGGATCGGGTTCGAACTGGAACATGCCGCGAGGAAAGTACTCGATGTAGGCGTAGTCGCCGTAGTTCAGCCCGCGCAATTGCCGCATGCGTTCGTAGAGCCGCCCGCCGCTCATGCGGTGCTGGCCGAAGTAGGACTGCGCCACCAGCAGCGCCGGGTAGTCCGGGTGGCCGCGGCGCACCGGAATGGGAAAGCCGATCGAGAAGGCTACCGAGCGGGTTTCCTTCTCGATCAAGGTGACGCGCAGGCCGCCGGGCCGCGACGGCTCAGGCAACTTGAGCGACTCGGACCGGCCCGCCGGCAGCCGCGCGAAATCCCGGCGCACGCGCTCCGGGAAACCCTCGGGATAGCCGCCCGCCAGCCCGATCACCAGGTTGGCCTGCGTGAACCGCCGCGCGTAAAAGTCGCGCAGGTCCTCCAGCGTGAGTTTCTCCAAGGCCGAGACCTTGCCCAGATTGTGATGGCCGTAAGGATGACCGGCGTAAATCTCGTTGTAGAGGACTTCCTTGGCCAGCTCTTCGTCGTTGTTGCCCCGCAGCGAGACGCGCAGGAAGTTGACGGCGTCG
Organism: Solibacteraceae bacterium; assembly: GCA_037444625.1. GTDB lineage: Bacteria > Acidobacteriota > Terriglobia > Bryobacterales > Bryobacteraceae > DTHT01. The sequence goes on from JBBIMA010000008.1 coordinate 25,999, forward strand.
TCGCGCAGCCGGGTGAGATCCTCCGGGCGCCAGCCCGGCTCGAGCAGCATGGCGCGGAAGATCCGGTAGAACTCCTCCAGGTTGTCGCGGTGGGTGGTGGCCGCGAAGCTGGTCATTTCCTTGTCCACCTGGGCGGAGATCGAGACCGCCATGGGAAACAAAGCTTCCAGAATCTCCTGGTAGCTCAGCCGGCGCGTGCCGCCTTGGGCCAGCATCGCGGCCGTCAGAGCGGCCAGACCCTCCTTGCCCGCCGGGTCGGAGGCCGCACCCGTGAGAAAGACCAGGCGAAAGCTGACCAGGGGCGAGGACCCGGGCAGCGTGACCAGACGGGGCAGGGCTTCCAGCCCGGTCGCCAAAAGCAGCAGCATGGGCGGCAGCATCCTCATTGCGATTTGCCTCCGGCCAGCGTGACGATGGTGCGGCCCGGCTCGACGAAGTATCGGCGCGCCGCTGCCTGGATGTCGGCCGGCGTGAGTTTCTCGTAGAGTTCGTAAACCCGGTTGATGGTTTCGGGCGTGCGCCGCAAAGCCACGTAGCGCGCCACGGTGGCCGCCACCGCCTCACTGTCCCGCAGGCTGAGGGCGAAGCGGTAGCGCAAATGGCGCTTGGCCCGCTCCAGGCGCTCGGCCTCCACCGGCCGGGCCCGGAAACTCTCCAGCGTCGTCAGGATTTCATCCCGCACGTAGTCCAGATCGGCCTCTTTTTTCACCCGGGCCCAGACGGTGAACAGATAAGGATCCACGCGGTCCGGATTCTCCGCCTCCAACAGGTCCGCCTTCTGCTCGCGAATGACCAGCTTGCGGTAAAGCTGGGAGCTTTCCGAGAACCCGAGCTGGGCGATCAAGTCCAGGGCCACCTGGTCGGTTTCCGCATCCGAGTAGGCCGGACCGCGGAAGGCGGCGACCACCCAGGGCAGCGTCGGGGAGGGCCAGTTCACATGATTGGCGCGCGGGCCGGCGGGCGGCGCCTCGGTCGGGATCCGGGCGCGGTAATCGCCCCGCTCCCAGGCCCCCCAATGCTTGGCGACCAACTCGCGCACCTGGGCCGGCGCCAAATCCCCCGCCAGAATGATGGTCGTGTACTCCGGACGGTAGTAGCGCCGGAAGAACTGGAGGCTGTACTCATACTGGTTGGGCATGTCCTGGATGTCTTTGAGGAAGCCCATGGTGGTGTGCTTGTAGGGGTGGCGATCGAAAGCCGTATCGCGCAACACTTCGTACAGCTTCGAGACCGGGTTGGCGCTGTTCTTGTTGTACTCGCCCAGCACCGCCAGGGCCTCCGTGCGGAAGTCCTCGGCGGAATACTCCAGGCGCTGGAAGCGGTCGGCCTCCATGGCCAGAATGGTCTCCAGATCCTCCTTTGAGAAGGTGGTGTGGTAGGCGGTGTGATCGTCGGTGGTGTAGGCGTTCGAAGCCGCTCCGGCCGCCTTGAGCACCGCTTCGTACCTGGCCGGCGGGAATTGCCTGGTCCCGCGGAACATCATGTGCTCAAACAGGTGAGCGAACCCGCTCTTGCCCGGCTCGACTTCGTTGCGCGAGCCCGCGGCCACCACGATGTAGAGCGCCACCACGTTGGGGTAATCAGTGGGGATCGTGATCAGGCGCAGCCCGTTGGGAAAATCCTGCTGGTCCCAAGGGTAAGGGAAGATCTTGCGTTCGCCGGCCGAACAGGTCGCCATGGCGCACAGCCAAGCCGCCAGCAGCAGTCGCATCCCTCGATTATGTCACGGGCCACCAAGGCGATGAAGAGGGGCGCGCCCCCCACGCCTGCGCGCCGCCCCCGGGCGCCATTCCGGCGGGGTCCTGAAAAGAGAAAACCCGCGCCGCCCTGCGGCGCGGGTTCCCCGAAGCCGTGATTCTCGTTGTCCGGACGGCCGGGCGTTCAAGCGCGGCGGCGCAAGAAGCCCACCGCGATCAAGCCCAGACCCACCAAGGCCAAAGTCGCCGGCTCAGGCACGGCCACCACGCTGACGTCGTCCAGCGTCGGGCCGAACGAGTAGCCCCACTGCGGGTCGTTGTAGGTCTCCAGGCTCGTGAAGCCCAGAGTAGTCAGCGCACTGGTGGCCGTGAAATCCCAGCTCACATACATCCAGCCCATGTTGGAGTAAGTCTGGCCGTTGACGACGTAGTTGAAATCGGCGTAAGTTACGCTCGGATTGTCCGCCCAGACGCGCAGCGTCGTGGTGCGCGGCTGGATGTCGGGGTTCCCGGCCAAAGCGAAGGTCACCCGATACGTCTGGCCAGGCGTGGAGGTGAAGGTCTGCCAGATCGTTCCGTTCTGATACAGCCCGGCCATATCCAGGCTGCGGCTGCCGTGAGCGGCCTGCCAATACGAACCGACGTAGTCTACGCTGCCTGTTACGAGGCTCCAATTCGTGATGGTGAGGTTATCCGGAGCCGTCAAGCTCTGGAATCCGTACGGGTTCCAGCTCGGATTGCCCAACTCGAAGCTGCCGTTCTGGATCAGGTTCGCCGATGCCGGCGCCACCGCGACGCAGCTCAACACAACCACCGCCAGAATCAGACGTAGTCTGCGCATGTCAACAGTATGGGGCAGGGTCCCCCTGATGTCAAGACCTTAACCCGTCTTTGTGAGTACTAGTACCACGTAGCATCCACCCATCCCTGCCCAGCCGGCAGGGCCACGCCTTCCCCCCTCTGCGTCGCCCGCTACCCTCTTGCGGATCAATGGATTGCGCTACAGCCCCTTCCCGATGCTACGCTATCGCCTATGCGCTTGCTGGATCTTGCTCTGCTTTTTGGCCCGGCCCTGGCGGCCGTCGCCCAGCCTTCCCGCGAGCTGGCGGATCTGAACTGGATGGAGTTCCGCGAGTTGGTCCCCAACAAGATCCGCACCGTGCTGCTTCCCACCGGCACCATCGAGGCCCACGGGGCGATCAATAACGGGGCCGACGTCGTGGCGCCCGTGGCGCTGGCCCGCGCCATGGCGCCGCGCCTCAACGCCTTGGTGGCGCCTGCGATCCCCTACGGCGTCACAGGCCCCCTGGACGCCTACGCCGGGGGATTCTCGATCAGCGAGGCCGCCTACCGCGCCTATGCCGGCGACGTGCTGGCCGGCCTGGCTCGCAACGGCTTCCGCAACTTGATCGTGATCAACGGCCACGGCGGACCGCAGACCGCAATCTTGAACGAGGCGGCCGAAGCCGCCGGGCGCGCCCATCGCGTTCGCACCCTGGTGACCAACTGGTGGACCATCTGCTCGGACCTCACCCTGAAGGTGTTCGGCGAGGACGGCGGGCACGCCGGCTGGAACGAGACCGCGTTCATTCAAGCCATTGATCCCAAGCTGGTCCGCCCGGAGCGCTATACCGACCGGCTGGCGCTTCCCCGCCCGCCCGAGGGCTCCTGGTCGGCCTATCCCTTTCCCGCCACCATCATCCTGTACCGGCCGGGACAGGGGTACGTGCGGTTCGATCAGACCAAAGCCAAGGCCTACTTCGACGCCGTCGTGGACAGAATGACCGGGCTCGTTCAGGAGATCATCGCGCGCTGGGATGAAGCGGGCGTGCTGCCCTGATCGCGCCCTCCAGCTCCAACAGACGCCGCTTGATCGGCTCCCCGCCCCCATAGCCTCCCAGGCTTCCGTCGGAGCGGATCACGCGGTGGCAAGGCACGACGATGGCAACCGGGTTGGCGGCGTTGGCCGAGCCCACGGCCCGCGCAGCCCCCGGAGATCCCAGAGCGCGCGCCAGCTCGCCGTAGCTGCGGGTCTCGCCGTAGGGAATCTCGCACAGCGCCCGCCAGACGCGCATTTGAAAGGCCGTGCCCCGGTAGGCCACCGGCAGATCGAACTCGCGCCGCCGGCCCTCGAGGTACTCGAGCAACTGCCGGGCGGCGGCCTGAACCAGAGGATGGTCCGAATCCTCCCGGCAGACTGCGCCGTAGCGCCGCGTCAGCTCGGTCCGGAACTCAGCCGGCTCGACCCCCAGCGCGATGCGCACGACGGCCTCCCCGCAGGCCGCGATCCGGATCCGAAGTCCGCCGGTTTCCACCGCGCCGCAATGCAGCTCGTTCGGTGACATCGCCTCACACCTTCCAGCAGATCAGTTTGGGCTCGGTCATCTCCTCGATGGCGTACTTGGGCCCCTCGCGTCCGGTCCCGCTCAACTTGACGCCGCCGTAAGGCATGTGGTCCACGCGGTACTGCGGAATCTCGTTGATCATGACGCCGCCCACACGCAGCCGCCGGGCGGCGCGGAAAGCTTTCGAGATGTCCCGCGTGTAAATGCCGGCTTGCAGCCCGTATTCGGAGCGGTTGACCAGCTCGAGGGCTTCTTCGAGGCTGTCGAAGCAGTTGACGCCCACCACCGGGCCGAAGACCTCGCGGCAGCAGAGCCGCACGTGGGGAGGAACCTCCGCCAGCACAGTGGGCTCCATGGTGGCCCCGCGCCGCGCGCCTCCGCTCAGCAGCCGTGCGCCGGCCTGGACCGCCTCGGCGATCCACTCCTCGACTCTTCGGGCTTCGGCCTCGCTGATCAGCGAGCTGATCTCGGAGGAGGGATCGTGCGGGTGGCCGATTTTCAGCCGCCGGGCGCCCGCGAGGAAGCGCTCGAGGAATTCCTCCCGTACGCGGCGGTGGACGTAGATGCGCTGGATCGAGATGCACACCTGGCCCGAGTTGGCGAAGCTGCCCGGGACCGCTCGCGCCGCCGCCTCCTCCAGCGCGGCGTCTTCGTCCACGATCAGAGCTGAGTTGTTGCCCAGCTCCAGGGTCACCCGCTTCATGCCGGCCAGGCTGCGGATGCGCGCCCCCACCTCGGGGCTGCCCGTGAAGCTTACCATGGCGATGTCGGGATGGGCGCTCAACAGATCGCCCAGCTCGCCGCCCGGCCCCGGGATGACGTTCAGCGCTCCGGCCGGCAGGCCGCATTCCTGGAAGATCTCGGCCAACAGCAAGGCGCTGAGGGGAGTGGCGGAGGCCGGCTTGTGGACCATCGCGTTGCCGGCCGCCAGCGCCGGCCCGATCTTGTGCAGCGCCAGATTCAAGGGAAAGTTAAAGGGGGTGATGGCCGCCACGACCCCCAGCGGCTCGCGAACGGTGATCGCCCAGTGGTCTTTGCCTGCCGGAGCCCCTTCCATCGGCACCACCTCCCCGCGCAGGCGGCGGGCTTCCTGGGCGGAAAACAGCAAGGTTTGGGCGGCCCGCTCGACCTCCAGGCGGGCCTCGCGGATCGGCTTGCCGCTCTCCGAGCTGACCCTCAAGGCCAGCTCTTCGCGCCGCTCGAGCAACCGGTGGTGCGCCTTGGTGAGCAGTTCGGCCCGCTCGGCCGGGGTCATCTCCGCCATCAGCGGAGCGGCGGCCCGGGCGGCGGCCACCGCCGCCTCGAGCTGCTCGGGCCCGGCCAGGAAGACTTCCCCGATGGGCGAGCCGTCGTAGGGCAGCCGGAGCTGGGCCTTGCGGGCGGTCTTGACGGGCTCGCCGCCGACATAAAACGGGTATTCCATCACCGTCCATGATACGCGCAGCGGGCGGCGGGAGGCCGCTCAGATCCTGCTGCATCCTTTCGCCCGGGTCCTGCATCTAGCCAGGTAGACTTCTTACAGGCCGGGCGGGCGGACGGGCCCACTGGGCTGAAGGCCCGCCGACCCACGGCCTGGACACTCAGGGGCGGCGGCGGACCGGGGAAGCCGGGGGCCGCCGGGCTTAGCCCGCCATGTGGTGGGTCGAGGGGCCGTCGGGGAACGGCCCCCTTTTCATTTGGGCGTTGCCGGCTTGGGAGCGGCCGGTTTGGCCGGTGTAGCCGGCTTGGGCGAGGCGGCGCCCACGGCCGAGGGCGCGTTCTTGTCGTAGAGCTCGACGATGGCCTGCGTGATGTCAATCGAATTGGCCGCGTAGAGCACGGGCGTCTGGGGCGAGCTGACGTCGAGGATCAGGGCGAAACCGTTGTCCCGCGCGTACTTGTCTATGACCTGCATGAGGCGCCCGCCCAGTTCTTGTAGGATTTTCTGCTGCTCCTGATCGAACTCGGACTGGGCGTCCTCGGTGTCGCGGTTGAGACTGCGGGTCTTGGCGTCAATCTCGCGCATCAGCTTCTGGCGGGCTTCCTCGCTGAGCGTATTGGCGCCCTTGCGGAGCTGCTCTTGCAGGGTGTTGATCTCGCTCTGCTTTTTCTCCAGCTCCTTGCGCCTGGGCTCGAACTTGTTCTGAAGCTCAGTGGCCGCCTGCTGGCCGTCCTTGGTGCTGATGATGGCGTTCTGGATGTGGATGATGCCCACCTTGGTGGGCTGCGTCTGGGCGCACAACACGGCCGCCAGGCCGCAGAGCATCGCCGGCGCGACGAATGGGTGTCTGGTCACGAGATTCTCACTCCTGTCGGGTGGCCTGATCTACAATCATACCCGAACCCCGCCCGGTCTCGCCCGGCAAGCGCCGGGCGGTCTCAGAAGGTGCGCCCGATGGTGAAGCGGAACGTGCTCTTTTGCTCCCAGAAGGGGGTGGCCTGACCCAGCAGGATCACCGAGTTCAAGAAGGTCGCCTGGTTGGGGAAGAACGAGCGGTCCACCACCACCGGGGGCTGCAAGAAGCGCCGGACGATGGTCGGATTGTAGGCCCAGTAAATGCGGAACGGGGCGTTGACCACCGGCAGCAGGACCTGAAGCTCCAGGCCGGTGGAGGTCCGGATGCGCTGAGTTCCCTGGGCGATGCGCACGCGCCCGTCGAAGCCGGCTTGGGGGAACATGCTGTTGAGCTCGGCCAGCCGGTCCGGGTTGAGCGTGAGCTGACCGGGCCGCAAGATCTTGTTGAGCCCGGCGTCGAAGAAGGCCGCCAGGTTCACCGGTCCGACAATCGGGATGCGGTACTCGAAGTTGCCGATGGCCTGGGCGTCGCCGCCCGGAAAGATCATCTGGTAAACGGGGATGCGCTGAGTGACCGGCGCGTACTGCTCGACGCCGTCCACGATCACCTTCTGCTGGCGGGCCGAGCCGTCGTCGTTCAGCACGTTGATGGTGGCCTCGCTGGGGATGAAGGCGATGGGGCTGATGCCCCAGATGTCGAAGCCGCGGATGTCCTGCTCGCCCCCGATGTACCAGCGGTTGAAGGGCGGGGCCACCCGTCCGCCGTAACCGCTCACGAAGGCGCCCAGCAGGTGCAGGCCGATGACGTGGCCCTTCTTGAGCGCCGGGCGGAACCACTTGAAGTCCACCGAGGGCTGGATCATGTTGACGTTGCCGCCCAAAAACGACCCGGCGAAGCCCATCGAGAGCGAGAGGCTCTTGCCGCGGGTGGGCGTGATCGGGTGGTCCACCGTGTTGTAGATGTAGGAGGGGATGATCTGGCTGGTGCGGATGCCGGTGAGGGTGTTGGGCCCGCCCAAACCCTGGAAGTTGATGTAATCGAAGTACGTCTTGGCGGCCGTGCTGAGGACGGTGTATTTCGAGGTGCTGTAGCCGTAAGTCAGGCTGACCCGGGCGAAGGTGCGGCGCAGCGGGTAGCTGGTGAAGACCGTGAAGCCGTGGCCGTTGGAGACGTAATTGAGCAGGTTCTCTTTGCCCAGCGCCTCGAAGAAGGGCAGCAGATTGCGCCCGGTGAACAGCGAGACCTCGCGGCCCTGGTCGAAGTTGAAGCGCTGGGTGAAGACCGTGAAGCCGAGCTGGATGGGCCGGTCCAGGAAATACGGTTCGGTGAAGCCGAAGGTCACGGCGCGCAGGCGATCGCCTAACTGGGTGTCAATGGAGAGCGTCTCGCCCAGTCCCAGGAAATTATTGGTCGAGTAATTGAAGCCCACGAAGCTGCCGGCGATGCCCGAGACTCCGCCGGTCAGCCCCACCGAGTTCTTGCCCCGCTCCTTGACCTTGAGCGTGATGTCCACCGTACTGCTGCGCGTATCGCGCTTGATCTCGGCCGCTTCGTTCTCCTTGAGCTGCTCGAAGTAGCCGAGCTGGTTGAGGCGCAGGATGCTCACCTCCCAGAGCCGGGTGTTGAAGATGTCGCCCTCGTCAATCAGCAGCTCGCGCCGGATCACTTTGTCGCGCGTGGTGGTGTTGCCCTGGAAGTCAATGCGGCGGACGAAGAACTGCTTGCCCTCGTCGGCGTTGATGATGACGTTGAGCTTGCCCTCATTGGGCAGGGGCTCGAAATCCGGCTCGGGTACGAAGTCAATGTAGCCGAATTCGCCGTAGAGCTTGCGCATGTTCTCCAGGCCCTTGCGGAACTTGGCGGTGGAGAACACGTCGCCCGGTCCCATCTGGAACAGCTCGCGAGTCAGCCGCTCGCTGCCGGCCCGAAACAACTTGACGCCTACCAGGTTGAACTTGGCGATGCGGTACTGGCGTCCCTCCTCGACCGGGATCACGATGTCGGCCCGCTTGCCCGGCCGGTTCATATAGAACAGGGGCACGCGGAACTTGCCGCCCCCCACGTCGCGCATGGAGACCGTGTGGTCCAGGGCCCGGGCCAGGAAGTAGCCGCGCTGCTGGTACCAGTCGCGGATCCGCTCCTTGTCCTCCTCCAGCTTGGTCAGATCGTAGCTCTTCGAGAAGAGGTTTTCCAGCAGGATCGAATACGGAATGCCGATCGGGCGCAGGTTCTTCATGGCGCGGCGCACCGCCCGATCGCTGAAGATCTGGTTGCCCGTGATGTCAATCGTGCCCACCTTGACCTTGGGGCCTTCCTGCACCCGGAAGACGATCTCCAGCGAGGAGGGCGGAATGCGCCGCAGCTCGGGCTGGACGGTGGCGAACTGCCGCCCGCGCTCGGCCAGAAAATCCCGCAGTACGGTGACCGCCCGCTGCACCTTGTTGGGATCGTACTGCGACTCGACGCTCAGCCCGACCCGCCGTTCCTTGAAGCGGTCCAGAATCTCCGAGACGGTCACCGACTTGACGCCCTCGTACTTGATGGTGCGGATGACCTGGCGTTCGACCAGCACGAAGCGCGCGATCAGGCCGGCCGTGCCGGGCTCGACCTCCAAACGGATGTCGTCGAAACGTCCGGTGTTCCACAGCACCATGAAGTCCCGGCGCAGGGCGTCCTCGTCGTAGCGGTCGCCTTTGCGCGTGAAAATCATGGCCCGCAGCGTGTCCTGGGGCACACGGCGCGCGCCGCGGAACTCGATGGCCTCGATGACGTTCTCCACCGCCGGAGGCGCCGCAGCGGCGGGCGCAGGCGCGGGCGGTTGCGGTTTGGCGGGCGCGGGCTGCGGGGCGGCGGGCTTGGCCTGCTCGGGAGCGGCGGGAACCGGCTCGAACGGGGCGGGCTTCTGAGGGGCCTTTTCGGCCGGCTTGACCTCCTCCGGCGCCTGTGGGACCGGCTCAAAAGGACTGGGCTTCTTGGCTTGCGAAGCGGGCTGCGCGCCCGCCCCCGCAACCCAAAAACAGCCCGCCGCCACCCAGATCAGCCGGCGCAGGCGAGCACGCCTGTTCAGCCTCATGGAACCCGAGTTCCTCTCCTTTGAGCAACACCACCGGCGCGCACCGAGTTTCGCTCGCCGGCCCCGGCCGGCGCCCGGGCGACCCCAGGCGGCGTTCCGCTCTGCGCCCCCCGTTTGACGCACCGTGGCTGCGTAAGGTTACCAGCGATGAAGCCTCGGGGAGCGCACGACCAAATTCCCATTCTAGCCGAACCCCTCCGCCGGCAGGGCTCAGCACTCCCGTCCGGACCCGCCCGCCGCCGGCCCGCCCGCTTCCCGGGCGGGAGGATGACAGCCCAGCACCAGGCCGAAAAGCAAATGGGCCACCAGCAACGAGCGGGGCGAACTGTATGCCCAGGCCACCGCCCCCAGCTTCCGGAATACCAGCGCGTTGGAGAAGTAGAAACCCAGCAGGCCGGCCAGGATGCCCAACAGCATCATGCGGCGCCGGCTGCGAATCCCGCTGGTGGCCAGGGCAAACAAGCCGCCGACCACCCCCGCCAGAAAGACCACCAGCGCCGCCCCCGTCAAAGAACCTTGCGAAAAGCCGCGGCGCAGGATCGGATCCTGACCGAACGCGGCGCCCAACAGGCTGGGCACCGTCCAGACAGGTTGCCGCAGCAAGGCCGAGGCCAGCAGGAACCAGCCCAACATGGCCAACCCGCCCAGCACCCCGGTCTGGATGCCCGTCAGCCCGCGCCACCACCACCCGGCGCCCGGGACCGAACCGCTTCCGCTCATGGGAAGTTCCATGGTAGCAGCCCGGCACGCTCCGGCAGGACCGCCGGCATACGGCCCTCAGCGCACCGCCGGAGCGCCCGGCCGCTTGCGCACGTGCGTCTTCCACATCAAGACAAACAACCGCAGCGCATGCGGCTGCCGCTTGCCCATCAGCATTCGCACGCAGGCCAATACGCACCAGCCCAGATAGGCCACCGTCACCCACCAGTGCACGTGCGTGGCGATGTAGCCCAGCAGCCCCGGCCCCGACGGCAGCGGCGAAAAAACGAACTGCGTGAACCACAACCCGAACAGAACCGCGGCCTCCCACCAGGCCAGCTCCATGTTGATCAGGAAGAACATCCCGATCAGCGACTGGGCCAGCGTCATCAGCAGCTCCAGGCTTTGCCTCTCATCGAAGGGGATGGCCGACGGCGTTCCCCGGCTCACCGAGTACACGATAGGCAGCATGGCCGCCAGCAGCGTCCACTGGTTGATGTTGCTGGAGACCATGTTCATCAGGCCCATCGAGGCTCGCTCCACCGTCCGCGCCCAATAAAAGGCCGAGACCTTCTCGGGAAACTCCGAAATGAACGGTGCCACCCACTGCACGAAGACGAAGTAGGGCACGCCCACGATGGTCGAGATGGCCAGCAGGCTGGCCAGGAACGGTTCGGCGCTCGCGTAGATCAGCAAGCCCCCCAAAACAAAGAAGCCCACGATCAAGGCGTTGCGCACCGGCCGCCGGGCTTGGACGATCGAGCGCGGGATACGTTCCAGCTCCTCGACCTTCTCGGAGGCCTGCGGGGGCATCTGCCGCAGCACCCACAGGTAGGCGACGTAAATCAGGATCAGCACGGCGGCGTCCAGCAGGTTCAGCGAGCCCTTGGCCCAGACCCAGAACATGTAAAGCAACGGGACCAGCAGCCCGACGACCTCCACGCAGTGCTCGTCCTCCAGCCGGATCCGCCCGAGCGGCCGCCGGTGCTCACGGCGATGAAACACGGCCGCGATGAAGTAGATGCCGGGCCAGGCCAATCCGGTCAGCAGGCGCAGAGCGCCGGTCAGATTGGCCATCAGCAGATCCACGTGCTGCTTCCAGGCCAGCACGAACTCGACGGCGAACTCCGGCAGAGTTTGCAGCCAGGCCAGGATGGCCAGGGCAAAACCCTGGGCCACGAAGAACTGGGCCGATTCCGCCGCCCAGGCGATCAGCATGGCGGCGATGAGGATGGCGGGCGTGGCCCACAGGGCGGTGCTCGGGCTGGCTTGCTGGATGGGGATGGCGGCCAGCGCCGCCAGGAAAAACACGGGAAGGATGGGGGCCGCGGGCCGCGGCCGCCCGCTACTGGAACCAGACCTCATGACCCTGGACGATCCGGGAATGCTTGCGGAACTCCGGCTGCTTCTGCGGGCAGTCGGTACGGTAGTGCGCGCCGCGGCTCTCCCGCCGGGCCAGCGCACACCGGGCGATCAGCCCGATGACGGCGTGCATGTTGCGAATCTCGAACAGCTCCCGGTTGGGCTCCGCACAGCTTCGCTGAGGCATCCTTTCCAGGATCTCACAGGCGCGGGCCAGTTGTTCGCCCGAGCGGATGATACCGCAATGCTCCCAAGCCAGCCGCCGCAGCTCCTCGGCGGAGACCTCGGGAAATTGCGCCTCCGGCGGCCGCGCCGAGTGCAGGTAAGCGGCCGAGGCGCACTCCCGCATCGCCGCCCCGGCGCGCGCGCCGAACACCACGCCTTCCAGCAGCGAGTTGGATGCCAGCCGATTGGCCCCGTGCACCCCCGTGCAGGCCACCTCGCCGGCCGCGAAAAGCCGGGGCAGCGAAGTGCGTCCGTCCAAGTCCGTCCAGACGCCCCCCATGGCGTAGTGGGCGGCGGGATAGACCGGCGCGGGCTCCCGGCTGAGATCCAGACCGTAGCGCAGGCAGGTCTCGAAGATCCGGGGGAAGCGCCGCCGGAGGAACTCCCCGCCCAGATGGCGCAGGTCCAGAAAGACGTGGGGCGCTGCGGTGCGGCCGGCCTCGCTCAGGATGGCGCGGGAAACCACGTCGCGCGGCGCCAGTTCCCCCAGCGGGTGATAGCGCTGCATGAAGCGCTCCCCGGCCGCGTTGATCAGCCAGGCCCCTTCCCCGCGCAGGGCCTCGGAAAGCAGGAAGGGCGGCGCGCCCGCCAGCCGCAATACGGTGGGATGGAACTGCACGAACTCCAGATCAGCCAGCAAGGCCCCGGCCCGCCAGGCGACCGCCACCCCGTCGCCGGTGGCCACCTCGGGATTGGTGGTATCGCGAAAGACCCGCCCCAAGCCGCCGGTGGCCAGCAGAACGGCGCGGGCGTAGATCGGGATCGAGCGCCGGCTGGCGGCGTCGCAGGCCACCACCCCCGCCGCCTCCCCGCCGGCCAGCAGCAAGTCCGTGACGGCAGAGAAACTTTGGAAGCGCACGTTGGGCAGGGAGGCCGCCTTGCGGTACAAGGTGCGGGCAATCTCGCGCCCCGTGGAGTCGCCCTGGGCATGCAACACGCGCCGCCGGCTGTGCGCGCCCTCCCGCCCCAGGGCCAAAGCCGAGTCCTCCCGGTCGAATTGAGCGCCCCATTGGATGAGCTGGCGGATGGCGGCCGGGGCCTCCCGCACCAGCACCCGCACGGCTTCCGGATCGCACAGCTCGTCGCCCGCCGCCAGGGTGTCCTGCTCATGCAGTTCGGTCGAGTCGTCGGGACCCACGGCCGCCGCGATGCCGCCCTGGGCGTATTCCGAGGAAGACTCGCGCAGCGTATCCTTCGCCACGATCAGCACTTCCCCGGCGGCGGCCAGCTCGATCGCGGCGCGCAGCCCCGCCACGCCGGCCCCTACCACCACGAAATCAGGCATGAATGAAGCGATTGTAGCACCCCGTTGCGCTCTCGGTTCCGTGCGGCGTCCCCCGTGTTACCCTTTGCCTTCCCCTCCGTCTTACAGCATAGGTGACGCCTCAGCCCGAGCCCGCACCGGCGGCGGAAGCGGCGGCCGGCGTCAGCCTCGAAGAAGCCGCCCTGATTCGGGCCGCTCGCAACGGCGATCAGGACGCCTTCGAGCGGCTGGTTCGCCTCTACGACCGCAGTGTGCTGGGGCTGGCGCTGAACCTGCTGCGCTCCCCCGAGGACGCACAGGAGGTCTACCAGGAGACCTTCCTGCGGGTGTACAAGAACCTGCACCTGTTTCGGGAGGAGTCGAATTTTCATACCTGGCTGTATCGCATCGTGAGCAACGTCTCGGTGGATTACTTGCGCAAACGCAAGCTGCGGCGGGAGGCGGCGGCCGAAACAGCCGAGGGCGAGCGCGACCGCCTGGAGGGCGTGCCCGAACCGCGCGCCTTGGGCGATCCCCAACGCGCCCTGCTCAATCGCGAGCTGGCGGCGCGACTGGAGGGGGCGCTGGACAGCCTGACGCCCCGGGAGCGCCTCGTCTTCGAGCTGCGCCATTACCAAGGGTTGCGCTTGAGGGCCATCGGGGAGATGCTGGGGGCCAGCGAGGAGGCCGCCAAGACTTGCCTGTTCCGCGCCACGCGGAAGATGCGCGCGGCATTGAGGGACTTCATATGAACTGCGAAACCGTCCAGAGGGATTTGCCTCTGTTTCTCTACGGCGAGTTGTCGCTGGAGGAAGAGCAGGCCCTTCAGGACCACGTGGAGGCCTGCGCGGCTTGCCGGCGGGCGCTCGAGGGCGAGCGCTTGTTGCATGCGGCGCTGGAGGCCCGAGCGCTGGAACCCTCGCCCGAACTCCTGGCCGCCTGCCGCCGCCGGCTGAGCCTGAGCTTGCAGGCGGCCGAACGGCCGGCGGGGCGGATGGCGCGGACGGCGGCCTGGCTGGGAATCCGGGCAGGCTGGCGGGCGCTGCTGGCCCGCACGGCCGCCGCGGCGGCGCTGGTGGCGCTGGGTTTCTTCGGCGCGCGCTGGAGCCGAGGGCCGTCCGGGCTGCCCGCTGCGGAAGGGCCGGCCGAAAGCCAGGCCGCGCGCATTCGCTTCTTGGAGCCGGACCCCGCCGGACGGGTGCGCATCGCCCTGGAGGAGGTGCGCCGGCAGGTGATCACCGGGCGCCCCGAGGAGGATCGCATCCAGCGGTTGCTGCTGGCGGCCTCGCGCGAGGCGGCCGACCCGGGCCTGCGGGTCGAGTCGCTCGAGTTGTTGCGCGGCGGGGCGGGGCAACCCGCCGTGCGGCGCGCCCTGCTGGAGGCGCTCGAGCACGACCCCAATCCCGGCGTGCGCCTGAAGGCGCTGGAAGCCTTGCGGCCCTTCGCGGCCCAGGCGGAAGTTCGCCAGGCGCTGGCCCGCGTTTTGCTGGCGGACGCCAATCCCGGCTTGCGCGTGCAGGCCATTGACCTGCTCACCCAGCAGGGAGGGCGCGAAGCCTTCATCGGCGTGTTGCAGGAGTTGCTCAACCGCGAGGAGAACAGCTACGTGCGCCTGCGTTGCCGGCGGGCGCTGGAAGAGTTGAACGCCTCGGTGGGGACGTTCTGATGAGAAGCGGCATCTTCTGGCTACTGGCGGCGGGCGGCGCCCTCTGGGCGCAGCAGCAGACCGGTCTGGCCCGCGAGGGACGCTATTGGGTGGAAACCGTCAGCGGCCGGGCGGCTATCGAGAAGACCGGACGCTTGCGGGTCTCCACCCGGGGCGAGATCACGCTGCGCGGCGAGGAGCGGGCCGATCTGGCCTATTCCATCAAGAAGCGCGTGAAGGCGGAAAGCGAGGAGGCCGCGCGGCGACTGCTGCGGCAGTTCGTGCTGGAAAGGGCGCGGCGGGCCGGTTGGGTGGAGCTGCGGTTGCGGCCGCCCGTTCGAGCGGAAGCGGACGCCGTGCTGGGGCTGCGAGCGCCCAGCGGCTTGAGCGAGGTGATTCTGCTCACGCAAGGGGGCGGAATCGAAGCCGAGAACCTGGCCGGCCGGCTGCAAGCGGAAACCGGCGGCGGCCACGTCCGCCTGGAGGGCATCCAAGGGGGGCTGACCGTGCGCAGCGGGGGCGGCAACGTGCGGCTGGGCAAGATCGGCGGGCTGGTGCGCTGCCTTTCCGGCGGCGGCTCGATCACCGCCGAATGGCTGGGAGGGGAGGCGGAACTGACCACCGGCGGCGGGGAAATTGTGGTGCGCCAGGCGGCCGGACCGCTGCGCGTGGCCACCGCCGGCGGGAACATTCGCATCGAGCGCGCGCGCTCGGTCACGGCCGCCAGCGGCGGCGGGCTGATTGACGTGCGCGAAGCCGAAGGGCCGGTGGCGGCGGAAACCGCCGCGGGGGCGATCAAGGTGCGCGCGGCGCAGGGACTGCGCCTGAACTCCGGCGCGGGCGGCATTCAACTGGAGGGCGTCAGGGGGGCGGTGCGCGCCGCCACCCGGGCGGGGAACATCGTGGCGGCTCTGGCCCCGTCGCCGCCCTTGGAGGATTCGCAATTGAGCACCGACTCAGGTGACATAACGGTTTTCCTTCCGTCCAATCTGGCGGTGACCGTGGAAGCGATTCATGCCGGCGGCCCGGGCCGCATCGTCTCGGATTTCCCCGAGATCGGGGGCCGGCAGGCGGGCGCCGGGACCCAGGCCCGCGGGACGCTGAACGGCGGCGGGCCCCTGCTGCGGCTGACCGCTTCCGGGGGAACGATTTATTTGCGGAGGATTCAACAATCGGGCGCCGGGCGCTCCCAGCGCTGAGGCCGGCGTCCGGGGAGGTTACGCGATGAGAAAAGGATGGACCACGCTGTTTTGCATTCTGGCGGCCGCGTCGGCTCCGGCGCAACAAGCCGCGCCGCAGGTCGAGGAAATCGAGCAGGTGCTGGAGATCGTTCAGCCGGCGCCGCCCCTGCCGCCGGAGCCGCCCGCCCCGCCGGCGGTGCGCCGCAGCTACCTGGGAGTGGGCGTGGCCGAGATTGACGCCGAGCGCGCCAAGGCGCTCAAGCTGGCTGAAGAGCGCGGGGTGGAGATCACGCGCGTCGAGCCGGACAGCCCGGCCGAGAAAGCGGGCCTCAAGCAGGGAGACGTGGTGCTGGAGTACAACGGCCAGCGGGTGGAAGGGTCCGAACAGTTCGTGCGCCTGGTGCGCGAGACGCCGCCCGGCCGCAAGGCGACCCTGGTGATCAGCCGCAACGGGGCGACACAAACCCTCACCGCCACCCTGGGCGAGCGACGGGATCGCGACTGGCCCCTGGGGCCGGAATTCCAGGCCAACATGGAGCGCCTGCGCGAGAACCTGCGCAACATGCGGATCCAGATCGAGGCGCAGCCGCGCATCTACATGTCCTGGCGCACTTCCCTGCTGGGCGTGGAGGCCGAATCGCTCGGCCCGCAACTGGCCGAGTTCTTCGGGGTCAAGGAAGGCGTGCTGGTGCGCTCGGTGATGAAAGGCTCGGCGGCGGAGAAGGCGGGCATCAAAGCGGGCGATGTGATCGTCAAGGTGGACGGCGAGGCGGTGGGTACGCCCGGGCAGATCTCCAGCCGCCTGCGCAACCTGCGCGAGAAGCGCACCTTCCCGGTGGCGGTGGTCCGCAACCGAAAGGAGATGACGCTGACCGTCACCCTGGAGGAACCGCGCCGGGAGGGCCGCGAGGCGTTGCCCCGGCCGCGGACGGTGGTGGATCAGCGCGGCGTGCGCCTGTGAGAGCTTCTCAGAGGGCCTGCCGGCTGACCACGGCGGGGTCAATCCGTCTGGGCCCGAACTGGACGATGTGGGCCGGGCAGCCGTCCATCATGAGCTTGAAGTTCTCGATGAAGCGGGCGGCCAGGGCGTCGTACTTGCGGTAGTATTCCTCGCGGTTGCCCCAGGTGCTGGCCGGGTAGAGCAGCTCGCTGGGCACGCCCGGACAGGCCTTGGGAACTTCGAAGCCGAAGACCGGATCCTGGTAGAACTCGACCTTCTCGAGGCGGCCGTTGAGGGCATCGTTGAGCAGGGTGCGGGTGTACTGGATCGAGATGCGCTTGCCCACGCCGAAGCCGCCCCCGGTCCAGCCGGTATTGACCAGCCAGACGCGCGCCCCGTGCTTGAGGATCTTGGCCTTGAGCATCTCGGCGTAGACGTAAGGGTGGTGGACCATGAAGGGCCCGCCGAAGCAGGTCGAGAAAGTCAGCTCGGGCTCGATCCCCAGGCCGATTTCCGTGCCGGCGATCTTGCTGGTGTAGCCTGAGATGAAGTGGTAGATGGCCTGGTCCGGAGTGAGCCGGGCGATAGGGGGCATGACGCCTGTGGCGTCGCAGGTCAGGAAGATGACGTTGCGCGGGTGGCCGGCCCGCTTGGGCGGCCAGTAGTTCTCGATGAACTCCAGGGGGTAAGCGCCCCGGGTGTTCTCCGTGATGCGGTCGTCGTTCAGGTCCAGGCGCCGGCTGACGGGGTCGTAGACGACGTTCTCCAAAATGGTGCCGAAGCGGCGCGTGGTGGCGTAGATCTGGGGCTCGGCCTCGGGCGAGAGCCGGATGACCTTGGCGTAGCAGCCGTCCTCGAAGTTGAAGACGCCGTTCTCGGTCCAGCCGTGTTCGTCGTCGCCGATCAGATGGCGGCTGGGATCGGCCGAGAGCGAGGTCTTGCCGGTGCCCGACAGTCCGAAGAAGATGGCCACGTCGCCCTCCTCGCCCACGTTGGCCGAGCAATGCATGGGCAACACGCCCTCCAGGGGCAGCAGGAAGTTCAGCACGGTGAAGACGGTCTTCTTGATCTCGCCGCCGTAGGCCGTGCCGCCGATGACCGCCAGCCGCTGGGCGAAATTGATCACGATGAAGGTCTCCGTGCGCGTGGTGTCAATGATGGGAGAAGCCTTGAAGCCGGGCGCCGCGATGACGGTGAACTCGGGCACGTGCTTCTTCATCTGCTCCTGGGTGCGCAGCTTCATGAACATGGTGCGGGCGAACAGGCTGTGCCAGGCGTACTGGGTGACGATCCGGATGGGCATGCGGTAGTCCGGATCGTTGCCCACGAAGCAGTCCTGCACGAAGACGTCGCGGCCTTGCAGGTAGCCGGCCAGGCGGGCGGTCAAGGCGCTGAAGCTCTCCGGATTGAAGGGGCGGTTGTACTGGCCCCACCAGATGCGGTCCTCGGTGGTCTGCTCGCGCACCACGAACTTGTCGGCCGCCGCCCGGGCGGTATGCTTGCCGGTGGAAACCACCAGCGGTCCCAGGTGGCAGATGACGCCCTCGGAGCGGAACACCGCCTCCTCGTAGAGGGCGGCCGTAGGCAGGTTCCAATAAACGCGGCGCAGGTTGGTGAGGCCGTGATTCTCCAGGCCGTACTGGCCGGCGTTGGCGGCCGCCTGCTGGGAGGCGGGCGAGAACAGGTCCAGGTAGAGCTTCATAGCCAGTCCCTCACGAGCTTGCGGGTGCCCAGGTACAGTTCGTTGGCAGCCCTGGGATCGAGCGCCCACTGGATGCGCTCGATGCCCTCGGTGATCTCCTTGATGGTTCCGCAGAAGCTCAAGCGCAGGTGGCCTTCCCGGCCGAACTCGCAGCCGGGCACCGTAACCACCCGCACTTTCTCCAGCAGCAAGTCGGCCAGCTTCCGGGAGTCCGGCAGGTAGGCGCTGAAGTCCGGGAAGCAATAGAAGGTGCCGTCGGGCTTGACCACCTTGACCCCCTCGATGGCGCGCAAGCGCTCGATCATCACGTTGCGGTTGTTCTCCAGGGTCATGCGCAGGCTCTCGATGGTGGATTGCACGCCGTTGAGAGCGCCCACCGCGGCCCACTGGGCGGGGGCCGAGGGGCCCGAGGTTTGCTGCGACTGGATGTTGGTCATGGCCCGGATCAGCTCCCGGTTGCCGACCGCCCAGCCGATCCGGAAGCCGGTCATGGCGTACATCTTGGAAACGCAGTTGACCACGATCAGCTTCGAGCTCTCGGTGTGGTCACGGGCGAACTCGTAACAGTTGACCGGCGTCTTGCCGTCGAACAGGAGCCGGTTGTAGGTGTCGTCCATGATCAGCCAGAGGTTCTTGCGCTCGCAGAGGCGGACCACCTCGGCAATGAAATCGCGCGAGTAGGCCACCCCGGAGGGATTGTTGGGGCTGTTCAGGATGACCGCCTTGGTGTAGGGTCCGACGGCCTGGGCGATCTCCTCGACGGTGGGCTGGAAACCGCCGTCCTCCGGGGTGACGGCCACCGGCACGCCCCCGGCCAGCTTGACCATCTCCGGGTAGCTGACCCAATAGGGAGCGGGGAAGATCACTTCGTCCTTGGGCTCCAGGATGGCGTAGAGGGCCACCATGATGGCCTGCTTGGCGCCGCTGGAGGCGATCACGTTGTCGGGCGAGACCAGCTTGCGGTAGTGCTCCTCGGTGTAGCGGATGATGGCCTTCTTCAGGGCGGGGATGCCGTCGGGCGGCGTGTAGCGCACCTCGCCCGTATTCAGCAGCGCCGTGCAGTTGACGATGGCGTCTATGGGCGCACGGCTTTTGGGCTCGCCGCCGCCCAGATGGATGACCGGCTCGCCCTTCTCGCGCAGCAGGGCGGCGGTTTCGTTCAGTTTCAAGGTAATGGATTCGGAGATGGAACGCGCAAGCTGAGAGATGCTCACCGGATTGACTTCCTCGACTTTTCCATAGTGTTTCCACCCGGTTCGCGCCGGCCCGCCGGCCGCGCGGCCGTCCGACCCGCCCTCGCCTCGGCCGGGCTCGGCGCCTCCCGCGCCCGCATATACGGAGAGCGCAAGCGCCGCAACCGGGTATTGTTACAAGTATAGGGGAGCGGGTGACGCCGGGCAAACCGCCGCCCTCCCGAGGCGCCCTCAGGCCGGGTAGGCCCGGGCCAGGAATTCCTCCACTTCCCCCAGCGAGCGCCGCAGCGGCCCTTCGGCCTCCAATTTCAGACTGGTGACCGCCGCCGCCCAGCGCGCCGCCTCGGCCGGCGGGGCGCTCAGCCGGCGGCAGACATAGGCCGCGATGCAGGTATCGCCCCGCCCGGAGCGGCCCGCCAGCCGCCCCGGCCGGAAGGGGAAGCTGTGCAGTCGGCCTTCCGCCAGCACCAGCACGCCCTCCCGATGGGTCAACACGATCTCGCGCGGCCCCCAGCGGGCGATCCGGCGAGCGGCTTGCTCGGGATCCTCCAGGGAAGTGAGCAGGCGGGCCTCGACCGCATCGGCCTTCAGAATGTCCAGCGCGCCCAGGATGCGGTCGCGCTCCGGCCATTCGGCCGGCGCCAGCGTTCCCTCCGGCGAGACCACGCGCAGAAAGCCCTGCGCGTCGGCCGCCAGCAAGGGACCCTGGGCCCGCAACTGGGCGATCAGCTCCGGTCCGACTTCGCCCCGGAAGGAGGCGTTCACCAGGAAGGCCCGGGCCCGCAAGGGCCGCACCTGTTCCGGCGTGAAGGATCCCGCGCTGGAGGCGACCGTAATGATGCGGTGGTCGGGATCGGCCGTGGGGTAATCGAGCGTCAGGCAGGTGGACTGCGGGGTGTAAGTGGCGAAGACCGCCACGCCCAACCGCTCCAGGTTCTCCACCACCCGGACGTCCTCGCGCGCCAAGCGGGTGAGGGCGGCCGCCTTCAGACCCATCATCGCGGCCACGTGCGCGCCGTAATTGAAGCCGCCGCCGTCCACCTGGCGGACGCCGGCGGCCGAGATGATCGTATCTTTGGTGTAATTCCCTATGAAGACGACGTCGTAAATCGTTTCGGCTTGCATAACTTGTCGAAGGAGATTTTTCAATCGGCCGGGCGGGCGCGCCACAGCGAGCTGGCCAGAATCAACGAGACCACCGAGGAGCCCACCCAGAAGGCGATCGGGTCGCGAAAATCGTAATGGCGCACGCCGTCCACCAGGGTGGTGCCCCGCTGGATCAAGTAACCGCTGATGCGTTCCTGAAGGGCGGCGCCGATGTAGGCGAACACTCCGATGAAACCCATCACCGCTCCGGCCGCCTTCTTGGGCGCGATGTCCACGGCGAACAGGCCGCCCAGGGAGGTGATCAGGCCGTTGATGGACAAGCCGTAGACCACGAAGGCGGCGGTCAGCAGCAGCGGGTGGCGGGCGGTGAAGATGACCGCCAGGGCCAGGATCTCCAGCAGGCCGCAGATCAGATTCACGGGCGGGCGGCGGGCGTGGAAGAACTTGTCGGAGACGAACCCGTAAGCCGCGCAACCCACCAGGCCGGCCAGAGGGTTCAGGGCGAGCAAGCCGCCGGCCTGCAAGTCCGAGTAGCCTTTGGTCTCCTGCAGATATAACATGCCCCAGCTATTCAGGCCGTAGCGGGTCATGGTCATGGCGGCGCAGGCCAGCGAGAGAATCCAGATCGAGGGCAGCTTCAGCACCGAGAGCTGCAAGCCCCAAGTCGAGCGGCCGCTGCCGACCGCCGCAGCCGCCCCGTGGTCGTTCTTCCAATCCGCCACCGGCGGCAGCCCCAGGGTCTGGGGGCGATCGCGCATGGTGAAGTACAGCACGATCGCCACCAGGATGCAGATCAGCCCGGGGCCGATGAAGCCCGCCCGCCAGCCGAAGTACGTCACCAGGCCGGCCAGCCCCACGAAGGTCAGCCCTTCGCCCAGCGAGTGGGCGGTGCTCCAGAGGCCGTAGATGCGACCCCGCTCCCGGTTGCTGAACCACTGCGTCATGCTGACCACGCCCGAGGGCGCGCCGAAGCCCTGGAACCAGCCGTTCAAGGCCCACAGCACGACCGAGACCCAGAGCAGGGTGGACCAGCCCATGGCCACATTGATCAGGGCCGACAGCAACACCCCGGTGGGCCAGAAGACCCGGATGTTGGCGTGATCGGCCAGAAAGCCGTTCACCAGTTTGCCCAAGGCGTAAGCGTAGAAGATGGCCGATCCGATGATGCCCAGCTCGTTGGCCGTGAAGATGCCGCCGTCAATCAGCGGCTTCTTGACCACCGAGAGGCCCAACCGGCATGTATAGGCGACGCCGTATCCCAGGGTGATCGAGAGCATCACCGAGAGCCGGCAGCGCCGGTAGAGGCGGTCAATCTCGCCCGGATCCTCCAGCCGCGGCCGGTCGGGCCCGGGCGCGAACAGACGAAGCAAGCGGCGCATGCGGATGCCTTGCAGCGGCCCCGGCCTCAGGCCGGGATCTCCTCCAGCCGCACGGGCCGGTTCTCCCGCACCGAGCGGGCGGCGGCCAGGCCGATGCGCACCGCGGCCAGCCCGTCCTCGCCCGTGACCGGCACGGGTTTGCCTTCCCGGATCGCGCTCACGAAGGCTTGCATCTCGCGCAGGTAGGACTCCGTGTAACGCTCCATGAAAAAGTACAAGGGCAGGGCCGAGTGCGCCCCGCTGCGGTCCAGGTGCAGGTGCGTGTCCGGCGTGTTGTTGCCCACCGTCACCATGCCTTCGGATCCGAAGACCTCGACCCGCTGGTCGTAACCGTAGACCGCTCGGCGGCTGTTGTCAATCGCGCCCAGAGCTCCGTTGGCGAAGCGGAGGGCGATGACGGCCGTGTCCCAGTCGCCTGCCCGCTCAAAGACCGGATCCACCAGCACGGCCGCCCGGGCGCAGACCTCCAGAACTTCGCTGCCCATCAGGAAGCGGGCCATGTCGAAGTCGTGGATGGTCATGTCCAGGAACAGCCCGCCCGAGCTGCGGATGTAGCTTTCCGGCGGCGGCGCCGGGTCGCGGCTGGTGATGCGCAACAGCTCCGGCGCGCCTACCTTGCCCGCCTGGACCAGCTCGCGCACCTTGGCGAAGTTGGGATCGAAGCGCCGGTTGAAGGCCACCATCAACTGGACGCCGCACTGGGCCGTGTGCCGGTTGATGCGCCGGATCTTTTCGATCTCCAGCTCCACGGGCTTTTCGCAGAAGATATGTTTGCCCGCCGAAGCGGCGTCCAGCAGGATCTGGTAGTGGGTGTCGGTGGGGGTGCAGACCGCCACCGCGTCCACCTCGGGAAGCTCCAGAGCCGAGCGGTAGTCGGAATAGGTGCGGGCGACCCCCAGGCGGGCGGCCACCCGAGCCAGTTCGTCGGCGAACACGTCGGCCAGAGCCACCACCTCGGCCCCCGGGATGCGCCGGGCGAGATTCTCGGCGTGGATCTTGCCGATGCGGCCCACGCCGAAGACCGCGAAACGCAGCTTGTCATCAGCCATCGGTGTGTTTTCCTTTCCACTCAGTGTCGAGCGCGCAGAGCGCGGCCCGGACCGTCCGGAGGCCGTCGGCGGCGGCGCCGAGGGCGTCCGGAACGGGCAGTACCTCGAAGGCCAGAAAACCCTGGTAACCGATTTCGCTCAAGGTTCGCAAGACGGCGGCCACGTCCAGGTGCCCGTGCCCCGGCGCCTGGCGGTTGCTGTCGGCCAGATGGACGTGCGCCAACCAGGGAGCGGCGGCGCGCAACGCGGCCGCCAGGTCGCTCTCCTCGATGTTCATGTGGAAGGTGTCCGCCAGCAGCTTCAGATTGGGCGCGCCGATCCGCCGGGCGGCGCCGCAGGCGTCCTCCAAACGGTTCAAGTAATCGCACTCGTACCGGTTCAAAGGCTCCAGCAGGATCGTGACGCCTCGGGCCAGGGCGTAGCGGCAGAGCTCGGCCAGAGCCTCCAGAGCGGCCGTGCGGCGCGCTTCCCGCAGGGCGTCGTCGCCCGGACCCAACCGCCCGCTCAGGCTGCCGACGGTGACCGCCGAGCCCAGTTCGGCGGCCAGATCCACGTGGCCCCGGACCCGTTCCAGAGCCGCCCGGCGGACGGCGGGGTCG
Source organism: Solibacteraceae bacterium (assembly GCA_037444625.1). Classification (GTDB taxonomy): domain Bacteria; phylum Acidobacteriota; class Terriglobia; order Bryobacterales; family Bryobacteraceae; genus DTHT01. Next base: position 49,714 of record JBBIMA010000008.1, read on the forward strand.
GCATCGGCCAAGGTCAACCCGTCCAGGGTGGCGGCCATCCCGGTGCCCAGCGTGGGCACCCGGAGATCGTACTCGCTCATCCAGCGGCGAACGGCGCCCGCGTCGGCGTCCTGGGCGCGGCGCAGGTGAATCTCGACGCCCTGGAAGCCCAGCTCGGCCGCCTGGCGAAAGGCGCCCCCGAGGTCGCCCCGCAGCAGCAAGGGCGCGGAGCGAACCTCGGCGGGCGTGGCCGTGAGGGCGATCGGAAAGCGCGCAGCCGGCACGGCGAAGCAGCCTCAGAGATCCATGGGCGGCAGGGCGTAGACCGACCGCCAGCCCGGACTCATCGGCTCCTTCAGGTACGGCTCCAGCTCGGCGGGATCGCGCAGGCTCACCATCGAGGCGGGCGGCACCCGTCCGGGCGGGAAGGCCTCCAGATACTCCTCGCAAAGCAAGGTGAGGTAGCGCAGGATGGCGGCCAGGGGCCGCTTGGCCTTGCGGGCCTCGCCCAGGGTCGGTTTGCCCACCACGCCCTCAGGCGTGCCCGCCATCTCGAAAGCGGCGTGTCCTTCGCCCTCGGACCAGCGGCTGGGCCGGCTGAAGGCGTCCACCGCGGTGTCCATGTGGCCGCCGGGCAACAGGGCCTTGGGTTCGGTCTCCACGGCGTAGCGCATGTCCACCATCTCGGGGAACAGCAGCAGCCCGACCGAGGTCTCGGCCTCGTCGGCGTGGATGAAGTTGGTGTCCCAGTCGCCGCCGCGCTCTTTGGTGCGCCACATCTCGCGGGTGGCCCGGTGCCAGTCAATCACCCGGTAGATGCCGGGCAACTGGTAGCGCTTGGTGAACTGCTGGAGGGCGGCTTCCAGCACCCAGAGCTGGCCGTGGTTGTTGAGGATGATCTGCTTGCGGAAGCCGTCGTTCCACAGCCCGAGCATGACGTCAATCAGCAGCTCCTTGGCCACGTCCTCGCGCACGATGACGGTGCCCGGCATGCCCAGATGATGGGCGGGATGGCAGCCGTACATCAGCGGGGGCAGGGCCAGGGCCACCGGCCGGCCCTGCCGGGCGGTGTAGCGGCGCACGCCCTCGGCGATCATGCTGACGAACAGGGTGTCCATGGCCGAGACGGTGTGCTGGCCGTGCAGCTCGGTCGAGCCCACCGGGATGATCACGATGTCGTTCTTCTTGCGCTCCGCTTCGAGCTGGTGGCGCACGGTGGTCTGGATGTAACTGCCCGGCTTGGCCCACTCGCAGCCGCCCGGAGCGGGAATGCCGTAGTCGGCCAGGATGGCGTCCAGTTTGGCTTCGTCCGCCTCCCAGATTTCCTTTTTCATTCGCCCGACCGCGGTATCTTCGAAATACAGATCGGGCTGTTTAGTAGCCAACCATTGACTCATCGTTTTTTCTCCTTCGACGACAATCCTGTGGCCGGGAGCGGCCGGACGGGCCGGCCGCCGCCCCTCAGAACACGCAGGTGATCTTGCAATGCGTCTTGTCGGTCTGGAGAAGCACGATGTGATCGGGAACCTCCTCCAGTCCGACCTTCTTGGTGATGATGGGCGTGATGTCCATGCCCGAGGCCATGCAACTGATGACGCGCGGGAAGGTGCCGTAGCCGGAGTGGCCCTGGGCGCCGGCGATCTTGGCTTTCTTGACCTCGTAGACCTCGCAGTTGATGGGCGGGTTGATGGGAGCCCGGGCCACCAGGACCACCTTGGCCCCCACGAACTTGCCGTACCAGATGGCGTCCTCGATCTGGGGGAGGACCCTGTCGGGCAAGCCGGTGGCTTCCAGGTAAAGGGCGGCGCCCAGGCCTCCGGTGTACTGGAGCACTTTCTCGGCGAAGTTTTCCGTCAGGGGGTTGATGACGTGATCGGCGCCCAGGCGCCGGCCGAGCTGCCCGCGGCTCTCGGAGGGCTCGCTCAGGATCACCTTGGCCGCTCCGGCCCGTTTCATCACGGCCACGGCCGCCAGGCCGATGGGACCGCCGCCGCAGATCACGGCGTGATCGCCCGGCCGGATGCCGCCGCCGCACTCGATGACCGCATTGTAGGCCACCGAGGTCGGCTCGACCAGGCTCCCCGCCAGGAACAGGTCCGTGCCCGAGTAGCGGTCTTGCAGCTCGGCCAGGCTCCAGAGGTAGCGGGCGTCCAGGGCGATATAACCGGCGAAAGCCCCCGGCACGCTGAAGCCCATCTCCTGAAGTTGCTCGCACTGGTTGGGATTGCCTTCGGCGCAGGGCCGGCAGTAGGAGCACCAGAACATCTCCTCGGCGCAGATCGGCTCGCCCGGTTCGAAGCGCCGGCCGGTGCGCTTGTTGAAGGCCCGCTCGCCGGCCTCCACCACCACGCCGGCCATCTCATGACCGAGCACCACGGGGAACGCGGTCAGTCCCGGGTAGAGGGTGTAGCCCTCGCTGTCGGTCTGGGCCATGTGGACGTCGCTGCCGCAGATGCCGCAGGCTTTCACCTGGACCAGACATTCGGTAGGGCCGATCTTGGGAACCTCCCTTTCCTCCAGCGAGAGCTTGGGATATCTCCAGACGTAACTTCCCAAGTAAGTGAGTTTCCCGTCAATGTCCTTGGGGCCCAGCCGGAAGCCCGGCTTGGGCTGCCATTGGGCCGACAGAACCACAGTCTTCATCGCAAAGCCTCCTTCGTCAGAGTGTCCGATAAAACCTTCGCCGGCCGGCTCGCACCGCGCGAGGGGGAATGAGACCCGCCGCCGGCCGGCTCAACGCAAAAACTCATGGGCGTTCTCCCGGGTGACGAGGGCGGTGCCGACGTCCACGAACTTCTCGACCGGCTGCCCGCGGGCCGCTTTGATCGCCTCCTCGATCGCCCGCCGCCCGATGCGCTCCGGATACTGGGCCATGACGGCGTTCATCCGCCCGGCCAGGACGGCTCGCACCGCCTCGCGCCCGGCGTCGAATCCCACCAGCACGATCCGGCCGGTGAGGTTGCGGGCCGCGATCGCCTCCATGGCGCCCAGCGCCATCTGGTCGTTGGTGGCGAAGACCGCCTTCAGATCGGGATGGCGGGTGAGCAGGTTCTCCATGACGCTCATGCCCAGGGCGCGCTCGCTGTTGGCGGGCTGCGCGCCCACCCACTGGATGCCGGGCGCTTTCGAGACCACTTCCTGGAAGCCGGCCAGGCGGTCCTCCTGCGTGGCCACCCCCAGCACGCCCCGGATCACGGCCACCTTGCCCCGCCCGCCCAGGGCGCGCAGCACGTACTCGCCGGCCATCCGTCCGCCCAGGCGGTTGTCAATGCCGACGAAGCCCACCCGGTGAGGCCAGGGCACGTCGGTGTCCACGATCAGGACCGGGATGCCGGCCGCGCGCGCCTTCTCGAGCACCGGCAGGACTTCGGCCACTCCGGCCGGGGCCACCGCCAGGGCGGAGACCTTCTTGAGCACCTGGTCCTCCAGGATGGCCACCTGCTGGTCAATGTTGATCTCCCGCTCGGGGGCCAGCACGGCCAGCCGGACCTCGGGATCGCGGCGGGCGGCTTGCTCGGCGCCGGCCTTCAGGCGCTGCCAGAATTCGCTGTCCAGGGCCTTGGTGACCAGAACAATTTCCAGCTTCTTGTTTTGACCAGACCGCCCGCAGCCCCAACCCGGCAGCAAAGCCGCCGCCACCAAGGCGCTCAGAACCCCGGCCGACCGTCTCATTCCTCACCTCCCCCCGGCCGCGCGCTGCCGCACCACGTCCACCCAGACCGCCGCCACGATCACCGCCCCGATCACCACCGTCTGCCAGTACGCCGACACGTTCATCAGGTTCAATCCGTTGCGCAACACGCCCATGATCAGTGCGCCCACCAGCGTCCCCAGCACCGTGCCCACCCCGCCGAAGAAACTCGCCCCGCCGATGATCACCGCCGCGATCGAATCCAGTTCCGCCCCCGCCCCGGCCAGCGGGAAACCGGAGTTCATCCGCCCGGCCAGCACCACCGCCCCCGCGCCGGCCGTCAGCCCGCTCAGCGTGTAGGCCAGGATCAGCCGCCCGTCCACCGGCACTCCGCAAAGCAGGGCCGCCTGCCGGTTGCCCCCGATGGCGTACAGGTCCCGGCCGGGCGTGGTGCGCGTCAACAGCAGATGGAAGATCAGGCAGAAGCCCACCACCACCGCCACCGGCGCCGGAATGCCCCACAGCGCGCCCGCCCCCCAGTAGCGAAATCCGGCCGGCAGCTCGGAGATCGGGAAGCCTCCGGTGATCACCAGAGCCAGCCCCCGGGCCACGTTCATCATGCCCAGGGTCGGGATGAAAGGATGCGGCAGCCGCAGCTTGGTGTACAGCAAGCCGTTCACCGCCCCCAGCCCCGCCCCCGCGCCCAGCGCCAGCGCAATGCCCAGGGCCGAAGGCGCGCCCGCCTTCAGCGCCAGCGCCGCCAGCACGCAGCACAGGCCCAGGATCGAACCCACCGAAAGGTCAATGCCCGCCGTAATGATGACCACCAACTGCCCCAGCGCCAGCAGAGCGTTCACCGCCGACTGCCGGAAGACGTTGAGCAGGTTGTCCAGGCTGAGGAAATGTTCCGACAGCAGGCTGAGCGCCGCGCACATCAGCACCAGCGCCAGCAAGGGCCCGAAGCGGCGCAGGGCCTGGGCGGCGGTCCGCGACCACAAGCCTCCGCTCACGGCAGGCCTCCGGTAGCCAGGCGCATGACGGCCTCCTCGCCGGCTTGGGCGCGGTCCAGCTCGCCGGCGATTCGCCCCCGATGCATCACCAGGACGCGGTCGGCCAGGCCGAGAACTTCCTCCAGCTCGGAGGAGACCAGAATCACGCCCGCGCCGCGCGCCGCCAGGCCGCGGATCAGCTCGTAGATCTCGGCTTTGGCCCCCACGTCAATGCCCCGGGTGGGCTCGTCCAGCAGGAAGATCGAGGCCTCCGCCAGCAGCCAGCGGGCCAGTACGACCTTCTGCTGGTTGCCGCCGCTCAGGCGGTTGACCGGTTCCTCCAGACCCGGGGCCCGCAGGCGAAGCTCAGCCGCCATGCGCTCGCTCCGCCGGCGCTCGTGATCGCCCCGGATGCGCAAGCCCCGCTCGGAGGCCAGCACGATGTTCCAGATGACGGGAGCGCCCGGAATCAAGCCCTTGCTCTTGCGGTCGTCCGGGATCAGGGCCATGCCATGGCGGATGGCGTCCCGGGGGGATCGAATGCGAACCGGCCGGCCCTGGATCCACAGGCGCCCGGCCTCGTGCGGGGCGGCGCCGAAGAGGGCCTCCAGCAGTTCGGTTCGCCCGGCGCCGACCAGGCCGGCCAGGCCCAGAATCTCGCCCCGCCGCAGGGAGAAAGTAACGTCCTGGAAACGGCCCCGGGCGGAGAATCCCTCCACCCGCAGAAGTTCCTCGGCCTGGCGGGGGCGGGCAGCGGCGGGAGGAAACTGCTCTGGCGCGGCTCGCCCGACCATGTGCCGCACCAGCTCCTCGGGCGGCATCTCGGCCACCGGCGCGGAGGCCACGCGCCGGCCGTCGCGCAGCACCGTGACGCGCTCGGCGGTTTGGTAGATCTCCTTCAGCCGGTGCGTGATGTAGATCACGCTCACCCCCCGTTGCTTGAGGCGCGCAATGACCTCGAACAGGCGGCCGGCCTCGCGCTCCGACAGGGCGGCGGTAGGTTCGTCCATGATGACCAGGCGGGCCTGGAAGGCCAGCGCCCGGGCGATCTCAACCAGTTGCTGCTCGCCCACGCTCAACTCCCCTGCCGGGCGGCGGGGGTCTATCGGCCGGCCCAGTTGCTCGAGCAGCTCGCCCGCCCGCCGGTGGATCTCCTCCCAGCGCACCCAACCCAACGGACCGGGCCGGCTGGGCCGCCGGCCCAAAAAGATGTTCTCGCCCGCGCTCAGTTGCGGGGCCAGCGCCAGCTCCTGGTGCACGAAAGCGATGCCCATCTGTTGAGCCCGCCGGGGGGTCAGGTCGCCCGCCGGGCGGCCCTCCCAGAGAATCTCGCCTCGGTCGGCTTTCAGCACGCCGCTGGCGATGTTCATGAGGGTGGACTTGCCGGCGCCGTTCTCGCCCACCAGGCCGTGGACCTCGCCCGGCAGGACCTGGAAGTTGACCTCGCGCAGGGCGCCCACGCCGCCGAAGCTTTTGCAGATGCCTCGCATCTCAAGCAGCGGCGCGGTCATGGCCGGCAAGGGGTGCGGTGGACTGGCGGAGGATGAGTTCTCCGGGGACGCGCAGCAACTGGGCCGCCTGGGCGCCCTCGAGCAGCTCGAACAAGGTCTCCATGGCCAGGCGGCCCATTTGGGCTTTGGGTTGGCGCACGGTAGTCAAGGGCGGATCGGTGAACTGAGCGACGAACAGATCGTCGAAACCCACCAGCGAGATGTCCTGCGGCACGCGCAAGCCGGCCTCCCGAACGGCCCGGAGCGCACCCAGGGCCGACATATCGTTGTAGCAGAACACGGCCGTGGGCCGCTCGGGAAGCGCCAGCAGCTTCTGCATGGCGGCCCAGCCGCCTTCCGGGCGGCCGTCGCCGTGGGCCACCAGTTCCGGCTGGAAGGGGAGGCCGGCGCAGTCCAGGGCCTCGCGATAGCCGGCGAAGCGCTCGGTGTCGGACTGATAGCCGAAACGGTCGCCCAGGTAACCGATGCGGCGGTGGCCCAGGGCGATGAGGTGCTGGACGGCCTGGCGGCTGGCTTCCAGGTTGGCGATCATGACCGAGTGGACGAACTCGCCGGGGTGCTGGTTGTTGATGAGGACGATGGGGACCTTCATGTTGGAGAGCATGGGGGTGTAGAGGGCGCCCACGCGGGAGGAAGTGACGATGATGCCGTCCACGCGCCGCTCGGCAAACGACTGCACGACTTTCATCTCGCGTTCGGGCTGGGCGTTGGAGTTGGCCAGGAAGACCGAGTAGCCGCGGTCGTTGGCGGCTTCCTCGATGCCGCCGACGACTTCGGCCACGAAGGGGTCGGCGATGGTGGTGACGACGACGCCGATGGTCTGGGTGCGGCGGGTGACCAGGCTGCGAGCCACGGCGCTGGCGGTATAGCCTTTTTCCTGAGCGATTTGGCGGATTCGGGCGACGGTTTCGGGCTTGAGCAGGGGGCTGCCGCGGAGGGCGCGGGAGACGGTGGAATGGGAGACGCCGGCGGCGGCGGCGATGTCTTTGATGGAGAGCTTCCGCAAACGTGTCCATGATAAGGCTTAGCCGTGCGGGCTGTCAAGCCCCTTGACAAGGGCTCGCCGCCGCCCGTATAATTGGCCCGATCTGGAAACGTATGCATAAACCAGCCCTCCAAAGGAGATTCCTCACTATGCCTGCTCGCTTCCCGTCCCTTCCCTGGCGCACCCTGGCGGCCGCCGCCCTCTGCCTGCTGCCCGCCGCCCTCTGGGCCCAGTTTGAGACCGGCGCCGTCTTGGGAACCGTGCGCGATCCCTCGGGCGCGGTCGTCACCGGCGCCAAGGTCACCCTGGAAAACTTGGGCACCGGCATCGCCGTTTCGACCCAGACCGACGAGGCCGGCAACTACCAGTTCCTCAACGTGCGCGTGGGAACCTATCGGGTGCGAGCCGAGGCCTCGGGCTTCAAGGCGGCCGTGGCCGACGCCTTTGCCGTGGCGGTCAACGCCCGCCAGAGAGTGGACCTGACCCTGGAGGTAGGCGCCACCACGGAAAGCATCACGGTCACCGGGGCCGCCCTGGCGCTGGAGACCGAGACCAGCTCGCGAGGCACCGTCGTCAGCACCCAGCAGGTGGTCAACCTGCCCCTGAACGGGCGGGCCTACGCCGATCTGGCCTTGCTCGCCCCGGGCGTGCGGCGCAGCGCGATCGCCTCTTCGCGCGACGCCTCCTTCAACGTCAACGGCATGCGCAGCTCGCAAAACAACTTCATGGTGGACGGCGTGGACAACAACGCCTACGGCACCTCCAACCAGGGCTTCTCCAACCAGGTCGTGCAGATCACGCCCGACGCCATGCAGGAATTCCGGCTGGAGACCAATAACTTCAGCGCGGAATTCGGGCGAGCGGGCGGCGCGGTGATCAACGCCGCCATCAAGAGCGGTACCAACGAATTCCACGGCGCACTGTGGGAGTACCTGCGCAACACCCGCCTGAACGCCACCGGTTTCTTCAAGCCGGTCCAGAACCGCAAGCCGGTGTTGATCCAGAACCAGTTCGGCGGGGCGCTGGGCGGACCACTCCGGCGCGAGAAGGCGTTCTTCTTCGCCGACTACGAGGGCTACCGGCGCATCTCGCGCTCGGTGAGGTTCGCCACCCTTCCCACCCTCGACATGCGCAAGGGCATCCTCGGGGTGCCCGTCATGAATCCCTACACCGGGGAACGTTACATGGACGGCGTGGTGCCCGAGCGGGTGATCACGCGCTTTGCCCGCGAGGTGCTCAACGACTTGCCCGCCCCCAACCGGCCCGGTCTGGCCAACAACTTCCAGTCCGAACCGCGCCGCACGGAGCAGGTGGACAAGGGCGACATGCGGCTGGATTATTACTTCAGCTCGAAGCTCACGGGCTTTCTGCGTTACAGCCACCGGCTGATGAACAATTTCGAGCCGCCGAGCATTCCGGGGCCTTCGGGCGGCGATTCCAACGCCGACGTGCGAGTGATGAACTGGCAGTGGGCCTACGGCGCCACCTACACCCTCAGCCCCACGACCTTGCTGGAGTTCCGCATGGGGATCTCCCAGACCGAAGGCGGCAAATTCCCGCTGTTCCGCGGCACGCAGACCATCGGGGAGCGCTTCGGCATCCCCAACGTGCCCAAGGCCACGCGCTATTCGGGCGGCATCAGCAAGCAGAACATCAACGGCTTTACCGGCCTGGGAGTGCAGTCCAGCAATCCGCAGTTTCAGGATCCCTTCGTCGTCAACCCCAAGTTCAATTACGCCAAGATCGCCGGGCGCCATTCCCTCAAGGCCGGCTACGAGCACCAGCGGATTGACACCGCCATTGACGACTTCCATCCCAAGTACGGCTCGGACGCCTACGCCGGCCGGTTCTCGCGCATACCCGGCACGCCCACCTCGGACATGCAGTTTCTGGCCGACTTCCTGTTCGGGGCCCGCTCGCAATACCAACTGACCAACGACCCCATCATGGATTACCGGCAGCGGATGCACTTCTGGTATCTCCAGGACGACTTCAAGGCCACCTCCAAGCTCACCTTCAACCTGGGGCTGCGCTACGAGTTCGCCACACCCCAGTACGAGGCGCGCAACCGCATCTCGAACTTCGACGCGGTGAACATCGCCCTGCTTCAGGCCCGCGGCGGCTCCCTCTACGACCGCGCCCTGGTCCACCCGGACAAGACCAATTTCGCGCCCCGACTGGGCGTGGCCTACACGCTCACTCGCCGCACCGTGATCCGGAGCGCGTACGGCGTCAGTTACATGCATTTCCACCGCATGGGCGGGGAGAACATCCTGGCGTACAACCTGCCGCACGTGTTGAATCCGGTGGTGGATCAACTGGCCCCCACGGTGGCGGGCTCGGGCCTGCCCTTGTGCACCAGCACCAGGCAGAGCCCCTTCGAGTGCTTCCGGACGACCGAGATGGGCTACCCGGACAACTTCCTGTCGCTGTCGAACATCAAGCAGATCGGGGTCCGGACCAATTACATTCCGCCCGATACTCCCACCGCCTACACGCAGAGCTGGCACTTCACCGTCCAGCGCGAGCTGGCGCGCGATCTGGTGCTGGATCTGGCTTATGTAGGCAACCGCAGCGTCCACCTGCCGATCCTGGGAGATTACAACCAGGCTCGACCGAACCAGCCCAATGAGAATCTGCCCCTACAAAGCCGCCGCCCGATACAAACCTTCGGCTACATCCAGGTGTGCTTCAACGGAGGCTATTTGAACTATCACGCCTTCCAGAGCAAGCTGGAGCGGCGCTTTTCGGGCGGCTTTTATCTGCTGAATTCCTTCACCTGGTCGAAGGGCATTGACAACGCCTCGGGCCACCTGGAGGCTCATAACGGGGACAACTCCCGGGTCAACTACCGGGATTTGAAGAACGAGAAGGGCGTCTCGGGTTACCACCAGCCGTTCACCAACGTGACCACCCTGTTGTGGGACCTGCCCTACGGGCGCGGCCGGCGGTTCGGCTCCGCCGCGCATCCCGCTTTGGAGGCGCTCCTGGGCGGCTGGCGGCTGGCGGTGATCAACTTCGCCAATTCCGGGATGCCGGTGAATCTCACTTACAGCCCGAGCTCGCAGTTCCAGGTCAGCTCGGCGCCCACTTACCGGCCCAATATTACGGGCGATCCCATGGTGCCGGAAGGGCAGCGGCGCGCCGAGCGGTGGTTGAATCCGGAGACGGTGCAGATTCCGACCGATCCTTCGCGGCCCTTCGGCAACGCGGGCCGCAACATTGCGGTGGGTCCGTCCTTGCACCAAATGAATTTCGGCTTGCACAAGGATTTCGGCCTGCGGGAGGGCTCCCGCCTGGAAGTGCGTCTGGAGGCGTTTAACTTCTTGAACAAGACCAACTTCGGGACGCCGAACTCCAACCGCTCGAGCGCGGCGTTCGGAACGATCACCTCGACGCAACCGGCGCGGGAGATGCAGTTCGCCCTGCGGTACGCATTCTAAGGGGGGAGAGCGACTTGGGGGTCGCGGGGGCGGTGTTGTGCCAAGGGAGTGGTGATATGCTATAGCCACGTTTTGACCGTCGGGCGGCCTTGCCCGGCCGGCTTCGCTCCAACCGGCTCGGCCGAGCAGCCGCCGGCGGAATGAGAGGAAGGGGGAACATGAAGAGCACATTAGTCTCGCTGATCTGCGGCCTGCTGCTGGCAGCAGGGCCGCTGGCCGGCCAGGGCGACCTGGCCACTCTGAACGGCACGGTGACCGACCCTACCGGAGCGGTCATCGCGGGGGCCAAGGTGGCGGCCGAGCACGACGCCACCGGCCTGCGGCGCGAAGTAACGACTTCGGCGGCAGGAACCTACGTGCTGGCCCAACTGCCTATAGGAACCTACCGGGTAAGCATCGAGGCCACAGGCTTCCGGCCCGTGCGCTTCGACCGGATCGTGCTTCAGGTGGGCGACAGCCGCACCTTGGACGCCCAGCTCGAAGTGGCCAGCCTTCGGGCCGAGGTCGAAGTGCGGGAAACTCCGGTCCCGCTGGAGCGGACCACCGCCGCCTTGGGCACGGTGATCGCCTCCCAGCAAGTGCGCGAAATTCCGCTCAACGGCCGCCACTGGGCCAGTTTGATGGCGCTGGCGCCGGGAGCGGTCAACACCGGCGACGGCAGCCAGCAGACCATCCGGTTCGTCGGCCGGGCGCGCGATGACAACAACTGGACTTTCGACGGCATGGACGCCACCGGAGTGAAGGACCCGCGCCAGGAGACCGCCCTGCGGCTGATCATCTCCACCGACTCGATCGCCGAATTCCGGGTGAACGCCAGCCTGTATTCGGCCGAGCTGGGCGGGGGCGCGGGGGCCAATGTGAGCCTGGTATCGAAGTCCGGCACGAACGACTTTCACGGCGGCCTGTTCGAGTTCCTGCGCAACGACCATTTGGATGCCCGGAACTTTTTCGACGCCGCCAAGCCCGCCTTCCGGCTGAACCAGTTCGGAGGCAACCTGGGCGGGCCGATCGTGCGCAACCGGACCTTCTTCTTCGCCAACTACGAAGGGCTGCGGCAGAGGTTGGGACAGACGCTGTACGCCAGCGTGCCCAGCGCCGCTTTCCGGGCTCGCGCCCTGGCCGGCTCGCCCGCCGTCAAGCCCATCCTGGACGCCTACCCGCAGGGCTTCCGTTCCCTGGACGCCAACATTGACGAAATGTGGGCCGACCGGCCGCAAGCCTGGCGGGAGGACTCGGGCACCCTGCGCATTGACCACCGCTTCACGGACTCGGACCTGCTGTTCGGCCGTTTCAATGTGGACGACGGTTTGATTGACGCGCCGCGCAGCGTGCTGCCGGTGGATCGGCAGGAGAGCGCCTTCCGGCCCTCGAGCTTCGCCTTACAGTACCAGCACATTTTCTCGCCCACGGTGATCAACGAATACCGCGCCGGCTACAACCGCTCGGCGTTGACCCGCTATAGCTACGGCCCGCTGCCGTCCTCGGTCAGCGTGTCCGGCTTCATGACCCTGAACGGCGACAGTCTGTTGATCGAGAAGCCGACCTCGTACTCGATGATTGACAGCGTCACTATCACCAAGGGCCGGCACACGCTCAAGACGGGCTTCGAGGCCCGGCGCGTTCACGTCAACGTGGCCGATCCGGCCGTGCACACCACCTCGATCACCTTCGCCAGCCGGGACGATCTGATCCGCAACCGGGTGGATTCCTTCAGCATCAATGCGGGCAGCCCGGTGCTGGGATCGCGGCGCACCTGGTCCATGGCGTTCTTCCAGGACGATTTCAAGGCGCGGCGCAATCTGACCCTGAACCTGGGGGTGCGCTACGAGTACTACACCGTGCCGCACGAGGTGAACCATCAGGAGCGGGTGTTCGACATGTGGGCCTGCCAGGGATTCTGCCCCGCCGGGACGAAGTGGTATTACCCGGACCGCAACAACTTCGACCCGCGCGTGAGCATCGCCTGGGCGCCGACGGCGCTGGGCGACAAGACGGTGTTCCGGATCGGCGCAGGCGTCTTCCACGGGCCGGGCCAGAACGACGACGTGAACGCGTCGCTGGACAACATGGCGGAGCGCTACTCGCTGACCTCGCGCGACGTGACGGGCGGGTTGAGCTTCCCGATTGACCGGTTCGTGCCCCTGGCGAAATCCGGCGGGGTGACGCCGCGCTCGCTCCAGCGCGATCGGCGCGACATTTACAACCTCCAGTGGGGCTTCTCCGTCCAGCAGCAGTTGCCCGCCCAGTTCATCATGCAGGTGGGCTATCTGGGCAACGAAGGGCACAAGCTGTTCGCGCGGACCTACATCAACGTGATTGATTCGGTGCTGGGTCGCCGCCCGCTGCCCAGCTTCGGGCGAATGGACGAGAAGCGCAACGACGGCAACTCGAACTTCAACGCCTTGCAGGTCTCCCTGCACCGCCAGTTCAGCCGGGGGATCCTGTGGGCCACCGAGTACATGTGGTCCCACGCCATCAACGACGGCAACCTGGGCGGCGGGGAAGGCGCTCAGGCGCAGAACGTCAACTGCCGGGCCTGCGACCGGGGCAACAGCGCCCAGGACATCCGCCACACCATCACCAGCAACTGGGTCCTGGAGCTGCCCTTCGGGCCGGGCAAAGCCTACGCGACCACGGGCCCGGCCGCCAAACTGCTGGGCGGCTGGGAGCTGAGCGGCATCTGGACGGCGCGCACGGGGCGGGCGGTCAACGTCACGGTTTCGCGCAGCTCTTCGGCGGTCCCCGACGGCAACACCTCGAACCAGCGGCCGGACGTGGTGCTGGGCGTGCCCATGTACCCGGCCAACCGCAGCAAGACCGAGAACTGGCTGAACGTTGCGGCGTTTGCAGTGCCGCGTGCGGGCACCTGGGGCAATGCCGGCCGCCACATCGCCCGCGGGCCGGGCCTGGTGCAGGTGGATCTGGCCCTCCACCGAAAATTCCGGCTGAGCGAGAACGCCAATCTGGCCTTCCGGGCTGAGGCGTTCAACCTGTTCAACCGCGCCCAGCTTGGCGATCCCAGCTCGAACATTTCGACCCCGGCGACTTTCGGGCAGATCCGCAGCCCGCTGAACCGAACCATCGGCACGGGCACTTCGCGGCAGATCCAGCTTGCCCTGAGGCTGAATTTCTAGCCCCAGAGCAGGCACAGGAGGACGGAACACGACATGTTCACGATCTGGACGCTGGTAGTGTGGCTGGCCTTGGAGGCTCCGATCGAGGTGCGGCCCGCTTTGGCCACCGAGCCGGTGGGCGACGACCCGGACGATCCGGCCATCTGGGTCCATCCGGCCGATGCCGGCCGCAGCCTCATCCTCGCCACCAACAAGGTTCCCGCGCCGCGGGGCGCCCTGTACGCCTACGGGCTGGACGGCAAGATCCGGCAGGTGATGGACCGCCTGGACCGGCCCAACAACGTGGACGTCGAGTACGGGCTGCCGCTGGCGGGCGCTCGAGCCGACATCGCCGTGGTGACCGAGCGGTTGCAGCGGCGGCTGCGCGTGTTCCGCATCTTGCCCGATGGCAAGCTGGCGGACGTCTCTTCGCCCGAGGGCCTGCGGGTCTTCGAAGGTTGCGCGGGCGAGCAAGCCGCCCCCATGGGCATCGCCCTCTATCGCCGGCCGCGCGACGGGGCCGTCTTCGCCATCGTCAGCCGGAAGGAGGGGCCGCGGCAGGGTTACCTCTGGCAGTATCGCTTGAGCGATGACGGCCAGGGCCGCGTGCGCGCCCGGAAGGTTCGCGAGTTCGGGAGCTTCAGCGGGCAGGGCGAGATCGAGGCGGTGGCCGTGGACGACGAGCTGGGCTACGTTTACTACGCCGACGAAGGCGACGGCATCCACAAGTACTTCGCCGACCCCGACCATCCCGAGGCGGCGCGCGAGCTGGCCCATTTCGGCAGGGAGGGCTTCCAAGGGGACCGGGAGGGCATCGGGATTTACGGGTTGCCGCGGGGGCGCGGTTACATCGTGTGCACGGACCAACTCCCCGGCAACACGAAGTACCACCTCTACCGGCGCGAGGGAGCGCCCGGCCGCCCGCGGCAGCATTGCGAGCTGGTTAAGGTGTTCTACGGCGCAGCGGAGGCGACCGACGGGATCGGGATCACTTCCGTCGCCCTGGGACCGAGCTTCCCCCGGGGGCTGATGGTGGCCATGAACAGCGGCCCGAAGAATTTCCTGATCTACCGCTGGGAGGACATCGCCTGGGCGGGCCCGGTCAAGCTGGAGCGGGCCGGGCGCTGAGGGCGCGGCTGCCGCGGCCCCATCTCGTGCTAGGGTGGAGGAATGCGCTTCTGGTTGATCTATGGGATGGCGGCGCTTTCGCTGGCCGCGCCCGGAGAGTTATCGAACCGGCGCGCTCCGGGCTTCTCGCTGCCGGACCTGAATCTGCGCCAGCACGACCTGGCGGATTACCGCGGGCGCATCGTGCTCATAGACATCATGCGCACGCAGTGCCCGCATTGCGAGGCGCTCTCGCGCACGCTGGAAAAGGTCAAGCAGCGCTACGGGGAAAAGGTGGCCATTCTCTCGGTGGTCAACCCGCCGGACAACCAGGACACCGTGCGAGCCTACATCCGGCGCAACAACGTGACGGTTCCGGTGCTGTTCGACTGCGGGCAGATGGCCGCCTCGTACCTGAAGGCCACGCCGCAACGCCCCAGCTTCGACGTGCCGCACCTGTTCATCATTGACGGCAACGGCTGGATTCGCAACGATTACGAATACGGCCCGGGGACGCGCGCCGTCTTCGAGGGCAAGGCGCTGTTCGCCGAGCTGGATCGCCTGCTGGCCGAGAAGCCTTCGCCTCCCAAGCGATAGCGGGGGGCGGGGCTTCAACCGCCGCCGGCCGGGGCGGCCCCCCGCGAGGAACGAGGCCCGCCGCGACGCCCCGGCGGGCGGCGCCGGTCGGGCACGCCCAGCTCCTTGCGCACAGCGTCGAGCACGCCGTTGATGAAGGGCGCCGACTCCTCCCCCGAGAAGCGGCGGGCCAGCTCGAGGGCTTCGTTGATGGCCACCGCCGGCGGCGAGCCCAGGGCGGTCATCTCGAAGACCGCCAGCCTCATCAGGTTGCGATCCACGGCCGGCATGCGCTCCAGTCGCCAGTTCCGGGCATGGCGCATGATGAGTTCGTCAATCTGCGGGCGCCTCTCGAGAACGCCGCGTACGAGCTGCTCGGCGAAGCGGTCGGGCGCAGGCCGGGAAGGCGCCAGCTCAGGGTACAGCGACTCGTAGAAGGAAGCCAGGGCCTGTTCGAGAGGCTGAGGCGTGAGGTCCAACTGGAACAGGAGCTGGAGGGCGCGCTCGCGCGATTTGCGGCGCGAAGGCATGCGCGGCTCAAGCGCCCGCGCGCAGCCGGCGCATCAGGTTGCCCATCTCGACCGCCGTCATGGCGGCGTCGAAGCCCTTGTTGCCGGACTTGGCCCCGGCGCGGTCAATGGCCTGCTCGAGGGTGTCGCAAGTCAGCACGCCGAAGGAAATGGGCAGGCCGCTCTCCAGCGCGGTCTGGGCCAGCCCTTTGGCGGCCTCCGCGGCGATGTACTCATAGTGCGGCGTGTCGCCCCGGATCACGGCGCTCAGGCAAATGATGGCGTCGTGCCGCTTCTGAAGGGCCAGCTCGCGGGCCACCAGGGGCAGCTCCCAGGAGCCGGGGACCCGGATGATCTGGACGGCATCCGGGTCGCAGCCGGTGCGCGCCAGAGCGTCCAGGGCGCCCGCCAGCAAGCGCTCTGTGATGACGCTGTTGAAGCGGCTGACAAGAATAGCGAACTTCAGGCCCGCTGCGTTGAGCTGGCCTTCGATCACACGGTCGGGCATGTCGGCTTCCCCATGCAGGCCGGTTGCGCACGGCCAAAAAGCATCATAGCGCGAAGAAGACCCGGGCGGACCGCGCCGCCTCCGAAGATTATGAAACGCCGCGCTCCCGCAAGCCGTCCGCGGTAAGGCCGCCGATCTCCACCTCCACGATGCGGTTGGGCTCGCGCGGGCGGGCCAGCTCGACCTTCAGGTAGTTGTCGCTCAGCGCCACCCCCGGTTGCTCGAGCGTCACCACCGAGAGCTTGCGGCCGAGCATGCGGCTGCGGAAGGCGAGGTTCTTGCGGGCGGCCGCCTCGCGCAGCAGGCGGTTGCGCTCCTTGCGGACCGGCAGGGGCACTTGATCCGGGAGGGCGGCCGCGGGCGTGCCCGGCCGCGGCGAGTAGGTGAACACGTGCAGGTAGGTAAAGGGGAGGGCCTCGATGAAGCGGAGGGTCTCCTGGAACTCACCCTCGGTCTCGCCCGGGAAACCTACCATCACATCGGCGCCGATGGCCGCCTCCGGCAGGCAGGCGCGCGCCTGGAGGATACGCCGGGCGTAGTGCCGCGCGCGGTACCAGCGCCGCATGCGGCGCAGCACGCCGTCGGAACCGCTCTGCAAAGGGGCGTGAATGTGTCGGGCGATGCGCGGCGAGGCGGCCATCACCTCGAGCAGCTCGTCGCTCAAATCCATCGGCTCGAGGGAGCTGAGCCGCAACCGTTCCGCCTCGGTCTGCTCGAGCAGGCGCCGCAGCAAGGCGGCCAGGCGGGGCCGGCCGGGCAAGTCGCGACCCCAGCGGCCCAGGTTGATGCCGCTCAGGACGATCTCGCGGTAGCGGCGGGCGAGGCGGCGAACCTGCTCGACCACCCAGGTCTCGGGCGCGCTGCGGCTGCGCCCGCGCACCGAGGGAATGATGCAGAAGGAGCAGTGGAAACTGCACCCGTCCTGGATCTTGAGATTGGGCCGCGTGCGGTCGCCTGAGGGGGCCGCCGTCCACAGCGTCTCCGCGCCGGGGTCCCCCACGCAGATCCGTGCCGGGCAGCCCGGCCCGGCGTCTTCCCCGGCGATCAGACCGGCGATGGCGGCCTTGTGGGAGTTGCCTACCACCCAGACGACTCCGGGCAGCGCCGCCGCCTGCTCAGGAGCCCGCTGGGCGTAGCAGCCGGTGATCAGGATGCGGGCCGCGGGGTTCCGGCGCCGGATCCGGCGGACCGCCTGGCGGGCGTCCTCGTCCGCGGCCGCGGTCACGGTGCAGGTGTTCAGGATCACCCAGTCGGCCTCGTCCGCCGCGGCAGGCGCGTAGCCGCGGGCCGCCAGCTCGGCGGCGATGCCGGCGCCTTCCGCCTGCGCGGTGCGGCAGCCGAAATTCTCCAGGAAGAACGTGCCCACCTGATCTTGATTATAGAAGGCGGGCCGCCCCGCGGCCGCTTCAGGGCCGCTGCCGGTACTTCTCGTACAGGCGCAGGTGCTTGTTGTCCAGCTCCACTTCCCTGCCCCGGATGAACAACTGCTTGAGTTGGGTGCGGGTCTCCAGCGGATCGCCGTCGGTGAGGATCAGATCGGCCAGCTTGCCCTTCTCGATCGAGCCCAGCAGGTCGGCCACCCCCCAGATCTCGGCCGGGTACAGGGTGAGCGCCTTGAGGGCTTCCGCGTGGGGCAATCCGAAAGCGACCGCCATGGCGGCCTGGTAGGGCAGGTTGCGCGCGAAGGAGGTCGAGAAGCTGGCGAAGGCGAACTTCACGCCCGCCTTGTGCAGTTCGGCCGGCAGGGTATAGGCCTTGTCGTAAGGGTCGTCCTCTTCCAGCGGCAGCTCGAGCGTCGGCCCCAGGATCACGGGGATGTTCTTCTGCTTGAGCAGGTCGGCCACCTTCCAGGCATCGCGCGCCTCGGCCAGCACCAGGCGCACTTTCTGGCTCTCGGCGAAGGCCACCGCCTCGCGGATGGCGCGCTCGCGGACCGCATGGGCGACCAGGGGCAGCTTGCCCTCCAGTACGGGAAGCATAGCCTCCATCTTGGCGTCGGTGGCGAAGTCGGGGCCGCCGGCCAGTTTGGCCTTCTGATAGCGCCGGGCTTGCTCGAAGAATTCGCGGAGCTGCTGGAGGCGGCTTTCGTAGTCGCGCTTGGCCTCCGAGAACGGCCGGCGGGCCCGCTGGGCGGCGAAGCGCCCGCCGCGGGTCTCGATCACCGGGAACTGAAGCATCATCGAGACCGGCGAGCGCACCTGCATCTCCTCCCAGGTCCAGCCGTCCAAATGGATCAGCGCCGCCTGGCCCGAGATGACGCCGCCGGCCGGCGCGGTGACGGCGGCGGTGATGCCGTTGGCGCGGGTCACCGGGATGTGTTCGCTGGCCGGATGCACGGCGACGATGGCGCGCAACTGGGGGTTGAAGTCGCCGATCTCGACCGCGTCCACCGTCTCGCGGACCGAACTGATTTCGGCCAGGCCGATCTGGGTGCCGGAATCAATCAGCCCGGGATAGACGTGCAGGCCTTTGGCCTCGATGATTCGGACGCCCTTGGGGACGGGGACTTTGGCCCCTACCTCGGCGATGCGCCCGTCCTGGACCAGCAGCATGCCGTTGGGAATCTCCGGGCCGCTCACGGGATGAATGACGGCGCCGCGCAGCAGGAAACCGTCGCCGGCGGCGGCCGCCGTCAGGCTGCACAGTAAGGAAAGGATCAGTGTTTTCACGAGGGCCTCCTGCGGCTGGGCGCCTGCTTTTTCTCCCGCTCGCGCGCTCGCTCCAGCAAGGCCTTCTTGCGGGCTTCCAGCTCGGCTCGCCGGCTCATGTCGCGGTCGCGGTCGAAGTAGAATTCCCCGTCAATCATGACCCGCAGCACCTTGGCGTAGTTGGACAAGGGGTGCTTGTCGAAGATCACCAGATCGGCGTCCTTACCCGGTTCGATCGAGCCCACGCGCCCGTCCACGCCGAGCTGTTTGGCGGCGTTGATGGTGATCAGGGCCAGCGCCTCGTCCTCCGAGAGGCCGCCGTACTTGACGGCCTTGGCGGCCTCCTGGTTCAGGTGGCGCATCAACTCGGCCGAATCGGAATTGAGGGAAACCAGCACGCCTTTGCGCAGCATGAGGGCGGCGTTGTAAGGGATGGCGTCGTAAGCCTCGACCTTGTAAGCCCACCAGTCGGTGAAGGTGGTGGCGCCGGCGCCGGCCTGGGCGATCTCGCGCGCCACCTTGTAGCCCTCCAGCACATGGATCAGGGCGGCGATCTTGAAATGGAATTCCTGCGCCAGGCGGAGCACGGCCAGGATTTCATCCGCCCGGTAGCAATGCACGTGGGCCAGGCGCCGGCCTTCCAGCACCTCGACCAGCGGCTCGAGCTTCAGGTCGCGCCTTGGGGGCAGGGCGGCCTCGCCGCGCTGCCGCCGGGCCTCGTACCGGCGCCAGGCGTCGCGGTAAGCAGCCGCCTCCAGGAAGGCCTGGCGCATGACGTCCTCTACGCCCATCCGGGAGGCCGGATAGCGGGGCGTCCCGCTCACGCCGGGAATCTGCGAAGGCGTGCTGCCGCGCCGCTTGGGGTTTTCGCCCATGGCGAACTTCAGGATGGGCGGGGCGCCTTCGAAAAGCAGGCCGCGGGCGTCGCGCCCCCAGCGAAGCTTGATCACCGTGCTCTGGCCGCCCACCGCGTTGGCGCTGCCGTGCAGCACGGCCACGGTGGTGACGCCGCCGGCCAGGGCCCGGTAGATGGCGATGTCCTCGGGATCCAGCACGTCCTCCATGGAAACCATCGAAGAGACCGAGATGCTGCCCTCGTTGGTGCTCTCCGAGGCGATGTGCGAGTGGGGATCAATGATGCCGGGCATCACGTACTGCCCGCTGGCGTCAATGACCCGGGCGTCGTCCGGGACCAGCACCTTCGGGCCGGCCTCGACGATCTTGCCGTCGCGCACCAGGATCGAACCCTGGAAGCGGCCCTTGGTGACGGTCAGAACGTTGGCGTTGCGAATCACGATGGGCGGCGCAGCCAGCGCGGCGGCCGCCGCCAGAGCGAGGCCGAAGCGCATCATCGGGCCACCTCCCGGGAAGGCTCCGGCCGGCCCGCCTCCTCCGGCGGGGCTTCGGGCAGCGGCTCGTACTTGACGCCGTCAATGAAGACGTATTTCACGCGGGTCTTCTCCTGAAACAGCTCCCCGTCGGTGACGACGAGGTTGGCGATCTTGCCTTTCTCGATGCTGCCCAGCCGGTCGGCCAGGCCGTAGATTTCAGCCGGGCTGAGAGTGAAGGCGCGCAGGGCGGCCTCCGGGGTCAGGCCGGCTTCCAGCGCCCGGCGCACCGCGCGCACGAACTCGCGGGGGCTGGAGATTCCCTCGGTGTAGAAGGCGAACCGTACGCCTTCCCTGGCCAGCGCGGCCGGGGTCGAGGGAGCCAGCTCGCGGAACTCCAGCACGCGCAGGCTTTCGATCTGCTCGGGATCGGAGTCGCGCTCGCGCTCGGGCCACTTCAGGCTGACCAGCACGGGCACGCCCGCCTTCTTCAGGGCGGCGGCGGCGCGGTGGGCCTCGTGCGCGCCGTAGAGCACGGCGTTCAGCTTCAGCTCGGCGGCGAAGCGCAGCATGCGGTCAATCTCGACCGCCCGGGAGGCGGGCAGCAGCACGCGCGGCGCCTCCAGCACGCCTTCGAGCGCCCGATCGTAGGCCGGCCGCCGGTTGCCTGCCGGGTTACGCGCGTAGAATTCCTTGGCCAGGCGGTAATGCTCCGCGTCCAGGTAGACCTGGCGGATGTAAGCCATCACGCCCATCAGCGAGCCCGGGAAACTGGCGAAGCCCGCCGTCGTCAGGGTGGCGTACAAGCCGGCGGGCGAACGGATGACCATCTGGCCGGGGCGCTCGCCCGCCAGGGCGATCACCGCTCCCTGCCCGGCCAGAATGCCGCGCTGAGGAAAGGTGACGGCGGTGGTGAAGCCGGCGCTGCGGGCCGTTTCCAGCCGGCGATCAGCGGGGCTGATCAGGTCGGCCGCGCGCACCCAAGTGGTGGTGGAAGGACGGTCCTCGGGCCCCTGCGCCGGCCGGGTCTCGGCGGCCGGCGCCTGAGCAGGCGCGGGCTGAGCGGGCGCAGCTCGCACCGCACCGCGCCCGGTCGTGGGGGCCGTCGCGGCCGCCTCGGGAATTCCCAGCGAACTCAGCGCGTCTATCAGCCCGGGGTATACGGTGAGGCCCCGGCCTTCGATCACCCAAGCCTCAGGCGGGACGGCCACATTGGCCCCCACCTCCTGGATCAGGCCGTCCCGAATCAGCACCGTGCCGGCTTCGAGCACCGGACCGCTGAGGGTGACCACCCTGGCTCCGCGAATGGCGTACACCGAGGGCGGCGGCGCAGCCGGGGCGCCGGCGGCCAGCAGCAACAAGAGCGAAATCCTCTTCATAGACCTCCCTTCCGAGGGGACTACCGATAGTAATTCGAAACCCGGCCGGCGAGCAACCGCCGGCCTTACCGCTCAGGGCCCGCCGCCGGAAGCTCGCCCGGCCAGCAGCCGGTAGGCTCGGCGGGC
The DNA here is from genome assembly GCA_037444625.1 of Solibacteraceae bacterium. Taxonomy (GTDB): domain Bacteria; phylum Acidobacteriota; class Terriglobia; order Bryobacterales; family Bryobacteraceae; genus DTHT01. The sequence goes on from JBBIMA010000008.1 coordinate 71,546, forward strand.
GACGATCAGCTCTTCGTTGGTGGCCAGGGCCAGCACCGCCACCGGCGAGTCCGGCTCAGAGAGCAGACGGTCCCCATCCCCTTGCTGGTTACGCGCCGGATCCAGGCGCACCCCCAGGAATTCCAACCCCGCGCAACAGCGGGCGCGCAGGCGGGAGGAGTTTTCCCCGATGCCTCCGGTGAAGGCCACCGCGTCCAGCCCGCCCATGGCGGCCGCGTAGGCGCCGATGGTCTTGCGCACCTGATAGGCGAAGACCTCCAGGGCCAGGGCGGCGTCGGTGTTGCCCTGGGCGGCGGCCGCCTCCAGATCCCGCACGTCGCCGCCCGGAATGCCCGAGAGGCCGGCCAGCCCTCCGTGGCGCGCCAGTTGCTGGCGCACTTCGGGGATCGTCCAGCCGCGCCGCTCCATCAGGTAGAGCACCGCGAACACATCCAGATCCCCGTGTCGGGTAGCGTTCTCCAAGCCGGACTGGGGCGAGAAGCCCATGGTGGTGTCCACCGAACGCCCGCGGTCAATGGCGCAGATCGAACTGCTGCCCCCCAGATGGCAGCTCACCAGGCGCAGGCTCTCGCGCGGCCGTCCGAGCATCTCGGCCGCGCGGCAGCTCACGTATTGGTGCGAAGCCCCGTGAAAGCCGTAGCGGCGGATGCCGTACTTTTCGCGCCATTCCGCCGGCACCCCGTAACGGACGGCGTACTCCGGCATGCCGGCGTGAAACTCGGTCTCGAAGGCCGCCACCAGCGGCACGCCCGGCATGGCCTCCGAGAAGGCGCGGATGGCGGTGAGATAAATGGCGTTGTGCGCCGGCGCGGCGGGCAGGTACTCCTCCAGGGCGGCGATCAGCTCGGCGTCAATCAGAAAGGTGCCGCGATAGCGCGGGCCGGCCAGCACAGTCTTGAAGGCCACCGCATCCACCGGGGTCTCTCCGGTCGGGATGCGGGCGATCACCTGGCGGTAGTCGCTCACCCGCTCGAAGCGGCCGCGGGCCAGCACGCGCTCAGCGGGCATTTCCAGGATCTGGTATTTCAGCGAGGTCGAGCCGAGGTTGGGAACCAGGATGTTCATCGTACGGCGCACTTGGTCTGGAAGGCCCTTAAGTTCTGCCGGGCGGGCGCCTGATAGGGTCCTTTGATGGCGGCCGATTGTTTGGTGAAGTTCACGGCGTCCAGGATCCGGTTCGGCTCGCAGTCCTTCTCGCCCAAGCGGAAGTTGGCCAGGCCCAGGTAAAACAGCGCCTCGGCGGACATCGCAGGAGTGTCGGCGATGCCGGGCAGGGCGGCGCGCAACTCCTTGTCGGCTTCCGCCCAATTGCCCCGAGCGGCCTGCGTCAGGCCGGCCACCCAATGCGCCCGGCCGCTGATCTGCCGCTTGCGCGTCTCCCAAGCCGCCTCCGTCACCCCTTCCGGTTTGGGCTTGGCGGCCGCCAGCTCCAGAGCCTTGGCGCAGTAAGCCAGCACTTTCTCGGGATCCTTCTTGTTCAGGCGGTAACTGTCGGCCACCGCCAGCAGCATGTCCTCGTTGGACTGATCCTTTTCGAGGACCTTCTCGGCCAGCGCCACCGCCTTGTCGGACTGCCCGGCCTGGAGGTAAGCGATGAAGCGCAGGTTGGCGATCTGGGGCAGATACTGGCTCTCGGGGTTCTGTTTCTCCAGGGCCTCGATCAAGCCGATGCGCTGGGCGGGGTCGGTGATTTGCAGAGCCAGCGCGTAGAGGGAGTACTCGGTATAGACGTCGAGCTGCTTGGCGAACTCCACCGCCGTCTTCCACTCCTCGACCTCGTCCTCCTCCTTGGGCTTGGGCGCGGCGGCCGCCTTGCGGGCGGCGGCAGAGACTCGGCCGGCCCACTGGATCAGCACGGCGGGGTCCTTCTTGGCCTCGGCCGCCTTGAGGGCCAGATGGGCCGTCTCCAGGTCGCCCGGATCGAGCGCCAGCAGCTTGTCGCCGGCCTCCAGAGCCTTGTCGAATTGATTGAGCTTGGCGCAAACCGGCACCATCTGCGCGTAGACCCAGGCGATGGCTTCGTGCTTGGGATATTGCGAGGCGAACTTCTCCATCAGGGCCAGCTTCCGGGCTGGGTCCTCCTGCTCGCCGATTTGCTGGAGCAGTTGCCCTTCGGGAGTCTCGGTGTTGATGGTGACGCGATGCCGTTGAGCAGCCGCGGCGGCCGCCAGCAGCAGGAAGAGGGCGGCGGGAACCAGGCTTCGCATGGGGCCTCCTCTGTGTCCGGACGGGATGTTATGATACAACAGAACGGCCCGCCGGGGCACCGGCGGGCGCCCAACGGCCTTATGAGACTGTTTCTGACGCTGCATCTGATCGTTGTGCTGGCGGCGGCGCTGGCCGCGGCCGAGAAACCGGTGGTGGGATCCTGGCAGTGCGTCTCCGACAGCCCGGACGGCGAGCAATATCGCTGGACGGTCACGGTGAAGGAGACCGACGGCAAGCTGAGCGGAGTCATCAGCGGCGCGCCCGGCGAGTACGTGATGGTGGAGCCGCGTTACGAAAACGGCACCTTCAGCTTCAAGGTCCAGATCGAAGGGCAGACCTACACGGTCGAGGCCAAGATCCAGGGCGACAGACTGGAAGGAGTCTGGAAAGGCGTCACCAGCCAGGGCGTCATCAAGGGAACCAAACAAGGTTGAAGCGCCGGCTGCTCGGGCCGGCGCACACCCCAAGAGCGTGCGCGGCCGAGCCTGCCCCCGGGGCGCTTACTGCGCGCGCTTGGCCGTGAACTCGAAGCTTCGTGCGCCGCCCTCCCGCCGGCTGGTGAACTTGATCTCGTCGCCCGCGACCTTGCCGGTGTAGAGGACCTTGACCTGCCCGCCCTCGCGGCCGGGCATCACCATCACGAAGGAGATCTGGTCGCCGGAGACCTTGCCTTCGGAAATTTCGCGCTCGCCGCGGGGAGTGGTCATCGAGCCGGTGAGCTTGTCGCCCTCCACCTTGAAGGTGAAGGTGACTTCGCGGGTCGCGCCGCCCGGCCCGGGCATCTCGGCCTTCCACTTGCCGGTGACGTCGGCGGCCGGCAGGGCGATCGCCGCCGCCAGCAGGATCAGCAGAGGCATCCAGATTCGGGGTTTCATAACACTCTCCATGATAGACACAACGGCGGCCGGACGCTAGCGGTAGAGGGGCGCCAGCACCCGATCAATGTAGTCGCGCTGGAGGCGGGCGCTCTCCAAGGGCGATACCCGGGCGTTGTCCAGGTCAATGGTGATCCAGCCGCGGTAGCCGATGCTCCTGAGAATGCGGTGCAAGGCCGGGAAGTCAATCACGCCCCGGCCCAACTCGATCACGTTGTCCAGATAGCCCTTCAGCCCGCGATGGTAGGCGCGGATATCCTTGTAGTGGATGTAAACCAGGCGGCGCTTGTACTGCTCGAACAGGCGCACCGGGTCGCCGCCGCCCATCCAGAGCTGAGCGGTATCGGGGGCGAGGTTGAAGTAGCGCGGGTCGGTCTCCTGCATGAGCTGGGCGATCTGCCGGGGATTCTCGATCAGGCCGCCCACGTGGGGATGGACGGCGGCTTTGACGCGGTACTGCTCCCAGGCGATCCGGCCGACCTCGTTCAGGATGCGAGCCATGGAGGAGATGGCGCGGCGCTCGTCCTCCACATCCGGACCCGGCGGACCGATGATCAGCCGGTCCGAGTGGAAGCGCTTCAGGTAGCCCAGGAAGCGGTGGCAGTCCCGCCGGATGCGCTCGTGCTCGGCCTCCAGATGGAAGCGGTCGCCCCAGTAGATGCCCGAGAGGCGCAGGCCGTAGCGGGGTCCCAGCAGGGCCTCCAGCGCCGCCATGGTTTGATCGTTCACCGGCAGGGTGTTCTGGGTGTAGACCTCGAGGCCCTCGAATCCGCCTTGGGCGATGTCGGCCAGGATTTCCGACCACTCCAGGGGCCGCTTTTCGCGCTGGGCGCGAACCACCCAGGTGACCATGCCCAGGGCCCAGCGGATGTTGGGCTCGGCCCGGGGGGCGGCCCCCAGAGCGCCGGCTGCGGTCGCCAGCCAGAGGCGACGGGTGGATGGCATACTCACCTCCCGGGCCGCCCGGACAAGGCGGCCCTGAGCAAGTATACTGACAACATCCGGGAGTTGCAGCCGGAAATCTCCGAGGAAAGGATCTGGCGAGATGAAGTTCAGCCCAATCTGTAGCGCTATCGCGCTCCTGGCTTGGCTCGCGGCGTCCGCTGCGGCCCAGACGCAGGACGCCCGCGGCGCCCTGGTGGGCCGGGTGACCGACCCCAGCGGCGCGGTCGTCCCGAACGCCGAGGTGCGCGCCCTCAACGCAGCCACCGGAGTGGCGGCCGCCACCAAGACCAACGAGGCGGGCAACTACGCCCTGCCCTTCCTGGTCCCCGGCATCTACACGGTCAGCGCCGAGCTGGCCGGCTTCAAGAAGTTCGTGCGCGAAGGGGTGCAGATTCGCGTCAACGACAGCGTGGAACTCAACATCCAGATGGCGGTGGGCGACGTTTCCGAGGCCGTCCAGGTGAGCGCCGAAACGCCGCTGCTTCAAACCGCCGAAGCCTCGCTCGGCCAGGTGGTGGACGAACGGCGGATCTCCGAGCTGCCCTTGTTCGCAGGCAACGCCATGGACCTGGTTCACCTGGCCCCCGGCACGGTGAACGGCACCGACATGCGGCTGCGCAAGGCGCCCTTCAACAACGCGCCCTCCCAGTTCTCCACCGACGGCAGCGGCAACTACGGGAACTTCTTCACCATTGACGGCGTGCCCAACGTGTATTCCGACGGCACCAGCCCGCGGGTGGCCTTCTCGCCCCCCACCGCCTCGCTGGCCGAGTTCAAGGTGCAGACCTCCTCCTTCGACGCCTCCATCGGGCGGACCCTGGGCTCGCTGGTCAACGTCAGCACCAAGGGCGGGACCAACACCCTGCACGGCGAGGCCTGGTGGTGGCTGCGCCACTCGGCCTTCGACTGCCCGACCATCTACCAGAATCGCTCGGGCCAGAGGATTCCGGTCTATCGCGACAACCGCTACGGATTGGCGGGCGGCGGGCCGGTCTACCTGCCCAAGCTGTACAACGGCAAGAACCGGACCTTCTGGTTCTTCACCTGGGAGGCCAACAAGTTCGGCGATCCCAACGTGGGCGGCTCGATGACCTCGACCGTGCCGCGCCAAGCCTGGCGCAACGGCGATTTCTCCGATCTGCTCAAACTGGGCGCCAACTATCAGCTTTACGATCCGGCCACCATCGCCGTGGCCCCCGGCGGGCGCTACAGCCGCCAGCCGCTGCCGGGCAACCTCTTCCCGGCCAGCCGGATCCATCCCGCGGCCAAGAAGATCCTGGCGCTTTACCCCTTGCCCAACCAGGCCGGCACGGCCGACGGGCGCAACAACTTCTTTTACTCACTGCCCGCCAAGGAGGACTACTGGACCACCATCGGGCGCCTCGACCACGCCTTCAGCGAGCGCAACCGGCTGTTCGTCCGCCTGCACCGCGACTTCTGGGAGGAGGACAAGAACCGGATTTTCGGCAACGACGTGGCGGGCATCATTCTGAACCGGATCAATCGCGGCGTCGCCCTGGACGACGTTCACATGTTCTCGCCCGGCCTGATCCTGAACTTCCGCTACGGCGTGGCCCAGCAGGAGTTCCCCGAGCGGCGGGTCAGCCGCGGCTTCGACTTGACCTCGCTGGGCTTCTCGCCGAACCTGGCGGGCCTGGTGGACCGCCGGCTGGCCACCATCCCGCGCATCAGCGTCGGTTCGCTCTCCACCGTGAGCAACTGGGAGTCGGGCGACGGCGTCACCGCCTCGATCAGCCACAGCGCGGTGGGCAATTTCATCTGGCTCAAAGGCGATCATAACCTGCGCTTCGGACCGGAGTTCACCCTGTTCCGCGAGTTCCGCAACCGCTACCCCACTTCCGTGGCGCCCGACTTGAGCTTCAGCAACTACTGGGCGCGCGGCCCGCTGGACAACAGCACCGCCCCGCCGGTGGGCGCCGAGATGATCGCCCTGCTGGCCGGGATCCCGGGCGGAAGCATGGCCCTGACCGGCAGCTACGCCGAGCAGGACCAGTACTTCGCCCTCTACGTGCAGGACGACTGGAAGGCGACCCGCAAGCTGACTCTCAACCTGGGGCTGCGGCTGGAACATGAGTCGCCCATCACGGAGCGCTTCAACCGCTCGGTCACCCAGTTCGACGCCGCCAGCGCCAACCCCATCGAAGCGGCCGCGGTGGCGCGCTACGCCCAGCGGCCCATCCCCGAGCTGCCCGTCAGCCAGTTCAAAGTGAAGGGCGGGGTCACCTTCGCGGGCGTGGGCGGCAATCCGCGCCAATACTGGAGCGGGCCCGCGCTGCTGTGGATGCCGCGCATCGGCCTGGCCTACCAGGCCCTGCCCAAGACCGTGCTGCGCGCCGGCTACGGGATGTTCTACAGCTCGCTCGGCATCCTGCGCACCAACTCGATCCTGTCGGGCTTCAGCCGCACCACTCCGATCGAGCCTTCCAACGACAACGGCTTGACCTTCGTGGCCACGCTGGACAATCCGCTGCCCAAGGGCCTGCTGCCCGTGCTCGGCGCGGCCGGCGGCCTGGAGACTACTCTGGGACAGGGCACCACCTTCTTCGCCAAGAACCGCAAGGCGCCCTACGCCCAGCGCTGGTCCCTGGGCTTCCAGCAGGAGTTGCCCGGCGGACACGTGTTGGAGGCCTCCTACGTCGGCAACCGTAGCACGCGCCTGCCCGCCACGCGCAGCCTCAGCTTCACCCCGCGCGAGTACTTGAGCACCAAGCCCTATCGCGATCAGGCCACGATTGACTTCCTGAGCGCCAACTTTCCCAGCCCCTTCTACGGCCTGAATCCGCAGTTCACCGGCTCGACCATCACGCGCGCCCAGCTTCTGACCCAGTACCCGCACTTCTCCAGCGTGCAGTTCGACGACCACGTGGGCTACTCCTGGTATCACTCTTTGCAAACCCGCCTGGAGAAGCGCTTCTCGAAGGGCTACACCTTGCAGATGGCCTACACCTGGTCGAAGGCCATGGACGCCACGACCTTCCTGAACGCCTCCGACCCCATGCCGTACGAATCCCTCTCCAACATTGACCGGGCCCACCGGCTGACCGGCAGCGGCATCTGGGAGCTGCCCTTCGGCAAAGGCCGCAAATGGGGATCCAGGCTCCCCGCCGCCCTGGAGTTCTTCGTGGGCGGCTGGCAGTTGAGCGGCGTCTACCAGCGGCAGAGCGGAGCGCCCCTGGGCTTCGGACAGGCGCTGTTCATCGGCGACTCCTCCGCCATCCGCCTGCCCTCGGACCGGCGCAACACCGACCGCTGGTTCAACACCGCCGTCTTCAACCGCGACACCCGCCAGCAACTGGCTTCCAACATCCGCACCGCACCCTTGCGCTACTCGAACATCCGCGCCGATTCCCAGCGCCGCTGGGACTTCTCGGCCCGCAAGACCTTCCGCCTCCAGGAGAAAGTGGCGATGATCTTCCGGGCCGACACCTTCAACGCCCTGAACGAAGTGGTGCTGCGCGCGCCCAACACCACGCCCACCAGCACCGCTTTCGGCACGATCACGGCCCAGGAGCCGCCCCGCTCCTGGCAGTTCTCCTTGCAACTGGCCTTCTGAGGCCCGCCGCGGGGGCGGCCTCGAAGGCCGTCCCCGCCCGCTTCAGCGCCGGTCGCCGCAGGGATAACAGCCCAGCACGCGCAGAAAATCGGCCAGTTCGGCCAGATGGCCGAGCGCGTTGCGCACCCGCGGTTCCTCCAGGCGGCCCAGCAGATCCAGATAAAACAGGTACTCCCAGGGCTTGCCGCGCAGCGGCCGTGATTCGATCTTGGTCAGATTCACATCCCGCAGGGCGAAGGCGCCCAGGGCGCGAAACAGCGCTCCCGGAATGTTCCGGGTGGTGAAGACCAGGGAGGTTTTCCACGCCCGGCCGCCCGCGCCGGCCCGCCGCCGGATGGGGGCGTCCTCGGCCCGGCGCAGCAGGAAAAACCGCGTGTAGTTGCGCCGGTCGTCCTCGATCGAGCGCCGCAGAATCCGCGCCCCGTAAATCTCGGCCGCCACGGCGGAGGCGATCGCCGCGGCATCCTCCAGTTTCTGCTCGACGATCATCTTCACGCTGCCCGCCGTGTCGTAGAAGGGAACCTTCTCCAGGCGGGGATGGCGCGCAAAGAACTTCAGGCACTGGCCCAGCGCCACCGGGTGGGAATAGACGCGGCGGATGCGCCGGAAGCTCACCCCGGGCAGGGCGATCAGGTGGTGGTTGATGCGCACGCTGGTCTCGCCCGTGATGCGGAAATCGAAGTTCAGCAGGTGGTCGTAGTTCTCGTGGACCGACCCGGCCAGCGAGTTCTCGATCGGAATCACGGCCGCATCCACCCTCTTGCGCTTCAGGCTCTGGAAGACCTCTTGGAAACTGGGCAAGGGCAGCACCTCGGCCTTCTCGCCCAGCAGCCTGCGAACCGCCTCCTGGCTGAAGGCGCCCGGTTCGCCCTGGAAGGCCACGCGCTCGGATTTTCCGGCAGGCATAAAAGCGGGCGCGGCGGCGGGGGCCGCGCGCCTCATCGTCCAGCGTACAGGGAACAGCCCGGCCACGACAAGCGGGCGGCGAGGCTATACTGCTTTCTCGGATACCCTGTGGTTGGGTCTGCGCTTTTCCTGCTCTCTCTGGCGCTTTCGGCCGCCGCAGCGCCGGCGCCTCGTCTGTTGCTGGACAGCGAGGACTTCGCCCGCATCGCCCGCCTGGCGCGGAGCGAACCCTGGGCGGCGGCCGAGCGGGACGCCATCCTGCGCGCCGCCCAAGACTGGCCTGCGACGCATAACCAGCGCTACGGCCTCTCGGAATGGGCGCTGCCGCCCGAGGGCGGCCAGTGGTCGCAGCACTACATCTGCAAGACTCACGGCGTATCGCTCCAGTTCCGCCCGCCCGACCAGCATGTCTGTCCGGTGGACGGGCAGGTGTACACCGGCTGGCCTTACGACCAGGTGATCTACGGGCGCCGCCACCGGGAGGCGGCCGCCGCCGCCCGGGATAACGGTCTGGCCTGGCAGTTGACGCGCCGGCCGGAGTTCGCCCGAGCCGCCGCGCGCATCCTGCTCGCTTACGCCGACGTCTATGCGAGCTATCCCATCAAGGACGTCAACAACCGTCCCGAGGCGCGCAGCGGAGCGCGTGTCACCGCCCAGACCTTGGATGAGGCCGGCTGGCTGATCCCCGTGGTCTGGGCATACGACTTGATCCTGGACAGCGAGGCGCTCAGCCCGGCCGAACGGGCCCACGTCGAGCACGATCTGCTGCGGGCGGCCGCGGCCGTGATCGCGCGCTACAACGCCGGGCGCAGCAACTGGCAGTCCTGGCACAACGCGGCCCTGGGTGCGGTCGGCTACGCTCTGGAGGACGGCGAGCTGGTGCGAGCGGCCGTCGAGGGTCCGGGCGGCTTTCTGTATCAGATGCGAGAAAGCGTGCAGGGCGACGGCGTCTGGTACGAAGGGGCCTGGGGCTATCATTTCTACGCTCTGGAACCGCTCTGCCAGTTGGCCGAAATGGCCCGGCGGGCGGGCCGCGACCTGTGGGCCGAGCGGGCGCTGCGCCGCATGTTCGAGGCGCCGCTAAAGTTCGCGCTGCCCGACGGCACGCTGCCCAACTTCAACGACAGCGGCAACGTCAGCCTATACTCCTACAGCCGGCTCTATGAGATGGCCTACGCGCGCTACGGCGATCCCCTGTTCGCCTGGATTCCCTCCGGACGGGCGCGCGGCCGGGAGGCTCTGTTCTGGGGTGCGGAAGTCCTGCCCGCGACGCCCGCCCCGGCTCTGCGCGGCATGGTCTTCGAGGAGTCCGGCAACGCGGTTCTGCGCGCCGCTCCCGGCGACCACTACGCGGCCTTCAAGTTCGGCCCGCACGGCGGCGGGCACGGCCATTACGACAAGCTGAATTTCATCTCCTTCTGGCGCGGGGCGATGATGGCGGTGGATCCGGGCACCCAGTCTTACGCGGCGCCCACCCACGCCAGTTGGGACAAGACGACCGTGGCCCACAACACCGTGGTGGTGGACGAGCGCACACAGGCGGAAGCCGCCGGACGCCTTCACAGCTTCGCCTTCCTGCCTTCCATCAGCGCCGTGCGGGCGGACGCGGGCGAGGCCTATCGCCAGGCGGATCTCATCCGCACGCTCCTGCTCACACCCGAGTACCTGCTGGACGTCTTCGACGTCCGGGCGCGCGACGGACGCCCGCACCGCTACGACTGGGTCTACCACAACTACGGCGCGGCCTCCGCCTCCCTCCCGCTGGCGCCATACACGGAATTTCCCGCTGCCGAAGGCTACCAACACTTGAGCCGGGTGCAGGCCGCGCGCAGCTCGGAAGACTGGCAGGCCGACTTCGACATGAACCCGACCGCCGGCCTCGACTACGGCAGCGTCTGGCCCAGCGCCTCCGGCATCCGCGGCAGTTTTCAGTACTCGCGCGAGCAGGCCGCCTGCGGCCGTTTTTCGGGCAAGCTGAGCTACGACTTCTCGGACGCTACGGGCTATCTGCTCTATCACACGCCGGCCCTGAGCGGGCTGCCCAAGGAAGCGCCCGCCGGCGTCCGACTGAAGTTCTTCGGCGACGGCTCGGCGCACCGTCTGGCGGTGCGGCTGTACGATGCGACCGACGAGCGCTTCGTCTACACGGTGGGCCCGGTGGGCTGGACCGGCTGGCGGGAGATCGCCGCCTCCGACCCGCAGCGCTGGTCCCATTACCTGGGCAACAACGACGGCCTCTTCGATCCGCCCGTCAAGATGGTGAGCGTCGAGTTGACTCGGGGGGCGGCCGGGCCCGCCAGGGGCGCGCTTTACGTGGATGACATTGTGCTGGAATACGCCGGCGATCGGCGCATCGAGGTCGCCGGCTTCGAACGGCCCTTGCGCAGCCTTCGCCTTTGGATGCTGGGCGCACCCGAGACCACGGTGGTGCTGGGCGAGGGGCTGGGGCCGAATCTGTTGGTCCCGGTCCCGTTCGTCATGGCGCGCCGCCAAGCCGTCGAAACGCGCTTTGCCGCCCTTCTGGCGCCGTGGGAGGAGGCTCCGGCCGTCACGGCCTTCCGGGCTCTGCCGGGAGGCTGGTTCGAAGCCGCCACGGAGGAATTTCAGGATCGCCTGTGGTTCGGTCCGGACGGCCGGCTGCGCTTCGTGCGGCGCCGGGCGGGCGTGCCGCTCCGCCTTGGACTGGCCGGGGAGACGCAGTTGATCGAGGGCGAGCAGCTCTTGCTGGAGACGCCCGGGCCGGGAGCGGCACAGCTCGACTACGCGCCCGACGGGAGCCGCGTGGAGGTCTTCTGGGAGGGCGAAGTGCCGGGCGAGATGCGACTCGTCTGCCCGGCGGCCGTGCGTGAGATCGGGCTGAACGGCTCGGCGGCCGAGTTCCGCCGGGAGGGAGAGGACTGCCTGGTCAGGCTTGCGCCGGCCACGCGTTGACGAGCAGGGCCACCGCCGCCAGGGCCGCGGTCTCGGCCCGCAAGACGTAAGTCCCTACCGTGACCGCCCGCCATCCGGCGGCCAGCGCCCGGGCGCGTTCCGCCTCGGTCCAGCCGCCCTCCGGCCCCACCAGCAGGGCGGCCGTGTCCGATCGGCGGCGGAGCGCGGCCGGCGGCAGCGCCTCCAGCAAGGGCGGGCCGCTGCGCGATTCGTCCAGCAGCAGGCGGCAGGCGGCCTCCTCCGCCAGGGCGGCCTCCAGGCCGACCGGCGGCAGAATCTCGGGCAAGCGCGCGCGGCGCGCCTGTTGGCTGGCTTCCCGCGCGATCCTGCGCCAGCGCTCGAGGCGCTTGATGGCCGCCTGCTCGAGGCCCTTTTCGCTGCGCGCCGCCGCCACCGGCGCGATGCTTTCCACCCCCAGCTCGGTGGCCTTCTCGATGAGCCACTCGAAGCGATCGAACTTGACCAGGGCGGCCTTCAGGGCCAGCCTGAGCGGCGGCTGTTCGGCGGGCAATTCCTCGAGAAGGCGAAAGAGCACCCGGCCCGGACCAAAGCCCTCGATTTCGGCCAGGTAGAGGGCCCGATTGTCGGAGAGTTCGAAGCGCTGGCCCGCCTGGGCTCGCAGCACGCGGCGCAGATGCCGGGCGGCCTCGCCTTCCAAAGCGGCGCGCCCGCCGTGCACCCGGTCCACAAAGAAGCGACGGCGGGCCATGTAGAATAATGTATCGCCGGTCGGCCTATGATCGCTCATCTGCGCGGCATTTTGTTGGAGAAGCATCCCAATCAGGCGGTGGTGGAGGCGGGCGGAGTGGGCTACGACGTGATGATCCCGATCTCGACCTTCGCCGCGCTGCCCGAGCCGGGGGCGGAGGTCCGCTTGAGGATCCACACCCACCTGCGGGAGGATTCGCTCTCGCTGTACGGCTTCCTGACCGAGGACGAGAAGACGCTGTTCGAGCGGCTGATCACGGTGAGCGGCATCGGGCCGAGGCTGGCGATCACGGTGCTGTCGGGGTTGCCCATCGCCGAGCTGTTCGGGGCCATCCGGGCCGGGGCGGTCGAGCGGCTGGTGCGCATCCCGGGCGTGGGCAAGAAGACGGCCGAGCGCATCGTGCTCGAGCTGCGCGAGAAGCTGCCGCCGGCGGCGGCCGAGGCGGCGACCCCGGCGCGACCGGGCGCTCTCAGCCCGCTCGAACAGGACGTGCTCTCCGCCCTGATCAATCTGGGTTGCGGGGCGGCGGCCGCGGAAGCGGCCGTGCGCAAGGCGCGGGCCTCGGGCGTGCCGGAGGACTTCGAACCGCTGTTCCGCCGCGCGCTCGAACTGGTGCGCTGAAGACGGGCCGGTTGGGTTACCCTTGAGAGAGATGCGGGACCGGGGGATCGTCTCCGCCGCGGCGCGGGAGGAGGAACGGCAGTTCGAGGCCGGCCTGCGTCCCCGGCGGCTGAGCGAATTCACCGGGCAGAGCAAGCTCAAGGAAAACCTGGCCATCGCCATCGAGGCCGCCCGGAAGCGCGGCGAGGCGATGGATCACGTGCTGCTGTGCGGCCCGCCGGGCCTGGGCAAGACGACGCTGGCGGGCATCATCGCCGCCGAGCTGGGCGTGAACTTCGAGCAGACCGCCGGGCCGATTCTGCAAAAGAAGCTGGATTTGACCGGCGTGCTGAGCCACATTCAGCCGCGCCAGGTCTTTTTCATAGACGAGATTCACCGGCTGCTGCCGGATCTGGAGGAGATGCTCTACGCTGCGCTGGAGGATTTCCGGGTGGACATCCTGATCGGCGCGGGCCCCGGGGCGCGCACCCACTCGCTGCCCATCCCGCGCTTCACCGCCGTGGGGGCCACCACGCGGCAGGGGCTGATCAGCGGCCCGCTGCGCGGGCGCTTCGGACTGGTGCTGCGCCTGAACCATTACACGGTCGAGGAGCTGCGGCAGATCGTGCTGCGCTCGGCCCGGCTGCTCCAGGTGGCGATTGACGAGGCGGGGGCGGAGGAGATCGCCCGGCGCAGCCGGGGAACGCCGCGCATCGCCAACCGCCTGCTGCGCCGCGTTCGCGACTACGCCCAAGTGCGCGCCGACGGCGCCATTGACGAGGCGGTGGCGCGCACGGCGCTCGATCTGCTCGAAGTGGATCGCTACGGGCTGGACGAGGTGGACCAGAAGATCATGCTCACCATTCTGGAGAAATACTCCGGCGGCCCGGTGGGCCTGAACACGATCGCCGCTTCGATTGACGAAGAGCCGGACACCATCGAGGAGGTCTACGAGCCCTACTTGATTCAGCTCGGCTTCATTGACCGCACGCCGCGCGGGCGGGTGGCGACCGAGCAGGCCTTCCGGCATTTCGGGGTGCAGCCCCGCTGGCGGTCGAACGCGCAGCGCAGCCTGTTCTGAAGCCGTGAAACGCATCTACCTGTCGCTGGGCTCGAACCTGGGCGAGCGGGAGCGGCTGCTCGAACGGGCCCTGGAGCGCCTGGCGGCCGAGGGGTTGCGCCTGCTGCGCGTCTCCTCGGTCTGGGAGACCGAGCCGGTGGGACGGCGCTCCCAGCCGTGGTTTCTGAACCTGGTGGTGGAAGCCGAAACCGAGCTGTTTCCCCGCCTGCTGCTGGCCCGGCTCCAGCGCATCGAGCGGGAGCTGGGACGGCGGCGGCCGGCGCCCGGCGCCCCGCGCCCCATTGACATTGACCTCCTGTTTTACGGCGAGGCGGTGGTGCGCACGCCCGAACTGGAGGTTCCCCATCCCCGCCTTGGGGAGCGGCGCTTCGTCCTCGAGCCGCTGGCCGAGCTGGCGCCCGAGTTGCGCCATCCGGTGAGCCGGCGCACGGTGCGGGAGATGGCCGAGGCGACCCGCGCCCAGAAGGTGCGCAAGGTCGCCTTTCGTCCGGCGCTGCCCGGCTGAGGGCGTCGGCCCTCAGGGAATGCGCGCCGCCAGTCGCGCCGCCGCCCCGGCGGCGTCCTCGCCCTCCTTCAGGTTGGCGAAGCCTCCGATGTAACGGCCCTTGCGGAAGAAGCACAACCCGCCCAGGTAGCGGTCCGAGGCGCGGAAGGCCTCCTCAGCCACCGCCACGGCCTGGCTCCCGGTAAAACGGGCCCGCAGCTTGGCCATCACTCCGGCGGCCGCCTCGGGCGAAGATTCGGCCACCAGGAAGGCCTTGCCGAATTCGTATTCGGCCACGTAGCCGCGCTGGAGCAAACGCAGGCCCAGCACGCTCTCGGGCACCAGGCGGACCGAATCCGGCTTCAGCCCTTCGGGCGAAAACCAGCCCAGGGTCTCGGGCGGCCGGCTGCGCCCGGCGATGCGTTTCTCCATGGCCAGGGCGAAGGCCCGCAAGGCGGCGCGGTGATCCTTTTCGGGCTCGGCGGAGAACTCGACGTAGAAGCGGTCCTTGGCGAAAGTCGCTTTGCGCGGCAGGATCTGGCCGCCCATGCCGATGGGTTCGGTGGGGCTGTTGGGATCGCGGTTGGCGGTGAACATCCCGTAGGCCCACTCCGGATCAGCCATTTCCGAAACGTCGAAGACGACGGTGTCGCCGCCCGAGCGGCAGGTGACGCCCTGCATGCGCACGAACCGGTACAACAGGTAGCCCTCGGCGTTGCCGTCCATGTACTCGAACAGGTTGTCCGGTTCGAAGCTCCGGGCGGGACCGTGCTGGGTCCAACCGGGCACCAGCGAGCAGTCGGGTTTCTGGGCCGCTGCCGGCAGGGCGGCCGACAGCAGCCCCAGGGCGGCGAGCATGCGAGCGGCCATCAAACGAACAACTCCTGTGCACGTATCAGGCGCTCGGCCACGCGCACGCCGTTGGGGCAGCGCACGGCGCAGGCGGCGCAATCCCGGCAGCGCACGCGGGCGGCTTGGGGCGGCAATTCGAGGAAGCGCTCGCGGCCCAGAGCGAACTCCCCGTAGCCCTCGGCGTACATCAGGCAGCGCAGCATGTCCGGAATGGGCAGACCCTGGGGGCACTGGTCCAGACAGCGGTTGCAGCCGCGGCAGTACAGCGGGCCGATGTGCCGCAGGTGCTCGGCCAGGATCTGCTGGTCCGCCTCGCTGAAGGGCTCCCTCATGGCCTTCAGGTTCTCTTCGAGCTGGTCCATGTCGGTCATGCTGGGGACGGTCGTATGGACGTTGGGATTGCGCAACACCCACTTGAGCGCCGCCAACATGGCACCCTGGCGGCTCAGCCGGGCGTGCAGGTCGGTGCCCGGGCGCGCCTTGCGGAAGCCGCCCGCCATGGTCTTCATGGCGATGACGCCCAGCCCCGCCTTGGCGGCCGCCTCCAAGGCGGGCTCCAGCGTCTTGAACAGCGTGAAGTTGTAGGCCGCCAGCACCACGTCAATCTTGCCCGTGCGGATGGCGGCCTGGATGACCTCCGCCTGGTTGGAATGGGTGCTCAGACCCACGAAGCGCGCCTTGCCCTGCTGCTTGGCCGTCTGCTGGGCTTCGAGCGCCTCGTCGGTGAGCTGCGAGGGATTGCCGATCCCGTGCAGGTACCAGACGTCCACGTAATCGGTGCCCAGCTCGCGCAGGCTTGTCTCCAGGTCGGCCAGGGCGGCCTGTTTGCTTGCGCCGTGGGTCTTGGTGGAGATGTAAACCTGCTTGCGCCGGCTCTTCAAGGCCGCTCCCACCATGCGCTCGTTATTGCCGCCCTGGTAGCCGCGCGCGGTGTCGAAGTAGTTGATGCCCGCTTCGGCCGCCCGCTCGATGACGCTGGCGTCGGAAGTGATCATGCAACCGAAGCCCACGGCGCTGACCTTCAAGCCCGTGCGGCCCAGCGTACGGTAGCTGACCGGGGCGGCGGCACCGACGCCGTAAGCGACATCCATCGTGCGTCGAGCCAGGCCTGCGGCCGGCGCCGCCAGTCCGGCCGCCAGAAAACTCCGCCGAGAAGCCTTTCCGTCCATGTGTCCCCCTTTGCGCCCCCGCGCAAGGCGGGGCGCCTGTCGGCTATAATCGGACTTTCAATTATAAGCGGGCGGCGGCTTGGTCGGGCGCGCCCGGGAGGGTCTTGCGATGGCGGAGAGGTTTTCCCGTCGAGGTTTCTTGCAGTGGACGGCGGCCGCGCCCGCACTGGGCGGGCGCATGCTCCGGGGGCAGACGGCGCCCCAGCGCTATGATCCGCAGCCGGTGTTCCCGCCCGAGCGGCGGGCGGTGGTCTCCCTGGTGAAGGGCGAGGAGCGCCGCAAGCTGGTGCACGACGCGCTGGCGGCGATAGACGATCAGATCCGGCCCCTGTTGAAGCGCAAGAAATACGTGGTGATCAAGCCCAACAACGTCTCGACCGTGAACCAGCTCGCCGCCACGCACGCCGACACGCTGCGGGGCATTCTGGACTACCTGGCGCCGCGCAGCAAGGGGCCGGTGGTAATCGCCGAATCCTCCGCGGGCGACACCCTGTCGGGCTACGAGAACTTCAAGTATCCGCAAGTGGCGGCCGAATTCCGCTCGCTCAAGGTCAGTCTGGTGGACCTCAACGACGAGGCGCGCTACCAGGTGATCCCGCTGCTCAGTCCCGACCTGCACGTGCAGCCGGTGCGGCTGGCCGCGCGCCTGCTCGATCCGGACGCCTTCATCATCTCGGCCGGCATCCTGAAGACGCACAACACCGTGATCGCCACGCTCTCGGTGAAGAACATGACGCTGGGCGCGCCCTTGCACAACCGGCCCAAGGAGACGCCGCGCTGGAACGACAAGCGCAAGTATCACGGCGGGGTGCGCCAGACCCACTACAACATGATGCTCACGGCGCAGAAGATGGCGCCCTACTGGGGCGTGGCGCTGCTGGACGGCTACGAGGGCATGGAGGGCAACGGGCCGGCCTCAGGCACGCCCGTGCCGCACCGCATCGCCATCGCTTCCACCGACTTCATCGCGGCCGACCGGGTGGGCGTCGAGGTGATGGGCATTGACCCGAACTGGATCGGCTACCTGCAATACTGCTGGCAGGTGGGGCTGGGGCAGTACGACCTGGCCAAGATTGACCTGCGGGGCGAGCCGATCGCGGCCGTCAAACGCGCCTACCGCCTGCACAAGGACATCGAGCGCGAGCTCCAGTGGATGGGGCCGCTGACCGAAGTGCCGCCCAAGCTGGGCTGAAGCGTTACGGCCCGCGCCGGAGGGCCGAGCGC
>JBBIMA010000009.1:0-87740 GCA_037444625.1 Solibacteraceae bacterium
ATTTGAGCAACGAGGCCGGGGCGCGGATTTTCGGGGGCATGATTTACTGCGGTTGGGGTTACCTGACGGGCAGGATGCGCAGCGAGGATGAGTGGAAGTGGGCGGTCGAAGGTTACCGGGAAATCGCCTCCTACGCCCAGGCCTGCTCGGATCTGATCCTGGGCATCGAACCGGTCAACCGTTTTGAGTCCCATTTCATCAACACGGCGGCCGATGCGGTGCGTTTCGTGCGCGAGGTGGGCCTGCCCAACGTGCGCGTGCATCTGGACACCTTCCACATGATCCGGGAGGAAGACAGCCTCTGGGAGGCGGTGCTGGAGACCGGGCCGCTGCTGGGCTACGTGCATGCCTGCGAGAGCCAGCGCGGCATCCCCGGCACGGGCCTGGTGCCCTGGGCGGATTTCTTCCGCGCCCTCCGGCGGGTGGGCTACGACGGCTGCGTGACCATCGAGTCCTTCGACCCCGACATGGAAAACATCGCCAAGCTGTGCTGCATCTGGCGCAAGCTGGCCGACACGCCCGAGCAGCTCGCCGCCGAGGGGTTGAAGTTCCTCAAGACGGTTCACCGGCAGGTGCAGTTGGGCCGGCCGGCTTGAGGGGGCGGCTCAGCCCGCCGCGTCGAAGGCGTAGCGGAAGGCGTTCTCGGCCAGGGCGCGCAACTCCTGACGGGTGAAGCCGAACCGGCGCTCGGCCAACTCGTACTCGCCGGCCAGCGTGACGCCGAACAGGCCGGGATCGTCCGTGTTGAGCACCAGGGGCACGCCCGCTTCGAACAGCCGCCGGACGGGGTGCTCGGCCGGGGAGGCCGCGGCCCCGGTGGCCAGGTTGCTGCTGAGGCAGATTTCCAGAGGAATGCCCCGCTCGCGCAGCCGGGCGATCAAGGCCGGATCCTCGATGGCGCGGATGCCGTGCCCGATGCGTTCGGCGCCTGCTTCGAGGGCGCCCCAGACCGACTGCGGTCCGTCGGTTTCCCCGGCGTGGATCGTCAGGTGCAGGCCGTGGCGGCGGGCCAGCGCGAAAACCTCGCCGAACCACTCGACCGGACCGGCCGCTTCGTCCCCGCCCAGGCCGAAGGCCACCACGCCTTCGGAGGCGTAGGCGGCCGCCAGCTCCGCCACCGGCAGGGCGGGCCGGGGTCCGAACTGGCGCACGGCGTCGAGAATCCAGCGGGCCCGGACCGGCGAGGCCTCCGCCTCGGCGCGCACCGCCCGGAAGATGGCCTCGAAGTCCTGGCCGCGATGCAGGATCACCCCGGCCGAAAGCGTGATCTCGGCGTAGCGGACGTTCTCTCCCGCCAGGCGCTCCAGCAGGCGGCGTGCGGCCAGGGCGTACTCGGCCGGACCGCGCAGGAAGCGGATCGCCCAGGTGAAGGCCGCCAGGAATCCGGCGAAGTCGCCGCTGGGGCGCAGCCGGCGGGCGATCTCTTCGGCGGCCAGCCCCGGCTCCAGCTCGCGCAGCGTCTCCGGGGTCAGCGAGCCTTCCAGGTGCAGGTGCAGTTCGGCCTTGGGCAGCTCCTGATAGAAGCGGTCCACCTCAGCCATAATAAACGGCTGATGACCCGCGACGACCTCGAAGCCATCGTGGGCGGCTATCACGGCGATCCGTTTCGCGTCCTGGGGCCGCACGCGGGCGCGCGGCGGAGGACGCCGGGCTGGGAGGTGCGCGCCTTCCAGCCCCAGGCGGCCGAGGCCTGCGTGGTGCTGGAGGAGCGGGCGGTGGAGATGAAGAAGCTCCACCCGTACGGCTTTTTCCTGGCGGCGCTGGAGGGCGAGCCGCGCCCCTACCGGCTGCGCTTCAAGTTGCACAGCGGCGAAACGGTCGAGCGCGAGGACCCCTATCGCTTTCCGCTGTTATTGAGCGATTTCGATCTCCACCTGCATGCCGAGGGCACGCTCTACGAGGCTTACAACACGCTGGGCGCGCACCCGGTCGAGGTGGAGGGCGTGCGAGGGGTCCGCTTCGCGGTCTGGGCGCCGAACGCCGAAGTGGTCTCCGTGATCGGGGACTTCAACGGCTGGGATCCGCGCGTCCATCCCATGCGCCTGCGCAGTGCGGGCGTCTGGGAGCTCTTTCTGCCCGAGTTGGGGGAGGGGACCAAGTACAAGTATTTCGTCCGTTCGCGCTTCCAGGGCCACCGGGCCGAGAAGGCCGACCCCTATGCCTTCCATTTCGAGCGCCCGCCCAAGTCGGCCTCCATCGTCTGGGACCTGGACCGCTACGTCTGGGGCGACGCCGAGTGGCTGGACCGGCGCGCCCGGACCGACTGGCTCAAGCAGCCTCTCTCGATTTACGAGGTCCACCTGGAGAGCTGGCTGCGCGGCCCGCACAACCGGACTCTCAGCTACCGCGAACTGGCCGACTCGCTCATCCCTTACGCCCGCGACATGGGGTACACGCACCTGGAGCTGCTGCCCGTGCTGGAACACCCCTTCTCGGGCTCCTGGGGCTACCAGGTCATCGGGTACTTCGCGCCCACCGCCCGATTCGGGACTCCCGACGACTTCATGTACTTCGTGGACCGCTGCCACCAGGCGGGCCTGGGAGTGATCGTGGACTGGGTGCCCGCCCACTTTCCCAAGGACGCCCACGGGCTGGTCTGGTTCGACGGCACGGCCCTTTACGAGCACGAGGATCCGCGCAAAGGCGAGCACCGCGACTGGGGCACGCTGATCTTCAATTACGGGCGCAACGAGGTGCGCGCCTTCTTGATTTCCAGCGCGCTGTTCTGGCTGCGGCGCTATCACATAGACGGCCTGCGGGTGGACGCGGTGGCCTCCATGCTGTACCTGGATTACTCCCGCAAGCCGGGCGAATGGGTGCCCAACATCTACGGCGGAAACGAAAACCTGGAGGCGATCGAATTCCTCAAGCGCTTCAACGAACTGGCTCACAGGGAGCCGGGCGCGGTCACCGTGGCCGAGGAATCCACCGCCTTTCCCGGGGTTTCCCGCCCGGTCTATCTGGGCGGCCTGGGCTTCACTTTCAAGTGGAACATGGGCTGGATGCACGACATGCTCCGCTACTTCTCTCACGACCCGGTGCACCGGAAGTTCCATCACAATAACATCACCTTCAGCCTTCTTTACGCTTTTCAGGAGAATTTCATCCTGCCGGTTTCCCACGACGAGGTGGTTCACGGCAAGCGCTCCCTGCTGGGAAAAATGCCCGGGGACGAGTGGCGGCGTTTCGCCAACGTGCGGGCTTTTCTGGCTTACATGTACGGGCATCCCGGCAAGAAACTCCTCTTCATGGGCTCGGAAATCGGCCAGTACGAGGAATGGAACTGGGACGGCGCCGTGCGCTGGGAGTTGCTGGAGTTCGATTATCATCGCAAGTTACAGGCCTGCGTGCGCGATTTGAACCGACTGTATCGCTCCGAGCCCGCGCTGTATCAGGTGGATTACCATTGGTCGGGTTTCGAGTGGATTGATTTCCACGACGTGGATCATTCCGTCATTTCCTTTTTGCGCAAGGCCGAGAATGCGGAGGATTTTCTGCTGTTCTGCTGCAACTTCACGCCCGAACCGCAGTTCGGCTACCGCATCGGGGCGCCCCGGGACGGCTTTTACCAGGAGATCTTCAACACCGACGACCTTTGTTACGGAGGCAGCGGCCTGGGCAACCGGCCGGGGCTGGAGGCTCAGGCGGTGCCCTGCCACGGCCGCCCCTACAGCATCGTGCTCACGCTGCCTCCCCTGGCCGTGACGGTGTTCAAGCGCCGGGAAAGGGCCCCCGGGGCCTGAGGGACGGCCTCACAGCCCCGCCTGATCCTCCAGGCTGCGCCAGAGATACCAGGCGGCTACGCTGCGGTAGGGCCGCCAGCGCTCGGCCAGCCGCTCCACCTCCGCCGGGGAGGGCAGCTCCGCGTAGCCGTAAGCCCGGCGCACCGCCGCCCGGATCCCCAAATCTCCCGAAGGCATCACGTCCGGACGGCGCAGGGCGAAGATCAGCAGCATGTGCACGGTCCACGGGCCGATGCCTTTGAAAGCGGTCAGCCGGCCGGCGACCTCCTGGTCCGGCAACTCCTTCAGGGCTTGAAAGTCCAGTTCCCCGGCCAGGGTCCGGCGCGCCAGCTCGCGCAAGTAGGCGATTTTCCGGCGCGAGAGGCCCAGGGCGCGCAAACGGGCCGGGCGGAGGCGCAGCGCGGCCGCGGGCGTCAATTCGCCGTCCCCGCCGGCCTCGACCAGGCGGGCGAAGATCTTGGCCGCCGCCTTGCCGCTCAATTGCTGGAGGACGATCGCCTTGGCCAGGGTCTGGAAGGCGAGCGGCGAGTACTGGATCCGGTAGGGGCCGAGGCGCTCGATCAGCCCGCCCAGGACGGGGTCGGCCGCCTTCAAATGCGCCAGGGCCCGAGGCGCGGAGAAACGGTGCGGAAACGGAACCTCCCGGGGGCGCGTCCTACCCACAGACCTATCATCCTATGCGATGGCTCCTAGGCCTGGCTAGCGCGCTGGCGGCCCTGGCGGCCGCCGGGCAGTGGCCCAGGCAGCAACCTCCGGCCGAGCCCGAGCAGCCGCCCGCCATCAAGGTCGAGGTGGCGGTGGTCAACGTCCTTTGCTCGGTGCGCGACAAGCGCGGCGCGCTCGTCAAGGACCTCACCCAGGAGGATTTCGAGATTTACGAGGACGGCAAGCGCCAGCAGATCCGCTACTTCAGCCGGGAGAGCGACCTGCCCCTGACCCTGGGCCTGCTGGTGGACGTCAGCCGCAGCCAGGAGCGCCTGATCGAGGCGGAGAAGCGCGCCGCCGCGCAGTTCTTCGCCCAGGTGCTGCGCAAGCAGGATCTGGCCTTCCTGATCAGCTTCGGCTCGGACGTCCAGCTCGAACAGGATCTGACCAACTCGCAGCGTTTGCTGCGGGCCGCTCTGGAAGGCTTGAGGGTGCGCTCGGATGCGAGCGGCCTGCATCCCGGTCCGGTGCCCACCATCAGCCGGCCCCGCGGCACCGTGCTGTTCGACGCCGTTTATCTGGCGGCGCGCGAGAAACTCAGCGGCGAAGTGGGACGCAAAGCCCTGGTGCTGATCACCGACGGCGTGGACATGGGCAGCCGGGTGAAGCCGGCCGAGGCTCTGGAGGCGGCGCAGAAGGCCGACGCCGTCATTTACAGCGTCCACTACTTCGACCCGGGGGCTTACGGCGGCTTGTGGATCCGGGCAAGCGACGAGGACCTGAAGAACATGTCCCAGCAGACCGGCGGGCGCCTGTTCCGCGTCGGCCGCAACCGGACGCTGGAGGCCATCTTCGATGAGATCCAGCAGGAGATGCGCAGCCAGTACTCGCTGGGCTACACCTCAAGCAATCCGGCCCGGGACGGCGGCTTCCGGCGCATCGAGGTGCGCACGCGGCGGCCGGATCTGAAGGTGCAGGCCCGTAAGGGCTACTACGCCACGCCGCCCGAGGGCGGCCCCTAGGCCGCGGCGGCCCCTCCCGCTCAGGGCAGGGTGGCCAGCGGTCCGCCCGCCGGGGGCCGCAGGCGCGCCGCCGCGTCCGGATCCGCATAGCAGGCCAGGATTTCGCCGAAGTAGACGCGGTGAAAATCCTCTCGCGGATAGTACTCGTCGCGCACCGCCTGAGCCAGGGCGTCCGGAACGACGTCATTGCGGTGCAGAGCGCGGCACTCGTAGTGCACCACGCACTCCTGGATGATGGGAGCGCGCACCTGGCGCGCGGGCGCGGCCGTCAGACCCATTTCGCGAAACTTGTCGTGCTCGCGCCCGGAGACCTTGCCGCAATGCGCCGCCGCCGCGGCCAGTTCGTAGGGCGGCACGTTGACGGTGAAGTCCGGGTTCTGCTCCAGGCGGCTGAAGCTGTAACGCGAGGGGCGCACCAGCACGATGAACACAGGCCGGCCCCAGATCGAGCCCAGGGTTCCCCAGCCGATGGTCATCACGTTGGGCCTGCCTTCCCGGTCGGCGGTGGCCAGCAACAGGCCGTCCTCCCGCATGCGCTGGATGGTTTGCTTGAAGTAATCGCCGTAATGAACCGTCACCTTGCTCATGCTCGACTCCCGAAGTCTTTTTGAGACGGGCCGCCCCCGGCCCTCAGTCCAGGGTGGGCGCCCCGGAGGCTTGAGCGGCCTCGCGCAGCCTCAAGTAGCTGCGCAGCGCCTCTTCCAGCGGCGGCATGGGCTGCAAGCCCAGCCGCTCGATCTTGGCGTTGGAGAGCGCCGAGAACTTAGGCCGCCGGGCGGGCGTGCGGAACTCCCGCTCGTTGGTGGGCCGCAACTCGGGCTCCAGCCCGGCGGCCCGGAAAATCATGCGCGCCCAGTCGAACCAGGAAATGGGGGTGCCGCCGCCGATATGGAACAGCCCGGCGGCTCCCTTCTCCACCAGATCAATCGAGCGGGCGGCCAGGGCCGGGGCGTAGGTGGGGGAAGCCACATGGTCCTCGACCACCCGGATGGGCGCTCCCTGGCCGGCCAGCCGCAGCATCAGCTCGATGAAGTTGCCTCGCGCGGTGTGCAGGCCGCCGGGCCCGAACACCCCGGAAGTGCGGATGATGATCAAACGGTCCAGATAGGCCTGGGCGCACCACTCGCCGGCCAGTTTCGAGATGCCGTAGGCGCCCAGGGGATGGGGCGCGTCTTCCTCGGTGTAGGGCCGCCCGGCGCAGCCGTCGAAGACGTAGTCGGTCGAGTAGTGGACCATCAGGGCCCCGATCTGCCGGCAGCCCAGGGCGATGTTGCGCACGGCCAGGGCGTTGACCGCGAAGGCGGCCTCGGGCTCCACCTCGGCCACGTCCACCTGATTGTAGGCCGCGGCGTTGAAGACCACCGCCGGATCCAGGCTCGCCAGGCGCTGCTCCACCGCCGCCCGGTCGGTGATGTCCAGCTCCGCTTTGTCAAAGCCGTGGACCTGGTAGCCGCGGCTGCGCAGTTCCCGGACCAGCTCCAGGCCAAGCTGGCCGAGATTCCCGAAGACGACGGCGCGCGTGGGCATAGCGGGCTCAGCATAGCGCGATCGGGGCGGGGGAGTGGCCGGGGGCAGGGGAGGCGTCTGGAGGGGCCCATGGTCATGAAACAAAATTAATTACAGGAGGCGCCGGCTGAAGTCCGATTTCGGTTGCAATCTCCGGGCCGGAGGCGTAACTTGTAGGTAGCCTGGGACATCCAACGGGGAGGGCAGGCGGCGATGGCGAACTTTTTCTTCCGCACCGCGACCTTCAGGCGGAGCCGGACCATCGTCCGCGTGGGCATCCTGCTGTTTCTGTTTCTGGTGACGGTGTTGGTGGCCTCGCTGATCCACGGGGTGCGGGGCATTTCCTGAGCCGGGCCGGGGCATGCAATCCGCAGGCGGCTAACCGGGGCGAGGATCGGGCAGGGGAGTGGTTTCTGCGCCCAGTTGGCGCACCAGCCGCAACAGATCATCGCTGAGCGCGAAGCAGTGCTCGAGTTTGACGCCGGCGGCGTACATGCAGCCGGCGGGCCGGCAATAGCAGACCTCTCCCAGCAAGGTCAGATCATCGAACTCGATCTGCAAGGGGGCGCCTTCGGGCAGGGGCTGTTCGGTGAGCAGGCGGAGTCCGGCCCTGGAGAGGTTGGACAACCGGCCCTGGAGTTGCTCAGGAGGATCCCGGAGCAGGGTGACGCGGACAGGCCCTTGGGCCGGATAGCGGCTTTCGCGACGTTTTTCCACGGTCCTGTGGGCGGAGATCGGCCGGGCGGGCGGAGAACTTTAACCGTTCGGGCGGGCCTGCTCCAAAACCACCTGGATGAATCCCAGGGCCGCCTTGGAGAGCGCCTTGTCCTTGCGGTAGATCAAGGCCAGCCTTCGGACCATCGGCTCGGGCGCCAGCGAAAGGGCGACCAGAGCGCCCCGCGCCTCTTCGGCCCGGCAATGCGAGGCCGCCAGGAAAGAAACGCCCAGGCCGGAGATTACGAAGCGCTTGATCATCTCCGTCGAGTCCAGCTCCATGACGATGTGCAGGTTCTCCTCGAACGGCTCCAGCCACTGGTTCAGGCGCGCCCGTGTGGTTCCGTACTTGGGCAGGATCAGCGGCAGGGCGGCGGCCTGGGCGGCGGTCACGCCCGGCGAGCCGGCCAGCGGATGCCCGGCCGGGGCGATCAGCTTGATTTCGTCGCTGTGGATCTTGACCACCTCCAGCTTGCGCTCCTGGAGGGGAAGCTGCGCGATGCCGAAATCCACCTGGTTCTCCAGGACGGCTTCGGCCACTCGGCGCCCGTAGACCCGCTCGATGCGCAGTTGTACGTTGGGAAAGCGCCGGTGGTATTCCGAGAAAACCTCGGGCAGCACGTAGATGCAAGTGGCTTCGTTGGCCGCAATCGCCAGCTCGCCGCGCGGCGAGCGCTCCAGCTCGTGAATGGCGTCTTGCGCCTGGCGCCGCAACTCGAGGATGCGGGCGGCGTATTGGGCGAAAATCTTGCCTGCCGGGGTGAGCGAGATGCGGCTGCCGAAGCGGTCGAACAGCGGGGCGTCGAGTTCCTGTTCGAGCTGCCGGATCTGCGCGCTGATGGCGGGCTGCGTGCGAAAGCAGGTTTCCGCCGCCTTGGAGAAGCTCTTCAGGCGGACGATTTCCAGGAAAGTGTGTAACTGGTCCAAGTCCATAACGCCGGCGCCCGCCGCGCGCCAGAAAAAATCTGAATCGGGCGGATAGAAACTTTGTATTTCCCTTGCTTCGGAAAAGCTGGTACTAATTGTAGCAATTGATCCCCGGGTGGTGCGGTCGCCGCGCGGAGGCCTTTGGGGCGCCGCGCGGGGTATGACAACGGTGAGAACGCCGCAGCCTCGCACCGGACCGCGCCCCCAACCCGGGGCTTCCCTGGGCGGCCGGCGGATGCTATGCTGAAACGGTTGCGCCGGTCCGAGAACCGGAACGCAGCCTGACGGCCATCCGCAAGCTCACCTCCCGATGGGCGCCGCGTTACTGGTGCGCGGGGCGCGTCAACTGCTGACGTTGCGCGGCCCCGGCGGGCCCCGCCGTGGCTCGACCTTGAAAGACTTGGGACTGATCGAGGACGGCGCCGTGCTGATCCGGGAGGGGGTCATCGTCTCGGTCGGGCCCAGCCGGCGGGTGGAAAACCTCAAGGAAGCCCGGCAAGCCGAGGAGATTGACGCCGCCGGGCGGCTGGTCATGCCCGGCTTCGTGGACTGCCACACCCACCTGATCTGCGGCCCCTGGCGGCTTTCCGAGCAGCCGAGGGAGGCGCCGGACGGGCAACCGGCCGGAAACGCTCCCCTGACTGTGCGCCTGTCGCGCGGCGTCTCCACTCGACGACTGGAACTGGAAGCGCGCCGCAGGATTGCCGGCCTGATCCGCCACGGCACCCTGGCGGTGGAGGTCAAGACCGGCTACGGTCAGGACGAACGGGGCGAATTGCGCACCTTGCGGGCGGCGGCCGCGCTCCGGGGCGGCCCTTTGGACGTCATCCCCACCTACCAGGGCCTCGGAGCGCTGCCTGCGGAGTCCGCCTCTCGTCCGGAAGAGTACCTGGAATGGGTCTGCTCTCACATGCTGCCCTTGGTTCGCCGGCGCCGCCTGGCGCGCTTCGCGGACGCCGTTTGCCTGCCGGAGGTCTTCCGGCCCGAGCATGCACGGCGCTACCTGGTGCGGGCCGCCGAGCTGGGCTTCCGGCTCAAGGTGCATGCCGGGCGCTTCGGCCCCGACGGCCTGGCCCGTCTGGCGGTCGAGCTGGGGGCGGTGAGCGCCGACCACTTGGTTCACATCAACCGCGAGGAGATCGCCGCGCTGGCCGCCTCGGACACGGTGGCCACCCTGGTGCCTGGGGCGGTCTTCCAAGAGGGATCGGATCGCTATCCGCCGGCGCGGGAGCTGATCGAGGCCGGCGCGGCGGTGGCGCTGGCCAGCGGCTTCAGCCCCGGGGGCTGCGCCAGTTACAGCATGCCCATGGTCGTGGCCTTGGCCTGCCGCCGGATGGGTATGACCCCGGCGGAGGCCATCGCCGCCGCCACCATCAACGCCGCCCATGCCCTGGGGGCCGCCGCCCGTCTGGGCTCGATCGAGCCCGGCAAGCAAGCCGACCTGGTGCTGTTCGATGTGGCCGACTACCGCGAGATCCCTTACCATTTTGGGGTGAACCTGACGCGCCTGGTGATCAAAGGAGGCGCCGTCCTCTACCGGCAGGGAGAGATCCGTTGGGAGGAAGACTGATCGAGTGCGTCCCCAACTTTTCCGAGGGACGCGACGAAGGGGTGGTTGAGCGGATCGCGGCCGCGATGGCCTCGGTCGCGGGCGTGGCTGTTCTGGACCGGCAGCTTGATCCCGACCACAACCGCTCGGTGATTACCCTGGCCGGAGGGCCGGAGGCGGTGGCCGAAGCGGCCGTGCGCGGCGTGGGCCGGGCGGTTGAGCTGATTGACTTGCATCGCCACCGGGGCGTGCATCCGCGCATCGGCGCGGCCGACGTGGTGCCCTTCGTGCCTCTGGAGGGCGTGAGCCTACAGGATTGTGCCGCTCTGGCCCGGCAGGCCGGGGAGGAAATCTGGCGCCGCCATCGCGTGCCGGTGTATTTTTACGAGGCCGCCGCCCTGCGCGCCGATCGCGCGAACCTGGAACAGATCCGCCGCGGGCAGTTCGAGCGCCTGCGCCAGGAGGCGCTCGTCAATCCCGAGCGCCGGCCGGACCTGGGCGGGCCCGGCCTGCATCCCACCGCCGGGGCGGTGGCCGTGGGAGCGCGGAAGTTTCTGATCGCCTACAACATCAACCTGGCCTGCCCGGAGGTGGAGATCGCCCGCCGGATCGCGCGCGCCATCCGCTCTTCCTCAGGCGGGTTTCCGCATGTGAAGGCGATCGGCGTCAAGCTGGAATCCCGCGGCGCAGCCCAGGTCTCGATCAATTTCACGGACTTCGATCAGACGCCCATGGAAGAGGTCTACCAAGCCGTCCGCCGGGAGGCGGAACGCCACGGCGTTGCCCTGGCCGATAGCGAGATCGTGGGCCTGATTCCCCTCCGGGCCTTCCAACAGGCGCCCGAGTTCTACCGGCGCTGCCGGAATTTCCGGCCGGACCGGGTGCTGGAGGAGCGTTTAGGGGCGCTAGAATCGAAGGAGTGCCCGTAACCATCCCAGTCGCGCGATCCGCGCGCCCGCCCTGGCTGCGCGCCCCCGCGCCCGGCGGCGAAGGCTACCGGGAGCTGAAAGCTCTGGTAGGCCGCCTGGGATTGCACACGGTTTGCGAAAGCGCCGCCTGCCCCAATATCGGCGAGTGCTGGAACCAGCGGACCGCCACCTTCATGATCCTGGGCAACGTCTGTACGCGTCGCTGCGGCTTCTGCGCGGTGCTCAAGGGCGCGCCTTTGCCGGTGGACTACGACGAGCCGCGCCGGGTGGCGGAAGCGGTGGCCGAGCTGGGGTTGCGCCATGCGGTCGTCACCAGCGTCAACCGCGACGATCGCAAGGACGGCGGCGCCGAGCTGTTCGCCCTCACGATCCAGGCCATTCGCCGGCGGGCGCCGCAGTGCCGCATCGAGGTGTTGATTCCGGATTTCCGCGGTTCGCGCGCCGCCCTGGAGCGCGTGCTGGAGGCCGGCCCCGACGTGCTCAACCACAATCTGGAGACCGTTCCGCGGTTGTACCGTCAGGCCCGGCCGGGCGCCCGTTATGAATGGTCGCTCGAGTTGCTGGCCTACTCCAAGCGCCGGCGCCCGGAGCTGGCCGCCAAGTCCGGCTTGATGCTCGGGTTGGGGGAGAGCCCGGAGGAGGTCCTGGCGGTGATGCGTGACTTGGCCGAGCGCCGGGTGGACATCCTCACCCTGGGCCAGTACCTCAGCCCTTCGGCCGCCCATCTGCCGGTGGCGCGCTTCGTCCCGCCCGAGGAGTTCGCCGAGCTGGGAAGGGCCGCGCGCCGGATGGGCTTTCGTCACGTGGAATCCGGCCCCCTGGTGCGCAGCTCCTACCACGCGGCCCGAGCGCTCGGGCGCTGCTCAGCGCTGCCGTCCGGGGTAGCGGAATTGCACGTAGGCCAGCAGGAAGAAGCCGGCCGCCACCAGGAACCGCAAGCCGATCTGCCAGGGGCGCGCCCCGGCCACCAGCAGCCGCAGGCCCAGCAGCAGGAAGCCCAGGCCGATCGCCAGGTACCAGCAGGCGAACCAGCGCGCCCGGCTCATGGCGGCTCCCTCCGGTTAGTGTAGCAGCCGGCGCTACAGGGCCCGGCAAACGATGCGGAACACGTAGGCGTACTTGGAGGGCCGGCGCGCCGGCGGTTCGATGAGCAGGGCGTCAGGCTCGAGCCGCCACCGGATCGGTTCAGCCAGGCCCAGCATCTCGACCCGCAGGACCGGCTTGCCCGCCAGCGAAGTCAGCCGCAGCGGCTCTTCGGGCCACTCCAACGCGATGGCATAGAGCGTGTTGCCCTTGCGGGTGAAACGCACGTCGCCGTCCTTGTGGGTGTCCCAGGGTCGCGTGCCGTAGATCGCCTCGCCGTTGACTTTCAGCCATTCGCCTACGCCGCGCAGGGTCTGTTGCATGGGGTCCGGGATCAGGCCGTCGGCCCGGGGGCCGATGTTGATCAGCAGATTGCCGTTCTTGCTGACCACGTCCGCCAGGTAGTCCACCAGCTCGTTGGCGGTCATGTAGTGGCCGGGCGGCAGGCGGCGGTTGTAACCCCAGGAGGTGGGATCCAGCGAATCGCAGGTCTCCCACTTCTCCCACCCGATGCGTTGCATTCTGGCGCGCTCCGGGGTGGCGAAATCGCCCAGCATTCCGCCGTCGGTGTCCCGGCCCCAGCGGTCGTTGGCGGCGACCTGCTCGGGGTCGGGCGAGTGGTTGTAGAAGTAGGCGAGCACTTCTTTGCTGCCCCAGTAGTCGGCCGGCAGCGGATTGCCCCGGGCGTCGCGCACCGGCCCTACGCTCACGTCGCCCCAGAGGATGTCGGGCTGGTAGAGGTCCACCAGCTCTTTGATGGAATTGTTCATGTACTGGACCCAATCCCGGCCGGGATATCGGGGATCCCAGAAGGTGTAGGTGGTGTTGTGGTAGAAGCCCATTTTCATGCCCCGGCGGCGGACCGCCCGGAGCAGGTCGCCTGCCAGGTCGCGCTCGGGGCCCATGCGGAAGGCATTGCGCTCGGTGTACTTGCTGGGCCAGAGGGCGAACTCGTCGCCGTGCTTGGCGGTCAGCACGACGTAGCGGGCGCCCGCCTGGCGAAACAGTTCGGCCCAGGCCTCGGGATCGAATTTCTCGGCCCGGAACATGGGGATGAAGTCGTCGTAGGCGAAGTTGGGGCCCCAGTTTTCCAGATGGTAACGGTAGGCCTCCTCCCGGATGCCGGAGCGGAACAGATCTTCGGGGAGGTTGCCGCGGGCGGCGGTGTAAGGCGGCCCGCCGAACAGGAAGCCGAAGCGGGCTTTGGGGCTGATGAAAGCGACGTACCACTCGTGGAAGGCGGGCACCGCATAGGGTCCCCAGTGGATGAAGATGCCGAACTTGGCGTCCTCGAACCACTGCGGGGCCTTGTGCCGGCGCAGGGACTCGGTGGTGGGCTGGTAGGGCCCCTCGGCCGGCAGGGCGCCGGCGGCGAGCAGCAAGGCGCACAGCCAGGCGCCGCGACGGGGGCTGTCGGAGGGTTTCATCTCTGGCGTTCCTCCCGAACCGAAAAGATTGCGGGCGGCCGGGCCGCCGGGCGGCGCGTCTCTGTTCGACCCCGCAGGGGACACGCCCGCTGCGCAAAAGCGCCCTTCAGACCCGAATGGCTTCGGACTCCGCCGCCGAGCCCTGTATCATAGAACAAAGGCGTTCGGAGGAGCATGGGCATCAACATCGGACTGGATATCGGGGCGATCAGCCTGAAGCTGGCGGCCCTGGGCGCGCCCGAGGACCGGCCGACGCTGGAGGCGCTGTGCGCCGCCCGGCCTGCCTTCCGCTTGCTGGACTGGGATTCACCCTCGGGCCGCCGCCCCGTGGTGATTTCCGAATACCGGCGCATCGCCGGCAGTCCCATCCAGTCGGCTTACGATCTGCTGCAAGAATTCTACGAGCTGGTGAGCGAGACGCGGATCGAGGGCTTGCGCGTGACGGGCTCGGGCAGCCGGACGATCGCCCGCATCCTGGGCATTTACTTCGAGAACGAGTTCAAGGCCATCGCCCGCATGATGAGCGCCTTCCATCCGGAGGTGCGGACGGTCTTCGAACTGGGGGGCGAGAGCGCCAAGTACCTGCGCCTGGAGCCGCAGGCGGAAACCGGCCGGCACGGCATCGTGGACTACGACCGCAGCGGCGAATGCGCCGCGGGCACGGGCTCGTTCCTGGACCAGCAGGCCTCGCGGCTGGATTACTCGGTCGAGGAGATCGGCGGGGTGGCCTGCACGGCGGGCTGCGCGGCGCGCATCGCCGGGCGCTGTTCGGTCTTCGCCAAGTCCGACATGATCCACGCCCAGCAGAAGGGTTACAAGCCCGAGGAGATCCTGCGCGGCCTGTGCGACGCGGTGGCGCGCAACTTCAAGGCCGCGGTGGTGAAAGGCCGGAAGGTGACGCCGCCGGTGGCGCTGATCGGCGCGGTCTCGCAGAACATCGGCATCACCCGGGCGCTGCGCGAAGTGTTCCACCTGGGCCAGAGCGATCTGTTCGTGCCCGAGCTGTACGCTTGGTGCGGGGCGATCGGAACGGCCATGCTGGAGGCTGAGGAGACGCGCAAGCGCTCCTTCGCCGAGATCCACCGCCTGGCGCAGCACGAGGCCGAGACTCAGCCCCAGGACGCCCGGCCCCTCTCGATGGAGAACGTGGTGCTGTTGCGCGACCGGGTGCTGCCTTACGTGCCGCCGCCGGGCGACGGCCCGATTCCGGCCTATCTGGGCATTGACATCGGCTCGGTCTCCACCAACGTGGTGGCGATTGACGCCGCCGGGGCGCTGATCCACGAGGTGTACTTGCGGACCGCCGGACGGCCCATCGAAGCGGTCGAGCAGGGCCTGAGCGAAGTGGATCGGTTCTGGGGCCGGCGCCTCCGGATCCTGGGAGTGGGCACCACCGGCTCGGGCCGCGAGCTGATCGCCGAGGTGGTGGGGGCCGACGTGGTCAACGACGAAATCACGGCCCACAAGACGGGCGCCCTGCACGTCAGCCGGAGCTTCGGGCTGCCCCCGGTGGACACCATCTTCGAGATCGGCGGCCAGGACTCGAAATTCATCTCGATCGAGAACGGCGTGGTGGTGGACTTCGCCATGAACGAGGCCTGCGCCGCGGGCACCGGCTCGTTTCTGGAAGAGCAGGCCGAGAAGCTGGGCATCTCGATCAAGGGCGAGTTCGCGCGGCTGGCCCTGTCGGCGCCTGCGCCCACCCGGCTGGGCGAGCGCTGCACGGTCTTCATGGAGCGCGACGTCACCAGTTGGCTGCACAAGGGTGAGACCGTGCCCAACCTGGTGGCCGGGCTGGCCTACTCGGTGGCCTTGAACTATCTGAACCGCGTGGTGCGGGGGCGCAAGATCGGCCAGGTGATTTACTTCCAGGGCGGCACCGCGTACAACGACGCGGTGGCGGCGGCCTTCGCCGGCCTGCTGGGCAAGACCATCACCGTGCCGCCGCACAACGGCGTGATCGGCGCCATCGGCATGGCGTTGATCGCCCGGCAGTGGCATCAAGCCACCGGCGGGCGCAGCCGCTTCCGAGGCTACGATCTGAGCCGGCTCAAGATGAGCTCGCGCGATTTCGTCTGCCAGGCCTGCTCGAACCTGTGCGAGATGAAGGAATTCGTCATCGAGGGGCAGAAGAGTTACTGGGGCGACAAGTGCTCGGACCGCTTCCGCAAGCCCTCGGCCACGGGGCGCAAGCCGGTGATCGAGGATCTGTTCGCCTTGCGCGAGACCATCCTGGAGCAGATCACCGGCCGGCCGCTCAACGCCCGGCCCGAGCCGGGGCGCGGCCGGCTGGTGATCGGGCTGCCGCGCGCTATGGCGATGCTGGACCAGTACCCCTTCTGGCACCGCTATTTCACCGAGGCCGGCCTGGAGGTCGTGCTTTCGCCCGCCACCGATCCCAAGATCGCCGCCCAGGGCATCGAGATGGCCATCGCCCAGCCCTGCTACCCGGTGCAGATCGCCCACGGGCATGTGCAAGCGCTCATCGAGATGGGTGTGGACTACGTGCTGCTGTTGAACGTGCTGGACGCCGAGTCGGACCCCGCCTATCCCTGCATCGCCCATTACTGCCCCTGGAACCAGACCCTGCCCTGGGTGGTCCAGTCCACGCCCCAACTGGAGCCGCACAAGCATAAGTTCCTGATTCCCACCCTGCACTTTCAGCTCGGCCGCGACTACATCAAGCGCGCCCTGGCGGACACCGCGCGGCGCCTGGGCGTGGGGCGCCGGACGAGCGACCGGGCGGTGGACGCCGCCTATGCGGCCCAGCGCGACTTTCAGCAGCGGATGCTGGAGGCCGGCGCGCAGGCGCTGGAAATCCTGAAGCGCACCGGCGAGCCCGGCTTGATCATCGTCGGGCGGGGCTACAACATCTACGACCGCAACGTCAATTGCGACATCCCGCGCAAGTTGCGGCACCGTTACGGAGCCAACGTCATTCCGATTGATTTCCTGGTCAGCGGGCGGGAGCCGATCGCCGACCTGCATCCCAACATGTATTGGACTTCGGGCCAGAAGATCCTGGCCGCCGCGCGCCTGGCCCGCGAGCACCCGAACCTGCACCTGATCTACATCTCGAATTTCAAGTGCGGGCCGGACTCCTACATCAAGCATTTCACCCGGGAGGCGGCCGGAGGGCCCTTCCTGGTGCTCCAGTTCGACGGCCACGGCAACGACGCCGGCTATATGACCCGTTGCGAGGCCTACCTGGACAGCAAGGGAGTCCTGCGATGCTACAAGGCGGACGTCCAGACCCCGGCGCTGACCGCCAGTGTGCAATGACCGCCATGAGCGCCGCCGCACGAGCCGAACGCGCCGCCCCCGGATGGAAGGGCAAGCGCATTTACATTCCGCCCATGGCCTACGGCAGCGGCCGCACCTTCGCGGCCGCTTTTCGGGCCATCGGTTTGGACGCCGATATCACGCCGCCCTCGGACCACCTGACGCGCGAACTGGGGGCGCGCTACACCTCGGGCGACGAGTGCTATCCGGCCAAGGTCACGGTGGGGGATTTCATGAAGCTGCTCCAGCAGCCCGGGGTGGATCCCTCGCGGGTGATTTTGTTCATGCCCACGGCCGACGGCCCCTGTCGCTTCGGCCAGTACGCTCCGTACCTCCAGCGCATCCTGGCGGCCAACGGCTTTCCCCAGACCGAGGTCCTCTCGCCCACCTCCTCGAACGCCTATGCCGGCCTGGGCGAACTGGCCCGTCCCTTCATCCGCACCGGCTGGCGCGCCTTGCTGGCGGCCGACATCCTTCAGAAGCTGCTGTTGAAGCACCGGCCGCACGAAGTCCATCCGGGCCAGACTCAGGCGGTCTACGAGGAGTGCCTGGAGGACGTCTGCGGCACGATCGAGCGCAGCCCGATTGACCCGCCCCTCCAGTTGCGCGCCCTGCGCGACGCCTTGGTCCGCTCGCGCGACCGCTTCCGCGCCGTTGCCATCCGCCGCGATCCGCGGACTCCGCTGATCGGCATCGTGGGCGAGATTTTCTGCCGCCTGCATACCTTCTCCAACGAGAACCTGATCGAGCGCCTGGAAGGCTACGGGGCGGAAGCCTGGCTCTCCGACATCACCGAGTGGGTCTGGTATACCAACGCCGAGCAATTCCGCAAACTGCGCCTCACCGGCCGGCTGCTCTCGAAGGCCGGCCTGGCGGCCTGGATCCGCAAGCACATCCAGCATCGCGACGAACAGGTCCTGCTGGAGCCCTTCCGGGAGGACTTCGCCGGCTACGAAGAGCCGGAGGTGGCCGAGCTGCTGGAGTGCGCCCGGCCCTACCTGCCGCCCGGGGGCGCCATGGGCGAAATGGTGCTCAGCGTGGGTAAGGCGGTCTATTTGGCGCGCAAGGGCGTGGACGGCATCATTGACATCAGCCCCTTCACCTGCATGAACGGCATCGTCTGCGAGGCGGTCTATCCCCGGGTGAGCCGCGACGCGGGCGGGATTCCGATCCGCAACTTTTACTTCGACGGCACCCAGTCGGACCTGGACCGCGATCTGGGCGTGTATCTGGAGCTGGCGCGCAGTTACCAGCGACGTAAGCGCTTCCGCCGGCCGGAAGCCGGCTGAGCGGCGCCCCTTTCCGGCGGGCTTCGAGTTATATTGGCTGCACTATGAGAGCCGCGCTATGGCTGTTGTCGCTGGCGATCGCCGGCGCGCAAACGCCCGACCGGGCGCCTCTGGCCGATGAATGGGGCTACCGGCCCGCCGACGGGGCCGTGGTGCCCTTGAATCCGCCCTCGCTGAGCTGGGTGCACGAAACCGCGGCGGCCGCCTACGAGGTCCAGTGGGCCGATAACGCTCGCTTCGAGAAGGCCGCCGGCGTCGCCGGATTGCCCTGGAGCGTCTACACCCATCACGCGCCGCTCAAGCCCGGCCGTTGGTGGTGGCGCTACCGGATCGTCGGCCGGGACGGCGCCGTTTCGCCCTGGAGCCGGGCGCGAAGCTTCCTGGTGCCGGCGGACGCCGCGGAGTTTCCCCAGCCTACCCTGGAGGAGCTGAAGCGCAGGATCCCCAAGGGCCACCCGCGCCTGTTCGTGCGGGCCGAGGAGCTGCCCCGCTGGCGCCAGTGGGCCCGCGGCGGCGGCCGGGCGGCCTACGAACGGCTGATCGCGCGTGCCGAGCAGCTCTGCCAGGCCGAGCCCACGCCCGAGCCGACGGTGCGCGCCAGCCCGAGCGATCCCGAGACCCGGCAGTTCTGGTGGTCCAACCGGGTGCAGGCCATTCGTGCCCTTCAGGAAGCCGAGATTCTTTCCTTCGCCTGGCTGCTCACCGGGGAAGGCAAGTACGGCGAGGCCGCCCGGCGCTTCACGCTCAAACTGGCCGCCTGGGATCCCGACGGACCCACCAGCTTCCGCCTGAATTGTGAAGCGGCCAAGCCCATGCTGCACCGGCTGGCCCGGGCCTACGATTGGGCCTGGCCGCTGTTCAGCCCCGAGGAGCGCACGCGCATCCGGGCGGTGCTGCTGCGCCGGGCTTTGGACGCCTGGAACAGCGGCGAAGTTCGCCAGGGCGCCGGCCATCTGAACCAGCCTTACAACAGCCACGGCAACCGCACCTGGCACAAGCTGGGCGAAAACGCCATCGCCACGCTGGGCGAGACGCCGGAGTCCGAGCGCTTCCTGGCCTACGCGGTGGCCAAGTTCTTCGCCGCTTACCCGGTCTGGTCCGATGACGACGGCGGCTGGCACGAGGGACTGTCCTACTTCGCCGGCTACATGTCGAAGGCCGCCTGGTGGCTGGAGGTGGCGCGGGTCGCCCTGGGCATAGACGGTTTCAAGAAACCCTTCTTTGCTCACTTCGGCGATTACGCGATGTATTCGGCGCCGCCCGGCTCGCCCGACCTGGGTTTCGGCGATCTGGCCCATCGGCCTCCCTCCTCGGGTTGGTCCTTCATGCACTACTTCGTGCGCCGCACGCGCAATCCGCACTGGGCCTGGTGGCTGGAGGCGTGGCGCATCCCGGAGGAAATCGGCGAGCCGGTGCTCGATTTTCTTTGGGCGGCCGATCCGGTGGCGCCGCGGCCGCCGGAAGGCTTGCCGCCCTCCAAAGTCTTCCGGGGCACGGGCGTGGCGGTGCTCAACACGACGCTGCTCAGCTCGGCCGAGAACGTGCAGCTTCGCTTGAAGGCCAGCCCCATGGGCCGCTGGAGCCACGGCCTGGATCCGCACAATTCCTTCACGCTGAACGCCTACGGGGTTCCCCTGCTGGTCAACTGTGTCTATCGAGACCTTTATGGCAGCCCGTTTCACCGCGGCTGGGTGTGGGGAACGCGCTCGCAAAACGCCGTGCTGGTGGACGGGCAGGGCCAGAAGCCTCGCTCGGCGGACCTGGGCGGGCGCATCCTCGCCTGGGATTTCCAGCCGGGCATGGACTACGTGGCCGGCGATGCGACCGATTCCTACGAGGGACGCCTCAAGCGCGCCCGCCGGCACGTGGTCTTCCTCAAGCCGGATGTGATCCTGCTGGCCGATGAGCTGGAGGCCCCCAAGCCCAGCACCTATCAGTGGATGCTGCACGCTCAGCAGCCCTTCGAGCTGGACCAGGCCGCCCAGCGCCTGCTGCTCGATCGCGGCAAGGCCGGCGTGGTGGTGGACTACGTGGCGGCGCAACCCTTGAAGCTGCGCCAGTGGACCGGCTACGACCCCGAGCCCGATTATGCCTATCTGGCCTCGGTGGGCAGCCAGCGCATTCCGCCCCAGTGGCACGTGGAGGCCGGCTCGACGGCGCCGGCCCCGGACGCCTTCACCGTGACGGTGCTGCGCGTTTTCCGGGAGGGCCGCCGTCCGGCCGGGCCGGTGCATGTCGAACGAGCCGGCTCGAAGCTCATGGTGAGCCTGGCCGCCTCCGACGGGTCGGAGGCCTCGGCCACGTTCCTGTTGGCGGGCGGCAAGGAGTTCGCTGAGGTGAGCCGCGGCGCGCGGCGATGGAAGATTGCCCGCCCGCAGTGACGGGGCGGCTAGCCTTGCTTGCGTAGAGAATGGGGCCGGGAGCCCGCGGCGGCGGCCTGCTTTTTCGGGGGCGTCGCCAGCCGGCGCTCGAGACAGGCCGGCAGGGCCCGGCCTTCGAGGGGCTTGAGCAGCAGCTCGGCCACGCCCGCCGGCGGACTCTCCATCCGCCGGGCCGACAGGGCGATCACCACCACCGCCGGGAAGCGCTCCGAGAGGGCGGCGGCCAGCGCCTCGCCTCCGATTCCCGGCAGATCCAACTCGGTCACGACCGCCTCGATCGGGCGGCAGGCGCAGATCGCCAGGGCTTCCAGCGCGCCGGCGGCTTCCAGCACCCGATAGCCCTGCCCGCGCAGCAGGCCCTTGAGCCTGGCCCGGGATTGGCGATCCGGATCCACCAGCAGCACGACCCGCTCGGTCATGGCGATCAGACGAGGGTACTACCGGCGAAGCCCGCAGCGCAAGGCCGGGTCCCGGCTGCCGGGGCGCCGCTTTGCGGTACAATCGGCGGGCGAGAGTTGCAAGCATTCGACCTCAGGAGCGGGGAGGCCATGTCCATTGCTGCCGAGAGCCTGAGCCGGCGGCGCTGCCTCGGGCTGATCGGGGCCGGCGCCGTTTCGAGCCTGCCGGCCGCCCGCCGGTTCGCCCGGCGGCCCAACGTGCTCATCGTGCTGGCCGATCAGTTTCCCGCTTACGCCACCGGCTATGCGGGGGATCCCAACGCACGCACGCCTAACTTCGACCGGCTGGCGGGGGAAGGGGTGCGCTTCGTCAACGCCCTGTCGAACTGTCCGGTCTCGACGCCCTACCGCGCGATGCTCCAGACCGGGCGCCGGCCGCTGACCACCGGGATGATCGCCAACGACTTGCGGCTGCCCGAGAGCGAACGGACGATCGCGGAAGTTTTCGCCGAGGCGGGCTACCAAACCGGCTACATCGGCAAGTGGCACCTGGACGGGCCCGACCGGGCGGGCTTCACGCCGCCGGGTCCGCGCCGGCAAGGCTACCAGTTCTGGGCGGTCAACAACTGCAATCATAATTACACCGACACGTTCTATTACCGCGACACCCCTCAGCCCATCCCGGTCAAAGGATACGAACCCATCGTTCAGACCCGTCTGTTCACCGAGTTCCTGGCCGCCCGCGACCCCCGCCGGCCCTTTTTCATGCAGATCTCCTGGGGGCCTCCCCACCCGCCCTACCGCCAGATTCCCCAGCAGTTGCGCGTCTTCCGCCCCGAAGAAATCCGCCTCCGCCCCAACATGGTCCGCCCCAACCGCGAGTTTCTGGCCGATTTCTACTCCCACATCGCCGCCTTGGACGCCGAGATGGGGCGCATCCTGGCCGCCCTTGAACAGGAGAGGATCCTGGATGAGACCGTGGTGCTGTTCACGGCCGATCACGGCGACATGCTGGGCTGCCACGACAAGTGGGACAAACAAATCTGGTACGAGGAGTCGGTGAACGTTCCCTTCCTGCTGCGCTATCCGCCCCGGGTTCCCGCCGGCCGCAGCCTGGACGCGCTGCTGGACGCGGTGGACGTCATGCCGACCCTGCTCGGGCTGGCCGGCCTGCGTCCCCCGCCGGCCGTCGAAGGGCGGGATCTCTCCGGTCTGTTCTCGGGCCGGGGCGCACGCGAGCGCCCGGCCTCTCTGCTGGCGGCTTACATGCCCTTCGCCCGCCAGGCCTTCCATTACCCGGAGTGGCGCGCGGTGCGGACCAAGACCCACACCTACGTGGAGAGCCGCACCGGTCCGCTGGAGCTGTACGACAATCGCCGCGACCCGTATCAGCTCGACAACCTCGTCGGACGGCGCGACACGGCCGCCCTCCAGGCCGAGCTGGCGCGCCGCCTGCGGCGGCTTCTGGAACAGACGGGCGACCGCTTCGAGCCGCGCCAGGCGTACTGGCACAGATACCGGCTCGATATCGGCGAGTTCGGCGAGGTGCGCTACACCAACCGGCCGCCGGGCGCCGGCTGATCGCGGACCGACGGCGGCCTCAGGGAAAGAGAGCCTCGAAGGAGGTCGTGCGGTCCCCTTTCAGCCACTTGTTGAACCACTCCAGGTTTCGGCGCAGGCAGCGACGCCGCAATAGCGGGCTGAGAATGGCGTGGCCCTCCTTGGGATAGATCTCCAGCACTGTGGGCACGCCGTAGTACTTCAGCGCCTTGTAGAACAGGATGGCGCCGGCTACCGGACAGCGCGGGTCGTCCTCGCCGTGCTGGATGAGGGTGGGCGTGCGCACCTTCCTGGCCGAATACAGGGGCGAATCCTGGATGTGGGCCTGCGCGTCCTCCCAGGGGCGCTTGCCGTAGTTCTCGTGGATGATCCACTCGACCGTGGAGAGGCGCGAATACATGGCCTCGAAGCTGGGGATGCCCGCCCCGAACTGGGCGGCCTTGAAGCGGTCGGTCTGCGTGAGGATGGCCGGGACCAGGAATCCGCCGTAGCTCCAGCCCGCCACGCCCAGCTTGCTTTCGTCAATGAAGCCCTGGCGGATCAAGAAATCCACCGCCGCCAGCGCGTCCCGGGCGTCGCCCCCGCCCAGGTCGCGGAAGTTGGCCAGCCGGAATTCGGCGCCGTAATCGGCCGATCCGCGCACGTTGGGAAAGACCAGGCAATAACCCTCGGCGGCGTAAGCCTGGATGGGGTGATGCTCCCACTCCAGGCGCCAGTCGTTCTTCTTGAACCAGGCCGGGCCGCCGTGAAGCACCAGAATCAGGGGATATTTCCGGGCGGGATCGAAATCCGGCGGCTTCACCAACAGGGCCTCGATCCGGCGGCCTTCGCTCGGATAGCGGATGATTTCTCCCGGTCCCCAGGCGAAACGGCGTACTTGGGGAGTAAGATCGGTGATCCGCCGGGGGCGCCAGTCCGGCAGAGGCGTGACGTAAATATCGGGCTTCAGATTGGCGTTTTCCAGCACGAAAGCCGCCAAACGGAAGTCCGGCGTGTAACTCAATTCGCTGATGCAATCTTGGCCGGAAGTAACATGGCGCAGTTTTCCTGTGCGGGCGTCGGCCGCGAAGACGTTATACCCCATGCGCTCCCCGTTGAGGAACCAGACTTCGCGGCCGTCCGCCGACCAGTTCAGGGCGGCCGCGCCGCGGTACAGATCCAGTTCGGGGGCGGCCTGGAGGGCGGCGCCGCCGGCGACCGGCAGAACATACAAGGTGGGGTAGGCGGTGCGCAGCAGGCGGCTGCCGGGGGGCCGGGCCGGAAAGGCCAGGCGAGAGCCGTCGCGCGACCACACCAACCGATCCAGATCGGGGTACTCCTCGGGCGTAAGCCGGCGCGAGGCCCAAGCGGCGGTCTCCAGCAGCCAGACGCTGCTCGATCCCCGGTAGACCGGCCGGCGGAACAGATTGGCGTAGGGCTCCGGCTCGGGTTGCGAGACGATGTAAGCGATGCGGTCTCCCGCGGGCGACCAAGCGAAGAAGATCACGCCCGGCGAGGCCTGCGTCACCCGTCGGGGCGCCGACGAATCGGACGCCTCCAGCACGTGAAGCCGGCTCGGCCGGCCGTAGAGGAAAGCCGCCAGTCTGCCGTCGGGCGACCATTGGGGGGCGGCGGGCAAGGCGCTGCCGTCGGTCAGCCGCCGGGCCTGCCGGGTCGCCAGGTTCAGCAACCACAGGCTGCCGCGCTCCGGCCAGATTTCCTCGGGAGAGATGACGGCGCCCCACTGCTTTTCATGGGCCGTCTTCTCGGGGCTGTCCGGCTCGGCGGCTATGTAAAGCAGGCGTGAGGCGTCCGGCGACCAGACATAAGAGCGAACCTCGCGGGGGCTGAAAGTAAGCTGCTCGGGCTCTGCCCCCTCCGGCGGGACGCACCAAACTTGCTTGCGCCCGGCGGCGTCGTCGGCCAGATAGCAGACTCGCCGGGAGTCCGGAGACCAGCCGGGCGAGAGTTTCGGCTTGCCGTCCTCGGTCAGGCGCCGGCCGCCGGCGCCGTCCGTCGCCGCTATGTACAGATCGAAGAGCCGGCGGTTCTCGGCGACCGAGAGGGCCCCCATCCCGTAGAGCACGTAACGCCCGTCGGGAGAGATCGCGGCCCCTTCCAGCCGCGGGGTCTTCAGGATTTCCTCCACCGTCCATTTTTCCAGCTCTGCGGCCGGAAGGCCCAGGGCGGCACACAACAACAGGGACCGGGAGTATCTCATAGGTTCACTCGGAATCAGCCGTGCGCCAAGGCCGGCTCTTCCGCCTCTTCGGCCAGGAACTTCGGCGGCTGCAAGGCGGGGATCTCGAAGAGTCCCTCGATCAGCAGCACCGCCAGTCCCAGCACGCCGGCTTCGTCGCCCAGCTCGGCGAAACGGAAGGATAACTGCTCGGTGGAGCGCTGGAGCGCCTGCCGCTTCACGATGCGCACGATCTGCTCCAGGAAGCCCGGGCCGGCGGCCGCCAGCCTCTTGTCCAGCACCACCAGGGAGGGATTGAACAGGTTGATGGCATTGGCCAGCCCGAGAGCCAGATACCGCTCGACCTCCTCCACCACGGCCGCGCACATCTTGTCGCCCAGCCGCGCCGCCTCGAAAACCATGAAGCCCGTGATGCGGCCGGGATCGCCGCCGGCCAGATCGAGCGCCTTCGAGCGCCCGCCCTCCAGCACGGCGGCGCGCACCCGCGCGGCCACGGCCGGCGCGCCGGCGATGGCCTCCAGGCAGCCGAAGCTGCCGCAGTTGCAGGGGGGCCCGCCCTCGATGACGTGGATGTGCCCGAACTCCCCGGCGCACTCCCGCCCGCCCCTGAGCAGCCTGCCTTCGCTCACTACGCCCAGGCCGATGCCCGTGCCGTAGTCCAGATACAGCATGTCCTCGGCCATCCGCCCGGCGCCCAGGGTACGCTCGGCCACCGTGCGCACCCGGGTGTTGCTC
The DNA here is from genome assembly GCA_037444625.1 of Solibacteraceae bacterium. Classification (GTDB taxonomy): domain Bacteria; phylum Acidobacteriota; class Terriglobia; order Bryobacterales; family Bryobacteraceae; genus DTHT01. Next base: position 25,370 of record JBBIMA010000009.1, read on the forward strand.
TCCAGCAGGAAGGGGACCGGGAAGTGTTCCGCGAAAATGCGCTTCAGCGGCACCTCCCGCCAGAAATCCAGAGTGGAGGAACTGATGGAGACGCCTTGCCGGCCGTCCACCAGGCCGGGGTCGGCCACTCCCAGGCCGGCGATGCGGTCGGCGCTCACCCCGGCCTCCTCCAGCACCCGGCGGGTGCAGGCCACCAGTTGCCGCGCCAGGCCCTCTTTGCCTCCCGCCAGATAGCTGGCTTCCTTGACGGAATGCTTGATTCGGGCCCCGAGGTTCAGCACCGCCGCCAGCACCATCTCGGCGTCGAACTCGACGGCCGCCACCAGAGCGTACTCTTCGTTCAGGCTGAGCAGGATGCGCTTGCGACCCAGGGGATTGTCCGAGAGGCCCACCTCCCGCAGCCGATCCTCTTCGAGCAGGCCGCGGACCAGGGCCGAAACGGTGCTGGGCCGCAGCCGGGTCAATTGGTGGATCTGCACGCGCGAGAGCGGTCCGAAACGGCGTACCACGTCCAGGATCACCGCCCGGTCGCGCTGCCGCTTGCTCCTGGCCGCCTTCATGGTTCGGAGCTACCAGTTCAACCGCGCCCGGATCTGGATCTGGCGCGCCCCGCCCAGCTCCAGCCCGCTGTCCACGCCGGTGATTCTGCCGGCCAGCGGATTGCTGATGTTGGCGTTCGGGTTGGTGAAGTTCGGGTGGTTGAGTAGGTTCTTGGCGGCCATTTCCACGCTCATCTTGAAGCCCCGGCTTACCCGCTCCAGGGAGAATTCTTTGAGCAGGCCCAGGTGCAGGACGCGCATGGGCGGCCCGAGCAGCACATTCCGACCGGAGTTGCCGAAGCGGCCGGCGTTGGCCGGGGGCGGGGCGAAGGCCGCCACGTCGAACCAGCGCTCCAGGGAAGGCTCGGCCAGGTTGCCGTCGCGCAGGCGATCGGGACGTCCTCCGATGGTGTTGGTGTTGGAGGGATCCGAGCCTGTGAAGGTGGGAGTGAACCAGCGGCCCGAGCGCACCACGAAGGTCCATACCGTCTCCCAGCCGCCCAGCACCCACTGGGCGGGAGCGGGCGCGCCGCTCAGCCAGCGCCGACCGCGGCCCACCGGCACCTGCCAGAGCAGGTGGCCTACCAGGCGGTGCTTGAGGGCGTAAGTCTCTCGGCCTCGCTCGGGGGAACGGTTGTAAGGATTCTCGATCAAGTCGCCCGCGTCGGTCCCCTTATCGCCCACGTCCGAGAGGATGTTCGACCAGGTGTATCCGAAGTTGAACATCAAAGCGCCCTGGCGGCGCGTCGCCTCCAGTTGCAAGGCGTGATAGGCGCTGTTGCCCCCCTGGTCCACCAGCACCACGTCGCTGAAGAGCGGGTAGGGCCGCCGGCTCTGCTGGAAGGGAACCGCCGAAGGCGCCGGCTTGTTGATGTTGCGCCGATACAGTAACTGGGAGCCCTTCGAGCCGATGTAAGAGGCGCGCAGCCCCACCCGCTGCACCACCCGCTCGAGCGAGAGATTCCACTGCTGGACGTACGGGTTGCGCAGCCAGGGAATGACGCCGTTGACTACCGGCGGAGCGGTCGAGGCGCCCCCCGGCGTGGCCGGGAAGGGCTGGGGAAACTGGAACAGCGGCGCGCCCCCGGCGATCCGGTTGGTGAACAGTTCGCTGCCGGGCGTGAACGGACCGCCGGTGAACGAGCCGGCCAGACCGATCCCGATCCGGTCGTAAAAGACCCCGTAGCCGCCGCGCAGGGCGAAATCCGCCGAGCCGGCCGGGCGGAAGGCGAAGCCCAGACGCGGCGCGAAATTCCGCCCGTCGGCCCGCCACAGCCGGCCGCGCGGATGACTGGTGCCGTCGGCCGTGCGCACCGGAACGTTCGGGTTGAACAAGCGACTGCGGTAGGTTTGCGAGCGTTCGGAAACCAGCACGAGCCCTCCGGCCGCGATGTCGAAGTTATAAAGCGCGTCCAGCTTGTGGTAAGTCGGCGTCTGATATTCGTAACGCAGGCCGAGTTGAAGCGTCAGTCGCGGACCGATCTTGAAGTCGTCGTTGAGGAAAAAGCCGTACTCCCACTGGCGGCGGTAATCGGCGGGAGGGGGATAGGTTCGGGCGGTCTGCTGGGGAATGCCCAGCAGGAAATCGGCATAGCCGGTTCCGGTATAGCCGCCGTTGAAGTTATAGGTCCCGTAAGTTCCGGCGGGCACGCTGACCAGGTTGGGATCCTGCCGGCGGACGTCCAGGCCGGTCTTCAAAGTGTGCCGGCCCCGGATCCAGGTGAGGGCGTCGCCGGCCTGCTCGCTCTGTTCGACGTTCACCGCCTGCTCGATCTGGGTCAGGGTCTGCACCCCGGTGATGTTGAACACCGGCATGCCGTAAGCGTCGGGGACGTTCTGGATTCCTTGGATGCCCACCGCACGCAGAACTTCCAGCCCGAGCTGCGGGCCGTGGTAGGGATTGCGACTGCGCTGGAAGCCCAGGCGGAATTCGTTGATCAGGGCCGGGCTGAACAGGTGCGTGTCGCTGAAGACGCCCGTGCGCAGGTTGCGCAACTGGCTGCGCTGTCCCACCGTAGGCAGGCTGGACTCCAGGGACTTGTTGTTGAACTGGATCCAGCCCACCCGGGCGTAGAAGTTGTTGCGGGAGCCCAGATTCTGGTCCACCCGCAGGTCGGCGTTGTTGAACTGGGTGGAGTTGTTGAACAGGTAGCGATGGTTCAGGGTGGTGAAGACGTTGGGATCGCCGAAATTGGGCAGGGGATAAAAGCGCTCCTGGATGCGCACGGAGACCGGGTTGAGGCGGGCGGCCGGAATCCGGTTGCCCGGGAAGGGCGCCCCCGCCAGGGGATCCTGAAGGGTCTTGAAGCCCGTGAAATCGCCTCCCCGCATGGCGGCAGTGGGTACGGTGGCGTTGGCGTTGCTGAAACTGGGGTTGCGGGTGCCTTCGTAAGCCAGCATGAAGAAGGTCCGGTTGCGGCCGTCGTACAGCTTGGGCAGATAAACCGGACCGGAGAACCATCCGCCCAGGTTGTGGCGGCGGGAGGAAGCCTTGGTGGGGCTGAAGAACGAGCGGGCGTTCAGGGCCGAGTTGCTGTGGTAGTAGAACAGGTCGCCGTGCACTTGGTTGGTGCCGCCCCGCGAGACCTGCTGAAAGATGCCGGGCTGGGAATACTCGGCGCTGTTGTTGACCGCCTGCACGCGCATCTCGGCGGTGCCCTCCATGGTCATCGAGCTGGAGCCCAGCGGCGAGGCACCCGTCGGGCTGGCGATGCCGTCAATGTGAAACTCGGTCTGGGCGCCGCGGCTGCCCGCCACCGAGTAGACGAAATCCGACGGACCGGATTGGATCAGGGGCAGGGTGACCAGGATCTCCCAGGGCCGCGCGCCGGTGGTGACCGCCGACTTGCTTTGCAGTTCGTAATCCAGCCGGCCGGCGACCGAGGGAGTTTCGGTTTCCACCAGGGGCACGACAGCCTCCACGCGCACCTGATCCTGCACCGGCCCCAGCTCGAGCGATACATCCACGCGCACCGTGCGCCCGGCGTCCAGAACGACCCCGGCGCGGACGAAGCGCTTGAAGCCGGGCATTTCAGCCTCGACCCGGTACAGACCGGCCACCAGATTGGGCACTTCGTAGTCGCCCGTCTCCAGGCTGCGGAACTCCCGGGCCAGTCCGGTCCCCTCGTTGGTCACCAGGACCCGTGCTCCGCTGACGGCGGCGCCGCTGGGATCGCGCACCGCGCCCACGATCCGGCCCAGGTTGGATTGCGCTTGTAGCAGGCCGGCCAGCAGCAAGCCGGCGGCCCATCGGGCGTAGCGAGACATCGGACCGCACCTCCTTGGGAGGCGCCCCCGCCGGCCAGGGGTCCGTCCGCGGGAGGCGGGCCGGAGCCGCCCGCGGGGCGCTCTGGTGTGGGATTGTAGCCGGGAGGGGGAGCGAAGGTCAAGCAGAAACTTCGCAGTCCGATATTAAATTTGCGCAATTGTCGCCGCTCGCGGGCGTGAAACTAACGAATGCGATATTAATAGCCCCGCCCCTCAAGCCGGCTGAGGCTGCCGCTTCTTGCCCTGGGCCGCCACCGCCTCCATCGCCTTGCGCACCGCCTCAGGGTCGCCCAAATAGTAGCTCTTCAGAGGGCGCAGGTTCTCATCCAGCTCGTAGACCAGCGGCATGCCTGTGGGGATGTTCAGCCCCACGATGTCCTGGTCCGAGATGTCGTCCAGGTATTTCACCAGGGCCCGCAGGCTGTTGCCGTGGGCGGCGATGAGCACCCGCCGGCCCGAACGCACCGCCGGGGCGATCTCCTCGTGCCAGTAAGGCAGGAAGCGCTCCACGGTGTCCTTGAGGCACTCGGTGACGGGAATCAACTCCTCGGGCAGGTCGCGGTAGCGGGGGTCGTGTCCGGGCCAGCGGGGATCGCTTTTTTCCAAGGCGGGGGGCGGGATGTCATAGCTGCGCCGCCACAGCAGCACTTGCTGCTCGCCGAATTTCTCGGCCATCTCCGCCTTGTTCAGGCCCTGGAGCGCGCCGTACATGCGCTCGTTCAGCCGCCAGGAGATCCGGACCGGGATCCACATCAGGTCCATCTCGTCCTGCACGATCCAAAGGGTGCGGATGGCCCGCTTGAGCACCGACGTGAAGGCCAAATCGAAGACGAAGCCCTCGCGTTTGAGGATGCGCCCGGCCTCGTGCGCCTCCTCGACGCCGCGTTCGGACAGATCCACGTCCGTCCAGCCGGTGAAACGATTCTCCTTGTTCCAGAGGCTTTCGCCGTGTCGGAGCAGAACGATTCGATACATGACGTGCACTCCTCGGGGCGAGTCTCACCGCCGGAAGGCGCTGCGCCCGGCGAAGCGGGCCGCGCCCCCCAGTTCCTCCTCGATGCGCAGGAGCTGGTTGTACTTGGCGATGCGGTCGGTACGGCTGGCCGAGCCGGTCTTGATCTGGCCGGCGTTGGTGGCCACCGCCAGGTCGGCGATGAAGGCGTCCTCGGTCTCACCCGAGCGGTGGGAGATCACCGAGTGATAGCCGGCCCGGGCGGCGGTCTCGATGGCGCGCAGCGTCTCGGTCACGGTGCCGATCTGGTTCAACTTGATCAGGATCGAATTGGCCACGCCCTCCTGGATGCCGCGCACCAGCCGGCTGACGTTGGTGACGAACAGATCGTCGCCCACCAACTGGATCTTCTCGCCCAGGGTCTGGGTCATCAGCTTCCAGCCCGCCCAGTCGTCCTCCGCCATGCCGTCCTCGATCAGGAGGATAGGATAGCGGTCCACCCAGTCGGCCCAGAACTCGACCATCTGTTCCGGGCTGCGCCGGCTGCCGTCGGACTTCTTGAAGACGTACTGGCCCCGCTCGGCGTCGTAGAACTCGCTGGCGGCCGGATCGAGGGCGATGGCCACGTTCTCGCCCGCCCGGTAGCCGGCCTGGGCGATGGCCTCCAGGATCAGCTCGAGCGCCTCCTGGTTGGACTTGAGATTGGGCGCGAAGCCGCCTTCGTCGCCCACGGCGGTGGCGTAGCCGCGCTTCTTGAGCACGCCTTTCAGGGTATGGAAGATCTCCGCCCCCATGCGCAGCGCCTCCCGAAAGCAGGAAGCGCCGAAGGGCGCCACCATGAACTCCTGCACGTCCACGGAATTGTCGGCGTGCGCTCCGCCGTTGAGGATGTTCATCAGGGGCACCGGGAGCAGGCCGGCGCCGACCCCGCCCAGGTAGCGATACAGCGGCAGCCTGTGCGCGGCCGCCGCCGCCCGGGCGGCCGCCATCGAGACCGCCAGGATGGCATTGGCGCCCAGTCGCCCCTTGTTGGGCGTGCCGTCCAGTTCGATGAGGAGCTGGTCCAGCTCGGCCTGGCGGTCCGCCGGCCGGCCCACCACCGCCCGGGCGATCTCGCCGTTGATGTGGGCCACCGCCGTTTGCACGCCCTTGCCCAGGTAGCGGCCCTTGTCCCCGTCGCGCAACTCGAGGGCTTCGTGTTCGCCGGTCGAGGCGCCCGAGGGCACCGCCGCCCGGCCCAGGCTGCCGTCGGCCAGACAGACCTCGGCCTCCACGGTGGGATTGCCGCGCGAATCCAGGATCTCGCGGCCGGTCACTTTGACGATCTGCATGAGTTCATCGGCTCCTTGTTGGAATGGGAAACTACGCGGCGGCCGGCACGGCGCGACATCCTCAAGCGGACTGGCGCACCGTGCTGGTGTAGGCCGCCTGTTCATCGGTCACCACCACGATGCCGGAATCGGTGACGAAATAACCCTTGGCGCGATCCTGTTCGAGGTCGTAACCGATGACGCTGTTCTCGGGCACCCTTACGTTGGGCGTCAGGATCGCCCGCCGGATGCGGCTGTAACGGCCCACCTCGGAGTTGTGCATCAGGATCGAACTCTCCACTTCGCAGTAACTGTTGATGCGCACGCCGGGCGAGAGCACCGAACGGACCACGCGCCCTCCGGAAATGATGCAGCCGCCGCAGACGATGGAATCCAGGGCCACCCCCATGCGCCGGCCTTCCTGGGCGAAGACGAACTTGGCCGGGGGGCGCTGGAGCGGCCGGGTGCGCAGCGGCCACTGCTCGTCGTAAAGGTTGAACTCGGGAGTCACCGCCACCAGGTCCATGTTGGCCTCGTAATAGGCGTCAATGGTGCCCACGTCGCGCCAATAGCGGGCGGCTTTCTTGTTCAAGTCCACGAAATCGTAGGCGTAGACCCGGTAGCGGTGGATCGAGCGGGGCAGCACGTCGCGGCCGAAGTCGTGCGAGGAGTCCGGATCGGCGGCGTCCTGGCTGACCGCCTCCAGCAGGGTCCGGGTGTTGAACACGTAGACCCCCATGGAGGCGCTCACCATCTCGGGGTTGAACACCGAGCGGACCGGGTGGTCGTGCTGCGGCTTCTCTTCGAAGCCCACCACCCGGTAATCCGGGGCGATCTCGACCACGCCGAAGCGGCCCGCCTCCTCGGGCGGCACCTGGATGGTGGCCAGGGTGATCTCGGCCTCGTGCTGCCGGTGCCAAGCGATCATTTCCCGGTAGTTCATCTTGTAAATGTGATCGCCCGAAAGCACCAGGGTATATTCCGGGTTTTCCGCCAGAATGCTCTCGCAATTCTGAAAGACGGCGTCGGCCGTGCCCAGATACCAGTCCTCGTGAATGCGCTTCATGGGCGGGATCACCTCGATGTACTCGCCCAGCTCGGCCGAGAGGATGTTCCAGCCCTCGCGCACGTGGCGGGTCAGCTCCAGGGACTTGTACTGGGTGAGGATGAAGATCCGCCGCACGTCGGAGTTGATGCAGTTCGAGAGAGTGAAATCAATGATCCGGTAATGGCCTCCGAAAGGCACCGCCGGCTTGGCGGTGTGCCGGGTCAGCGGATAGAGACGTTCGCCCGCGCCCCCGGCCAGCAGGATGGCCAGCACACTGTGCATCCGGTCTCTCCTTACCCTTATAGCAGAGCGGGGTCGCCGCCCGCCGGGCGGCCGGCGGGCGCGCTAGGTGATGATCTTCTTGCGCACGGCGTAGAGCACGATCTCGGCCGTGTTGTGCAGGTTCAGTTTCTGCATCAGGTGAGTGCGGTGGGTCTCCACCGTGTACAGGCTCAGGTTCAGCAGCGCGGCCACCTCCTTGTTGCTCTTGCCCTCGGCCAGCAACTGGAGGATCTGCTTCTCCCGGTCGGTGAGCAGGTCGTAGGAGTCCTTCAGCCCGCGCTGTTGCAGGAAGCGCATGTAGTCCTCCAGCAGGGTCTGGGCGATCGCCGGGCTGAAGAAGGGCTTGCCCTGGGCCACCACTTGCACGGCGCGCACCAGGTCGTCCTCGGCGGAGTCCTTCAGCAGATAGCCCTTGGCGCCGGCCGAGAGGGCCCTTAGCAGATAGGTTTCGTCGGAGTGCACGCTCAGCATAATGACGCTGGTCTGGGGACTGCGTTTGACGATCTGGGCGGTCGCTTCGATGCCGTTCAACTGCGGCATGCCGATGTCCATCACCACCACCGTGGGCTTGAATTCCTCGGCCAGGCGGACCGCTTCGCGGCCGTCGGCCGCTTCGCCCACCACCTCCATCTCGGGCTGGCGCTCCAGCAGGAAGCGCAGCCCCTTGCGCACCACGGCGTGATCATCGGCCAGCAGGACGCGTATCCGGCTCATCGCCCTCCTCCTTGCGGTCCAGGGGCACTTCGGCCGAAAGCAGGGTGCCGCGGCCGGGCTGGGAGAGGATGCTCAGGCGCCCGCCCAACTCGCGCACGCGCTCCTGGATGCCCAGCAGCCCCAAGCCCCGGCCGGAGACCGCGGCCGGATCGAAGCCCGCCCCGTCGTCCTGGATGGTCATGATCAGGGCGTCCTGCCGGCCGTGGATGGTCACCCGGATCTCGTTCGCCCGGGCGTGGCGGGCGCAGTTGGTGAGAGCCTCCTGCACCACGCGGTAGACGCAGGTGCGATGAGGCTCGGGCAGCCCCTCCAGGCGCCCGTCCAGCTCGACGCTCACCGGCACCCCGAAGCGCCGGGAGAACTCGCGCGCCTGCCATTCGACGGCAGGCGCCAGCCCCAGATCATCCAGCATCGAGGGGCGCAGGCCCATGGCCAGATCGCGCACCGTGCGCAGCGCCTCCTCGGAGAGCTTGCGCGCCTCTTCCAGCCCGGCTCGAAACTCCGCCGCCGGCGCCTCGCGCAGATCCTCCAGGCGGCGCAGCTCCATGCGCAGCCCGGTGAGCATCTGGCCCACTTCGTCGTGCAGCTCGCGCGAGATGGACTTGCGCTCGGCCTCCTGGGTCTGGACCAACTGCTGGGAGAGGCGGCGCAGTTCCTGTTCGGCCTGCTCGGCCCGCCGCCACTCCTGCTCGGTGCGCTTCTCCAGCCGGTGGATGCGCCGGATGCTCAAGCCCGAGACCGCCGCGCCCAGCACCAGGGTGGCGGCCAGCAGGCGCCCCAGATAGACCGGCAGCTCGCTGTGCTTGTTGTCAATCTGGCGCCGCTGCCTTTCCAGGTTGGCTTGATTCAATTGGCGCAGCTCGCGGGCCAGGGCCAGTACGGCGTTGCGCCGGGGCAGCACTTGATGGCGGAGGAACAGGGAGCTGAAAGCCAGCTTCTCGCGCGGCGTCCAGTCGAACAGGGGGTCGAGGGAATCCCAATACTTGTCGAGCTCCTCGCGCAGGCGGTCCAGCTTGGGAGCGTCCTCGGCTCCGATGATGCCCCGCAGGTCGGCCAGCTCCCGGCTCATTGAGCCGCGCAGCTCGAGTAACTGGTCGCGGTACAGCCCGGCGGTGAGGTGAGAGGGATCCAGCAGATAATCGCGCACCAGCACGCCGGAGAAATGGACCTCGGTGCGCAATTCGTTCAGGCTCTGCGCGCTGCGCTGGTAGTTGTCGTAAAGCGAGGAGATCTCGGCGTAAATCTGGCGCGTGGTGCGCAGCATGGCCAGACCCGAGAGGGTGATCAGCGCCAGCAAGGCGCCGAAAGCCACCGCCAGGGCGGGACCGGTGCGGCTTCTCATGGTGCTCCTCCGGGGCTACCCTTATTTTCGCGCCGGAATCCGGTCCGGGCGGGATGGCGGCCGGCGCCGCGGGACGCCATGCTGGAGGCGTGCTGGTGGTGTTTTCGGACCTGGACGGAACCCTGCTCGACGCCCGGAGCTACGACTGGCGGCCGGCCCGGCCCGCCCTGGAGGCCCTCCGCCGGCGCGGCGCGTCGCTGGTGTTGGCCAGCAGCAAGACCCGGGCCGAGCTGGAGTTCTGGCGCGCCCGGCTGGGCAACCGGGATCCCTACATCGTCGAGAACGGCGGCGCCTTGATTGTCCCCCGGGGCTACTTCCCCTTCCGGTTGCCGGGCGCCCTCGAGCGAGAGGACGGCCAGCTCATCGAGCTGGGCCGGCCCTACCCCGAGCTGACCGAGGCCCTGGAGGCCGCGGCGGCCGAAAGCGGCGTGCGCGTGCTGGGCTTCTCCCGCATGACGGCGGGGCAGGTCCGCCGCCGCACGGGTCTTCCCCTGGCGCAGGCGCGGCTGGCCAAGCAGCGCGAGTATGACGAAGCCTTCCAGATCCTGGGCTCGACGCCCCCGGAGCCTCTGCTGCGGGCCATCGAGCGGTGCGGGCTGCGCTGGACGCGCGGCGGCCGCTTTTACCACATCCTGGGCGACAACGACAAGGCGGCGGCCGCCGGAATCCTCCTGGAGGCCTACCGCCGGGCGCGCGGCCCCGTCCACAGCGTCGGGCTGGGCGACGGATGGAACGACTTGGGTCTGCTTCGCCTGGTGGACACACCCGTATTGATCCGCACGCCTGCGGCGCGCGAACTCCAAGCCCTGCTGAGCCGGGCGCGCATCACCAGCCGTCCCGGACCGGAGGGCTGGAAGGAAGCCATCCTGGAAATCCTCAGCCAACCGGCCGCCTCAGAGGTGGTTCCATAGCGACTTTTCCTCGCCGTCCCCGGCGCGGGCCGGCTCGCCCCAGCGCCGCTTGAGAGCGCCGTGCACTCCGAGCCCCAGCGCCAGGCTGGCCGCCAGCACGGCGCCGCCCACCACCAGCACGAAGGCCGCCAGGAAGACCTCGCGGGCGAAGTTCAGATGATCGGCCGCCGCCACCACCGCCACGAACATGATCAGCACGCGCACCCCGGCGGCCAGCCGGCGCGGGTGAGGCAGATCCTCGTTGACCGCCCACACCAGCATGCTCCGGCCCAGGAACTGGGCCAGCCAGGCGCCGGCCAGCAGGATCAGGGCGGCGGTGGCCAGCTTGGGCAGCAGGAAGACCACCGCCTGAACGATCTGGCTGGTCAGGGCGGTGTTGAAAGCGTTCAGCGCGGTCAGCAGGCCGATCAGCAGGATCAGCCAGTAGGCGCCGGCCGCCACCAGGGGCGCGGCCTGCATGGGCCGGCTGCGGCCCAGCATCGAGGCCAGGCCGCTCTCCAGCAGAAACCGGTCCAGCCAGGCGGTCTTGGTGATGCGCATTACCAGCAGGCGCACCAGCGCGGCGATCAGCAGGGCGGCCAGGAAAATGACCAGCCCGGCCAGCAGGGGCGGCACGTAGGCGGTCGCGGTTTGAGCCAGGCGCTGAAGCGACTGTTCGAGAATTTCGCGCAGCGTGGCGATCATGGTTTCACCTCCACGGGCGCAGGCTGGGCTTTGGGCGCCGCCGGCGGGCGGACGGAATCCCAGCGCGCCGCCAGATAAGGCTTGGCCGCCTCGAAGGCCAGGCAGAGCTGCTCGATGCGCTCCTCGACCTCCGAGGAAATCATGCTTTCCGTCTCCAGAACGAAGGAGGCCACGCGGCCCAGGTACAGGGGCGTGAGCGAACGCAGCAGGTGCCCGCGTTCCACGGGCAGGGCGCGGTGGGCGCAGGCGAAGTCCAGCACGATGCGGGCCCAGAGTTCGTCCGGCAGCCGCCAGCCTCGCGGGTCGGCCTCCGCCTGCCGGCAGAGGGCCAGCAGGGCCTCCAGAGTGCCCCGCTCCAGCGCCAGGGCCAGAATCTCGCGCAGCTCGCGGCAGCCGGTCAGAAAGGATTTCACCATCCGCTCCAGGTTCACCGGCACCGGATCCAGGCCCACGTCGAAGCGGAACCCGAACAGATCCGCCGGACGACTCCCGCTGACGCCGCGCCAGACCGCCTCGTACTCTCGCATCAGGGTGAACACGCTGCCTACCACCTGGTGCAGCATGGCGCTCAAGTCCGCCGCCGGGTCCTTGGCGTCGTGCAGCTTGGCTCCCAGGAAGCTCTGGCAGACCTGGAAGCCCTCGGCGATGGCGATGGTGGTCATCCAGATGTCAATGCCATAGCGGGCCACGTCGGTCTCCCAGTCCTTGCGCTCCAGATAGCGGGCGAGCAGGCGGGCCGAGACGCCGAAGTCGCCCCCGATGGGCTGGCGCACGCGCAACCCGTAAAGGGCCCGGGTGAGCGGATAGACGATGCTGTTGGTGATCGTGCCGTCGTACTTGTGCCGGTGGTAGTAGGGGGCCACGAAATCGTAGCCGGCGTGCAGGATGGGCCGCAGCAGCAGGTCTATCCATTCCGGCGTGATCGAGCGCAGATCGGCGTCCACCACCGCGCAGGCCCGCGCTCCCAGCTCGCGGGCCAGGGTGAAGATCAGGCGGAAGGCGCTGCCCTTGCCGGGAATGCCGTGGTAAGGCAGCGAGAGCCGGTGCACGGGCAGCAGCGGGGTGGACAACAGCAACAGTTGGGGCGACTCGATCGAAGCGCTCAGCACCGCCTCGCGGGTTCCGTCGCGCGAGCCGCCGTCGGAGTTGATGATCACGGCGGAAAGCTGACCGAAGTACTTGGCCAGCCCGGCCTGGGCCGCCCGCACCACGTGTCCGATGGTGCGGGCGTTGTTGTAGCTGGGGATGCCGACCACCAAGTCGGCCTGCTTGAGCCCTGCCAGGGCTCTGCGCGCTTCATCGCTCGACATGCACGCCGCCGATGCTCCGCAGGGAGGGGAACCGGTTTCAGGCCGCCGAAACCGCCGCCACCGGTTCGATCCGCGCCGCCGGCCGCCGGGCGTCGGCCTCGACCGCCTCCCGCAGGTAGCGGAAGAAATCCGGGATGGCCGAGATCACGCGGTTCCAGTTGGGGATCTGGGGCGGACCCAGCGGATCCTCCAGGTACTCTTCGGCCGCCTGGCGCAGGCTGCGCGCGAAGGTGGCCACGGCCAGCTCCTCGGCGTGCCGGTCGAATTGCAAGCCGTTGAGCAAGGCGTCGGCGTAATAGCGGTCAATGGTGTCCTCGGCCAGGCGCACGTAGCGCACCTGGAGGCTGCGGAAGTGGTCCTTGGTGAAGACCAGGCCCTCGCCCGCCATGGTGCGGAACAGCGACTTGGCCACGTCCACCGTCATGCGCCGCAGCCCGCGGGCCGGATCCTCCGCCGAGAGGCTCTGATGCTTGTGCTCGTAATTGTCGGCCAGATCCACCTGGCAGACCCGGGAGACCGCGCAGTTGCGGAAAACCTCGGCCAGAACCCCCACCTCCAGTCCCCAGTCCCCCGGGATGCGGTTCACCCGGGCCAGATTGGCCTTCATGGCGAACTCCCCGGCCAGGGGGTAGCGGAAGCTGTCCAGGAACTTCAAAAACGGGGCGCCGGGCGCCATGCCTTCCATGGCCCGTATCAGCGGGGTGACGAACAGCCGGGTGACCCGGCCGTGCATGCGGTCGGTGACCCGGGCGTAGTAGCCCTTGCAGAACTCGAAGCCCAGGTTGGGATTGGCCACCGGGTAGCACAGGCGGGCCACCAGCCGCCGGTCGTAGTTGACGATGTCGCAATCGTGCAGGGCGATCACGCCGCAGTCCCCGGCCGCCAGCAGGAAGCCGTAGGCCAGCCAGCAGGAGCGTCCCTTGCCGTCGCTGCCGGCCGAGAGCCCCTGGGCCTCCAGCAGCCGGAACAGCTCCTGGATGCGAGGACTGTCTATCCACAGGATGGTCACCGGCTGCGGGAAGTCCTCGAAGAACCGGACCACCCGCTCGTACTGGCTCTGATCGGCCCGGCCCAGCGCCACCACGATGCGGCGCAGGTAGCGGACCCGGGCCAGCTCGTCGGCGATCCGGCGCATCGCCGGGGTTTCGAACTCCGCGTATAGGGCGGGCAGAACCAGCCCGATAGGGGTCTCCGAGGAAAACCGCTCCAGCTCGCTCTCCAGCCGCTCCAAGCCGTTCGGATTCAGCCGATGCAGCGTAGCCACCAAACCGGTCTGATAGAAGTCTGCCATCAGCCTCCCCTCCCGAACTTCCAGACTAGCCGCCGGGGACCGGCAATCCCATACAGGCAAGGGAGTAACCTGGGCCGGAAAAGGGGGTAGTCGGCCGGGCCGAGAGCGGGCCGGCGGCGAGCGGCGCCTACAGCGCCTCGCCCGGGCGGCAGACCAGCGAGAGGAATTCCTCGCGCGTGCCCTTGCGCGTGCGGAAGGCGCCCAGCATCGCGCTGGTGACCGCCCCGGAATGCTGCTTCTCCACCCCGCGCATCATCATGCAGAAGTGCCGCGCCTGGCAGACCACGCCCACGCCCAGGGGGTTCAGCACGTCCTGGAGGGTCTGGGCCACTTGCTGCGTGAGCCGCTCTTGAAGCTGGAGCCGCCGGGCGAACATGTCCACGATGCGCGGGATCTTGCTCAACCCGATGACCTTCTGGCGCGGGATGTAGGCCACGTGCATCTTGCCGAAGAAGGGCAGCAGATGGTGCTCGCAGAGGCTGAAGAACTCGATGTCTTTGACGATGACCATCTCGTCGTAGTTGACCGTGAACAGGGCTCCGTTGATGACCTCTTCGAGCTTGACCCGGTAGCCGCTGGTCAGGTATTCCAGCGCCTTTTGGATGCGCTCGGGCGTGCGCCGCAAGCCTTCGCGGCCGGGATCTTCGCCCAACTGCCGGAGCACCTCTTCCATCAGCGAGGCCACCGAGCCGGCCGGGCGCCGGGCGGGGAACTCCCTCAGAACGGCTCTCGCACGCGGTTTCACTCTTCCTCCATGATCTCAAAACTGTTGCGCCGGGTTTCCTGAAGCCGGATTCGGGCCAGGCGCGGCTCCCCGTCGGGGAAGGCCTCCGGCCAGCGCTCCCGAAGCCGCCGGCTGATGGCGCGGGCCAGGTTCTCCGAGGTGGGCGGAGCGGCGGCGAACTCCGGGATTTCGGCGTTCAGGTTGCGCCCGTGAAAGACCTCGAGCACGGCGCGGGAGACCAGCCGGTCCAGGGCGGCGGGATTGAGCACCCGGCCGGTGGCGGGTTGTCGGCGGCCCTGGGCGCTGACCTCGAGCAGGTAGTCGTGGCCGTGGCCGTAAGGATTATTGCACTTGCCGTAGGCGGCGCGATTTTCGCCCGGGGTCAGCCCGGGAGCGTGCAGCCGGTGGCAGGCCGAGAAGCGATAGCGCCGCGTCACCCGCATCATGACTCGTCTCCGAAGCAGTCCACGTAATAGTCCTCGGTTTCCCAGACGCGCACGGCATGCAGGCGGCGGCCGGCGACGCGTACTTCCGGCTCCAGACGCCGCCAGATCTCGCGGGCCAGGTTTTCCGCCGTAGGCACGACGCGATCGAAGGGCGGGACCTCGTAATTGAGGAAGCGATGGTCCATGGGCTCGATGACCGTGCGGCGCAGGATCTCCTTGAGCGCCTTCAGGTCGAACACCATGCCGGTGACCGGATCGGGCGGGCCCTCGAGGGTGACTTCCACCGCCCAGTTGTGACCATGGCCGTGAGGGTTGGCCGCCTCGCCGTACAGCTCCCGGTTCTGGCTCTCGGAGAGCTCCGGCAGGCGGCAGAAGTGCGCCGCGGAGAACTCGACGCGACGGGTGACTAGCATGGCGGCCGATGCCACTCCAAGTAGTTTTGATGCCCGGCCCGGCGAACGGATACACTGAAATCATAGCAGTGAGGAAGGAAGGCTGAAGTGAACCGAGACCGCCTGCTGCGGCTGCTCATCGCCGTCTGCCTGGCGTTGCTGGCTTACGGCGTGATGCGGGCGCTGCGCGAGCCGGTGGTCAACGTGAACGACACCGCCCCGGAGTTCCGCATCGTGGCCGACAACGGGCGCGCCGTATCGCGCTCGGACTTCGGCGGGCGGCTGCTGGTGCTGAACTTCTGGGCGACTTGGTGCCCGCCCTGCCTGGAGGAGATGCCGTCGCTCGATCGCTTTCAGCAGGCGCTGGCTTCTTCGGGCGTGGTGGTTCTGGGCATCAGCGTGGATCGGGACGAGAAGGCCTACCGGCGGTTTCTGGCCGGCGCGCGGGTCTCCTTCCTGACGGCGCGCGACCCGGAGGCCCGCATCAGCGCCCGCTACGGCACCTTCAAGTACCCCGAGACCTACCTGATTGACCGTCGGGGGCGGGTGCTGGAGAAATTCATCGGGCCGGCCGATTGGAGCGACCCGGAGATCATCCGGCGCGTCAAGACATTTCTGGAGGGCTCGTGATACCGGAACCGGCCAGGCGCCGGCTGCGGGAGCTTCTGGGGCCCGAAGGCTGCCTGGAGAACCCCGAGGATCTGGCGCTGTACGAGTACGACGGCAGTGTGGACAAGGCGCGGCCGGAGATGGTGGTCTTCCCGCGCTCGACCGAAGAGGCGGCGGCGGTGGTCCGCATCGCCGCCCAGTACGGCATCCCGCTGGTGGCGCGGGGCGCGGGGACCGGCTTGAGCGGCGGGGCCATCCCGGCGGCCGGCGGGCTGGTGGCGGCCTTCACGCGCATGAATCGGATCCTCGAGCTGGACCTGGAGAACGAGCGGGCGGTGGTCGAGCCGGGTGTGGCCAACCTGGACGTGACGCTGGCGGTCCAGGGACGGGGTTACTTTTTCGCGCCCGACCCCTCCAGCCAGCGGGCCTGCACTATCGGGGGCAACGTGGCCGAGAACGCCAGCGGGCCGCACACCCTGGCCTACGGCGTCACCGTCAATCACGTGCTGGGCCTGGAGGCGGTGCTGGCCGACGGCAGCGTGGTGGCCCTGGGGGGCAAGGAAGCCGATCCGCCGGGCTACGACCTGACGGCGCTGCTGGTGGGTTCGGAAGGGACGCTGGCTGTGGTGACCAAGGCGGTGCTCCGCCTGCTGAGGCAGCCCGAGCAGGTGAAGACCATTCTGGCCATTTATGATTCCGTCGAGCAGGCCGCCCGCACGGTGGCCGAAATCACCGCTCGGGCCATCACCCCGGTGGCCCTGGAAATGATGGACGGCGTCATGCTCCGCATGGTCGAGGAGGCCACCGGCGCGGGCTACCCCATGGACGCGGCCGCCGTGCTGCTGATCGAGCTGGAGGGCTTGCGCGAAGCGGTCGAGGAGCAGGCCCGGCAGGTGCAGGAGGTCTGCCTGGCCTGCCGCTGCCGCCGCGTGCAACTGGCCCGCTCCGCCGAGGAGCGCGAACTGCTCTGGAAGGGCCGCAAGAACGCTTTCGGAGCCATCGGGCGGGTCAGCCCGTTCTACTACGTGCAGGACGGCGTGGTGCCGCGCACCCGGCTGCCGGCCGCGCTGGCCTTCGTCCAGGAAGTCTCGGAACGCTACGGCCTGGTGATCAGCAACATCTTCCACGCCGGAGACGGCAACCTCCACCCCATCATCCTGTTTGACGGCCGCCGGCCGGGCGATCTCGAGAAGGCGCGCGCCGCGGCCGCGGAAATCCTCAAGCGCTCGATCGAGCTGGGTGGAACCATCACGGGCGAGCACGGCGTGGGCATGGAGAAGAACGACCTCATGCCGCTGCTTTACGGTCCCGACACGCTGGAGGTCTTCGCCCGCGTGAAGGCGCTCTTCGATCCGGCCGGCCTGCTGAATCCGGGCAAGCTGTTGCCGGCTGAGCTGGCCCCGGCGCGCATCCGCTATCCTGGGGAGAGCTGATGCTTACCCGGCGCCGGTTTTTCCTGAGCGCAACCGCAGCGGTCGCCGCGCCCATGACCCCCCGCCGGCGGGTGGATCGCGCTCTGTCCGGGGCGGAAGTGGACCGCCCGCCCTTCAGCTTCTGGCATCACTTCGGACTGGAAAACCGGCCGGGCGAAGAGCACGCGCGGGCCACGCTGGCCTTCCACCGCAAGTTCCGCACCGACCTGGTCAAGGTCATGTCGGACTATCCTTTCCCCAAGCCCCAAGGTCCCTGGTGGGAAGTGCCTGTGCACGGCAACCCGTTTCCCCGCCAGATCCGGGCCCTTCAGCTCATCCGCCAGGGGCTGGCCGGCCGCTGCTACTTCGTCGAGACGATCTTCAATTCCTGGAATCAGGCCGAGAAGCTCTCCTCGCCCGAGGAAGTGCGCCGCCTGATGCGCGAGAAGCCCCAGGCCCTGCTGGACGCGCTGGAGGCGATCAACCGCTCGCAAATCAACCATGCCCGCCTGGCGCTGCGGGCCGGCGCGGCGGGCATCTTTCTGGCCGTCGCTAACGCCGACGCGGCCGCGCTCTCCCGCGAGGAGTACCGCAAGTTCAGCGAGCCGTTCGACAAGGCGTTACTGGAGGCGGTCCGCCAGGCGCCCTTGAACATCCTGCACCTGCACGGCGAGAAGGTCTACCTGGATCTGTTTTACAAAGGCTGGCTGGCCAGGGTGCTCCACTACTCGAGGCACGCGACCGGCGTCGGCATGGCCGAGGTGCGCCGCCGGTACTCGGGCGTGCTGATGGGCGGTTTGGACGAACGCAACTTCCGGCGCCTGAGCGAAGAGGAGCTGCGGCGCCAGTGGCAGGAGGCCCGGCAGGACGCCGGTCCGAAATTCATTCTGGCCCCGGGTTGCTCGGTCCCCAACGATTCCACCGAGCAGGAGCTGTTGCGGCTGGTGCGCGTGCTCGGGGCCTGAGGGCCTCTCGATCAGCCCGCCGCCAGAGGGGGCGGGGCGGACCGGCGCCCGAGCCGCTCGAGGACTTCCCGGGGAGCGAGAACGCCCTCCTCGCTCACCAACCCGGCCAACAGCTCCCAGGGCGTGGTCTCGAAGTAAGGATTGAGGACCGTCACGCCCGGGACTTCCTCCTCGAGGACCTCGCGCGGATCGTGCTCCGGCTCGGGCGGCAGCGTGTAGCCCGCGGGCAGGAATTTCTCGGCCGAGGCCAGCGCATAGACCGGCACGCCGGACTCCCGGGCGGCCAGGGCCAGCGGCCAGGTGCCGATCTTGTTGACCACGCCCTCGAAGGTCACCGCGTCGGCTCCGATCAGAACGACGCGGGCCTCCCGAACGAAGGCGCCGGCCGCCCCGTCCGGCACCAGTCGCACCGGGATGCCCTCCCCGGCCAGCTCGCGGGCCAGCCGAACCCCTTCGCGCATCGGGCGCGATTCGGTGAGGATCACGCTGAAGCGCCGGCCCTGCCGCCAGGCGTGCTCCAGCGCGGCCCGCACGGTCGAGCTATAGGAGTGCGTGAGCACCGCGCCGGCGACCAGGGCGGACGCCTCCCGGCTAACCGCCCGGGCGTCCTCCTCCAGCCGCCGAAGAAATTCGCGGCAGGCGGCGGCTGCCTCCGGCCCGGCCTCGAGCACCCGCGCGGCCAGATTGACCAGGGGCGCCATGCGAGGCTGGGCGCGCACCAACTCGCGGAGAACGGCGCCGACTTCTTCGGCGCTCGGCCCCGCCGCCAGCCATTCGGCCAGCGCTCCGGCCGCCCGGGCGGCCAGCGTCGCGGCGCCGCTGCGGTTATCGCGGCGGATGTCTTCCAGCCACTCCGCCCGCACTAGGCGCGCATCACCGCCGGGTAGACCTTGCGGATGGCCGTGATGATGTCCCGGCAATCCTGCTCGGTGAACTTGGGATCCATCGAGACGCCCGCGAAGCGGCCCAGGATGTCCAGGGTGCGCGGGCAGCACTGGGGGCCGTACTGGATCGAACGCCCGCGCTCGCCGGCGAAGGAAGGCCAGTTGGGGTGCACGGTGGCCTTCTTGATCACGTGAGGCAAGGTGGGAAGAATGACCGAGCCGCTGGGACGGCTGGCCGGAACGCCCTCGGCTTTCATGGCCCTCAGGAAGCGGTCGCACCGCTCCCGGTTGCCGAAGTCCATGAAGACCGCCGCGCCCAGCTCGCCCGCCGGGTCAGGCCGGCGGCGGAAGCGGATGCCCGGCAGATCGCCCACGCCTTCGTAAACCCGGCGCGCATTGGCCCGCACGGCCGCCACGATGGCGTCCAGTTTGCGAAGCTGGGCCAGCAGCACGCCGCCGGAGAACTCGTTCATGCGGAAGTTGGTTCCGAAAAACCAGTCCAGTTTGGGCCGGCCCACCACGCGCTCGTGCAACTCCCGCAGGCCGCCCAGGTCGTGGAAGCGGGCCGCCCGCTCGAACAGCACCGGGTCGTTGGTGACCACCGCGCCGCCCTCGCCCGCCGTGATGGTCTTGTTCAATTGCAGGCTGTAGATGCCGATGTCGCCGTGCGATCCCAGGGGCTTGCCCTTGTAGTCGCCGCCCACGCTCTGGGCGCAATCCTCCAGCACGCGGATCTTGTGCTTGCGGGCGATCTTGAGGATGGGGTCCAGATCGGCCGGCATGCCTTGCAGATGCACCGCCATGATCAGTTTGGTGGCCGGGGTGATCTTGCTCTCGATGTCGTTGGGATCAATGTTGAAGGACTCGTCAATCTCGGCGAAGACCGGCAGGGCGCCGGCATGCACGATGGTGTTGAAGCAGGAGTGCCAGGTCCAGGCGGGCAGGATCACTTCGTCGCCCGGGCCGATCTCCAGGGCGGCCAGAGCGCACTGCAAGGCGGCGGTGCCCGAGGTGACCGCCAGGGCGTAACGGGTCTGCATGCGGGCGGCGAACTCCTTCTCGAAGGTGGCCACCTTCATGGGAGGCTGGCTGCCGCGGCCGTACCAGCGGAAGGGCCGGCCGGTTTCGAGCACCTCCATGAGTTCCTGCCGTTCCTTTTCGTCGTAGTATTGCGGGCCCCAGTAATCGGCCCGCAGGGGTTTCTCGCGCACCGGCCGGCCGCCGTCCAGGGCCAGTTGCGCCGGAGCCGAAGCGCCCGTTGCGGCCGCCGCGGCCGCGCCCAGGAATCGCCTGCGATCCACCATAGAGAGCTTCTCCTTCCTGACCCAGCATAGTGCGAAGGCCCGGGAAAGGCAACCCGGGAAGGCGCCGCCCGCCGGGATCGCGTCCCCGCGCAGTACAATGGCCCGCATGAGACCGATCGCCTGGTGGTTGTTGCTGAGCCTGCCCGCCGCGGCGGGCGAGATTCGCCTGGGCATCGTGGGCACCGACACCTCGCACGTGATCGCCTTCACCGCCATGTTGAACGATCCTTCCTCGCCGGACTACGTGCCCGGAGCGCGCGTCACGGCGGCCTTCAAAGGCGGCAGCCCCGACCTGCCCTCCAGTTGGGAGCGAGTGGACAAGTACGCCGAACAGTTGCGCAGCCGGTGGAACATCGAGATCGTGCCGGACATCGCCACCCTGTGCGCCAAGGTGGACGGCGTGTTGCTGGAGAGCGTG
Source organism: Solibacteraceae bacterium (assembly GCA_037444625.1). GTDB lineage: Bacteria > Acidobacteriota > Terriglobia > Bryobacterales > Bryobacteraceae > DTHT01. The sequence goes on from JBBIMA010000009.1 coordinate 46,174, forward strand.
GACGGCCGGCCCCACCTGGCGCAGGCCCGCCAGATCATCGCCGCCGGCAAGCCCATGTTCATTGACAAGCCGCTGGCGGCGACCCTGGAGGACGCGCGCGAGATCGCGCGGCTGGCGGGCCAGGCGGGGGTCCCCTGGTGGAGCTCCTCCAGTTTGCGTTACAGCGAGATGGTGGCGGCCCTCAAGACGCCCGAGGCCCGGGGCGTGATGACCTGGGGTCCCGGCCCCTTCGAGGAGCATCACTACCTGGAGCTGGCCTGGTACGCCATCCATCCCATCGAGATGCTGTACGCGCTCATGGGGACGGGCTGCGAAGAAGTGACCCGCATCTCGGGCGCCTCCGCGGACCTGATCGTGGGCCGCTGGAAGGACGGCCGCCTGGGCAGCGTCCGCGCCATCCGCCCCTACTCGGACTACGGGGCGGTGGTTTTCCTCCCCAAGAAGACCCTGCGCAGCACGCCCGAGATGAAATCCGGCTACCGCCCGCTGGTGGTGGAGATCGTCAAGTTCTTCCAGACCCGGCAGCCCCCGGTGCCCAACGAGGAAACCCTGGAGATCTTCGCTTTCATGGACGCCGCGCAGCGCAGCAAGGAGGCGGGCGGGCGGCCGGTAAGGCTGCGCTGATTCGCCCGGCGCCGGACTGGCGTACAATTGCCAAGGGGTTTGCCATGCGAGGATTCCTGTTCGCGTCCCTGCTGATCGCTCCCCTGCTCGCGCCCGCGCAGGAGCTGAAACCCATCGAGCTTCCCAAGCCCCAGACCGACGGGGGCAAGCCGCTCATGCAAGCCCTCGGCGCGCGCCGCTCCTCGCGCGCCTTCAGCCCGCAGAAGCTGCCCCCGCAGGTGCTCTCGAATCTTCTCTGGGCGGCCTTCGGCGTGAACCGGCCGGACGGGCGGCGCACCGCTCCCTCGGCCAACAACATGCAGGAGATTGACGTCTACGTCGCCCTGCCCGAGGGCCTGTTCCTCTACGACGCCAAGGCGCACCGGCTGGCGCCGGCGGTGGCCGAGGATTTGCGCGCCGCAGCCGGCACCCAGGCTTTCGTGGGCCAGGCGCCGCTGAACCTGATCTACGTGGCCGATTACGCCCGCATGGGGCAGCGCTCCGAGCAGGACAAGCTTTTCTATTCGGCGGCCGACACCGGCTTCATCGCCCAGAATGTTTATCTGTTCTGCGCTTCGGAAGGGTTGGCCACCGTAGTGCGCGCCATGATCGAGCGGGAGAAGCTGGCGGCGCGCATGAAACTGCGGCCGGAGCAGCGCATCGTGCTGGCCCAGACGGTGGGCTATCCCGCCCCATAGGCTTTTCGGTGGAACTGACGGCGGACCAGCGAGCGATCCTGGAGGGAGCGCGCGGCCCCTATCCGGCCGGCTGCATGCGCTGGCTGGTCGAGTGGGGCGAAGTGATGGGCGCGCGGCGGCTGATCCGCTGCGACAACACGCATGTGCTGCTGCCGGTGCCCAACCTGGTGGCGCGGGGCGCCTCCCCCGGCACGGTGGAAGCCTTCTGCGAGGGCCTCAAGCAGGCCTGCCGCCATCCGGTGGCGCCGCACTGCGTGGCCACCGTGCACACGCTGTTCGTCACCCTGGATGAGATCGAGGCGCCGGAAAACGACCCCCGCCAGGTGCGAGTGCAGCGCGAGATCGCCGAGCTGGCCGCGCGGGCCGGCTATCTGCCGACGTTCACCTGCGCCCCGTACCTGGTGGGCAACGTGCCTCTAAAAGGCGAGATCTGCGCCTGGACTGAGTCCTCGGCCGTCGTCTACGCCAACTCGATTCTGGGCGCCCGCACCACGCGACACGGCAACGAGAGCGCCATCGCGGCTTCGCTGCTCGGGCTGGTGCCCGAGTTCGGCGTTCTGCTGGAGGAGAACCGCCGGGGCGACTTGCGGGTCCGGGTGAGCGCCGAACTGCGCCATCCGGCCGATTGGGGGGCGCTCGGCTACTTCGCCGGACGGCTGGCGGGCCTCGGCATCCCGGTCTTCGAGGGCGTGCGGCGGCCCTCCCAAGAGGAGGCCAAGCAACTTTGCGCCGCGCTGGCCACCAGCGGCGGCGTCACCATGTGTCACATCGCGGGCGTGACGCCGGAGGCGCCAAGCCCGGAAGCCGCTTTCGGCGGCCGGCCGCCCGCCGACTGCGTGGAGTTCACCCCCCAGGCCCTGCGGGAGACTTACGCCTCGCTGCGCGACGCCCGCGGGGATGAGATTGACGCCGTGATTCTGGGCTGCCCGCACGCCTCTCTGCGCGAGATCGCCCAGGCGGCGCGGCGGCTGGAGGGCCGGCGGGTGGCCGGCGGCGTCCGGCTGTGGATCAATGCCGCACGGGCCACCCGCTGCGCGGCCGAAGCCATGGGCGCAGCGCAGATCATCGAGGCCGCCGGGGGGCGCATCCTCTGCGACACCTGCCCCACCAACATGCGAATCCCTTGCCGGCGTTTGGTGACCGACGGCTTCAAGCAGGCTCATTACGCCCGGGCCATGACGGGGGCGGAAGTGATCGTGGCGGATACGGAATCCTGCCTGCGCGCGGCGCTGGCCGGGAGGTTCCAGGGCGATGCCTGAGCCTGTCGTGCTGCGCGGTCGGCCGGTGGTGAGAGGCCGGGCCGAGGGGGCCGCCCTGGTGGCCGACGCCACCCTGTCGTTTTGGGGCGAAGTGGATCCGGTGAGCGGCACGGTGATCGGCAAGGGCCATCCTTTGGAAGGCAGGTCGCTGGCCGGGCGCGTGCTGGTGATTCGCTCGACGCGCGGATCCTCCGCCACGCCCATGGTCTTGAACCTGGCCAAGCTGGAGGGAACGGCGCCGGCGGCCTTCATCAACGTCGAGGTGGACAGCCTGGCGGCGCTGGGCGCCATCGTCAATCGCATCCCTATGATCACCGAGCTGGAGCGGAATCCCTTCGAGTGCATCCGCACGGGGGATTACGTGGTGGTGGACGCCGAGGCGGGCCTGGTCGAGATACGCCCGGCGACCCCGTAGGGCGCGCCGCAGCCGCGCGGTCACGCGCCGGGCGGAAGTTTTTCCGCCCTGCTTTCAAGCCCCTTGCGGGAGGAGGCGGTCGGCGGAAGCCGTCCCCGGCCTTAGGGTGGGAGCGAAATGCAACGCCCCACCGCCTCGCTGATGTTGAATCTGTTCGACGGCGACCGGCAACCGCTCTCTCCCGCCTGGCGCGTGCTCGTCCGCTTGCGGGACGGCGTCGGCCGCACGGTTTCCGCCAAGTATCACCGGGCGCCCTCGATCTACTTCGCCCGCCTGCCCTGCTACGACAACTTCCGCGACAACTACACCGTGGTGGCGTCGGCGCCGGGCCGCATGACGTCCGGTCAAAGCGGCGTGCGGCTCCGCCCGGCGGCGACCACTTCCCTGGACCTGATGCTGCCCTTGCGGGAGGCGGCGTTCAACTTTCGAGCCGCCCGCTGGGAGGCGCTCGCCCGTAGTCGTCCCCGCTGGGCGGAGTTGCTCGAGCGCACGCATTACGAGGCTCTGATGGAGCAGGTCCCCGGCGCCGCGGCCGGCCTGCTGAACCTGCTGACCGCGCTCGAACAGACGCCGCTGGCGGAGGGCGCCGCCCTGGACTACTTCACCGAGCTGATTTGGGATCCGCCGCCCGCGCCGGACCGTTTCTTCGCCTGGGCCCGCGCGGAATTGCTCGATCGGATGCCGGCCGCGGTTCAGGCCGGCGTCTTCGCCGTCAGCCTGCTGCCCGGTCTGCTGCATCCGGGGGCCACCGCCAGCTTCAAGGAAACGCGCTTTCCGGTCGCCAACCTGCAACTGACCTTTCACGCCCATGAACGCCGGCAAGTACGCGGCTTCGACTGCGTGAAAGTCGAGCCGGACATGGACTACTACCGCGACCCGGCCGCCCACGGCCTGCTGGAAGTGTTGCCCAACAACCTGCTGAACCGCAGGACCGATCCCCGCACGATCTACATGCTGCGCTGGATGGCGACCCGGCGGAGCGGAGCGCCCGAGTTCGCCCCGCCTTACACGCTGGGCTGAGCCGGGCGGACGTCCTGAAGCACGACGGACCAGCCCGGGCGGCCGCGCTGGGCGCTGTAGGAATCCGGCTCAAAAGTTACGGCGGCGTCCACCCGCGCTCCGGGCGTCAGTTCCGAAGCGCGCTCGGCGAAGCCCCAGGCCTTCAACGTCAGCACGCGCTCGCCCTGGCGCAGGCAGACCCTCAAGTGGCGCTCCTTGAAGACCGCCGGCGGCGCAGCCACCTGGGCGGCCGAGATCAGCAAACGGGGCGGGGGATTGCCGAAGCCGAAGGGCGCCAGGCGAAGCAGATCGGCCGCCGCCTGCTCGTTGAGTTCGCTCAAGCCGAGCGGGGCGTCCAGTTCGAGTTCGGGCTGAAAGTCCTCCGGCTTCAGGCGGGCGGCGGCGTAAGCGTTCAGCCGGCGGCGGAATTCCTCGACCTGCTCGGCCCGTAAAGTGACGCCGGCCGCCTGGCGGTGGCCGCCGTAGCGCAGGAATAATTCGGGCATCGCCTCGAGCGCTTCGAGCAAGTGGAAGGCGGGAATGCTGCGCCCGGATCCTTGGGCCAGGCCCTGGGCGGGATCCTCACCCAGCACGAAGACCGGACGGTGGAAGCGCTCGACCAGCCGGCCGGCCACGATCCCTACCACGCCGCGGTGGAACTGCGGCCCGGAAAACACCAGCGCCGCATCGCGGTCGGTGACCGGCGCTCGCAGGCACTCTTCCAGAATGCTGCGGATGCTCTCGGTCTCGGCGTCCTGCCGCCGGCGGTTCAAGGCCTGAAGCTGTGCGGCGAGCTCGGTAGCCCGCGCCTGGTCCTCGGTGAGCAGCAGATTCACCACTTCGATGGCGTCGGCCATGCGCCCGGCGGCGTTCAAACGGGGCGCCAGCCGGAAGGCGACCTGCTCGGCGGTGAGCGCCTCGCCTTGGGCGAAGCCGGCCACCTTGAGCAGTTCGCGCAGGCCGGGATTGCGCACCGAGCGCAGTCCCTCCAGCCCGTGCTTCACGATGATGCGGTTCTCGCCCGTCAGCGGCGCCACATCGGCCACCGTGCCGATGGCGGCCAGCTTGAGGAAGGACTCCAGCATGCGCCGGAGCTTCGAGGAGGGCCAGCCCAGCGAGGACAGCAGCGCCTGGACGAGCTTGAAGGTCACCCCGGCGGCGCACAGGTTCTTCTCCGGATAGCGGCAGCCGGGTTGACGCGGATTCAGTACGGCCAGGGCCGGGGGCGGCTCCCGGTCGGGCAGGTGGTGGTCGGCCACGATCACGTCCACGCCCAACTGGCGGGCGCGCCGGACGGCCTCGTGGGCCCGGACTCCGGTGTCCAGGCTGAACAGCAGGCGGACGCCGTCGGCGGCGGCCCGCTCGATCGCCTCCGGATGCAGGCCGTAGCCCTCGCGCAGGCGGTGGGGCACGTAGACGGCGGCCTTGTGTCCCGCCAGCTCGATGGCCTTGCGCAGCATGACCAGCGAGGTGGCGCCGTCCACGTCGTAGTCGCCGTACAGCAGGATGGACTCGCCCGAGGCGACGGCCTGACGCAGGCGCGCCAGCGCTTCCCGCATGCCCTTCAAGGCGAAGGGATCATGCAAATCGGCCAGCGAGGCCTCCAGGAAATGCCGGGCAGCCTCGGGCTCCGTATAGCCGCGCGCCGCCAGCACGCGGGCGGCCGGAAGCGCCAGCCCCAACTCGGCCGCCAGGCGGCTCGCCCGGGCCGGATCGTGCGGCAGCATCCGCCAGCGCGCGGGGACGGCGGGCGAGCGCATCAGTTCCGCGAGAAATAGCCGCCCATCGAACCCTCGTCCTCTTCTTCTTCCCCCTCGGGCGTGGCGGCCTCGATCTCGTCCAGCACGTCCAGGTAATCTTCGTACCAGTCGGCCTCCAGGCTGAACAGGTAAACCCGGGACTGGTAATCGAAAGACAATTCCAGCGCGCAGGTGAAACCGTCGTAAGCCCGGAGCTCGCGCAAGCGGCGCTCGATGGCCCGCCGGTCCTCGCGCGAGAGCTCGGACTCCTCCAGGCGGCCCAGCGCGCTTTCCACCATGCTCTCCGAGAAGGTGCGGGCGCCGAAAACGACCAGCCGCACGCCCACCTCCCGCGCCGCGCCCAGGAAGAGCCGGAAATCCGGAAAGTTGCGCGCATCCCAATAGACAAAAACTTCGTCCTCCACCTGGCGGGTGTAGCCGCGGTAGACCACGAAGCCTTCCGCCTGCAAATAGGCGAGGATTTCGTCTTTTAGAGCGTCAAGATTGGCAGCCATCTACCGTTGAGCCATCACCAGGACGTCATGTTCGAGGCCCAGATCGCGCGCTGCGGGCGTGACGATCGTCTTGGGCCCGATGTAAATCTTGCGTCCTTGCTGGATGGCGGTCCGTACGTCATTCTCGCACACGAAGTCGGCGATGGTGTTCTGGGTGGCGGGGGGGGCGGCTTCGGCCGGAGAAGGCGCCGCGGCGGGCGCCGGGCAGACGGGCGCTTGCAGAGGGCAACTGGCCGGCGCCTTGCTCCGCGAACTAAGGAAACGATCCACGACTTCGGCCGCCAGGCCGCTGAGCGCCGAGGCGGCCGGAGCCGGCGGGGCGGTCCCGGCCGGCGCCAGGCCGCGTTCCCGCAGATACTGCTCGACGGCCGCCGCCAGGGCGGCGCGGTCCAGCGCGGGGACGGCGCGCTCGGCCGCCACGGCCCTCTCCTCGTAGGGCGGCAGGGGCAAGGCTTCGGCCGCTTCGCGCACTTTCCAGGCCAGGCGCTTGACGTTGATCAAGTGCTGCGGCCCCACGTTGTCGCCCGTCGCGTTGCCGCCCATGGCCCCGCAGCCCAGGGTCATCGAGGGCATCAGCTTGGTGGTGATGCCCACCGAGCCGTGCGGCCCGGGCGTGTTCACCAGCACGCGGAAGGCCGGCATCCTCAGCCCGAACTCGCGGACGCGCGCCTCGTCCTTGGACCAGATCACGCAGGTGTGTCCCAGCCCCCCGAAGCGCAGCACCGCCTCGCAAGTCTCCAGGGCCTCGGCGAAGTCCCGCACGAACCGCAGGGCCAGCACCGGCGAGAGCTTTTCGACCGACAGCGGGTGCTCCTTGCCCACGCCCGCCAGCTCGACCGCCAGGATCGAGGTGTCGGGGGGGACCTCGAAGCCCGCCATGCGGGCCAGCTTGGTAGGGGCCTGGCCCACGCACTCCGGGTTGATCTGGAGGTTCGGCTGCACCAGCACGCGCGCCAGCGCCTGCTTCTGCCCCTCGTCGCAGAGGAAGGCCTTCTGCGCGCGCAGGGCGGCCAGCACCGGTTCGCGCAGGGACCGCTCGGCCACCAGCGTCTGCTCGCTCGAACAGACCGTGCCGTAGTCGAACGCCTTGCCTTCCACGATGCCCGCCACCGCCTCGGCCACCGGAAAACTGGTGTCCAGCAGGGCCGGCACGTTACCCGGACCGACGCCGAAGGCCGGCTTGCCGCTGGAGTAAGCGGCACGCACCATGCCGTGGCCGCCGGTGGCCAGAATCACCGCCGTGCGCTCGTGACGCATCAGGGCCTGCGTGGCCTCCAGCGTCGGCCGCGTCAGGCACTGGATCACATCTTCGGGCGCGCCGGCCGCCAGGGCCGCGCGATAGAGCAGCTCGGCCGTCGCCTGAGTGCAGCGCACGGCCCGCGGGTGCGGGCTGATGACCACCGTGTTGCCCGCCTTGAGCGAAATCAGCGTCTTGTAAATCACCGTCGAGGTGGGATTGGTGCAGGGCACCACGGCCGCGATCACTCCGCAGGGCACGCCCACCTCGGTGATTTTCTCTTCCGGAATCTCGCGCAGCACCCCCACCGTCCGCATGCCCCGGATCGTGCGGGCCAGCAGATCGGCGTTCAGCAGGTTCTTGGCGATCTTGTCCTTGACGTTGCCGTAGCCGGTCTCCTCGACCGCCATCTCCGCCAGCCTTCGCGCCTCGGCCCGGCCGGCTTCGGCCATAGCCTCGACGACGGCGTCAATCTGCGCCTGGCTGAACAGGCGGTATTTCTGGAAGGCGGCGTAGGCGCGCTGGACCTTGCTGCGCGCCTCTTCGACCGCAACCTGCTCGGAATCTTCCGGCATGACCGCTGCCTGTCAGTTCTCGCCGGCCGTCAGCCCTGCTTCTTGGGGCCGGGCAGGATCTTCTCGACTTCGTCGTGAGGCCGCGGGATGACGTGCACCGCGATGAGTTCTCCCACCCGCCGGGCGGCGGCCGCGCCCGCGTCGGTGGCCGCCTTGACCGCGCCCACGTCGCCGCGCACCGTCACCGTCACGTAGCCCGCCCCCACGTATTCCTTGCCCACCAGGATCACGTTGGCGGCCTTGACCATCGCGTCGGCCGCCTCGACGGCGCCGACCAGGCCCTTGGTTTCGATCAGTCCGAGAGCTTCCATCGCTCACTCCTCTGGATGAACCTATACCCTACCACAGCCGCCGGCCTGATACAATCCGGCCGGCCGATTGGGCCGCTGCGCTCAGATTCGCCGGAAGCGGCCCATCAACTCCTCGGCCGCAGGCGCCCACTCGGGCTCGGGCAGGATGCGCTCGGCCGTGAACCAGGCCGGGTCCGGCTCACTCAGAGCCCGGGCCTCCAGCGCGCCCCAGCACAGCAGGGCCACGCCGCGCAGGCTGGCTTCGGCGTCCCGCAGCACGAGCACCGGGCGTTGCAGTACGTTGGCGCGCAGGCGATTCCACCAGGCGTTGCGCGCCGCGCCGCCGGCCAGCGCCACCTCCCGGGCCGGCCGGTCGCGCTCGGCGCACTCCAGCACCAGCCGCTCCTGGAGCGCCACGCCCTGGAGCACGGCGTGGATCAAGTCCGTCGGGCCGTGTTCGCCGCGCAAACCTTCGAATCCGGCCGAGAGGGTGTGATCCCAGTAGGGCGCGCGCTCCCCGTAAAGATACGGGCGGAACAGCACCGGGGTCAGGCCGGAGCGCGACTCGACGGCGGCGAAGATTTCTTCGTAGCTGCGCTCGAGCAGGCGGGCCAGCCAGGCCAGCGAATCGCCGCCGGCTTGCGTGGGGCCGAAGTGCAAGTCCAGGCCGTGGAGATCCAGCAGGTCGGCCGGAACCAGGTAGAGGCCGTCGGCCGGCGGGGCCCCGCGCAGGCTGAGGCCGATGATTTCCGAGGTTCCGGCCAGCACGAACCCGCGCCGCTCCTGGTGCAGGGCGCCCATGGCCAGCACGCCGGCCAGCGCGTCGGACCAGCCGGCGATCACGGGCGTGCCCGCAGGCAGGCCCCACTCGGCGGCCGCCTCCGGGCGAACGCGCCCGGCGACGGCCTGCGGGGAGAGCGCCGGCGGGCTGGGCGAGAGCGGCTTGTCGAGCAGCGCCAGAAGCTCGGGATGCACGAGGCCGGTGGCCAGATCGGCCAGGCCCTTGGCGCACCAGCGGTCGGTGGCGAAGCAGCCGGTCAGTTGGGCCGCCACGTAATCCTTGGGCTGCATCACCCAGCGCGTGCGGCGCCAGATCTCCGGCCGCCGCCGCGCCATCCAAAGCAGCTTGGCGGGCGTAGCCGCCGCGCTCATGGGAAGGTCCATGCCGAACCAGCGCCGCCGCCTCTCGGCCGCCACATCCCGGTCGAGCCAGGCGGCCTCCTCGGCGGCGCGCGTGTCCTGCCAGAGGATGGCCGGAGCGACCGCGCGGCCCTCCTCGTCGGCCAGGACCAGCGTAGGGGTCTGCGTGCTGAAGCCGAGAGCCGCGATCCGCCGGCCTTCACCCGCTGCGCGGCGCGCCAGCGTGGCGATTACCTGTCGCGCGGCCTGGCAGTAATCCTCCGGGCGTTGCTCGATCAGCCCGCCCCGGGAACGCTCGACGGGATACCCGACCGCATAGGAAACCAGCCGTTCGGCGGAAGCCGAGTACAACGCGCCCCGGGCGCCGCCCGTGCCCAGATCCACCGCCAGGACCGCGTCCCGCATAGTAACATGGACAATCATACTCCCTGAGTCGAAGCACCCATGCCTTCCCCGGGTTCGCCCGACCTTAGCTCGGTTCGCTTGCTGATTTTCGACCTGGACGGCACTCTGATTGATTCCCGCCGGGATCTGGCCGACGCCGTCAACGCCACGCGGATGCGTTTCGGCCTGGCGCCCATCGAGGAGCGCCTGATCGCTTCCTACGTAGGCGACGGCGCCCCGGTCCTGATTCGCCGCGCCCTCGGCCCCGAGGCTTCCGAAGAGCAGCTCGCCCAGGCGCTCCAGTATTTCCTCGAGCACTACGCCGCGCACAAGCTCGACTTCACCCGGCCCTACCCGGGCGTTCCCGAAGCCCTGGAGAGCTTCGCCCGGCGCGGCCTGAAAATGGCGGTGCTGACCAACAAGCCGGTGCGCATCAGCCGCGCCATCCTCGAGGGCCTGGGCCTGGATCCCTACTTCTTCGCGGTCTACGGCGGCAACAGCTTTGCCCAGAAGAAGCCTCATCCGATCGGCGTGGAAACGCTGCTACAGGAAGCGGGCGTGGCTGCGGAATGCGCTCTGCTGGTGGGCGACAGCGCGGTGGACGTGCGCACGGCGCGCAACGCGGGTGTCAAGGCTTGCGGGGTCACCTACGGCTTTCAGCCCGAGACCCTCGAGCAGGAGCCGCCCGACCTCGTGGTGGACGGGCTGCCCGAATTGGCCCGCTTGCTGGGCGGCTGAGGGCTCGATCCGAGGGCGCGCTAGCGGACCGCCGTGCGCACCTCGGCCTGCCGGCCCGTGGCCGCATCCGTCGCCGTGATGCGCCAGGATCCGGCCGGATCGTTGAGAGCCAGGTGGAAGCTCGTCTGGGCTGCGCCCGCCCGGGTCTCCAGGTTGTCGGCGTACTCGATCGCCGGGGTTCCGTCCGGCCGCTGGACGCGCAGCAGAACCACGGTCTGGTAATCGCGCGGCCCCTCGACGGTCACGCGCAGGCGGACGCTTTCGCCCCGGCGGGCGGAGGGCGGCGCCTGGATCCGCAGGCGCCGCACGGGCTCCGGCAGCAGCGCGTAGAGCTTGGGCTCGGCCGTGGCTATGGCGTCGCGGATCGAGCGGGAGGGGCCCAGGTAGCGCTTGTGCCGCACGTCGTAGACGTGCCACTGCTCGCCCAGCTCGACGGAAAACGGGCGGCGGGTTACCTGCGGTTCGTCGTTCTTGAGCAAGCCCAGGTAGCGCGCCGGGCCCTTGCGGTAGGCGGCCAGCAGGAAGCCGCCCAGCGGGCGGCCGTCGGCGGTCAGTACGCGATAGGGCGCCTGAACCCCGGCCCATTCGAGCGCCCGTCCCACGAGCTGTTTCCACTTGCCCTCCGCACCCTCGCGACGGTCCTCGACGTAAGAGGAGAGGAAGAAGTTCAGGTAGACCGTCTTGCCCTTGCCGGCTTGGTTCGCGATCACCGCCGGCGCGCCTTCCAGTTGGGCCAGCGCCTGCGCGCCGGCCAGGCGGAGGCCGGTCTCCGGCCGGGCGGAAGCCAGTTCCGCCTGCCGCGCCGGCTTCAGCCGCTCGATGCCGAACAACTCGTCCAGGGCGCCCCGCTCGAGCCAGCCCGCGTGTCCGTCCATCACGCCGGCCTGGCCGTCGGCGATCAGCAGGCCGCCGGACTGGACGAACCGGCGGATGGCTTGCGCCTCCCGCTCGCTGATCGCCACCGAGAAGGGCAGAATGAGGACGCGGAACTTGCGGCCGATCAGATCGCCCGCCTCGATCTGCTGCCGGGCGAGGAAATCGAAGCCGAAGGCCAGGTCCTTGAGCAGGTTGACCCAGCCGTCCCGGTTGGCCTCGAACTTGCGGAAGGTGGGACCGGCGCCCTCGCCGATGCCTTCCTCCGGCCCGGTGGTGTGTCCGTCCACGATCCAGCTTCCGTGAATGCTGGGGAAGGAGTAGTGGATCGCGATGCCGTCGTTGGAGCGCTCGGCGGAGCGCAGCAGGCGGGCCACGCCTCCCTCCCGGATCTCCCCCAGGGCCGTCCGGATGCTCTCCGCGCTGGCCGAGAAGCGGTAGTCCGGGTTGAGCATCGAATACTGCCAGAAGATGTAGGCCCCGGCCGTGAAGCCGTGGAACAGGCCGTTGTAAAGGTCATAAAGCGTCCGGCGGCCGTGCACGCCGTAGCCGGTGCCGGCCGAGAGGCGCAAGGCCGGATTGAAGCTGCGCAGAAACTCGAGCTGGTTGCCCCCGGTGTAGGGGTTCATGTGGCCCACGATCTCATTCAGGCGGGAATAATCGCAGCCGTTGTGCGGGACCGACTCCTGGCTGCCCGAAAGCAGCACCAGTCCCTCGGGATCGTGCCGGCGCAGCAGATCGCGCACGTAACGATAATTGTCGGCGTAAGTCTCCTCCATGAAGGTGCGGTGATCGGCCCAGGAGGAGTAATTGCCCCGCCGCTGCGCCTCCTGGGTGGTGTCGGGGATCACGTCCTCCCAGCGGGCGAAGGCCGTTCCCCACTGCCGGTTGACCGCTTCCAGCGATCCGTATTCCTTGCGCAGCCACTCCCGCATACGGCTCAGACAGTAAGTGGAGAAGCACAAATCCATGGCGTCGGTATAACAGGTGAGAGACGGCTCCTCGTAAATGTAGTAACTCATCGGGGAAAAAGGCACCCAGGGAGTCACCAGTTTGGCGATTTCCCGCTCCTGCTGCTTGCGGTAAGCGGGATCGTTCAGGCAGTATCGCCGGGCCAGATACTTCTTGTCGCCCGTCTCGGCGAAGCGGCGCTTTTGCTCCAGATACGGCTTGCGGGCCTCTCCGTCGGGGGATTCCTGGCCCGAGATGCGGGTCTGGGCCTGCACGCCGAAGTTGGCGTGCTTGGAAAGCTCCAGCGGATAGCTGGAGAGAGTGCTGACGTGCAGCTCTTTGAGCCGGCGCTCGATGGTGGGCCAGAGGCCGGGGGCGGGATCCGTGCCGAACAGGTACATCACCACGTCGAAGTCCTCCCAGCGCCGGGGCTGGAGGATGAACACTTCGCGGCGCATCTTGTGCTGCCGGCGGCCGCCTTCGAGGAGTTCTCCCTCGACCCAGCCCAGGCGGGTCAGCGCCCCCTGGCTGGGTAAAGAAAACGCCGCGGCGGAAGCGCCGGGCGACAGCGGCTGCTCCCGGCGGGCGAGCAGGCGCCCGTAGTTGTCGTAGAGACTCGCGTGCAGCGTCCAGCCCGATTGTCGGACGCCGCGCAGCGCGAACTCGCCGGCGACGGCCTCGCCCAGCCGGAAGGCCTCGGCCGCGAAGCGGATCTCGGTAATCTCGGCCGGCGGCGTGCTGCGGTACAGGCAGGCGCCCCAGTCCAGGATCTTGTTGTCCGCCGCCCTGCGGGCGATCACCTCCACCAGGTGAACCTTGCCCGCCGGAGCCTCAGGCAACTCGACCAGCGGCGCGCCCTGCGCGTCCCGGATCACGCGCACAGGGCCCGATTCGCCGTGCTCGTTGCGCACGCGGATCTCCAGGCGGGCAGGGGCGCTGAGGGCCACGCGCAGCCGCGCGGGCCGGGCGGGATCGTCCAGGCTGAGAGACTCGATGCCGGCGGGCGCTTCCTTCTGCGCCGCCCATATGACGGTCCGCACCAGCAAGGAGTACAGGTATTCCCAGTAACCCTCCGGCGCCGAGGTCCGCCACTGGTTCTCGATCAGCGGAATGAGGCCTCGTTGCTCCCAGGCGGCCGCCGCTACGCGGCCCCGGCCGAGCTGCCGAACGGCCAGGATGGGTTCGCCGGCGTCGGTCCGGATGAGGACCTCGCCGCGCACCCTGGACGGAGCGTGCCTCATTTGTTCGTAAGGGAAGGCTTCCAAGGGCACGTGCCGGGTGATGAAGTGGGGCGCGGTTGCCTGCCAGCTACGGGCGCGCCGGCCGCGTCCGTCCGCCGCCAGCGGGGAAAGCTCGTCAAGATCGCTCCCCTGAGGAGCCTGGACGTCCAGCAGCACCAGCCCCATGCCGTCCTCGACCCGCCGGCGGATGGCTTGCCGGACCACCGGCGGGAATTCCTCCCAGGGACGCAGGCCGGCCAGCACCATCACGTCGTAATGCGGACCGTTCAGCAGCGCGTCGGCCAGGTAGGTGTAGGCCAGAGTGAAAGGCGCGCCGAAAGAGTCGCCCCGTTCGCCGTAGAAGTCGCCGAAGCCCCAGCGATTGGTTCCCGAATTGGCCCCCAGGGTCACGGGAAACAGCCGGCACTCCAGCCGCTGGGCCAGTTCCACCGCGGCCCGCCCGTGCGCCACGTCCGGGACGATCAACACCTGGATCGCGCCGCCGGCGTAGGGATTGGCCCAGGCCGTGTGCGGCGTGGCGATCTGGGTGTCGTAGGGCGCGTCCATGCGGCCCAGTCGGGCCAGGACCTCGTTGAATTCGGTGAGGCGGAAGCGGTCCAGGTAGAGCGTGGCCGGGCCGCGCACCCTCAGGCGGAGCCGCGAGACTTGTCCCAGGTCCACGCCCGAGAACTCCGCCAAGCGGACTTGTACGTGCTGGGCTCCCTTGTGCAACTGGGAGGTGCGGCCGGCGGCCGCCGAGCCTGCGCCCAGCTCGACGGTGAGCGTCGCCGGCTGCTCGGAGTACACAAAGAACTGGAGCGCCTCGAAGCGCCGCCAGTCGGCCGGAACGTAGTCGGTCTCAACGCCGCCGGCCGCGCCCTCGGGCACGGCCACCCGCAGCGAGTGGGTCTGCCAGGAGGGGAAGGCGGTGGAGACCTCGGCCCTCGCGCCCTCCAGCGGCTTCCAGCGGGCCGCCTCGGCGGCGGATTCGAAGCTGGCGAAGTTCGGACCGGGCCGTCTCGGAGCGGGCTGGCCGGGACCCTGCTGCGCCAGCCAGAGGACGCAGGCCAGCAGGCCGGCCAAAGGAGTCGCACGTCTGACGGGAAGGATCATGGCGGTACCTCGGACCCGTGCAGTATACAACGACGGGCGGGCCGGCGCGCCTTATAATGACCCCACAATGCCTTCGCCCGAAATCCTCCACCTGCACACCTACTTTCTGTTTCCCTTCTCGATTGACCGCCAGGCGGTCCGTCGAGACCACCCGGCGATCTGGTCGCGTCACTCGCACTGGATAGACGGCCTGGACGATTGGATCGCCGCTCATCCGGCCGACTCCTCGCCCCTGACCGAGCGCCTGGGACCCTGGCGCCGCGCGGCCTATCAGCGGTTCGACATGGACTCGCCCGCTTACCAGGACATGGTTTTCTTCCATCCCTTCGTCCGCCGGGTTTACTTCGATTCCCTCGAACCCCACGCCTCGCCCGCCGAGCAGGAATCCCTGCTGCGCTGTTACACCATGCCCGCCGGGGGCGAAGCCCCGCTGTTCTACCAGGCCGAGGACAACAAGGGACGCGCCGCCTCCTTGCCGGTGACCGACCTGCGCCTGTTCCTGTTCGCCAACGGCATCGGCATTCTCTCGCTCGGTGTGGAGGCCTTCCGCCTGCCCGCCGCCCGCGCCCTGTGGATCAACGAATCCATGCGCAAGGTCTATCCCTCCAGCGGCAGGCAGGTGCGCGAGGGGCGCATCCCCAACCGCCTGGCTTTCGTGCTCCACCGCCCGGACGGGCCCGAGCTTCTCGTCGAGGAGCGCTTCTCGAGCGCCGAAATGAGGGGCTTCCTGCCTCCCCTGGCCCGCACCATCACTTCTCTGCTTTACTTCGCCGACTACGACCGGCAGGAGTTCGAGCCCGTGCTCGACGAGCGCATGATCGTCTACACGTACTTTGCCGTGGATCCCGCTTCCGTGCCCGCCGACTTCCTCCGCTCGGAGGACTACCAGGTGCTGCTCAGCCGTTTTCTCTACGTGGATCGCGACGGATCTTCCTATCGCTACGAACCCGAATTCACCCGGGCCCAGATGGCTGAGCACCTGTACCGCCGCTGGGCCCACCAAGGCACTTACTACGGCTTTACCAGTTACAGCGCCATCGCCGCCGCCATCGGCCAGTTCGACTGCGACGAGCACCAGCTCCGCGAGGGTTTCCTGATTCACCGCATGTTCGACACCCGTTACTACCTGATGACACTGGTGGCGCTCTTTTACCGCGCCACGCTACTGAGCTTCAACGAGCGCGTGGCCCTGGTGTCCAAACGGCTCTACCTGGATCAGGAGGACGGGCGCCTTACGGGGGAGAATATTCGCCTGGCCAACGATCTGCGCGCCGAGTTCCTCCATTTTTCCAATTACTGGTACTTCGAGGAGCTGGCCAACAAGGACGAGGAAGTCGAGCACTTCGTTCTGCAATGCCGCCAGTATCGCCTGGAGCCGATGAAGCAGGGCATCGAGGCGGAGCTGGAGAAACTGGACGCCTCCCTGCATAACTACAACCAGATGCGCAACACCGAGGCGGTGAACCGCCTGGCCATGATCAGCCTGATCCTGGGCGCGGGAGCGGTGATTACCGGCTTTTTCGGCATGAATTTCGGGTTGCATTTCGAGCGCGTCTTCTTCCAGCCGGACGCCGCCACCCTGCCCTTCCACTATCTGGCCCTGATGCTGGTCTCGCTGTTCGCCTTCGGCGCGCTGGCCTTCGGCATGTACCTGGTGGCGGCCAACTGGGCCGATTACCGCGACATTTTTCGCCCCGGCCGCCCGGGCGGGCCTCCTTCCCGAAGGCCGGAGTGAGAAGCGCCCGGGCGGGGGCGCGCACGGCCCGGCCGGCAACGCGAGGCTTACTTCTCGGGCAGGCGGAACTCGACCTTGCGCCCCCGATTCAGCTTTTCCGACAGGGCCCGGTCCACCAGCTCCAGGGAGACCTGATTGTGCTTGCCTTGGGGGGTGATGTAGTGCAGCATGTCGCCCTCGACCCAGTAAGCCAGAGCCGAGTAGACCGAGCTGTCCTTGAGCGCGATCAAGAACAGGACGCTTTCCGCCGGCTCTTCCGCCGGGGCGCGCGAGGGCGCCTGGTAGGTGCGGACCGCCTCGCGCTGGGCGATCGGCTCGCCGCTTGCGCTGCGCGGCGCCTCGCTGCCGAAGTACTGGTTGATGGTCACCGGGGCGGCCGGCTGCTGCGGCGGCGCCACGATCGTGATGCTGGGCTGGACCGGCTCGTAAGGAGCGAAGCCCCCCACGTAGACCGGCCAGATCATGGGGACCACGGTGGTGCGGCGGCGCAGAGGATCCACCGAGGGCGCGCCCGTGTAGCCCGGCCAGCCGCTGACGATCGCCCCCAGCCGCTGCGGGAAACTGGACGGGACGGAGAAGGGAACCGCGGCGCGCGGCGCCGTGCCGGTGCCCGGGAAGAGTACGTTGCCGAAGCCGTGCGGCGAACCGTAGGTCCGGAACTCATAGCGTCCGGCGACCGCCGGGCCGCGCTGGGCTGCCGCCCCTGCCGCCAGCAGGACCGCTCCCATCGCCAGAGAAAACCCTCGTCCGAGTCCGATTTGCATGTGCGCCCCCACTCCGAGCTTACCGCCGCCGCCCGCCCGGGGCAAGCCCGGCCGGCGCCGGCGAGTCGCGGGGCTTTCCCGGCTAGCGGTCCGGCACGTGGCCGAAGCCCAAGAGCTTCTCCATGCGGCTGAAGACGTAAGAAAAGCCCTGCACCTTGGGGCTGCGGTTGCCTTCGATGGTGTAGAGCATGCCGTCGCGCAACTGGTGCACCAGGCCGGCGTGGCCCTTCCAGCCGGCCAGCTTCTCGCGCCACCAAACGACGATGTCGCCCGGCTGCGGCAGGTAGCCCGAGCCGGGCGCATGGGCCCAGCCGCGTTTCTTCAATTCGGCCAGCAGGCCGCGCGCGCTCAGGCTGTAAGGAAACGGCAGGCCTGCCGGATGCCGGGAGAAGCACCAGCTCACGAAAGCCGCGCACCAGGAGCTGCCTTCCGGAGCCAGGCCGTTCAGGTACTTCCGCACGAAGGGCCCGCGGTTGTTGCCTCCGATTTCGCCCGCGCCCGCCTTCAGCTCTTCGATCGCCGCCGCCAGGGCCGCCCGCCCGCGCCGGCTGCCGCCCAATTCCGCCGGCGGCAGCACGCGGTAATCCACCGCAACCGGCGGCTCGATGTAGGGCTTGGGATGGGTCAGGCTCCACCAGGTCAGCGGTCCCACCTGCCCGTCCACCGCCAGCGGCTGGCCGTGCTGGTCCAGGTTCTGGGACTGGAAGGCGCGCACGGCGCGCAGGGTTTGCGCTCCAAAGCGGCCGTCGGGCTGGACCGGGTAGCCGCGCTCGGTCAACAGCTCTTGCAGCCGCTTGACCTCGGCGCCTGAATCCCCGCGGCGCAACGTCTTGAGCATTCGAACCTCCGCACCCGGTATTGTAGGCGCGGGCGGCCGGCGCGCCTCCCGGCGGCGGCCGCCAAAACCTTGCGTGTTATAGTGAAAATTCCCCCATGTCGTTGGCGAAGGTCTACGAGCCCGGGCGGTTCGAGCCGCGCTGGGCCCAGTGGTGGGTCGAGTCGGGCATCTTTCAAGCCTCGGCCGAGGCGCCCGGACCCGTCTTTTCCTTGGTCATTCCCCCGCCCAATGTCACCGGCTCGCTCCACATCGGGCACATGCTCGAACACACCGAGATTGACATGACCATCCGCTGGCGGCGCATGCAGGGGGCCAACACCCTCTGGCTGCCGGGCACCGACCACGCGGGCATCGCCACCCAGATGCTGGTCGAGCGGGCCCTGGCCGAGGAAGGGCTGGACCGCCGCCGGCTCGGGCGCCAGGCCTTCGAGCAACGCG
Organism: Solibacteraceae bacterium; assembly: GCA_037444625.1. GTDB lineage: Bacteria > Acidobacteriota > Terriglobia > Bryobacterales > Bryobacteraceae > DTHT01. The sequence goes on from JBBIMA010000009.1 coordinate 64,698, forward strand.
TCTGGGCTTGGAAAGAGCGCTACGGCGACACCATCAAGCGCCAGATGATCCGCCTGGGAGCGAGCTGCGATTGGAGCCGCGAACGCTTCACGCTGGATCCGGGCCTCTCGCGCGCCGTGCGCGAGGTCTTCGTCCGCCTTTATGAGAAGGGCCTGATCTATCGCGGCGAGTACATGGTCAACTGGTGCCCGCGCTGTCAGACGGCGCTCTCCGATCTGGAGGTGGTGCACGACGAGACCCCGGGAAATCTCTGGTACATCCGTTACCCGGTCCTCGGCGCCGAGCGGAGCCTGGTGGTGGCGACGACGCGCCCGGAGACCATGCTGGGCGACACCGCCCTGGCGGTCCATCCCCGTGACGAGCGTTACCGGGACCTCCACGGCCGGCGAGCCCTGCTGCCGCTCATGGAGCGCGAGATCCCGATCATCGCCGACGAGCTGGCCGACCCGGAATTCGCCACCGGCGTGGTCAAGGTCACCCCGGCCCACGATCCCAACGACTTCGAGGCCGGCCGGCGCCATGACCTCCCCAAGATTCAGGTGATCGGCGAGACCGGCGTGATGACGGCCCAGGCCGGCCCCTATGCCGGTCTGGATCGCTTCGAGGCCCGCCGGCGCGTGGTGGCCGATCTGGACCGGCTTGGTTTGATCGAGAAAATCGAGCCCTATCCGCTCAAGCTGGGCAAGTGCCAGCGCTGCAAGACCCCGGTCGAACCGCTCGTCTCGATCCAGTGGTTCGTCCGAACCAAGCCCTTGGCCGAACCGGCCATCCGGGCCGTCGAGGAAGGCCGCATCCGCTTCGTCCCGGAGAACTGGACCAAGACTTACTACGAATGGATGTACAACATCCGCGACTGGTGCATCTCGCGCCAGCTCTGGTGGGGCCACCGCATCCCGGCCTTTTACTGCGCCGACTGCGGCCACGCCACCGTCGCGCGGCAGGATCCTCAAGCCTGCGCCGCCTGCGGCTCTGCTCGCATCGAGCAGGATCCCGACGTGCTGGACACCTGGTTCAGCTCCGCCCTCTGGCCTTTTTCGACGCTGGGCTGGCCGGAGGACACGGCCGACTTGCACAAGTTCTATCCCACCTCCTTGCTCATCACCGGCTTTGACATCCTGTTCTTCTGGGTGGCGCGCATGATCATGATGGGCCTGGAGTGCGCGGGCGAGGTGCCCTTCCGCGAGGTCTACATCCACGGCCTGGTGCGCGACGCCGAGCGGCAGAAGATGTCGAAAACCCGCGGCAACGTGATTGATCCGCTGGAGGTCACCGAGAAATACGGCACCGACGCGGTGCGCATGTCGCTGCTTCTGGGCGCCGCGCCCGGCACCGACATCGTGCTGACCGAAGAGCGCATGCTGAGCGCCCGGGCCTTCGCCAACAAGATCTGGAACGCCGCCCGCTTCCTGTTCCTGAACATGGAGCGCTCGGCGGTCGAGCCCTGGCTGCCGCCCGAGGGCGTTCCCCGCCGGCCGGAGCCGCCCGCCGGCCGGAACGAGGCCCGGCTGGAGGACCGCTGGATGTTCAGCCGGCTGAACCGTGCGGCCGAGGCGGCCAACCGCGCCCTCCAGCGCTACCGCTATCACGAGGCGGCCCAGCTTCTCTGGCAGTTTTTCTGGCACGAGTTCTGCGACTGGTACGTCGAGATCAAGAAACTGCGCTTCAGCCAGAATTCGGGGCTGAACGCGGACTGGCGCAACACCCTGACGGTCTTCGAGGCGGGCCTGCGCTTGCTGCATCCGGCCATGCCCTTCCTGACCGAGGAGCTTTGGCAGCGGCTGGCCTCGGGCCGGAGCGAGCGGCCGCGCTCGATCGCGCTGGCTCGCTACCCCGACTACGACGCGGCGGCCGAGGATCCGGCGGCCGAGAGCCGGATGGCCCTGCTCGAGGAGATCGTCGTGGCGGCGCGCAATCTGCGCTCCGTGCTCCAGGCCGACCCCAGGCAGACGCTGGAGGCGGTGCTGTACTCGGTGGGCGAGGCGGCCGAGCTGGCCGAGGCGCAGCGCGACATCCTCGAGCGCCTGGCGGCGGTGCGCATCGAGGTGCGGCGGGAGGCCCCGCCGCCTGCGCCGGGCGGCGTCCTGCACTCGACGCCCGAGTTCGACCTGCTGCTGCGCGTGCCCCGGGCCCGGAGCGAGGCGCAGCGCGGCCGCCTGGAAAAGGAAATCGAGCGGCTGGAGAAGCTGGCGGCCGGCGCGCGGCGCCAACTGAGCAATCCGGAGTTCCTGAGCCGGGCCCCCGAGCCGGTGGTGGCTTCCCTGCGCGAGAAACTCTCCGACTACGAGGCTCAGCTCGCCAAGCACCGCGAGGTGCTGGCCGCTCTGACGCCCTGATGCGCTTCGAGGTGGATCATCCCGAGATCATTGAGGCGGTGCGGCGGGCCCTGGCCGAAGACATCGGGCCGGGCGACATCACCTCGGAAGCCTGCGTGCCCGTGAACCAGCGGGCCGCCGGGCGCTTCCTGGCCGGCGAGCCGCTGGTGGCGGCGGGCGTCGAGCTGTTGCCGGTGATCTATCGCTTGCGCGGAGGCATCGAGCAGGTGCGCCTGGAGGTGGTCAGCGGCCAGGAGGTCGCCTGCGGCCAGTCGCTGGCCTGGGTGAGCGGGCTGGCTCGCACCCTGCTCGAATGCGAGCGCGTGGCGCTGAACTTCCTGCAAAGGTTGAGCGGGATCGCCACCCTGGCGCGGCGTTTCGCCCGAGCGGTGGAGGGCACCGGCTGCCGAGTGCTGGACACGCGCAAGACCACTCCCGGCTTGCGCCGGCTGGAAAAGATGGCGGCTGCGGCCGGAGGCGTCACCAACCACCGCATGGGCCTTTACGACGCGGTGCTCATCAAGAACAACCACATCGCCGCGGCGGGCGGCGTGCGGGAGGCCATCGAGCGCGTGCGCCGCGCCGGCCGCCCCATCGAGATCGAGGTGCGCACCCGGGAGGAGCTCGAGGAGGCGCTGGCCTGCGGGGTGGCGCGCGTCCTGCTCGACAATCTCACGCCCGAGCAGGCGGCCGCCGAGGTGCGCTTCGTCGCCGGGCGGGCGTTGGTCGAACTCTCCGGCGGCATCCGGCTGGAAAACGTACGGGCCTATGCGGAAACCGGGGCGGATTTCGTTTCCTCGGGCGCCATCACCCATTCGGCCCGGGCGGTGGACATTCACTTTCGTTTGGAGGCTCTCTGAAGTGCCGCTGGATTTGGAGGCGGTGCGTGCTGGGTTGCCCGGACGGCGGATCGTCTGGTTCGATTGCCTGGACTCGACCATGCGGGAGGCGGCGCGCCTGGCGGCTGAAGGGGGAGGGGACGTCGTAGTGGCCGAGCGGCAGACCGCAGGCCGGGGCCGGTTGGGCCGAAGCTGGTTTTCCGAGGCCGAGAACGGCCTGTATGCGACCTTGATCCTGCGTCCCAACCTGAAGCCGGAGGATGCGCCGGTGCTCACGCTGGCGCTGGGCCTGGCGGCGGCCGAAGCGGTGGCGCGCGCGGCCGAGCTGCGCTGCGACCTGCGCTGGCCCAACGACCTGTTGCTGGAGGGGCGCAAGTGCGGCGGCATCCTGGTCGAGCCGGCCGCAGGGGCTTTTCTGGCCGGTGTGGGCATCAACGTGAACCACCCCCGGTTCCCGGCCGAGCTGGAGGGGCGCGCCACCTCGCTGTATCTGGTCTCGGGACGGCGCCACTCGCGCGAGCGGCTGCTGATCGAGCTGGTGCGAGCCGCCGACAGCTTCACGCGCATGCTGGCCGAGGGCGGACGGGAGCCGGTGCTGCGCCTGTTTGCGCGGGCCTCCAGTTTCGCGCGCGGCCGCCGCGTGCGCATCGAACAGGAGGGCGGCGCGCTGCTGGGGACGACCGACGGCCTGGACGCCTCGGGCTTTCTGTGGCTGCGCACCGACGACGGCGGCCGGCGACTGCTGCGCGCCGGCGGCTTGCGTCCCGTGGAGTGAGATCCCGTGCTGCTGGCTTTGGACGTGGGCAACACGAACGTGACCGTCGGGGCCTTCGAGGGCGCCCGGCTGGCGGCGCGCTGGCGCCTGAGCACGGTCCACGAACAGACCGCCGACGAGTGGGGCATCTTGATGCGCAACCTGTTTGCGCTCTCCTCGCTGGATCTGGCGGCGGTGGACGGCCTGATCGTGGCCAGCGTGGTGCCCCCGCTGGACGCCGCCCTGGCCCAGATGGCCCGCGATTACTTCGGGCGGGAGGCGCTCTTCGTGACCGCGAAGACCGACACCGGCCTGACGATCTGCTACGACAACCCGCAGGAGGTCGGCGCCGACCGGGTGGTCAACAGCGTGGCCGCCTATCACCGCTACGGCGGTCCTTGCGTGGTGGTGGATTTCGGCACCGCCATCACCTTCGACGCCATCTCGGCGCGGGGCGAGTATCTGGGCGGCCTGATCTGCGCCGGCATCGGCATCACGGTGGAAAGCCTGTTTGCCAAGACCGCCCGGCTGCCGCTGGTCGAGTTCCGCCGGCCGGCCCGCCTGATCGGCTCCAACACCGTGGCCAGCATGCAGGCGGGCTTGTATTACGGGGCGCTGGGCATGATTGACGGCATCCTGGAACGGCTGCTGGCCGAGCTGGGCCCCGAGACCAAGATGGTGGCCACCGGGGGCCAGGCCCGCTTGATCGTGCGCGACTCGCGCTACCTGAAGGCGGTGGACGAGAATCTCACCCTGGAGGGCCTCCGCCTGATCTGGGAACGCCATCGCAGGCCGTGATGCCGAACGCGCCGCCGCCCGAAGAGCCGCCCGCCGAGTGGTCCTTCAACTACTTCAACTACTTCACCGAAATCGAGGAGCACTTCCGGCGCGCCCGCGGCACCGGGCTGTTCCTGCTCTCCCCGCTCGATTGGGCGCTGATAGAAACCTGGAAGAACGCCGGCGTGCCCTTGGAGGCGGTGCTGCGCGGCATTGACGCCGCCTTCGCCAAATGGCGCAGCCGCCGCTCGCGTACGCAGATGATCAACTCGCTGGCCTACTGCGCCCAGGCGGTCATGCTCGAGGCGGAAGCCATGGCCGGGCGGACACCCTCCCGGGTCGCACGGCCCGCTCCGCCTCCCTTTTCGCTGGAAGAGCTGCGCCGCTACCTGGAATCCAACGCCGCCCTCTTGCGAGACCGGCCGGAGCCGGTGTTCGCCGAGATCGCCGCCGCCCTGGAGCGCCTGGCCGGCGAGATCGAGCAGCAGGCCGAAAACCTGGAGGAGCTCGAGCGGCGGCTGACCGCCCTGGAGGAGCGCATGATCGCCGCCGCGCGCGCCGCCCAGTCCGAGGAAGACCTTCTGGCGGCCCGCCGCGAGCTGGATTCTCAGCTCCGTCCCTACCGCTCCAAGATGACGGCCGAACAACTGGCCATGCTGGAGAAACAGTTCCTGGAGCGCCGCCTGCTGGAGGCGGTCGGGCTGCCGCGGCTGAGCCTGTTTTATCTGGGCTGAGGCGCAGCGGGGCGGAGGGCTCTTTAAAGAAAGCGCTGGGTGCCGTTCAGCTTCTGCCCGCTCAGCAGGAAGCCCGCCCGGGCGAAGTGGTAGCCGACATCCCGCAAGCTGACCAACGACCAAAGAGCGCGCAACACTCCCTCCAAGGCCGCCGCCGCACGCACCTTCAACCCCGCCGCGAACCCGTAATGTTTCCCGGCGAAGGTGGCCGCGCCCAGCGCCCAGTCGGCCGAATACAAGGCGCGCACCCGGGGCACCCGGCCGAGGGTGGGCCGCTCGCGGGGATGAACTACGGCCCGCAGGCCGGGCGCCAGCAGAATCCTGCGCGAGGCCCGGCGCACCTGAGCCGCGATTTCGGCCTCCGCCCAGGACTGTCCGTAGCGCTCGTCAATGTAGCGCAGGCCCTTCAGAAAATAACTGCGGATCATCAGGGCGGCCAGCGAAGGGAACGTCACCGGCAGGCTCTCCGCGCTCAGATCGCCCGGCTCGATCGGATCCCAACATTCCTTCCGCGCCAGCCGGACGGCGTCCCCCGGACCGGGCAGGCGGTAGAACTGCGGCTGGGGCCGACCCTCGGCGTCCACCAGCAGCGGGCAGACCGCCACCGCCGCCGTCTCCGCGGCCAGCCGCTCGGCCAGCCCGGCCACCGTATCCTCTCGGACCTCGACCTCCGGGGCCAGGAAGAAAAAGAACTCGCCCTTGGCGGTCCGCATGCCGATGTTCAGGGCCTTGACCACGCCGAAGCGCCTGGGCAGCCGCAGAAAGACGGCCTCGGGAAATTCGGCCTCCAGTTGCGGGCTTTCGTCCTGCGAGCCGTTGTCCACCACCAAAATCTCGAAGCTCTCGCGCTGCCGGGAAGCGCCCAGCGCTCTCAAACAGCGCCGCAAGGCCGGGGCGTTGTCCTCGGAAACGATCAGCACCGAAACCTGCGGGATCGCCTGCTCCTGCTCGCCGTCTGCCATCGAAAGGCAATCATAGCGCAGGGTTCGATCTCGCGGCGCCCGCCGGAGCTCTGCCATAATAAAGCCATGGGCCGCGTCGTTGTCTTCCTCGCCGCCCTGCTTGGCTTGGTTCTGCCCCTCTCAGCCGATCCGCCCATGACCCGGCTGCGCATCGAGGTGCGCAATTACAACGGCAAGCCGGTCGAGCGCGCCAGCGTCGTGGTGCGCTTCGTCGAGGGACGTTCGCCCGCCAAGCTGGGCAAGAAGATCATCACCCAGTGGGAAGTGAGAACCAACCAGGAAGGGGTGGTGAAAATCCCGCCCATTCCCCAGGGGAAGATCCTGGTGCAGGTGATCGCCAAAGGCTACCAGACTTTCGGTCAGACCTTCGAGGTGGCGGAGGAAGAGAAGACCATCGAGGTCAAACTGAATCCCCCGCAACCGCAATACTCGGCCCACCAGTAGCGCCGCCCGCCGCCGCCCGGGACCGCTTGCGCCCGCCCGAGCAAGGGCGTATGCTTCCTAGACAGGCAACCGGAGGTTCCGGCATGAAAAGGTTATGGTTGGCAATTGTGGCTACGCTGAGCCTGGGAGCGGCTACCCTGGCGGCGGAAGAATTCTGGCAGAAGAAGAAGTTCTCCGAGTGGACCGCTAAAGAGGTCCGGAAGATGCTGAATGATTCGCCCTGGGCCCGGCCGGTCGAGGTGCGCCTGGACTTTATGGGCGGAGCCCGGGCGGGCGGCGGAGGCGGCCGGCGCGGGGGTCGCGGCGGCGGGGGCGGCGGTGGTTTCTCGGATGCCTCGGTCGGCGCGGGCGGGCTGGGTGAGGAAGGCGGCATGGGCGGCGGAATGGGCCGGGGCGGGGGAGGCTTTGCGACCCCCGAATCGGTGCCCACGACCACGGTCTATGTGCGCTGGCGCACGGCCCTGCCCGTCAAGCAGGCCATCGTGCGCGGGCGCTTCGGAGACGAAGCGGCCAGTTCCCCGGAGGCCGCCAAGGTGCTGGCGTCGCAGGAGACCCATTACATCATCGAGATCGCGGGGCTGCCGGCGCCGATGGTGCGGGTCAATCCCGAGCAGTTGAAGTCCAACGCCCAGCTCCGCATCAAGGACCAGTCGCCCATTCAGGCCGTGGACGTCAAGGCGGGACGGGATCAAAACCGGGTGAATCTCTATTTGATTTTCCCGCGGGGCCAGCAGGGCAGTCACCAGATCGTAGTGGAGGACAAGGAGGTCGAGGTCTTCCTGAAAGCCGGTCCGCTGGACATCCGGCGCAAGTTCCGGCTCAAGGACATGATCTTCGAGGGCAAGCTGGAGATTTAGGGCGGCAGGAGCGCCCGGCCGCCGCCTGGCCCCGGGGGACGATTTCAGGAGGCGGTTGACAAGGGGGGGGCGGGTCTGGCATACTCTAGGTAGGCGAACAAAAGGCGAAAACGCCATGCCTGCCTGCCTCACCCCTCTCACCACCGCCGCTCGCCTGCGCCCCTCGGAACCCCTTCGCCTCCCCATCGGATTGCCCGAATTCGACCGCCTCACCGGCGGCCTGCCTCGCGGTTCCCTCACGGAAATCTTCGGCCCGCCCTCCTCCGGCCGCACCACCCTGTTGCTGGCCGCCCTGCTGGCCGCCGCCGCAAGCCAGCAAACTTGCGCCCTGGTGGACGCCACCGACGCCTTTGATCCGGCCTCCGCCGCCCAGGCCGGCTTTCCCCTGGACCGCCTGTTGTGGATCCGCTGCGGCGGCGAGGCGGAACGCGCCCTCCGGGCGGCCGACCGGGTGGTGAATGCGGGCGGCTTCGGCCTCGTCGTGCTGGACTTGGCCGACCTCGCCCCGCGCATCCTCGGCCGCATCCCGCCCCTGTGCTGGTTTCGCCTGCGTCGCGCCGTCGAAGGCACGCCCGCCATCCTGGTGGTGGCCACCCCGCAGCCCTTGACCGGCGCATGCGCCTCCCTGCTGGTGGAAATGAAAGGCGGCAGGGCGCACTGGGCCGGCGCGCCCAACGCCCGGCTGCTGGTGGGCAGCGCCTTCCAAGCCTTCCCGCGCAAACCGGTCCGCGCGGAGGCCGCCTCTTTCCAGGCGCCTGCCCGCTGGGCGAGGTGAACCATGTTCGCCTGCCTGCATGTGCCGGGGCTGCCTGCCTCCCAGCAGGCCCTGCTGCCGGAGTGCGCCGCCGCTTTCTCTCCCAAAGTCGAACCGACCGCGCCGGACGCCGTGACGCTGGCCCTGGAAGGCTTGGAGAGGCTGTTTGGATCGCTCGAAAAACTGGCTTGGGCCATGGCGCAGCGCGCCGCCGATCTGGGGTGGGAGGCCCGCGTAGCGGTGGCCTCCAATCCCGACGCCGCGCTGGCGGCGGCCCGGGGCTTGCCGGGCGTCACCGTGATTCCTGCCGGGCGGGAGGCGGAAGTGCTGGCCCCCTTGCCGGTGGCGGTGCTCGAACCGGCCCCGGAGATCGCCGAGACGCTGGCGCGATGGGGCATCCGCACGCTGGGGGAGCTGGCGGCCCTGCCCGAGCGGGGGCTGGCCGAGCGGCTGGGGTCCGAGGGCGTCCGGCTGCAAAAGCGGGCGCGCGGCGCGGCGGTCCGTGCCCTGGCGCCTGTGGCGGCGCCCGCGGTGCTGGAAGAGAGGCTGGAGTTGGAGCATCCGGCGGCTTTGCTGGAGCCGCTGCTGTTCCTGCTGGCGCGGCTGCTCGAACAGCTTTGCCGGCGGCTGCAAGCCCGGGGGCTGGCGGCGCTGGAGCTCCGCCTGCACCTGGATCTGGAAGACGGCGGAGAGCACCTTCGGGTGTACCGGCTGCCTGTGCCGATGCGCGCGCCGGGAGCGTTCCTGAAGCTGCTGCGGCTGGATCTGGAGGCGCATCCGCCCCGCGCCGCCGTGCGCGCCCTGCGGCTTTCGGCCGGCCCGGCCGCGCCGCGTTCGGTGCAGCACGGTTTGTTCGTTCCCCGTGCGCCCGAGCCCGAGAAGCTCGAATTGACGCTGGCGCGTCTGGCGGCTCTGGTGGGGGAGGATCGTGTGGGCGCGCCGGAACTGCTCGATACCCACCGCCCGGATGCGTTCCGCCTGAAGCGCTTCAGGGCGGGTGAGCCGGGCCGGTTTGCGGGCGGGCGCCGCGCCGGGGGCGTTTCCCTGGCGCTGCGGCGGTTTCGCCCGCCTTTGCCGGCGCGGGTCGAGGCGCCCGAGGGCCGTCCGCGGGTGGTGCTGGCGCAAGGCGTGCACGGGCGCGTGGTCGAGGCGGCGGGCCCCTGGCGCGTCTCGGGGGAGTGGTGGCGGACGGAGGGTTACTGGCGGGAGGAATTCGACGTGGCTCTCGCGGGGGGAGGTCTCTACCGGATCTACCGGGACGGCCTTCGCGGCGGCTGGTTCGTGGAGGGCAGCTACGACTAGGGTTTGCGATGAGCTACGCCGAACTCCACGCCCGCTCGGCTTTCAGCTTTCTGGAAGGGGCTTCGCTGCCGGAGACCCTGGCGGAGCGGGCGGCGGCGCTGGATCTGCCCGCCGTGGCGCTGCTGGACCGGGACGGCGTCTATGGCGCGCCGCGTTTTCATCGGGCGGCGCGGAAAGTCGGCTTGCGGGCCCATGTGGGCGCGGAAGTGAGCGGCACGGACGGGGCCCGCTATCCGTTGCTGGCCGCCAGCCGGACCGGCTACCGCAACCTCTGCCGGCTGATCACGCGCCTGAAGCTGCGGGCGCGCAAGGGGGAGGGCGCGGCCGGGCCCGAGGAGCTGGCGGAGTTTGCCGAGGGCCTGATCTGCCTGACGGGGGACGAGAACGGGCCGCTGGTGCGGGCTCTGGAAGGTGGGGGAGTGGAGGCGGGCCGGCGGGCCGGGGAGCGGCTTATCGAGACATTCGGGAAAGAAAATGTTTACGTCGAGCTCCAGCGCCACGGCCGCCGCGAGCAGGAGGCCCGCAACCAGGCCGCCTGCCGGATCGCCCGCTCGCTCGGCCTGCCCCTGCTCGCCACCGGCGGCGTCTGCTACGCCCGGCCCGAGGAGCGCGAGATCCTGGACGTGTTGGTCGCCATCCGCCACAAGCGCACGCTGGAGACCGCCGGGCGCCTCCTGGAGGCCAACGCCGAACGGCATTTGCGCTCCCCGGCGGAGATGGCCCGCCGGTTCGCCGACCTGCCCGAGGCTCTGGCCGGAGCGCGCGAGCTTTCCGCCCGCCTGGAGTTCACCCTGGACGATCTGGGCTACGAGTTTCCCCGCTATCCGACGCCGCCGGGCGAAACCATGGCCTCGCTGCTGCGCAGGCTCACCGAGGAGGGCGCCCGCCGCCGCTACCGGCCCTATCATGAAGGCGCCCGCCGCCAGATCGAGCGCGAGCTGGCCCTGATCGAAAAGCTGCATCTGGAGGGCTACTTCCTGATCGTCTGGGATCTGGTGCGCTTCTGCCGCGAGCAGGGCATTCTGGCGCAGGGCCGGGGCTCGGCGGCCAACAGCGCGGTCTGCTATGCGCTGGGGATCACGGCGGTGGATCCGGTGGGCATGGAGCTGCTGTTCGAGCGCTTCCTTTCCGAAGAGCGCGGCGAGTGGCCGGACATTGACCTGGACTTGCCCAGCGGGGAGCAGCGCGAGCGCGTCATCCAGTACGTTTACCGGCGCTACGGCCCGCTGGGCGCGGCTATGACCGCCAACGTGATCACTTACCGGGATCGCCTGGCCGCCCGCGAGGTGGGCAAGGTGCTGGGCTTCGAGCCGGAAGTGACGGCGCGGCTGGCCGGCCGGGCGCGGCCCTGGGAATTCCAGGATCCGAAGGAGACCGCCGAGCGGCAGTTCCGCGAGGCCGGCCTGGATCCCGCCCATCCGGCGGTGAGCAAGTTTCTGGAGCTTTACCTGGCCGTCCAGGACCTGCCGCGGCACCTGGGCCAGCACTCGGGCGGTATGGTCATCTGCCAGGACCGGCTCGATTCGGTAGTGCCTTTGGAGCCGGCCGCCATGCCCGGGCGCGTGGTCGTGCAATGGGACAAGGACGACTGCGCGGACATGGGCATCATCAAAGTGGACCTGCTGGGCCTGGGGATGATGGCCGTGCTCGAGGATTCCATCCGACTCATCCGGGAGCACTACGGGGAAGAGGTGGATCTGGCGCACCTGCCGCCGGACGATCGGGCGGTCTGGGACGCCCTTCAGCGGGCCGACACCATCGGCATGTTCCAGGTGGAAAGCCGGGCCCAGCAAGCCATCCTGCCGCGCCTGCGCCCGGCGCGCTTTTATGACCTGGTGGTGCAGGTGGGCATCGTGCGGCCCGGGCCCATCGTGGGCCGGATGGTGCACCCGTACTTGAGACGGCGGCAGGGTCGCGAGCCGCCCGAGTGCCTGCACCCTTCTCTGGAGCCCGTGCTGCGCCGCACCCTGGGCGTGCCGATCTTCCAGGAGCAGCTTCTGCGCATGGCTATGATCGCTGCGGGTTTCACGGGCGGCGAGGCCGAGGAGCTGCGGCGCGCCTTCACCCACAAGCGCTCGGAGGCTCGCATGAAGCAGATCGAGGCGCGCCTGCGGGAGGGCATGAACCGCAACGGCATCACGGGCGAGGCCCAGGAGCGCATCGTCGAGGCGATCACCTCCTTCGCGCTCTACGGCTTCCCCGAGTCGCACGCCGCCAGCTTCGCGCTGATCGCCTACGCCAGCGCCTATCTGAAGTGTCATTATCTGGCGGCTTTCACCGCCGCCCTGCTCAACAACCAGCCGATGGGTTTCTACTCGCCGGCCACGATCCTCAAGGACGCCCAGCGCCACGGCTTGAAGGTGCGCCCGGTGGATGCGGCCCGCTCGGACTGGCCCTGCACGCTGGAACCCGAGAAGGGCAAGATCGTGCTCCGGCTGGGCCTCTCGTATGTGAAGGGACTGCGGGAGAGCGCCGGCCGGGCCCTGGTGCGGGAGCGGGCCCGCGGGCCGTTCGCCTCGGTCGAGGATCTGGCCCGCCGCGTGCCCGAGTTGCGCCGGGACGAACTGGAACGGCTGGCCGAAGCGGGCGCGTTGAATTCGCTGGGGGTGGCGCACCGCCGCCACGCGCTTTGGGAGGCCCGCCGGGCGGCGCGGCCTGCCGGTCCGTTGCTGGCCGGGCAGCCGGAGGCGGAGGGAGCCTCGCCGCTGCCCGCCATGACCGCCGAGGAGCGGCTGCTGGCCGATTACGAGACCGCCGGGCTGACCGTGGGCCCGCATCCGATGGCTTACTGCCGCCCGGCCCTGCGCGCCCTGGGCGTGCGGCGCGCGGCCGAGCTCAAGCGCCTTGCCCACGGGCGTCGCGTGCGCGTGGCGGGCGCGGTGATCGTGCGGCAGCGGCCGGGCACCGCCAAGGGCTTCGTGTTCCTGAGTCTGGAGGACGAGACCGGGATCGCCAACGTGGTCGTTGATCCCGATACGTTCGAGCGCTACCGCCTGGAGCTGGTCGAGGCCCCGTTCTTACTGGTGGAAGGCGTTCTACAAAACCTGGACGGGGTGGTTGCCCTCAGGGCGGCGCGCCTGGAACCGCTGCGGGCGCTCGCGGCCGCGGTCGAATCCCACGATTTTCACTGACGGGGCCGCAGCACGACCACGTGGCCGCCGGCGGGCGCCAGCCGGGCTCGGAGGCGGTCGGCGGCGGAGACCAGGGCCGTGCTGCGGACCGTGTTCTTGGGGTGGAGGGCGGCGTCGGCCGCGTCGGCCCAGATCTCGGCCGCGTAACCGGCGCCCGGGGGCAGGATCTCCGCCAGCGGGATCTCGATCTCCCGTCCCTCCGCTCCCGTGATGCTCCCCACGTACCAGGTGCGGCCCTTGCGCCGCGCCAGCGTCAGGTAGGCGCCGGGACGCCCGCCCAGGCCGCGCGTTTCGTCCCAGGCCGCCGGTACCTCCCTGAGAAACTCCAGCTCCCGGGTCCCGCGGTAGGCCCCGGGATGGTCCGCCAGCATCTGAAGGCCGCTCTCGAAGATGACGTAGAGCGCCATCTGGTGGGCCCGGGTGGTGGGCACCATGGGATTGACGTTGCGCGGGGCGAACTCCGCCGCCGGGACGTTCTCGAAACCGCCCGGCGTGTAATCCAGCGGGCCGGCCAGCAGGCGCGTGAAGCCCACCATGACGTTGTGGTCTGCGGTGGCCCGGTGGGACCACTTCAAGTACTCCAGGCCCAGCACGCCTTCGTGCGTCAGCACGTTCGGGTAGTAACGCATCATGCCGCAGGGCTTGAAGGCGCCGTGGAAATCCACCATCAGCCTGTGCTCGGCCGCCTTGCGGGCCACCCGGTGGTAGAACTCCACCATCGGCTGGTCGTCGCGATCCATGAAGTCCACCTTGACGCCCGCCACGCCCCATTGCTCGTACAGCGGGAAGGCCTTGTCCATCTGGGCGTCCACCGCCGTCCAATGGGCCCACAGCCAGAGGCCCACCTTGCGGGCCCGAGCATACTCGAGCAGCTCCGGGATGTTGACCCGCTCGTTCCAGGCGGTGATGTCGCGCCCGCCGCCGCCTTGCCCGACCGGGCCGGCCGACCAGCCGGCGTCAATCAAGGCGTATTCCAGCCCGGCTTCGGCCGAGAAGTCAATGTAGTGCTTCAGGATTTCGGTCGTCATGCCCGGCCGGGAACTCACCCCCGGGGCGAAGTTCCCCGACCACCAGCTCCAGGAGGTCTTGCCCGGCTTGATCCAGCTCGTCTGGGCGATGCGCGATTCGGGGCTGAGGCTGGTGACGAGGTTGGACTCGGGCAGCCGGTAGGGTTCGGCCGCGATCATCAGAACGCGCCAGGGGGATTCCGCCGGCGCCTGGCCCACGACCGCCACATCCGGTGCTTCCGGCCGCGGGGCAAGCTGGGCCTCCAGGATGCGCCCCCGCGGGCGGGTGAGATACATGCCGGCCCAGTTCTCCAGATGCGCCTCGGTGATCGCGACCCAGGCGACGCCGGGCACCTCGAAGGTGAAGGGCAAGGCCGCCAGCCAGCCGGGCTTGATGGCGGTCAGGGGCAGAGCCAGGTAGTTGTCTTCGTAGTTGGTGCGGAAGCCCGAGAGGATCAGGGGATAGGCCGTGCCTTCGCGCGCCGGCTGGAACTGCGTCAACTCCCGGGCGAGCTTGAAGGAGCCCAAGGCGGCCGGGAGGCGGTAGCGGAAAGCCGCTCCGTCGTTGTAGAGGCGGGCCTGGATCTCGAGCGGCCCGCCCTGCGAGTCGGCGCGCACCTCGGCGCCCCGCCAGGGATGCTCGACCCGGCCGGCCCTGCCGTGCAGCAGCCGGTAGGAGTCCTGGCCGGAGGCGAGAGAGGACTCTAGCGCTTTGACGCCCTCGCCCAGCGCCGGCCGGCCTTCCAGCTTCAGGCCCAGCCGCGAGGGCGCCAGCAGGGGCTGGCCGCGAAACTGGAGCTCATAAGTCAGCCAACCGGCGTCCGGGCCCGCAGAGGGGACGCGGATCACCATCCGGATCTGCCCGTCCGGGCTGGAGAGGCTCACCGGCGTCTGCGCGGCGGCGGTGCAAAGCAATAAGGGCCAGCACACGGCTAGCTTCGCCATAAGACTCTCTTGATAGCAGATCGGAAGCCGCCGCGGCCGCGCGCCCGCTCAGCGGGCCAGACGGAAGCTGGCGATGTAACCGGTGATGCCGGCGTCGTACTCCCACCAGCGGTGGCGGAAGTGCCGGCCCGAGAAGCTGGTGTACTCGGTGGTCGAGAGCGTCGAGTCCGTGGTGGGAATGAAAGGCGTGTACCACAGCCAGGAGCCCTGGTGGGCGTCCTCGGGCAGCCGCGCCGGCCGCACCACGATGCGCGACAGGCCGCTGACGCTGACCGTCAGGCGGTCGCCCTCCCGCACGAAGGAGATGGGCGCGGCCTCCACGCTCAGCAGCTCGCCCAACACGTTGCCGTAGTACTCCTTCAACAGCTCGGCCAAAGCTCGCCGGCCCTCCGGATTAACGCCGTCCACGAACAGGACGCTGCGCCGGGGCGTGCCCGGGAGGCTGAGGCTGGCCGGTCCGCTCAGTACCGCCACCGCCTTGGCCCCCGCCAGGGGAGCGCCCTGGTATTCGCCCTCATGGATGGCCCAAGCCAAAATGGCTTCCCGGCCGCTGGTGACCTGCTCGCCCGAGTAGAGGCAGCCGCAGGTGTAGACGTGGTTGGAGCGTACCTCGATGTAGTCGCCGGTGACGGCGGGCGGATTAGCGGCCCCCGCAGCCCAGCCGGCGACCGGCAGAATGACACACAGCAGAGCGCCCAGTCTTGCCATGGAGTTGTCCTCCCTTGTGGATAATGGTAGCACGACGGCTAGCGGGACTCCAGCCGGCCCAGGCGCAGGAAGCGCAGGGCGTCCTCCTTCATGAAGACGTTGTTGAACATGACGTAGACCGGGCGCCGCCCGCCGCCGTAGCGCTCGGCCATCTCCGCCAGCCGCTCCAGCTCCTCGTCCGTGTAACGGTAGCGGTAGCCCTCGCGCCCGTGCAGCCGGAAGTAGACGGCGGGGCCGTAGAGCGGCTCGGCCTGGAAGGGATCCACGCAGTGGACCAGCTCGTGACGGCGGCAGAGAGCGCGCACGGTGTCGGCCGGCCAGGGACCGCGCGGCTCCCAGACCATCAGGCGATCATCGCGCGCCGCCTGCCGGAAGAAAGCCTCCAACTGCGCGATGTTGCGCGCCTCGGGCCGGAAGGAGGCGGGGCATTGGAAGACCACCGCCCGGGCTTGGAGGGCCCGGGCCACCGCCAGGGTGTGCTGCCAGGCTTCTTCGACCAGGGCGGTCGGGCGGAAGAAGCCGCAAGCCGTGCGTTGCTCCTCGGGGATCGGTCTCTTCAACCGGCGGTAGGTGGGGCTGGAGGGGGCGTGGGTGATCAACTGCCAGGCCTTCAGAGTGAAGCGGAATCCGGCCGGGGCCTGGCGGCGCCACTTTTCGGCCAGCTCGACCGAAGGCGGCTGGTAAAAGGTGTCCTGCAACTCGACGGCGCCGAAGTGCTCGTAGTAGCGGGCCCGAGCCTCGGGCCACCCGCAACAGCCTACGATCAGCTCGGGCATTCCCCGCCCGCCAGGCTCACCACTCCGGCACGAAGACCGTGCGGGCGCGGCGTGCGAATTTCAGGATGAGATTGCCGGCTACGATCGAGCGGGCGGCGAATTTGGGACTGCGGTAGACGCGATGCAGCGGCTCGACACGCAACTGGCGGTTGATGAAGGAGCTGCCCGGCGTGAGCTCCCCTTGGAAGATCCGCTTGGCCACGGCGTAATCGCTGAAGACCGTGAAATCCACCTTCTCGGCGGGCGGGTGGGCGCCGATCTGGAAACGGCGGACGGTGCCTTTCTCCAGTTGTACGAAGATGACCGCCTGCTCGCAGCCTTGGTAGTAAGGCCGCAGGTCTTTGGGCAGCCCTTGGATGACGTAGGCCAGGTTGAGGGTGAAATCGCTGGCCAGCCTGCGGAAGCTCTCGTTGCGGCGGCGGGCGCATTGCACCAGCCGGAGAACCTCGCGGATCCAGTCCGGGGTGAGGAACACGTAGCCGTTCATGGGGGAGGCAATGGCGTCTTCCGCCCCGCTCGAACCGGAATATTCGGTCCCTTTCACCGTTGTTCTCTAAGGTAACCTTACCGGAAGTGCCGGCCTGAATCAAGGGGGCACCTGTAGGGCCGCGCCCGCGAGCCCCCGTGCCGGCTACTTGCGCGCGCCGCGTTGCGGGTTCTTCAAACGCGACTGGCGCAGTTTGCTCCGCTTGCGCTTGGGTTTGCTGATCAGGAAGGTGCCGCTGCCCACATAGGTGGCCGAGTAAGTCTTCTCGTCGCCCAAATGGATCTCCTTGCTTGAGGGCTGCCGCCCGACTCGTGCGACAGGCGGGATGCCTGTCCATCTCATTCTAGCGCAGGGCGGGGAAGCCTTCCCGCCGTTCGGAATCCCCCCTGCACTATGCTGGAGATTGGCCGACGCTGCGACTCCCCTGCCCCCCGCTCCGGCCGCGCCCGCCGCCGAACGGGCCTGGCCCGAGTTGTTCCGCGCCTTGCGCCACCGGAACTTCCGGCTGTTTCTGGGCGGCCAACTGATCTCGCTGGTGGGCACCTGGATGCAAAGCGTGGCTCAGAGCTGGCTGGTCTACCGGCTGACCCATTCCGAGTGGCTGTTGGGCGCCGCCTGGTTCTGCTCTCAGATTCCGGTCTTCGTGTTGGGGCCGCTGGGCGGACTGGCGGCGGACCGCTACTCGCGCCACCGTATCGTGATCATCACCCAAACCGCGGCCATGCTGCAAGCCTTCGCCCTGGCGGGCCTCACCCTGGGGGGCTGGATCCAAGCCTGGCACGTGCTGGCGCTGGCGGGCGTGTTGGGTGTCATCAACGCCTTCGACATGCCGGGCCGGCAGTCTCTGTTCATTCATATGGCGGGCAAGGAGGACCTGCTGAACGCCATCTCCTTGAACTCGGCCATCTTCAACGTGGCCCGCATGCTGGGGCCGGCGCTGGCCGGCGTGCTGGTGGCGCGCCTGGGAGAAGGGCTGTGCTTCGCCTTGAACGGGCTGAGCTTCCTGGCGGTGATCGCTTCCTTGCTGATGATGCGGCTGCCGGCTCGGCAGCCGCGGCCGCAGGAGTCGCCCTGGGCTCACTTGTTGGACGGCTTCCGTTACGCCCACCGCTCGGCACCGGTGCGCACCTTGCTGGGGCTGGTGGGAGCGGCCAGCCTGGCGAGCATGCCGGCCATCGTGCTGATGCCGTTCTTCGCCGACGGAATCTTCCGCCGCGGCTCGCAAGGGCTGGGTTTCTTGATGGGCGCGATGGGCATCGGGGCGGTGGCGGGCACGCTCTGGCTGGCCGGGCGCGGGCGAACCAGCGGGCTGCCGGGCGTGATTCTGACCAGCTCGCTCATGCTGGGGCTGGGCTTCGTGCTGTTCGCCCTGTCGCCTTCTTACTATTTGAGCCTGGCGCTGATGCCGCTGGTGGGCTTCGGCGTGATGCGCCAGAACACTTCGGCCAACACGCTGATCCAGAGCCTCATTCCGGACGAGTACCGGGGCCGGATCATGGCCTTGTACGCCATGATGGTGGTGGGCTTGGGGCCCTTCGGCAGCCTGGCCGCCGGAGGCCTGGCCCAGGCGGTGGGGGTGCGCGCCACGGTGCTGCTGGGCGGGCTGGTTTGTCTGGCGGCCGCCTTCTGGTTCCGCCTGCAAAGACGCGCCTTTCGTGCGGTGGCGCTCGGGCTGGCGCTGCTGGCGCTGGCCGCGCCGGCCGCCGCAGCGCAGGCCGCGCCCGCCGAGTCGGAAGCCGCCGTCGGCGAACTGCTGGGCGAACTGGAGCGCATCTCGGGGTTGAGACAGCGCGGGCCGGTCCACTCGGAACGGATCGCGCGCGGGAGGGTTCAGGCGTTTCTGGAAGAGCGCTTGCGGGAGGAGATCAAGCCCGAGGAGATCCGGGCCGAGGAGATCACGCTCAAGAAATTCGGCTTTCTGCCCCGGGACTTCGACTTGAAGAAGACCATGCTGGAACTGCTCAGCGAGCAGGCGGCGGCCTTCTACGATTTCCGCAAGAAACGCCTGTTCCTGATCGAGGGCGCCGAGGGGGAGGCGCAGCTTTCCGCTCTGGTGCACGAGCTGGCCCACGCGCTGGCCGATCAGAACTTCAATCTCAGCCGGTTCATCGAGCGCGGGCGGCCGAGCGACGACAGCTCGCTGGCCCGTCTGGCGGTGATGGAGGGGCAGGCGAGCTGGTTGATGGCGGAATATTTCGCCCGGCGGACCGGCCGGTCGCTGAAAGATTCGCCCGTGCTGGTGCGCATGATGAGCCGCGCGCCGGAGCTTTCCGCCGGGCAGTTCCCGGTCTGGGAGAGCGCACCGCCGTATCTGAGGGAGACGCTGCTGTTTCCCTACACCCAGGGCATGCTGTTTCAGCACGCGGTGTACGAGCGGCTGGGCGCGGCCGCTTTTCGCGAGGTGTTCCGCCGCCCGCCGGTCAGCACCCAGCAGGTGCTCCAGCCCGAGAAATACCTGAGCGGCGTTCGCCCGGAGGCGCCCCCGCTGCCTGCGGTGCGATTGGGCAAAGGGTGTCGCGTGCTGGCAGAGGGAACCCTCGGGGAGCTGGATCACGCCATCCTGCTACGGCAGTACGCGGGGCGTCAGGAGGCCGAGAGCCTGGCACCGCGCTGGCGGGGCGGCGTCTACAAGCTTTGGGAACGCAAGGCGGACGGGCGGGTGGTGCTGGCCTACGCCTCGCAGTGGGAGGACGAGCCGGCGGCGGAGGAGTACTTTCGCCTGTATCAGCGGGTGCTGCGCGGCAAGTGGCAGGGCTATCGGACGATCCGGGAGGAGGGCGGCGAGCTGGCCGGTCACAGCCCGGAGGGCTATTTTCTGCTGCGCCGGGAGGGCTGCCGGGTGAGCAGCCTGGAAGGCTTGGAAGCCCCGCCGGGCGGCGGTCTACACAAGCCGGCCCAGGCGGCCGATAGGTGGTAGGAGGCTGGGGCCGGCCTCTGTGTTGCTATGCCGCTGGAGGCGCGCGCTAGCGCTGGCGAACTCAAAGCCCTGTTGATTTGCCCGGATCGTAGCAAGGCGGCCGAGCTGCTTCGCTTGCTGGGCGACCGCCGTCCGGCGCTGATCGTGCACCACGCTTACCCCTCCGGCGCCGTGCTGCTCGGCCTGCTGCACACTCCGGGCGTGGAGCTTTGCCTGGTGGACGCCGAATCGGAGGGCGAGACCGCCCTGCGGCTGATCGCGGAGATCAACGCGCGGGCCTCCGGCCTGCCGATCGTGGCCCTGCTGGGCGCCGGCAACCCGGACCTCATCCTGCGCTGTTTGCGCCAGGGCGCCAGCGAATTCCTGGTCCGGCCGTTCAGCGCCGAGCAGTGGGAGGCGGTCTGGGAGCGCATCGCGCGCCACCGGCCGGCGGCCCAGAGCCCTTCCCAGCCGCTCGGCCGGCTGCTCTGCGTGCTGCCGGCGAAAGGGGCGTGCGGGGCGACCAGTCTGGCGGTGAACCTGGCTTTCCAGTTCAAGCGCCGGGGCGGCAAGCGGGTCCTGCTGGCCGATCTGGATCCGCTGACCGGCGCCATCGGTTTTCTGCTGAAGCTGAAGTCCGGCTACAGCTTTCTGGATGCGCTGACCCACGCCGAGCGGCTGGACGCTGATCTGTGGAAGGTGCTGGTCACTCCCTGTCAAGGCGTGGACGTGCTGCTGTCGCCGGAGGATCCGGTGGGTTCGGGCGAGGACTGGGATCCGGCGGCGCTGCTGAGCTTCTGCCGGCGCGCCTATGAGCTGGCGGTGCTGGACGCGGGGGGCGCTTTCGGCGCCTGGGAGTTGGGCCTGGCGCGGCTGGCGGACGAAGTGTTGCTGGTGGCCACCAACGAGCTGCCCGCGCTGCACGCCGCGCAACGCGCCCTGGGGCACCTGCAAGAGCACGGCGTAGGCCGGGAGCGGTTGCGGGTGGTGATCAACCGTTACGCGCCCGAGCGCGGCCTGCCTGCCGAAAGCATCGAGACCGCGCTGGGCTGTCCGGTCTTCCACACCTTGCCGGGCGATTACGATGCGCTCCAAAAGGCGCTCATGGACGGCAAGCCCGCGGGGCCGGGCAGCCGCTTCGGCAAGAGCGTAGCGGCCTTGGCCGAGCGGCTGCACGGGGAGGCGGCGCCGGCGCGCGAGGGTTCGCTGTTGTCGTTGTTATTCGGCCGGCGCTAGCGGGCCTTCCGGATCAGAGGGGGCAGATTGAGCGTGCCGCGGCAGTTGGGCGAGCCGCAACGGCAAGGGATCGGCTCCAGGTCGCGGGCCAGCCGGTAGTCCACCGTCAGCTCCTCGCCCGGAGGGATGGCGCGCCGGCTCATGTACAGCACGTGTCCGTAGAGGACCGTCGCGTAGAGGTTGGGGTCGCAAGAGTGGTTGATGAACTCGGCGCCGCTGCCGCCCACCGCGCCGTCCACGCACCAGTAGGCGTTGATCTCGAACAGGTAAACGTACGGGCGTTGCGAGCGGCGCTTGGCCTCGCGGCGGCTGACGCGCTCGCCGGTGTACTCGATGACCTTGCGGCGGGGCGGAATCCATTCCTCGGCGAACACGCCCCAGCGGTGAATCTTCGAGGGGCCCACGCGCAGCCGGAAGCAGGCGAAGCGCGGATCTATCCGCGGCGCGCGCGGCTCATTCCTGGCCGCCATAGGAGGGATCCCCGGGACGGCAGCCTCAGGCCAAGCCCGCCTCCTTGAGCATGGCCTTGAGGGTTTCGACGTCCCGCCGCATGATCTCCAGCAGCTTCGGCTTGGGGATGCCGAAGGCGCGGTCGCCGCGGTCGGCGCCGGCCAGCTCGGGGTACTCCATGTGAAGCTGGAGCGGCCCGCTGAAGCCGGCCTCCTTCAGCAGGGCGAAGAAGGCCCGGAAATTCACCATGCCTTCGCCCAGCGGGCGCCAGCCGGGCGTCCAGACGCCTTTCTGGTTCCGCCGCCAGAGGAAATCCTTCACGGCCACGCCCCGGGTCAACGGCAGCAGCAGGCGGGCGGAATGGATCCAGCCGCCGTAGCCGCCCTCGACCGTGGCGTGCCCGATGTCGAAGTTCACCGCCACGCTCTCCGGGTCGAAGTCCTTAAGGAGCAGGTAAAGGTCCCACATGGAGGCGCCCACGCGGCCCGGACCCGAGTGAGTGTGATACATGGCGCAGGTCCCGTAGCGGCGGTTCAAGGCCGCCAGCTCCCGGACTCGCGGCCGCAACGCCTCGAGTTGCTCGGGCAGCGGCCGCCGCGCCTCATACACGAAACCGTCCCAGCGGTAACGGCGGATGCCCAGGGCGGCGGCGGTCTTGATCACCTTTTCGGCTTCCGGTGTGGCGGCGTCGCGGATTCGGGTGGTGATCATGGGAATCTTCAGCCCGGCGCGCTGGATGATCCGGCAAGCCTTGGGCAGATCCTCCTCGACCCGCTCCGGTTCGACGTGCCCGCCGGGGCGCACCGTCAGGTCCACGCCCTCGTAGCCCAGGGCGGCCACGGTCTGGGCCAGCTCTTCCCAATCCGCCCAGTGAAAGTGCTTCGAGAAAGCGCACAGCAGGGGGCGCGCCTCGGCGGCCGATCCGGCCAGGGCCGTGCCGCCGGCGGCCAGCAGTTCGCGTCTGGTCATGGTCATCTTTGTCACCTGTGGGTTCGCGGCGATCTATTGTACCCGGCCGCGCCGTCGCAAGGGAAGGGCGCCGTGGGGCGCTATGATCGGGGATGGAGATGCAGGCGCTGGCGCTGGCCGACGACACCACGGGCGCCCTGGAAATCGGAGCGCAATTCGCCCGAGCAGGCGTGCGCGCCAGGGTGATGCTGGAAGCCGCCGGGCTCCAGGCGGAGGCGGGCCATTCCCCGGCCATAGTCGTGGACGCCGACACCCGCCATCTCGGGGCCGAGCAGGCGCATCGGCTCATCGGCCGGCTGGCCGAGGAAGCCCGCCGGCTCGCCGTTCCCCATGTCTATTTGAAGACCGATTCCACTCTGCGCGGGCCGATCGGGGCCGAGTTTCAAGCGCTGCTGGAGGTCTGGCCCGAGCGGGTGTTGGTCTGGGTCCCGGCCTACCCGGCGCTGGGGCGCCAGGTGATCGAGGGCCGCTTGCTGGTGGAGGGGCGCCCGCTGGAGGCTACGGCGTTCGCGCAAGACCCGCTCGAGCCGGCTCGGGAAAGCTCCCTGCGGCGGCTTCTGGAGCGGAGCTGCGCGGCCCCGGTGCACTCGGCGCCATCCGCCGGCCGGCTGGGCGAACTGCTGCGCACGGCGCCGGACGGCGCGGTGCTGGTGTGCGACGGGCGCGAGCAGGCGGGGATGGGGGTCGACTGGGGGGACTACGA
>JBBIMA010000010.1:0-84563 GCA_037444625.1 Solibacteraceae bacterium
CGGCCGCCCGCGCCGGCCTCCGGCCCGCCGCAGCCGCCGTCGCCTTCGCCGGCCACTGCCGCAGGCGCCCTGCGCACCGAGAATCTGGAGGTGCGATCGGATCCGCGCCAGGAATGGCGCCAGATGTACCGCGAGGCGTGGCGCCTGGAGCGCGACTTCTTCTATGACCCGGGCTTCCACGGCCTGGATTTGAAGGCGGCTGAGAAAAAGTACGAGCCGTACCTGGAGAACGTGGCCTCGCGGGCGGATTTGAACTACCTGTTTGCGGAGATGCTGGGCGAGCTGACCGTGGGGCATCTGAACGTAGGCGGCGGGGACGCGCCCGAGGTGCGTCGCGTGGAGACCGGCCTGCTGGGGGCCGATTTCAAAATCGAGAACGGACGCTACCGTTTCGCGCGGGTTTACAGCGGCGAGAACTGGAACCCGCAGTTGCGCGCGCCGCTCACCCAGCCCGGTGTGAACGTCGTGGCGGGCGAGTACCTGCTGGCCGTCAACGGGCGCGAGCTGCGGGCGGCCGATAACATTTACAGCTTTTTCGAAGGGACGGCGGGCAAGCAAGTCCGGCTGCGCGTGGGTCCGGATCCGACCGGCGCGGGCGCCCGCGAGGTCACCGTGGTTCCCGTGGCGAGCGAGAGCGCGCTGCGCCATCTGGCCTGGATCGAAGACAACCGCCGCAAAGTGGATCAGATGACGGGCGGGCGGGTGGCCTACGTCTACATGCCGGACACCGCCTTCGGAGGGCTGAACAGCTTCAACCGTTACTTCTTTGCGCAGGTGGGCAAGGAAGCGGTGGTGATTGACGAACGTTTCAACGGCGGCGGGATGCTGGCCACCGACATCATCGAGTATTTGAGCCGGCGCATGTTGAGCTTGGTGGCCACCCGGGACGGGCTGGACGAAGTACAGCCGCAGGGGGCGATTTTCGGTCCCAAGGTGATGATCATCAACGAATTCGCGGGTTCGGGCGGGGACGCCATGCCCTGGTATTTCCGGCGCGCGGGCGTCGGCCGGCTGGTCGGCAAGCGCACCTGGGGCGGCCTGGTGGGCCGCGCGGGTGCGCCCGAGTTGATGGACGGCGGCTTCGTCACCGCGCCCTCCTCGGCGGTCTACAATCCCAACGGGCAATGGGAGGTCGAGAACATCGGCATCGCGCCAGACATCGAGGTGGAGCATGACCCCGAGGCGGTGCGCCAGGGACGCGATCCGCAGCTCGAGAAGGCGATCGAAGTCCTGATGGCGGAGCTCAAGAAGAACCCGCCGCCGCAGGCGCGCCGCCCGGCGTATCCGAACTACCACGCCGCGCCCGCGTCCAAGAAGGCCGGCCGATAGGGCGGACGGGGCCTCTTCACCGGGATTCCCGCCGCCCAGGGCCGCTGGCCGGGGGAAAACGCAGTCGCGCTGCGGTTCTACGAGGGAAGCAGATGCCGGGAGGAAATGGAGCGGGAGACGGGACTCGAACCCGCGACGTCCAGCTTGGGAAGCTGGCATTCTACCGCTGAATTACTCCCGCAACCGGGGGCCCGCGGTCAGGCCGCCTGAGATGATTGTAGCAGATTGCATGCCGGAGTCGTACCGGATTCTTCCGAGGTCCAAGAGACGCGAGGCCGGGGGCTGAGGCGGTCGCCGGCGGGGTGGCATTACCCCCATTCCCATTAGCCGGCCGGGCCTTCGGGTTGGATGCCATAAGCGGCGATTCAGGCCCGAATAGGGCGGGGCCAAGGCTCAAGATTGCGCCCGCTCGTCCGATCAACGACCGGATGCTGGTTGCAACGCCCTGTCCTCCCCAAGGCACCGCGTCATGAAGCTGTTGTGGCTGGTACCCGAGGATGACGCCCGGCATCGAGCCCACCGCGAGGGCCTGGAGCGCGCGGAGGGCTGGACGGTGGAGACCTTCCACGCCCCCTTGGCCGCGCTGGACGCCCTGAGCAACTGCCTCTATGACGCAGTGCTGGCGGACTTCCCCCAGCCGGAGTGGACCGCGCAGGAATGGCTGGAGGAGGTTCAGCGCGTCAGCCCGCTCGCGCCGGTGATCATTCGAGAGGCGCAACCGAGCTATCCGGAGGCGGTGCGACTCACCAAGCTGGGGGCCTACCAGTACCTGGGCGATCCGTTGAGTACGGAGGAGCTGCTACGCCTTCTGGAAGACGCGGTGCGGTGGAGGCGCCAGCGCGAGTGCGCGCTCCACGGCGGGCCGCTCACGCTCGAGCCTTGGCGGCGCCTGTTGATCGGCGAAAGCCGCGCGATGCGCCAGGTCGCCGAGATCATCCGCCTGGTGGCCAACCGGCGCTGCACGGTGCTGATCACGGGCGAGACCGGCACGGGCAAGGAGATGGTGGCACGGGCCATCCACCTGGCCAGCGGGCGAGGCCACTTGCCCATGGTGGCGTTGAACTGCAGCGCCATACCGGACACCTTGCTCGAGGCAGAGCTGTTCGGACACGTCAAGGGCGCATTCACGGGAGCCATCCAGCACCGGATGGGACGATTCGAGCAGGCCCACCGCAGCACGCTGTTTCTGGACGAGGTGGGCGAGATGCCCCTGGATTTGCAGGCCAAGCTGCTGCGCGTGCTCCAGGAACGGGAGCTCCAGCGGCTGGGCAGCTCGGAGGTCATCGCCGTGGACGTGCGGGTGCTGGCGGCCTCCAACGCCCGCCTGGAAGAGCGCGTGCGCCAGGGGCGGTTCCGCGAGGATCTCTATTACCGGCTGAACGTGGTGCCCATCCACCTGCCGCCTCTGGCCGAGCGCCCGGGGGACATCCCCCTGCTGGCTGTGCACTTCATCGAGAAAATCTGCCGGCGCGAAAACCTTCCGCCCAAGATGATCGCGCCGGAGGCCATGCAGCGCCTGGTGAGTTACAGTTGGCCGGGTAACGTGCGGCAGCTCGAGAACGCCGTGGAGATGGCCGTCATCCTCAGCGCCGATCGCGAGCTGCTGCTGCCCTCGGATTTCCCGCTGCCCTCGCCCGCCCAGTGGAAGGCCCTGAACGCCGCCTCGCTGCCTTCGATCCGGCTGCCCGACGAAGGCATGGATTTCCAACAGACCATCGCCCGGCTGGAACGCAGCCTGCTGGAACAGGCGCTGCGTCGCTCCAACGGCAACAAGAAGCAGGCCGCCGAGCTGCTGCGCCTGAAGCGGACCACGTTTTCGGCCAAGCTGAAGAGCCTGGAGGCGGCGGCCAACTGGTGAGCGGCGCGCGCCTGCCGGCCGCGGGCGGGCTCGCGTAGACTGTGGGGAAGGAGCAAGGCTTGGTGCGGCATGCCCATTCGCCGGCCGAGGTGGGCCGGGTGCTGAAGTGGTCGCTGGCCGTGACCTTGGCGTTCGTGGCCGTGGAGGCGGCGGCGGGCTTGCGGGCGCACAGTCTGGCGCTGCTGTCGGACGCCGGCCACAACTTCACCGACGCACTGGCCCTGCTGCTGGCCTGGTTCGGGCGCTATGTGGGCCGGCGCCCTCCCGACGAGGTGAAGACTTACGGGTATATGCGGGCAGGCGTAGTAGCCGCCTTCGTCAATGCGCTCAGCCTGCTGGCGCTGTCGGCCTACATTCTGCTGGAGAGCTACCGGCGGTGGCTGAGGCCCGAGAAAGTGCAGGAAACCGCCATGCTGGCGGTGGCGACCCTGGGGCTGGCGGTGAACGTTGCGATCATGTGGGGGCTGGCCGCCGAGCGGCGGCGCGATCTGAACATCCGCAGCGCCTGGGCGCACATGCTGGGCGACGCGCTGGGCTCGGTGGGGATCATCGCGGGCGCTCTCGTCATCCGCCGGACCGGCTGGCAGCGGGTGGATCCGCTGTTGTCGGCGCTGATCGGGCTGCTGATTGTGTGGACCGCGTGGGACATCGTGCGCGAGGCGCTGAACATCCTGCTGGAGGGCTTGCCGCGCGGCTTGAGCCTGCCGGCGGTCAGGCAAGCCATGCGGGCGGTACCGGGCGTGCTCGACGTGCACGACCTGCACATTTGGAGCCTGGGCTCGAACACGCACGCCTTGAGCTGCCACGTCCTGATTGAGGACCTTCCGCCCTCGGAAAGCGAGAGCATCCTCCGGCGGCTGAATCAGATGCTGGCCGAGCGCTTCCAGATCCGGCACACGACCTTGCAGTTCGAGCACGTCCTGTGCCCGGGCTGCTCGATCCCGAACCACCCCCCGCACTGAGTGCGGTGCGGCGCGGCCTCGGTTCGGACCGGGCTTGGGGGCGGCAGGGAAGTCTCCAAGCGCGCCCCGGGACGCGCCAGGCGCGCCGGCCCATGACAAGGCGGGCACGGTTCGGTTACAATCAAGGTTCGCCCGCCGGGCGCGTAGCTCAGTTGGTTAGAGCGCCTGCTTCACACGCAGGAGGTCACAGGTTCGAGTCCTGTCGCGCCCACCAGTCAATATCAACAGGTTACGAGCGAGGACCAGCAACCCGGGTCATGCTCCGGGTCATGCTCCCGGACGCGGCCATCGCGGGAGCACCCACCTTCGCCCGAGCGATACGGCCGCGCCTACGTTCAGGGGGTTCCTCGGCCTTGCCGTCGCGCTAGCAACGCTGCTTCGTGGTGCGGGTACTCAGCGCCAGGGCACGGCGTCGCCGACGCGTTCGAGCAACCGGATCAAAGCGTTCCGACGGATCCTACCGGTAGAAACCCTAGCGCATCACGATTATGAAAGCATCGAGCGCGCAAGGCGCGGCGCCACGCGACTGTGGTCCCCGGGGGAATCCGCGGCAACGGAAGGGCGCCGGAGCCAATCGCCCGGCGGGTTCGTGCTACACTGTTTGAGGCGGGCCGTGGCCGCGCGGCCGCGGGTCGCCAGTGTTGGATTCACGAGCTTGGGCGCGTAGCTCAACTGGCAGAGCAACTGACTCTTAATCAGTAGGTTCCAGGTTCGACTCCTGGCGCGCTCACCAAGTTGTCTCCACCCGCTCGATCTCGCCTGTCAGGGACGGCGGTTGGCGGGCGGCGCGGAGTCGCGCTCGGCCGGGCCGGGCGCTCGCAACCAGTCCTCGTCAAAGATCGCCCGGTTGATGACGGTCCGTTTGTGTGAGGTGTAGACGACGTGGATGGCGCCGTCCTGCGTCTGGATCGCCACCGGATACGCGAAACTGCCCGGACCCTCGGCGATGTTGCGCCGGTAGGGGAAGCTCTTGCCGGCGTCGTCGGAGAGCGCCGCCCGGAGCGGCGTTCGCTCCGTCATGCTGTCGTTGTAAACCAGCAGGAGGCGGCCGCTCCGCAGTCGGATCAACTCCAGGGCTGCGTTGGGGTTGGGGAATTCCGTGTCGGCGCCCTCGCTCCAATTCCAGCCGCCGTCGCGGGATTCCGCGCGGATGATGTAGCCCCGGGATCCCGGTCCGTACCCGCCGCCCCGTCGGCAGAAGGCCAGCAAGTGATTCGGGGCCAGTTCGACCACCGCCGGCTGAATGTTGCCGCTCGGGGACCGGATCCGCCCGGTCGCGCGCCATTGCTTGCGCCGCACGTCGTAGCGCAGGAACAGCGACGTGCTGTCGGCTCCCACAAACTCGGTATCGTGTCCGGTCTCGTGGTAAATCGGCAGCAGGTAATCGCCGTCCGACAGCACGATCGGCCGGCCGCGCACCATCATGCCCGCCTCCCAAGCCAGCACGGAAGGATCCGACCAGCTTCGGGCTCCATCGCGGGAGATCTTCACCTGGATGCGGGAATCCGACCAGGTCTCGCCGAACCGCACCACATAAAACAGCCACACCAGCCCGTCGGGCGCTTGCCAGACGACGGCGTTGCCGGCCGAGCGGAAGGGGTCCTTGGCGATCACTTGGGGAGCGCTCCACCGGAGAGCCCCTTTCGCCAGCCGCGAGCCGTACACCGCCGTGTCGGTCTCGTACTCGCCGCCCCCGCCGTAATAGACCAGGTAAAGATCGCCCCCCGCCAGCTCCGTGACGGAAGCTGGATGTTTGTAAGGTCCGGTGGGCGTCTCCGGGCCGAAAATGCGCTCGTGCCGGATGCCGGGCCGCTCCGGCCGCGCAGGCCAACATAAGAGCACAAGGCCCGCCCCAATGAGACTTCCCAAGGAACCTCGATGCGACATAGAAAATTCACCCGCCGAACGCCTCAGGGCGTACCCGGATCCCAGATGGTCGCCGCGATGATACGCTCCCGCTCGGCATGCTCCGCAAAATAGTAAACCGTTACGATCTTTCCGTCCGGCCGCTGGACGGAGCGGGTGTATCCCAGATCCCAAGCGGCGCCGTCGTCGCGGAGCACAATCTCGTCGCTCCAATTGCGCCCGCCGTCGTTGCTCAGGCGAGCGCGAATTCCGTACGGCCGGCCGCGGTAGCCGTAAGTCAGAGCGATGCGGCCGTCTCGGAGCCGCACGAGGCTGGGCGGGTTGCCGCTGAAGCCGCCGGTGAACGGGACCGGCCGGCTCAGGAATCCCCAACTGCGGCCATTGTCCGTGGACAGGAATGCATCAATCCAATCTACCGGGCCTTGCCGGCAGCGGACGGCGGTCAGCAGGCGGCCCCTGGCAAGGCGCACGGTCGAGGGCATGATGGCGAAGTCCTCCGGCTCGGGCGTGATCCAGGAGACGAAACGCCAACTGCGTCCTCCGTCATCGGTGCGGGCGCACATCGGGCGCCCTTCCCGCCCGTTGAGCTTGGAAGCGGTGACGAACACCAGCGCCTTGCGCTTGCCTTCCACGATGTAATCGGTGCGCGCCGCGATGCCTTGCCGCCCGAAGAGCGGGAAGCGGAAGGGTCCCCGCCAGGTCTTGCCCCGGTCCACGGAGTAATAGAGGCGGGAAGGGCCCTTATGAATATTCGTGAAGCGGAGCGTCATGGCGAAGCCGGGGTGCGTGAAGTCCATCGGTTCGGTGAGATCCGCCTCCGCCTTGCCGCCCTGTTCGGGCGGTAGCAGAGAGGCGGGCGCCTCGATTGTCCACGTTCGCCCGCCGTCCAGGCTGCGCGCAAGGCGCGGTTCCTCGGGCTTGTCGGGGTCAACCTGGTGGCGGTCCGGCGGCCGCTGCTTGAAATACGCGGCGCTGAAACCCGCCAGAATCTCGTCGCCCCAGGCCCAGAGGCCGTGATTGGCGGGCCAGCCGCCGAAGCGTCCCCGCTCGGCATAGACTACGACGTGCTCGATGACCCGGGGAGGCTGCGCAGCTTGAACTCTTGGACCGCCGCACGCCAGTATGATCGTTGCCAAAACTGCCTTACTGCGAAAGACTCGAATCACTTACTCCTCCCGGTTACCTGTGCGGCTGGCTGATCAGGATCGGCCGCACTTTCCAGTCTGCGTTCGGCCCGAAGCGCAGATTGCGGTTGCCGTACCCGTCATGCCGGTCTCCGTAAGCCGAGTGAACCGCGGCTGTGAAGCAGACCGCCAAGAGCAGCACGGCCGGCAGGGCCGTTGCCAGGATCCTGCGGGAGAGGGCCGTGAAAGGCGCCGCCCGTTCGGGCGCGGGCCATTGCTCGGGCGGCGCGGCCAGGACCAGGCAGGTAACGATCAGAGCGTTGAGGGTGATGATCCATTCGGTGGCCAGCCGCGTCTGGTGAAACGCGACCAGCGCCTTGCTAAAGTTACCTGGCACGATCATCCAAAGAAAGACCAAATACAGCAGTTGGCCCCTGCCCAGCCAGCTTGCGGGAACCAGCGCCACGGGCTTGCGAGCGTGCCTGACCAGCAGCACAACGGTCACGGCTGTGAACAAGGCGAAGGTCAGATCGAACCACGCCCGGGCGGACAGCTCGATGAAGCCGAGCAGGGGCGCCTTCATCGAGAGTGGCACGGCGCGAAAGCCGCCCGCCTGGAGTCGCGTCCAGTCGCCCACGTTCTTCACCATGTTCACGTACACGAGCAGGTTCAGGATAAAGCTCACCGAGAAGAACTCGGTCCACCGGCCCACTCGCGGTTCATGCGGCCTCTGGGGGCTCCGATTCCAGACCAGCGCCAACGCCAGCAACGCGGCCAGTCCGTACAGCAGGCCCGCGCCCTGCTCCGCCACGAGGCTGTGCCAGTTGGCGCTGCGCCAGTGCGCCCACGCGGCGATGACGGCGGGATCCGCGGTGAGCAGCGGGTTGCCCGGCATCCAGGCCAGGATCTTCAGGAACTGCGCTACCATCAAGCCGAGCCCGCCCAACACTCCGCCCAACAGGGCGGCCGCGATGACGCCGTTCAGCTTGCGGCGGCGCAGGTAGGCGATCACGCCCAGAAGGTAGCCGAGCACGAAGGCCCAGTTATCGCCCCGGGGCGGAACCATGCGGAAACCGCCCGCGGATCGGAACAGGTTCGACAGCAGCACCGGCCCGACCAGGAAGACGGCGAAGCCCCCCACGGCCATATAGAGCGGAAGTCGAGCGCCGTTGCGCCACTGGCCGTACCGCACAAAGTAAATGGTCCAGCCCGCAATCAGGCCCAGGATCCAGCCTAAATGCGGCGCCAGGTCCATGAGAAACTTCGGCCAGTTAGTGACCATTTCGGCCGGGTTGAACGGCTGCCCCGTGGCCGGATTGATCGCCGAGGGATCACCCTGGATGCACACGACGGCCCGGGTAAGCGGCGCCAACCAACCCAGCGCCTCGAGTGCACGGTGCGCAAGGAAGCCGCCCAGCGCGCCGCCGGCGGCGAACGCCGCCAGCCGCGTCACTTTCTCGAAGCGCCGGCTCCATAAGTCGAAGGCGCACAGCGCCAACAAAGCCAGCGAAACTCCCAACCAGTCCGAGTCCAGCCAGTACAAAGGATTGAGCTGGCGAAAACTGCCGGCCGCCTCCGCCGGAAACCCCTGGATCCAACGGCGCAGGATGACCGGCTCCAGCCAGTACTGGAGCGCCCACACCGCCAGAATCCAAGCCAGCGGCTGGAAGAAAGCGGTCAGTCTTTCTCGCGACTCCAGAGCGGCGTAAGCCGTCCCGGCTACTCCCAGGCTGGTCCACAGAAACCCGATGGCAAAAACCATCAGGAAGCCGTAAAACTGCGTCGCCAAATGGCCGCTGTGGGTATAGGACAAGGGCGGCATGTAGGACATCGAACCGCCGAAAGCCCAGCCCAGCGCGCCCAAGACGGCGAAGAAGGGCGCCCGGCGCCGCCAGTCCTCGCGGCCCGAAAACAGGCATATAGCCAGCGCCGACAGAGCGCCCGGCAGCATCGCGCCGAACTCGTGGCCGTAGTTGCCGCGTATGCCCCAACCGACCGAGAGCGACAGCATGACCGCCAGGACGGCCGCCGGCCTGAGCAATGGGTTTGGCTTGGGGGCGAGCATCATGGCTCCAGGGGGGTGACGGTAAGGGTGACCTTCTCTGGTTTGGCAGGCAGCTCCGCACGCACGCCGTGCGAATTCCGCACGCCGAGATTGCCGGTGACGTCGAACAGCCCCCAATCGCCTTCGGTCTGCTCGTAGATCACTGCCGGGCGGTCCCGCTCGTCTTCGATGACGCAATCGAGGAAATCCAGGCCGCCGAATCGCGTGGTTACGCTCCGGCGGAACAGGTGCAGCCAGACCGGAGCCCAGGCGCCTCGGTAGGCGCGGTTCCTGGCCGCGTTGCGGATCAAGCAACCGACGAACCTGACGCGCGCTTTGAGGGACGACTTATCCTGCACCTTGATGCCGTAGCCTTCCGTATTCTCCACCGTGCAGTTGCGGAACTCGATCAGGCCCGCCGGGCCGTCGTCGGCGACCTTGGTGACCCGGATGCCGCTTCCGTGACGGCTGCTGACGCGGCACTGATCAAACAGGATCGAGACGTCGCCCGAGGCTGCTTTGAGGTTAGCCAGAAAGACCTCGATCCCGTCGCCGTAGTTATCCTCAAACCGGCAATTGCGAAAAACGACCTGCTGAATGCGCTCCTCGGGCCGGTCGGGCTCGATGTCCACGCCCGCCGAGGGAGGCGTGCCCCAGGTGTTCCGGAAGACGCTGTTCTCGACGGTCAGTCCCTGGGCGCTGATGACGCTGATGCCCTGACGGTAGTGGTTTTCGCACAGAACGTCGCGTATGTAGACGTGCTTGCAGTACGGCTGTCGGCCGCCGGCCACGAAGATTCCGTCGCCGCCGCTGTCGCGCAAAGTCAGCCCGTAGATCCGCACGTTGGTGCAACCGCGCAGCGAAAGGGTCATGCGCCATTCGGCTTTGGCGTACTGGCCGAACCAGCGATTCCAGCCGAACTCGACCAGCGTCTTACCGGCCATGTAGTCCCGTTTGTGCATGCGCAGGGTGGCGCCGTAGCCCCGGATCACCAGGTTGGAGACGTCCTGAGCGGTGAAAAGGCTGTCGCCTGCGCCCCGGAACTCGCCGCGCTTGGCCGCGACGACCACGCCGTCCTCCAGGATCAGTTCCTGATTGGACGCCAGGCGGATGGGACGCACGATCCACTCGCTGCTCATTTTGGGGACGATGACGCGCCGGGCGCCCGAGTGGATGGCGGCCTGGAGGGCCTGGGTGGCGTCGTCGGGATCGAAGCCCCACCAGGCCGCGTTGGCGGTGGTGCGCTTGCCGGAGAGGACTTCGCGCACCGCCTCGGGGTTGCGGGCGTCCGGCGGCGGGGAGACCTGGCCGGCCGCGCAGGCGCCCAGTCCCAGCCAAAGCGCCAGCCGGCATGTCCGGTTCGCGAGTCGGTTGCTTTTCATCGAGCCGCCTTCCTCAACGATCGCGCGGCGAGGCGGCCGGGGCCCGGCCCGTCCGTACCAGAGCCTCGGAGATGGTCCGGGCCGCCTCGACCACTCGCCGGATCATCGCTTGCTGATCGTGCTGGGCGAGCCGGACCACGGGCGGCGAGATGCTGATCGCGCCGATCACCTCGCCGTCCGGAGCGCGCACCGGCGCGGCGAAGCAATATCCGTGCAGCGTGCTTTCCTCGGCGTCCACCGCATATCCCTGCCGGGCGATGCGTGCGAACTCCTCCTGCAACTGGCGCTCGTCCACGATCGTGCTCGGCGTGAAGCGCACGATGCCGTAAGAACGCAGCAGTCTTTCCCGTCGCTCCTCGCTCTGGAAGGCGGCGATGCACTTGCCCAACGCGCTGGCATGGGGCGGAATGATCCGGCCCACGGTGTTGCCCATCCGAACCGCCTCGGGACTCTCGACCACCTGCACCACCTCGATGTGGTTGTCCATGAGCA
Organism: Solibacteraceae bacterium; assembly: GCA_037444625.1. Lineage (GTDB taxonomy): Bacteria > Acidobacteriota > Terriglobia > Bryobacterales > Bryobacteraceae > DTHT01. The sequence goes on from JBBIMA010000010.1 coordinate 11,058, forward strand.
CCGCCAGGCCGACGCTTTCCCGGAACTCGCGCACCAGCTCCCGCAACGGCCCCTGGGAGGCCTCGATCAAGCGCGCCAGAAGCCCGCGCGGCAACCCGGCGGACGCATCCGGCCGGGCCCTGTACCTGCCCTCGGCGTCGGTTTCCACGTACTGGTTCACCTCCAGCGTGTGGCAGATCCGAAGCATGGAGCTCTTGCCCAGCCGCAGGCGAGAGGCCAACTCGGTCAGCGTCAGGGGGTGGGGCGCATGGCGGAGCAGCTCGAGAACCTCCAACGCCTTGCCTACCGCCCGGATGTAATAGGGATCCCTCCGCTCGATGGCCCTCTGCCGCCTCTCCTTGGAGGTCGTAAGTCCCGTCTTCATCGCCGTCGCCGTGGGCTCCTCCTGGTACGATTGTGACAAAATCCGGCCCGCCCGGCCTTCCGCACGCGCCCCGGGCCCATCGCGCGATCTCAGAAACGCAACTTGAACTGCAAGGCGATCGTGCGCGGGTCGTTGTTCTGCGTCAGCGTCAATTGCCCGAACGAGCCGCTGGTCACATCGAGCGATGCCATCCGGGACAGGAAGGGGTGGTTGAAAAGGTTGATGAAGTCCGCCCGCAACTCGAGACGCATGCGCTCGTAAATCGGAACGGCCTTGTGGAGGCCGAAATCGAAATTGTGCACGCCCATGAAGCGCACATCCGGGAATCGGGTGGGAAAATCGCGCAGGGTATAGGGCGCGGGCCCCCTCACTCTCGGGAACAAAGAGGTGTCGAACCACCTGTAAAAGCTCTTCTGCTCGGCGGGCAACTTCGCGCTTCTGGCCTGCAAGGGGGCGGCGTTGGGGAAATCAATCGGGAACCCGCTGGCTTGGGTGACGCTCCAGGAGAAGATCCAGTCTCCCGCCAGGTAATTCAGCGCCCTGGGCATGGAACCGCCGAAGCGCCGGCCCCGCCCCAGCGGCAGCTCGTAAGTTCCCACGATGGTCAGCCGTTGAGGCAGATCGAAGGGCGTGAGGCGATGATCGAGCACCGACCGGGCCGGCTCGGCCGGATTGAAGTCCTGGGCGTTCAGAAATTGCAGGCGCTCCAGGCACTTGGAAATGGTGTAGGCGGTGATCCAAGTGAAGCCCCGCCGAAAACGGCGCGTCACCACGGTTTGCAGGGCGTCGTATCGCGTGTCTCCGATCGGCATGATCGTCCCGCTGACCTGGGTGAACTGGGGATAGGCGTACATCAAGTACTGGAGAGGTATCGTCGGCCCGTTCATGCTGGCGTTGGCCGGCAGCAAGCCCCGGAACGGATTGGGAACCGGCTGAAGGTAGTAGGAGCTGGGCTGATACAGCTTGTCGCGGGGTATGAAGTTGTAACCCGCGCTAACTTGGAGGTCCTGAGTGTAATTGCCCACATAAGTGACTTCCAGCACCAAGTCCTGCGGCAGCAAGCGCTCGAATCCGGCCGAGACCTGATACGACGTGGCAGGATGGAAGCCTTGGTGCAGAAATGTGACGCCGCTGCCCAGGAAGGTGGCCAGACCGAGGGACTTACCGACGGGCTTGATCAAACCGTCGGGGAACGGATCGCTCAGGGTCACCGCGGGGGTCAGGCCGCCGTCGCGGCTGGCGATCAAGGGCGTGGTGGCGCTGAACCCGTTCGTGGCGCCGGCCCCTTGCCAGTCCGGATCGGCCACGCCCAGCTTGTAGAGGCCGAAGCCCGCCCGGAGGACCGTCTTGCGGTCCAACTGGAACGCCAGTCCCAGGCGCGGTTGGAAATCCCGGTAGTGAGGTTGCCAGGCGTACCGGGCGCTGCCTTGGGTTCCGGCGAACAGCAATCCGCCCTTCAAGTCGCGGCAGGCGGGGCAGTTCTCCACCCCGGCCGCCGCCTTCACCTGGGCCGCGATCGGAATCGGCTGGTCGAAGGCAAATCCCTTGGTGGTCTGGTTATACCTCTCCCACAGCGGCGTCTGGTAATCCCAGCGCAAGCCGACATTGAGAGTGAGGCGGCGGTGAACTTTCCAGTCGTCCTGGAAATAGAGCGCGTAGTAGCGGGCGTTCCAATACGGCTTGATGTTGAGGTCCACGCTGCCCTGGCTGGGGTAACCCAGCAGAAGCGTCGCGGCCTCGTTGCCCGCGGCGGCCATGCTGACCAACGGATTGGGCCCTTGCGTCCAGTTCTTGCCGAAGCCGAAGAAGCCAGAGGGGTTCCCCGCCATGATGCGCCCGTCGCCGTAGTGTCGGGCCTCGACCCCCAGCTTGAGCAGGTGGCTCCGAATCGCCCGGCCCAGGTTGCCTTGCAAGCTCAAGGTCTGCTGCGCGATCAGGTACTTGACGCGGTTGTCGCTGCCGCCGCCGTAAGTGCCGAAATTCAGCGCGGGAAACTGCAACTGCCAGAACTGCGACACCAGCGAGGCCGGCAGCCCCAAATCGAGCGGATTGAACTTGGCCGCTACGTCGTTGGAGCGGATCTGCTCGGTGCGATTCCACCCGCCCCGCAGGTCCAAGGTCGTGCTGGGCGAGAGGCTGGCGGACCAATCCAGTACTCCGTGCCAGTTCCGATTGCCGGCCGGCGTGACGCCCCCGAAATTCAACAGCGGCGCCACGTCGCCCGGGCGGCCTCCGAACACGCCGGGGCTGAATTGCGTGTTATAGGTTCCGCCCCACTGGACGTAAAGGGCATGCCGGTCCGATAGCCGGAAATCCAGACGGGCAAGTAACTGCTTTACGATCCATTCGCTGACGTAGGAGTTCAGGAAGTTATTGCTCTGGTTGGGGCCGATACCCGGGAAGTTAGGTTTTGGAAAGTAGCTCATGATCTTGGCGCCCACCGGGTTGAAACGGGCCCGGGGAATCCGGTTGTCGGGAAACGGGTCGCGCGCATACGTCTTGCCGTCGGGGCCGAGTCGGGTGGTCGTCGGGTCGTAAATGATAACCGGCTGGCCGGCGGCCGTGCGGGCCCCGGAGAAATCACCCTCGTGCATGGCGGCCAGCGGGACCGTCGCCGTGCCGCTTCCGGGAGTCTTCTGAGGATAGTAATCCATGGACATCATGAAGAAGGCCTTGTTGCGGGCGTCCACGATCTTGGGCAGCAAAATCGGCCCGTCCACTTCGAAGCCCGAGTTGTTCAAGCGGTTGGACGGCTTGCGCGTGCCGGTTCGGTTGTATTCGAACCGGTTGGCGTTCAGCGCGGAGTTGAAGTGGCGGTTGAACACCACGCCGTGGAGCTGGTTGGTCCCGGCCTTGGTGGTGATGGTGACGAAGCCCCCGCCGGTGCGCCCGTAGGAGGCGTCGTAGGTGTTGGTCTTGACCTGGAGCTCGTGGACCGCTTCCACGGCGGGCGTGAAGGAGACGTTATTGTTGTTGTTCGTGCTGGTGACGCCGTTCACCAGCACGTCGTTGTTCCAGACACGCCCGTTGTTCAAGGCGGCGTTGCCGTTGATCATGAACTGGGAGCCGCCTTGGGTGCCCGCCAGCCCCACGCCCGTTCCCGGATTCTGGGAAAAGTTGTTCCGGATCACCCCGGGCATCACGAACACCAGCGAGAACACGCTCGTTCCGGTATTGGGCAAGTACTGCACCATAACCGAGGGCACCAGCCCGCCGCGGTTGGCGGTCTCCGTCTGCAAAGGGCTGAGTTGTTCGGAAACCGTGACGCTCTCGGTCGCCGTGCCCAGCTCGAGCTGAACGTTCACAGCGACGCGCTCGGCGATGCCCAGGGTGAAGTTCTCCCGGACGTATTTCTTGAAACCGCTGGCCTCCACGGCCAGGGCGTAGCTGCTGGGCAGAAGGAACTCGAAGCTGTAGCGGCCCACCTCGTTGGTGGTCGTCGCCCAAGTCGTTTTGCGCTGGAGATCGGTCAGCTCGACCCGGGCGCCTACTACGGCGGCGCCGGTGGGGTCGGTCACCAGACCGCTGAGGGTGGCGCGAAACTCCTGGGCGGAAGTCGCGGCCATACCGAGCAGAAGGCCGATCAAGAGCCGGCCGGCTTGGGGGGTGAACACGGCAGCCTCCTCGAGCTCGGCGGGGATGGTTCCCGGCGTGTCGGGCCGGGGGGCGTTGGTCCGAGCTCAGGGCGATGGTACCACAATATATCAGCTATGTCAATATCTGTTCTATAGTTTCATTTTTTTTCAGCCGTTCCGCTTGCGTCGGAGCCGATTCGTCCCGCTGGAAGCCCCGTTTGGCGGCCCGAGGCCCGCCCCCTCACTCGTAGCGCAAGGCTTCCACCGGATCCAGACGCGCCGCCTTGGCTGCCGGCCAGATGCCGAAGAACAGGCCCACCCCCACGGAGACGATCACCCCTGAAGCGGCCGCCCAGAGCGGCACTGAGGTCGGCAGGTTGGGGAACAGCAGCCCGGCCGCCCGGGAGATCACCCAACCCAGCGACATGCCCAGCAAGCCCCCCAGCGCCGTCAGCACGACGGCCTCGGTCAGGAACTGGAGAATGATGTCGGAGCGCCGGGCCCCCACCGCCTTCCTCACTCCGATCTCGCGCGTGCGCTCGGTGACCGAGACCAGCATGATGTTCATCACGCCGATGCCGCCCACCAGCAGCCCGATCGAGCTGAGCACCACCATGACGATGGCCGTCACCGCCATGATCCGCCGGAAGTCCTCGAGCATCTGTTCGGGGGTGGAGAGGGCGAAGCTGTCCGGGGCGTCGTGCGGCACGCGGCGCTCGATGCGCAGCACGCTGCGCACTTCGTCCATGGCCTGCGCCAGCCGCCCTTCCCGCGCGATCACCACCAGCAGGTGCTCCCGCGCGTTGGGGAACATCTTGCGCATGGTGAAATAGGGCAGCAGGATGCGTCGGTCCTCCTCTCCCGGGAAGGAGGCCGCCGGGCGCTCCATCGCCCCGATGATCTGGAAAGGCCGCCCGTTGACCTCGATCCACTTGCCCGTCGGATCCAGGTTCGGGAACCAGAGCTTCTGAATGTCCTCGCCGATGACGCAGACCGGCAGGCGGTGCTCATTGTCGGTCTGGGAGATGAAGCGGCCGTACTTCATCACCGTGCCGCCGAAGGCGTAGGCTTCCTCGGTGCCGCCCAGCTCGAAGTTGTAAAGGTCGTCGCCCTTGTAGCGGGCGCGATCCATGCCGAAGCGCGAGAAGACGTTGGGGCTGAGCAGGTACGGACTGACGTGCTCGACCGAAGGGCAACGCTCGGCGATGGCCCGAGCGTTCTCCAGGGTGAGCGGCTTGCGATTGCGCTCCTCGGCGCTCAGGCGGCCCACCCGCGGGCCGATCCGGAACTTGAACACCAGGATCGTATTGGGCCCCATCGAGCGGAAGATGTTGCTCACCGCTCCGTCCAGCCCGGTGATGATCGAACCCACCCCGATCACGGTGGCCGTCCCGATGATCACCCCCAGCACGGTGAGGAAGCTGCGCAGCTTGTGCGCCCGGATGGTTCCCAGCGCCATGCCCGCGCCCGAGCGCATCGTCTCCCAGGTCATTTCTCGTACCTCAGGGCGGCGATGGGATCCAGCTTGGCCGCCGTCCGCGCCGGATACATGCCGAAGAACAGGCCCACCCCGGCCGACAGCCCTACTCCCAGCACGACGGCGTAGGCCGGAATGGCGCTCGGAACCGGCGTCAGGTTGCGCACCAGCGCCGAGACGATCCAGGCCAGCAGCACCCCGATCAGCCCGCCGGCGGCCGCCAGCATCGAGGACTCCACCAGGAACTGGTTCAGGATGTCCCGCTGCCGCGCCCCCACCGACTTGCGGATGCCGATCTCATGCGTCCGCTCGGTCACCACCGCCATCATGATATTCATGATCACCACCCCGCCCACCACCATGAAGACCGACACCACCGCCACCGCCGTGGCCGCAATCGCTCCCGTGAGCTGGTTCCAGCGAGCCACCAGCGAATCCGAACTGAAGATCCCGAAGTTGTCTTCCTGGCCCGGGCGCAGGTGGCGCCAGGCGCGCACCAGCATGCGGATTTCCTCCTGCGCCTGATAGAGGTACTCGGGGGCGACGGCCTTGGCCGCATAGCGCAGCCCCTGCCGCGCGCCGTACATCTTGAAGAACGTCTGGATGGGGATCATCACGAAGTTGTCGCGCGACTGCCCGAAGACGTTGCCTTGCGCCTTGGCCACCCCGATGACCTCGAAGGGGCGGCCCGCCAGGTGCACCGTCTTGCCGATCGGGTCGGTCGCGGGAAAACACTTCTCCTTGATGTCGTTGCCGATGAAGGCCACCGGCAGCCGCCGCCGGTCGTCGCTCTCCGCCAGAAACCGCCCCAGCGCCGTGCGTGTGTTGGTCAGCATGCCCATGTTGGCGCTCACCCCGGCCAGTTGAACCTCCTCGATCTCTTCTCCCCCGCAGTGCACGTTGATCCGCCGTCCCGATTGCATCCCCAGCGCGCTCACCAGCGAGGCCTTCGAGCGCAGGAACTCGAACTCCTCCGGGCTGAGCTCGGGATTCTTCTTGAGCATCTCGACGAATTTCTTGGGATCGAACTGTCCCATCACCGGGAAGCGGTCCACGCGGAAGCCGTCCACCCCCATGTCGGAGACCGTCTCGGCGATGTAGACGTCCATGCCGTGAATCACCGACATCACGGCGATCAGGGTGGTCGTGGCCAGGATGATCCCCAGCAGGGTCAGAAAGCTGCGCAGCTTGCTGGAAGCCAGCGAGGCCGCGGCGACCGACACGGCCTCCCACAGCGAGGCGGTAGACCTCATCAACAGGGAAGACGCTCCCCAGGGCGGGTTTGTTCCGGCGGGCTGCTCAGCGCCGGCCCCAGCGGGCCAGAAAAACCTCCGCCGCCAGCGCTTCCAGCTCGCGGTCCGCTTCCGCCTGCCATTCGGCCAGCCGGCGCTCCTTCAGTTTTTCGATCAGTCGCACGTCGCGCCGGGCCTCCAGCACGCGCTCGCGCTGCGCGGCCAGGCGCCCTTCGCAAGCGGTTTCGGCCTGTTCCAGCCGGACCCGCTCGCGCGCCAGCCGCAGCCGGTAGGCCTCCAGAGCGGCCAGCTCCTCGGCCCGGATCGAAGCCTGCCCGAGCAACTCCCGCTCGGCTCGCTGCCGGGCCTGGCCGATCTGCCCGATCCGCTCCCGGATCGCGTCCCGCTCGGCCGCCAGGGATCGCAGCCGGGACTCCTCCTGCTCGAGCCGGCGCTGCCGCCAGCGCAGAGCGCCTTCCAGCGGGAACGCGAAGCGCTTCATCCGCCGCCCGCTCCCCTCCGGCTACAACAAGGCCGCCACCGCCTCCAGCCCGGCGCGCGTTTCCTCCAGCGGCGACTTCACCCCCGCCTCCTGGCGCAGGAACTCCAGCAGCCGCTGGCGCGCCCGGATGGCGGCGTCCAGCTTGGGATTGGCCCCGCTGACGTAGGCCCCCAGGTTGATCAGATCTTCCGCCTGCTGATAGGCGGCCAGCGCGTCGCGGATCCGCTGTGCCGCCTGCCAATGCTCCGGCGGGGTGATCTGCGGACTCAGCCGGCTGACCGAATTCAGCACGTCAATGGCGGGATAGTGGCCCGCCGCCGCCAGCCGCCGCGAGAGCACGATGTGCCCGTCCAGGATGGCCCGCACCGCGTCTGCAATCGGCTCGTTCAGATCGTCGCCCTCCACCAGCACCGTGAAGAAGCCGGTGATCGAGCCGCGCCGGAAATTGCCCGCCCGCTCGAAGACCCGCGGCAGCAGGTTGAAAACCGAAGGCGTGTAGCCCTTCTGGCTGGGCGGCTCCCCGGCCGCCAGCCCGATCTCGCGCTGGGCCATGGCCAGGCGCGTCACCGAATCCATCACCAGCAGAACGTCGGCGCCCTGATCGCGGAAGTATTCGGCCACCGCCAGCGCCACGAAGCAGGCTCGCACGCGCAGGGGCGCCGGCCGGTCGGAGGTCGCCACCACCACGACCGCGCGCTTCATGCCCTCCGTTCCCAGCTCCTGCTCGATGAAGGCGCGTACCTCGCGATTGCGCTCGCCCACCAGCGCGATGACGCTGACGTCGGCGAAGTTGTGGCGCGACATGGCGCCCAGTAGCACGCTCTTGCCCACCCCGCTGCCCCCGAAGATGCCGATCCGCTGGCCCTTGCCGCAGGGCAGCAGGCTGTCAATGGCCCGGATGCCCGTGACCAGGGGCTCGCGGATCGGCTCGCGCTCCAGCGGTCCCGGCGGTGGACGATACAGCTCGTAGAACTCCTCGGCCTCGGGCGGCGCTCCCGAGTCCATCGGCTGCCCGAAGCCGTCCAGTACCCGGCCCAGCAGCCCTCGGCCCACCCCCACCCGGGCTTCCTCCTTGCGCGCCACCACCCGATCGCCCAACTGGATCCCGCCCGTCTCCTCCAGCGGCAGCGAGAGCACGCGCCCGTCGCGGAAGCCCACCACCTGCGTGCGGATCCGCCGCCCGTCCGCACAGTGAATCTCGCAGAAGTCGCCCACCGCCGCCGCCGGCCCCTCGGATTCGATCAGCAAACCCACCAGCTCGGTGACCGTTCCGCTCCAGCGGTACGTCTCCAGCCGCTCGAGGGCTTCCAGGTACTGCCTCAGGTCCACTCGCTCGCTCATCGCCGTCGCAGCCGGTCCAGCAGCCCCCGCCGGACCTCTTCGAGCTGGGTCTCCAGAGAAGCGTCCAGAAAACCCTGCGCGCCCTCCAGCACCGCCGAGCCGCGCCCCAGGCGGGGATCGCTCACCAGCCGGATGCGCTCGCCCAGCCCGGCTTGCTCCAGATAGGCTCGGATCAGCTCCGCGTCGGCCGGATGCACCCGCAAGGCGTCCACTTCCCGCCCCTCCATCCGCTCCAGCGCCGCCTTGACGATCCCCAGCAGGGCCTCCGGATCCACGCTCAGCTCCCGATGCAGGATGCGCCGCGCAATGGCCACCGCCAACTGCACCAGGTCGCGCTCGGCCTCGCGCCGCATCCTCTGGCGCAACCCCTGCAACTCGCGCAGCGTGGCCGCCAGCCCCTCCAGCATCGGCTGGAGCTGCCCGGCCGCCTGCTGGTGTCCGTCCGCCGAGCCTTTCCGGTAGCCCGCCTCAAAGGCCTGCTGCTCGCGCCGCGCCGCCTCCTGTTCCAGCTCGGCCAGGCGCAACTGGAGGGCGCGCAGTTGCTCTTGCGAGACGGTCTCGGCGCCGGCCTGCGGCCGCTCGGGCGCCACCAGCCGCCAGCGCAGCGCTTCGGCCGCTTGCGCCTGCTCTCCCCGAATCACTTTGGACGCCATGCCGCCGGGCCTCCCTGTCGCCGGGCGCCTCTTCTCAGACCACGTACTGCTCGCCCACCGTGCCCTTCAGGCTGATGACGCCTTCGGCCTCCAGTTGCCGCACGATGGCGATGATTTGCTGCTGGGCCGCCTCGACCTCCTTGATTTTGACCGGTCCCAGGGCTTCCATATCCTCCTGGAGCATCTCCGCCCCCCGCTTCGACATCTGGTCCATGAAATGTTTCTTCAGCTCGTCGCTGGTCCCCTTCAGGGCCAGCGTCAGCAGCTTGCGGTCCACCCGCGCCAGCACCTCCTTGATCCCGTTGGGGTCTATCAGCAGCATGTCCTCGAAGACGAACATCAGATGCCGGATGGTCTCCACCAGGTTCGCGTCCTGCTGCTCGATCTTGTCCAGGATCTCCTTGCTGGTCACCGAATCCAGCCGGTTGAACATTTCGGCCACCGCCCGCACCCCGCCGTAGGACTCCCGGCTCAGCTCCCCCAGCGCCTTGAGCTTCTGCCCGATGATGCCCGCGATCTTGCCGATGATCTCAGGCGAGATCTGATCCAGGTTCGCCATGCGCAGGGCCACGTCCGCCCGCATCTCCGGCGGCAGCGAGATCAGCAGGGCGGCCGCCTGCGACGGATTCAGGTGCGAGAGGATCAGAGCGATGGTCTGCGGATGCTCGCTGTGAACGAACTTGGCCAGTTGCTGGGGATCGGCCTTCTGGAGCGCATCGAAGCTGGCCACTTCGCTGCCCAGGGCCTTCATCACCCGGTCCAGGATCTTCTTGGCGTGCTCCGGACCGAAGGCGTTGATCAGCAGCTTGCGCGCGTAGTCCAGCCCGCCCTTGAGCATGTAGTCGTGGGCCAGCGTCATCTGGTAGAACTCCTCCAGGACGCTCTCGGCCTGCTCGGCGGGAATCGAGCCCATGCGCGCCACTTCCCGGCCGATGGCCTGCACCTCCTCCTCGTCGAACTGCTTGAGGATCTCGGCGCTGGCCTGTTCTCCCAGCGACACCAGCAGGATGGCCGCCTTGCGCACCCCGGCCAGCGGCTCGTTTTGGGCCGTGTTCAGGATCATGCTTCACCCCGCTGCCGGCGCGCTTCACTTCTCCAGCTCATAGAGCCAGCTCCGCAGGATCTGGGCGGCCGAGACGGGATCCTTCTTCACCGTCTCGACCAAGTGCTTGGTGAGCACTTCGGTCTTCTTGGTGCCCACCGGGGGCAGCTTCAAGGCGCTCAGGGCTTCGGCCTCCAGTTGCTGCTTGCGCGCCGCCTGCTCGGCCAGCCGCGCCTCCAGTTGCTCGGCCGCGCTGGCCTGCGGCGCTTCGAGCGAAGGCTGGGCCGCCGCGGCCGGCAGGGCGGGTTGAACCTCGACCGTCTTGCGCCGGCGCCTGCGCCGCAATAGCAGCAGGAGGGCCGCGGCCAACAGCAGCAGCAGGCCGCCCGCCCCGGCCGCCAGCCGGGGATCGGCGCTCAGCAGCGGCTGCAACCAAGCGGGCAAGGGTACGGCGGGCGCGGGCTTCGCGGCCGGCTCGGGCGGTGCGGGCGGCGGCAGATTCAGCGTGTTCTCGAAGGGCAGGCTCTCCAGGATCAACTGGTCGCCGCGATCCGGATTCAGGCCGGTGGCCGCCGCCACCACCTCGCGAATCACTTTCAGGCGCTCGGGGGGAGGCGGCTCCAGGATGCGGCGCGCCCGGGGTCCGGTCCCCTCCCAGCGCACGTTCTGGTCGAGCAGCACGGCGATCGAGATGCGTTTGACGGTTCCCTGAGGCAGCCGAGTGCGCCGCACGGTGCGCGTGGCCTGGTAGGTGATGCTCTCGCTCCGCCGGGTTGCGCCGGCGCCGCTCGTGCCCGGACGCGAGGTGGGACGCGGCAGGTTGGAGGCCGTCCCGGGAACCCCCGAGGCCAGGGTGCTGCCGCTGACGTCCTCGCTCTTCTGCGAGCTGACCATCACGGCCCGGGTGGGATCGAAGATTTCCTCGCTCTGCTCGCCGCTGGTGAGGTCGCACTCCACCGACACGCCGGCACGGAACTTCTCGGCGCCCACCAGCGGCTCGAGCGTCGAGTGGATCTTGGCCAGCAGGTCCTTCTCCAGGCGCTGCCGCAGCTCGAGGGCCGCCTCCGAGGAATCCTCGCCTTCGGCCGAGGTGCGCCGGGCGCGGTTCAGCAGATTGCCCCGCATGTCCAGCACGGCCACCGCCTCCGGCGCCAGTCCCTCGACCGCACTGGCCACCAGGTAGCAGATGGCCTGCACGCTGGAGGGCGCCAGGCGCGTCCCGCCCCGCAGGCGCACCATCACGCTGGCCTTGGCCGGCTGGCGCTGCTCCAGAAACACCGAATCCTTGGGAAAGGTGATGTGCACCCGGGCCTGCTCGACCTCGCCCAGGGCCGCCACCGAGCGCTCCAGTTCGCCCTCCAGGGCCCGGCGATAGTTCACCTGCTCGGTGAAGTCGGTGGCCCCGAAGTTGTTCCGATCGAACAGCTCGAAGCCGATGCGCCCGCTGCGCGGCAAGCCCGCCGCCGCCATGCGCAGGCGCAGCTCGGCGATCTGGGCCGAGGGCGCCAGCACAGTGGCGCCGTTGTCGGCCAGGCGGTACTCGACTCCGCTGCTGCGCAGCCTCTCGACCAGCGCCCCGGCGTCCTCGGCCGACAGCCCGGTGTACAGGGGGCGGAAGTCCCGCTCCCGCCGCCAGTGCGTCAGGGCGACCAGCGAGCCGGCCACCGCCAGCGCCGCCGCCAGCAGAGTGATCTTCTGGCGCAGCGTCAGGCTGGCGAGAAGTTTGCGAATCTGCTGCATGCCTCAGCGCGGCCGCCGGGTCCCGGCCCGGCTCCTGTCTCATATCGGCATTCGCATGATCTCCTGGTAGGCCTGCACCACCTTGTTGCGCACCTCCAGGAACAACTGGAAGGCCAGTTCGGCCCGTTGGACGGCCAGCACCGTCTGGTGCACCTCCTCGTTCTCGCCCGCCAGCAGTTTCAGCGTGCTCTCGTCGGCCGTGCGTTGCAGCCCCTCGACGCGCTCGATCGCCTCCCGGAGCGCCGCCTGGAAGCCTCCCGCCGCCCGGCGGGACTCGCCGGCCGGCTCCGGAAGCGAGATGCCAGCGGAGATGGGGCGGATCGTCCCGATCATGGCCTCAGCGCAGCAGCTCGATCGAGCGGTGGATCATATCCTTGACCGCCGAAACCGCCGCCACGTTGGCCTGATAGCCGCGCACCGCACCCATCAGGTCCACCATGTCCTCGGCGGGGTTGATGCGCGGGAAGGCCACGTAGCCTTCGGCATCGGCGTCGGGGTGCCCGGGCAGATAGCGTTTCTCGGGCTCGCGCGGGTCCTCGATGATCTCCGCCACGCGCACTCCGGTGAGCGAGCCGTCCATCTCGGCGGCGAACACGCTGGAGAAGGCGGAGGCCACAGGCTCGCTGGCGAAGACCGCATCCTTGCGGCGGTAAGGACCGCCGGCCGCCGTGCGGGTGGTTTCGGCGTTGGCCAGATTCTCGGCCAGCAGTTCGGCTCGTGCGCGCTGGGCGGCGAGACCGGAAGCGCTGACCGAGAGGGCGGTGAACAGGCTCATGTTTGCTTGCCCTCCTGGATGGCGGCCCTCAGCATGCGGATGCGGGCGCGCAGCAGGTTGGAAGCGAGATTGAACCGCAGGGCGTTTTCCGCCAGCAGGCGGGCCTCGCGGTCCAGACTCACGTTGTTGCCGTCGTTCTTCACGGGCAGTCCGGAGACCTCGACAGGCTGCGGGCCGGCGCCCTCGATCAGGCTGTAAAACTCACGCTGGAAATCAATGTCGCGCGTGCGATAGCCGGGCGTGTCGGCGTTGGCCAGGTTCGAGGCGACCAGTTTCTGGCGGGCGGCCAGCAGATCCATGTAGCGCTCGAGCGCCCGCCCGACTCCTTCCAGCATTCCGCCCCGGCCGCTGCAAGGGGCCTTCCAAAACCCTTCCGTGCCTTTTCATGAAGTTACCGGCCGCGAGGCGCCAGCCTTCCGGCGCGCGACGCAAAGCCGTCACCCGCCCGGCGTCCGTGCCGGCGCCTGAAAACCCACCCGCGCCAGCTCCTGGCTGATTTCCGCCGCCGCCCGCTGCACCCCAGCGATCATCGCCCGGCGCTTGGCGGGCAGGCAGCGGGCGGTGGGAGCGCTCACGCTCACCGCGGCGCAAACCCGGCCGGCGGCGTCGAACACCGGCGCGCCCGCCAGAAAAGCGCCCTCGATGGTCTCCTCCTGGTTCAGGGCGAAACCCTGCCGGCGGACTTTGGCCAGCTCGGCCTGCAAGGCGGCGCGCGTGGTGATGGTCCGCGCCGTGTACCGCGGCAGTCGCCCGTCGCCCAGTAGCCGCTTGAGCTCCTCCGGGGGCAGGTGCGCCGCCACGGCTTTGCCCACCGCGCTGGCGTGCAGGGGGCAGGCGTCCCCCAAGTCCAGCGACAGGCGCAGCTTGTGGTGAGCCTGGGCGGCCTCGGTCAGCACGACGCCGGCGCTGCGCAGCTCGGCCAGCCAGGCCGATTCGCCCAGCTCGTCCCGCAAGCGGACCAGTTGCGGGCGGGCGGCGGCCGCCAGGGTCAGATCGGCCCCCGCCCGGCGGGCCAAAGCGGCCGCTTTCAACGACAGCCGGTAGGGCGCCGTGATCCCGGCCTGTTCCACGTAACCCAACTCCCGCAGCGTATAGAGGATGCGGAAGACACTGCTCTTGCCTAGGCCGCTGTGCTCGGCGATCCGGCCCAGCTCGGCCGGGCCTTCGGCCAGGCTCTCCAGAACCCGGAAGGTCCGGGCGATGACCTCGATATGATTGCGGGCGGGCATGGCCCTGTTCTACCTTGCGGAACCCGTTCCGGTCAAGCCTGCCCTCCCGGAGAACCAGCGCTGTGCGCCCCGCTGGTCTATAATACGGGCTGGTTCCCGTCCTGGCGCCCGCGACGAGCGACAGCCCGACACGCGCCACAAGGGCGGAAGCGACCGTGTAATGCAAGGAGGGCATTATGGGGCTGTTCGGCTCAAAGGCCTCGCCCGGCGGCGTGCTCACCACCGTCAGCGGCGAAGAGATGGCGCAGATCGTGCGGGACGAAGGCTACTCGCCCGAGCTGGACCGGGACTCGCGCGGAGACCCGATGATCCGTTTCCGGGTGGAGGGTTACAACTGCCTGCTGTTTTTTTACGGGGTCAAAGAGGGCCGCGCCATCAGCGTGCAGTTTCGCGCCGCCTTTCGCGAGAAGGTCCCCATCGAAAAGGTGAACGAGTGGAACCGCAAGAAGCGGTTCCTCAAGGTATACCTGGACGAAGACGACGACATCAACATGGACATGGACGTGGATTTGGAAGGCGGCGTCACGCGCGAGTACCTGGCCGAGAGGCTGCGCACCTGGCGGGCCGCTTTTCTGACCTGCGTGCGCTTCCTGGCCGAGTGAGGCGGGGCCGGGCGCCCGGGCCGGCCGGCGCGCCTTAGCGGCGCAGGGCGGTGGCCAGCCAGGCTTCCAGCTCCTGCTGGAGGCGCTTGAAGAGGTCCGGGTATTCGGCCGCCAGGGTGCGGCGCTCGCCCGGGTCTTCGCGCACGTTGTAGAGGAACCGGGCGCCCCTGATGTCCAGCAGCTTGAAGTCTCCCCGCATGGCGGCGCGCATGTCGTAGCCCTCGGCCTTCCACTCCCAGAACAGGGTGCGCTCGGGCGTCGGGGCTTTGCCCCGCCAGACCTCCAACAGGTTCAAGCCGTCCACCTTCCAGGCCGGATCGGGCGTGCCCCCGGCCGCCGCCAACACGGTCGGGAAGACGTCAATCATGTGAACCGGCGCCTCGAAGCGGCGTCCCGCCGGCACCTGACCGGGCCAGCGCACCAGGCCCGGCACCCGGATGCCGCCTTCCTCCAGGCTGCGCTTCTGGCCGCGGAAGGGGCGGTTGCTGTCGTGGAAATTCGAGGCTCCCTGATTGCCGGCCTCGAAGGTGGCCCCATTGTCGCTGGTGAAAATCACGATCGTGTCGCGGGCCAGCCCGGTTTCCTCCAGCGCGGTCAGGATGCGGCCGATGGCGGCGTCCAGTCGGTGAATCATGGCGGCGTAATGGGCGTTGTAAGGCTTGGCGGGATCCTTTTCGGGGAACTTGCCCCGGTAGAGGGCCAGGTCCTCCTCGGGGGCTTCGATGTAAAAGTGCGGCTCGATGAAGGGGACGTAGAGGAAGAAGGGGCGCCGGGGGCGTGAGCGCAGGAAGCGGACGGCCTCATCGGCCAGCAGCTCGGCCGAATAGCCGCGCACCGGGACCTGGTCGCGCCCACGATACAAGAACTTGGGGAAATGTTCCCAGGCGTGGCGCGCGTCCAGGTAGCCGAACGTCTCCGCGAAGCCTTGCTCCAGCGGATGGGTGAAGGAGCCGTCCGGCAGTCGCCCCCGGTGCCACTTGCCGTACAGCACGCTGGTGTAGCCCAGAGGCGCCAGGGCTTCGGCCAGCGTCACCTCGCCCGCGGGCAGATCGTCGCTGTTCGAGGTCACCCCGTTGTGGATGTTGTACTTGCCCGTCAGCAGGCAGGCCCTCGAGGGAGCGCACAGCGGCATGCCCACATACCAGCGCGTGAAGATCGTGCCCTGGGCGGCCAGCCGGTCCAGGTGAGGCGTGCTCCAGCTTCGCCGCCCGTTGAAGCCCACGTCGCCCCACCCCATATCGTCGGCGAACAGAAACACGATGTTGGGACGCTGCTCGGCCGCCCCCGCCGCGCGCCCCAGGGCACCGGCGCCGGCCAAACGCAGCAGCTCCCGCCGATTCCAACCGCCCGCTTTGCTCATAGCAGGGCTTAGTCTAACACCTCCCGCCGACGGCCGAGCCGAGGACCGCCAGGCCGCCCCGCGCTTCGGCGCTAGCGCAGCAGGCGAAGGCGCTGCGGCTCGGTCCAAACCTGCCGCAGGCCGTAGGGCAGGGGAATCGGCCGGGAGGCGTCGTAGCCCTCCGGTTGCTGCGCGGCGACCAGCTCGAGCAATCTTTCCGCCAGCCAGGGCGGCAGCCGCAGGTTCTGGAAGTAAGCCTTCTCGATAGTGAACGTCAGCCGCCCCTGCTGAGCCCGGAAGCGGAAGTCCGTCCAGACGGTTTTCTTGCCTCGCAGGGCCGGGCGCAGCAGCGCGGGAACGGCGCCCGGCCTCCATTTTTCGATGGCGTCGAAGTCCACCACCGCCAGAGTGGAAACGTAATTGTACGGGAAGAGCTTGACGCGCAGCGATTCCAAACCCGGGCGCGGCGCCTCCCGCAGCGAGTAGCTCAGATACTCGTTGAGATCGCTTTCCTCCAGCACAAAAGAGGCCGGACGCTCGGCCGACTGGGCTTGGTTCAGTTGATCGAACAGAGCCAGAACCTTCTTGACCGCCGGGGGCGGTTCTTCGGCCGCCGCCCGCAGGAGGACGGCCAGGCACATCCCCGCCCGCAGCCAAGCGACGCGCACCTTGCTTCCAGTGTAAGGCCGCCGGGCGCGGATCCGCGGGCTACTCGGCCAGGTCCCGGCCCAGCTCTTCCAACTCGGTCGGCGTCAAGCGGTGTTCGGCCTGATACCGCGGGTGGTCCACGATCAGGCGGGCGCCCTCTTTCCAGCGCGCCGCCTGCTCGGCCGAGAGGGCGAACTTCAGATACTGCACCGAGCTCAGCCGGTCGCTGGAAATCTGCCTGGTGTCAAAGCGGGCGGGCGTCCGGTGCCCGGCGACTTCCAGCCAGACGTGCCGCTCCAGGCCCAGCAGCTCGCGCAGCTTCACCGCCCGCTCGGCGGGCGTTTCGTACTCGATCAGCAGGCTGGCCGACAGCTCGTTGGGCCCCGGAATCAGCTCGTTGTAGGTGTCCAGCTCGTGGCGAATGGCCTCCGGCTCGACGATCCGCTCGATGCGCATCATTTCCTGGATCTGATAGCGCACCGTCTCGCGGTTCTCGAACAGGAAGGTCATGTGATCGCCCAGCCGGATCCGGCGGCGGTCCTTGAGAGCCATCACTTGAGGCCGCCAGCTCTTGCGCTCCGCTTCGTAGTCGCCGATGGGGCGGATCTCGGAGAACTCCAGAGGCTTCATGGCTCGCTTGCCTCCACAGGGGTGGGAAATCCGTCGGGTCGGTAGGCCCGGGCCAGCACTTGGATGGGGTGAACGGGGCGCCGCCCGAGGGCCTGCTCGAACTGAACGGCGGCCAGCGTGCAGTCGCTGGCCCAAAGGTCGGCCTCGGCCGCCCGGATCTGCTCGAAGGCCTTCTGCCCGGCCAGCATGGCCAGGGGAAAGAATTCCTTCTTCATCGCCCAGGTGCCGTCGTGGCCCGAGCACTGGTCCACCAGCCGGACCGAAGCGCCCGGAATCAGCCGCATCATGTCGCGCGAACGGTAGCCGATGTTCTGGGCCTTCAGATGGCAGGGCAGATGGTAGGCGATGCGCCCCGGGGTCGAGCGAAAATCGCGCCGGAACTCGCCCTGCTGCTTGAGTTCGAACAGGAATTCGCAAACGTCGCGCGTGGCGGCGGCCACCTCACGCGCCTCGGGCACGCCGGCCAGCTCGGGGTACTCCTTGCGCAGCATGTAGGTGCAGGTGGGATCCAGAGCCAGCACTTTCTTGCCCCGGCGCACATGCGGCAGCAGGGATTCGACGTTGGCGCGCGCCAGGCGCCGGGCCAGCTCGACGTCGCCCGCCTCCAGGGCGGGCATGCCGCAGCAGTTGTGCTTGGGGCAGGTCAGTGCGATGCCGTTGCGTGCGAACACCTCGAGGCAATCCCGGCCCACCTGCGGGGCATTGAAATTCACCGCGCAGGTGATGAACAAGACGGCCCGGTCGGGGTCGCCGGCCGGCGGGGGCTGCTTGCGCACCCAGTCCTCGAAAGTCTCCGAGTGAAATTCCGGCAGCTTCTTGCGGCGGTGAATGCCCAGGACGAGCTCCAGCCCCGCGCGCAGCCAGGCCTGGCGATTGGCCCAGTTGGACAGGGGCGCCGTCAGGCCCGCCAGCCTGCCGATCAGCTCGGGGCGCGCCAGCAGGCGGGCCCGCAAGCCCAGGCCGCGCTCCCGGGCGCGCAGGGCGTTGGCCCGCAGCATCAGGCGGGGGAAATCCAGTTGG
Source organism: Solibacteraceae bacterium (assembly GCA_037444625.1). GTDB lineage: Bacteria > Acidobacteriota > Terriglobia > Bryobacterales > Bryobacteraceae > DTHT01. The sequence goes on from JBBIMA010000010.1 coordinate 29,227, forward strand.
AACTCGTGTTGATCGTCCGGGGTGTAGGGGCACTTCACGTAGCAGACCTTGCACTGGTAGCAGGTCTCGACCACGCGATCCACCTCCCGGGGCGTCAGGCCGCGCACCTCCCCGCCGTGGCGGTCCACAGCTTCAAACAGCGCCGGGAACGAAGGACAGAGGTTGAAGCACAGCCGGCAGAGGTGGCAGATCTCGAAGACGCGCTCGAGCTCCTGGCGGAGGCCCTGCCGATCCCAGTAGCGGGGATCGTTCGGGTTGTAGCACAGACCGGGGGTAGGGGCGCCTTTGATCATCACCAGAGAGGATACGCCGGGCGGGCGCGCGCCGGGCGGCCGCGCCCTCCCGGGGAGTTCAGGCGATGCTCTTGAGGCCCTGTTCGAACCGGCCGGCGTGGGACTTCTCGGCTTTGGCCAGGGTTTCGAACCAGTCGGCGATCTCGGCGAAGCCTTCCTCGCGAGCGACCTTGGCCATGCCGGGGTACATGTCGGTGTACTCGTGAGTCTCGCCGGCGATGGCGGCCTTCAGGTTGGCTTCCGTATCGCCGATGGGCAGGTCGGTGGCCGGGTCGCCCACCTGCTTGAGGTAGTCCAGGTGGCCGTGAGCGTGGCCGGTCTCGCCTTCGGCCGTGTCGCGGAACAAACCGGCGATTTCGGGGTAGCCCTCGACGTCGGCCTGCTTGGCGAAATACAGGTAGCGCCGGTTGGCCTGGGACTCGCCGGCGAAGGCGTACTTGAGGTTCTCGTGGGTCTTCGTGCCTTTCAGCGTGGGCATCTACGATCTCCTTCCCGGATAATAGATGCCGCGGACCCGCCTCGGGATCTGGCAAATTCGGGCCGCCCCGGGCCGGCTCAGCCGGCCGCTTCCAGCACCCGCCCGAAGCGGCGCTCGCGCCGGTGAAACTCCCGCACCGCCTCCTCCAGGTCGCGCGCTTCGAAGTCCGGCCACATGCGCGGGGTGAAGTACAGTTCGGCGTAAGCGCACTCCCAGAGCAGGAAATCGCTCAGGCGCTGCTCGCCGCCGGTGCGGATCAGCAGGTCCACGTCGGGCACGGGCTCGCGCCCATGGAGCGCCTCCCCGAGCAGGCGGGCGAATTCGTCCCGGCCGATGCGCTTGCCGTTGACCCGGTGGGCGGCGCGCAGGATGGCATCGCGCGCCGAGTAGTCCACCGCAATCCGCAGATGCAGATTGCTCCCGGCGGCCGTAGCCTCCTCGGCCCGCCGGATGGCCCGGCGCAGCTCGGGCGCGAGACGGTCCCGCCGCCCGATCACGCTCAAGCGGACCCCGTGCCGCACGCACTGACCGGTCTCTCGGTTCAGGTACTCGTGAAACAGATTCATCAGGGTGGCGACTTCCTGGGCCGGGCGCTGCCAGTTGTCCGAGGAAAAAGCGTACAGCGTCAGCGTGCGGATGCCCAACTTGGGCGCCGCCTCGATCGTCCGGCGCACCGCCTGCGCTCCCGCCCGGTGCCCGGCCACCCGGGGCAGGCCGCGGGCCGACGCCCAGCGGCCGTTGCCGTCCATGATGATCGCCACGTGCAGGCCGCCCTCGCCGGAGGCCGCCGGCGCGGGACAGGATGAAATCTTCGGCTGCCTCACCGGTCTCCTCACCGTTCCCGCATGGCGCGGATCAGCGCCTCCATATGATCCAGGTAGCGCTCCAGCGCCTGCCGTCCGGCCGCCGTCAGCCGGAACTCGGTGCGCGGCAGGCGGCCGTCGAAGTACTTCGTGCAGGCGATGTAGTCGGCTTGCTCCAGTTTGCGCGCGTGCACGCTCAAGTTCCCGTCCGTGGTTCGCAGCAGTTTTTTCAGATCGTTGAAGGTCAGGCGTTCGTTCACGGCCAGCGCGCTGAGAATGCCCAGGCGGATCCGCTCGTGAATCAAACGGTCCAAGGAAGGCGCCGCCGCGCGTTCGACCGGCGCCTCCACAGCCTGGAGCCGCGCGGTCCGCGCTATCTTCCTTTCCGCCCGGCGAGGGGCAAGATTGGTTCTAGCCACCGTACCTCCTGAGGATCAAAGCGCCGAACAGCAGGTGCAACCCGCCGAAGCCGGCCGCCATCAAGGCCGGCGCCCAAGCTGCCGGTGCGAACAGCGTCACCCCGCCCAGCAGCATGAAACACAGACCCATCACCGGCACCACGCCGATGGAAAAAGCGCCCCCGGTGACGATGCCCGTCCCGTAAAGCAACAGCCACATGCCCGGGATGGCCTGGAACTGACCCGTCCGATAGAGGGCCAGGGTTAGCAGGGCCCCCACCGCCATGGGAGGCGAGAAGCTCAGCGCGAAGCGCCGGGCGGGCATCGAAAACAACGGGATGCGGGCGGCTCGCGCCTTGCGCACCGTGGCCAGAGAGGCGAGGGCGAAAGAGAGGACCGCCTCGGCCAGCCAGATCACCAGCCAGCGCTGCGGCCGGGCGCGCCAAGCCAGGGCGGCGGCCCCCAGAGCGCTGGCCCCTACCGCCAGCAGCCCCCAGCCCGAGATGGCCGTGAAGGCGCCGGCGCGCTCCATGGTCTCGCGGATGAAGCGCAGGTGGTCCAGGGCGTGGACCTGCATGGGGGTAGGGGGGCGCCGGGGAGAGCGCCAGGGACCGGCGGAAGCCATGTTTTCAGGATAGGGGGAGGCCGCATTTTTGTCAAGTACTTTGCGAAGCAAAGCCGGCCTACAGCCAGTACGACCACTCGCCCCGCCCCAGCACCCAGCCCGCCAGACAGGCGTTGGTCGCCGCGTGCGCCGTCACGCAGTCGGCCAGGTTGCGCGTGCGCAGCATCCACCAGTTATAGGCGAGTCCCGCCGCCAGCCCCACGTCCCAGTGCGGCCCGTGTTCGGAGGCGAACAGCACGGCCGTGATCCAGAAGGCTCGCGCCGAGTACGTCCCCGGCGGCACCCGCTGGAAATCGGCCGCGATCAGGCGCCGCATCAGCCAGCCCCGCCAGAACAGCTCTTCGATCACCGGCACCAGCAGCGCCGAGCCCGCCACGCGCGAGATCAGGAACCAGCTCCCCGCGCGCTCGGCCGGATCCAGCGGCCCGGCGGCCGCCGTCGTCAGAGCGTTGCGGAACAGCCAGTGCGCACGATAGCCCGGCCAAAGCCAATCCGGAGCGATCCAGACCAGAAAGACCCCCGCCCCCAGCAGCAAGCCGGCCGCCGGACGGCTGGGCCGGGCGCCGATCAACCCCCGCGAGCAAGCCAGCCAGACCGCGGTCCCCACCGCTACCCGTATGGGGTAGGCCAGCGCGGGGCTGACTCCCAGCCAGCCGCCCAAGCTCATCAGCAACACGAAGCTTGCGAAAGGCGCCGTGTAAGCCAGCGTCGGATTCGCCATGAGGCGGCGCTCCGCTCAGCTTACCTTGCCCATCAGTTCCTTGATTCTGGCCGCCTCCTCGGGGGGAGGCTTGTGGCGCAGGGCGGCCTGGAGAGCCTGGCGGGCGCCGGCCTTGTCCCCCTTCTGATAGAGGGCCATCCCCAGGTGGTAGTGGAACGTGGAGTTCTGCGGCTGTTTCTTGACCAGGTCGCGGAAGATCTCGATGGCCTGGTCGGAAAGATTCTTCTTGATGTAGATCCAGCCCAGCGTGTCGGCCACGTTGAGATCGTTGGGCAGTTTCTGGCGCGCCCGCTGAGCCAGGGTGAGGGCCTGATCCAGATCGCCGCCCGTCTCGGCCAAAATGTAAGCCAGGTTGTTCAGGGCGATGGGGTGGTCGGGCTGGAGCTGGAGGATTTTCTGGTAGGTGGCCACGGCCTGCTTGGACTGGTTGAGCGAATCCAGGATCAGCGCCAGGGCCAGATGGGCGGCTGCTTCGTTGGGCATCAGTTCGGCCGCCTTGCGGAAGCTGGCCTCGGCGGCGCGCAGGTCGCCCTGGAGGCGCTGGGCTTCACCCAGGCGCAGGTAGAGGTCGCCGGCCTTGGGATTTTGCTGCACCAGCCGCTGGTACTCGGCGATGGCGGCCGGGAACTGCTTGGCGCGCAGGTAGTCGTTGGCCAGGGCCAGGCGCAGCAGCGGCCGGTCGGATTTGGCCAGCTCGGCCTTGAACAGGGCGATGGATTGATCCCAGCGGCCCTGAGCGGCGTAGGTATCGCTCAAGCCCATCAACGCCCGGTAGTCGCCGGGCAGGGCGCTCTGGTGCAGCTTGCCGAACAGCGCCTCGGCCTCCTTCAACTGGCGCGCCGCCAGATACAGGGCGGCCAACTGAAGCTGCGCCTCCCGCGAGCCGGGGTGTTCCTTGACCACGGTCTCCAGTTCGGCGCGGGCCTGCGCGGCGTTGTTCATGCCCACCAGGGCGGAGGTGCGCAGGAGCTTGGCCCGGAGATTGCCGGGGTCCAGTTGCAGCACCTCGCGCAGCACGTCCAAGGCGGCCGCGAACTGGCCTTTCAGCAGATGGACTTCCGCCAGCCCCAGCCGGGGAGGCAGGTAGGCCGGCTGGCGCTTGAGCGCCTCTTGGAACTGGGCCCGAGCCTGGTCGAGCTCGCCCCGGCGCATCAAGCCCCGGCCCAGGTTGAAGCGCAGCACGGCATTGTCGGGAGAACGGGTGACGGCGGCTTGCAGCTCCGCCACTGCGGCCTGCACTTGCTCGCGCGTGCCGGTCTCGATCACCAGGGCGGCGCGCATGGCGCGCGCCTCGTCGTCCTTGGCGTCCCGCTTGAGGATCTCTTCCAACAGGGCGGCCGCTTCGGTCCGCTTGCCCTGGTCAACCAGCACCTGGGCCTTCAGTTTTTCGTAGCGCGTCCGGCGCGAGCGGTCCTGCCGGGCGCCCGCTTCGTACTCCCGCAGGGCGGCGTCGAAATCCCGGCGCACGCGGTAGAAATCGCCCGCCAGTTGATGCGCCTCGGGAAAGTCTTTCAGATTCGAGGTCAACCTCGCCAGGGCCGCTTCCATTTCGGGCGCCCGTTTCAAGCGATGGTAATGCCCGGCGAGCTGAAGCCAGGGGCCGGGATCTTTGGGCAGGTTCGCCGCCTTCCGCTTGAGCAGTTCCTCGGCTTCGGCCTCCCGGTTCTGCTTGACGTAGTGCAGGTACAACAGATCGTACGCCTGGGCGAGGCTCTTGTGCTTTTCGATCAGTTCCCGGGCCAGCTTTTCGGCCTCCTGGGTCTGCCCGTCCTGCAAGAGGGTCTCCACCAGGGGCAGCGTGATGTCCGGGCGGAAAGGCGCCGCCTCATGGGCCGCCCTGAACTCGGCAATCGCCTCTTTGATCTGCTTTTGGCTGAGATGGTAGAAACCCAGGAAGCGCCGCCGCTGGGCGGAATTGGGCGGCAACTGTTCGGCCAGGCCCTTGATCTCGTTGCGCAGGAATTCGATCTGGCGGGTGTTGGCGGGACTGGTGGCGGCCAGGCCGGCCAGATACAGCTCGCCCAACTGCACCTTGACGTCCGTCGAGTGGGGGAGCAACTCGACCGCCCGCCGCAGGGATCGCACCGCCTCGGGCAGCCGGCCCAGCCGGAGTTGCGTCAATGCCAGGCGATGGTAGGCTTCGCCGTAGCGCGGGTCCTTGCGCAACGCCTGGCGATACATGATGGAGGCTTCTTTGTATTGCTTCTTTTCGAAATAGCGGTTCCCGCTCTCCAGGTATTTCCGTTTGACGACCTCGGGGTTGCGGCTACAGGCCCAGCCGCCCAGCAGCGCCAGCAGCACGATCCAGCATCGCAGTCTCATCCGCCATCCTCCGGCCGGTGTTCCCATTCAGAATAATGCAGGGCGAGCGGCGCGCGCAGGGCGGGGGCGGCTAATCCACAGCCACTTTGGGAACTACCGGGGCTGAGGTCGGGCTGTCCACGCCGCCGATGCGGACCGTGACGGGCAGTTCGTCGCCCCGCATGCGGAAGCCCGGCACTCGCACGTTGATCTGGTAGACGCCGATCGCCCCCGGCATCAACCCGCTCCACTCGACGATCATCTCGGATTGCTGCCAGCTCGGATCGCCGAAGAAGACCTTGACCGGATCGGTCACCGCCAGCGGCTCGTCCGGGGCCGGCATGCCCGCGGTGACCCTTCCCCCCTTGGTCGCCCCCAGCCCGGTGGCGTAAACGACCACCATTTGGTCGCGCTTGGCCGGGCGGTCTTTGGTGACAGGCCGGCCGTCGGGGTGATAGATGGCCGCCTGCCCGCTCACCGGATCCACGAAGACCGCGGGTGCGTACTTGGACACCGTCAGCGAGTAGGCGGCGGAAGCAGCCTTGCGCTCCACGGCGCGCACCACCAGGGTGTACCGTCCGGCGGCCAGGTCGGGAGGAAGCTGGGCATTGACTTGGGTGGGCGACGCCATCAGCAGCGGCAGCGGCCGGTTGTTCACTGTGACGCAGCTCCCGCCCAGGATGGAGGGCAAGGGAGTGCCGCCGGCCGTCTCGGCGGCGGCCAGCGATTGACCGAAGATCGAGATCAGCCCGCCCGGGGCCACGCTCGCGGTGTAGCTGGCCATGTTGACCACGCCGTTGCGGTTGACCGCCGGCCGGTCCGTGCGCGGCTGGTCCAGAGGCACGATGCTCAGCCCGCTGGCGGTCAGCACGTAGGCCGCCTGCCCGGAGGGATCTATCGCCATGGTGCGCCCATTGATGAAGGCGCGCCCGGCGCCTACCACTGTAGACAGCGGGGCCTCCAGCGCGGGCGCCGATCGCAGCACGGCGCCCGTATTGGCGTCCACCAGTTCAACCGCCGGCAACTCGGAGGGCAAGGCCGTGGCGGAAGTCCGCAGCGGCTGCATGAAGCGTGCGTACGTGGTGGGACCCACCGGCGCCACCCCGGCCACCGGGCGGTTCATGGTGGTGGTCTGGCCCGCGCGGGCCGGAATCTGCACCGTGGGCGGCTGGGCCGTGGGCGTCAGCGACTGGTTCAGAAGCATGCCGTTGACGACGTAATATTGGCCGCGCGGCCCGGCGGTGATCGGCCCCAGGAAACCTTGCGCTGGTCCGGAGACGAGCTGGCGGGCCACCACGTACTCGTCCGTGAGGGCGTCGTAGAGGTAGGCCATCGTGTTGTTGGCCCCCGCCACCAGGATGATGTACTCGCCGTTAGGTGTGGCGGCCATGGTGCGCGGCGCGGGCACGGTGAGCGAACCGATGATCGGGCTGAGCGGGCGGGGAACCGCCTCCTCGCCGATGACCTGCCAGAGCGTGCCGTTGCTCATGACGATTTGCAGCCCGCTCAGTCCGGCCGCGATGACGCTGGGCGTGATCACGGGTGCGCTGGCGTTGAGCGGCGTGGCCGGGAACCGCACGCGGCCCACCACGCGGCCCAGATTCACATCCACGATGCTGATGGATTCGCCCCCCGAGTTGGCCACGTACAGCGTGTTGCCGTCCGGCGAGAGCGCCAGCGAGCGGGGAAGCTGCCCGACCTTGATCGGCTCCAGCAGCTTCCGCGAGCGCATGTCGAAGACCTCCACCCGGTTCAGACCCGAGTTAGCGATGTAGAGCCGCTGGCGCTGGGCGTCGGCCGCCAGATCCACCAGGCCTTCCTGGTCGGAGATGCCGACTTCGATGGGCACCACATCGGCCCGGGCCTCGGCGTCCCGATTGTTTTGATAGACCCGGATGCGCGGCGGAATGTTCACCGCCTCCGGCGTCTGGATGACGAAATTGTGCGGCGTGATGGTGCCCAGCGAGCGCGCGGCGTTGGCATTGAACACGAATTCCAGGCTGGCCTCGGCCGGGCGCACACGCACCAAGGGCGCCGTCTGGGCCACTGCGGGCTGCTGCTGGCCGGGCCCGACGGGAGCGGCGGCGCCGCCCGGCGTGCCCGGGACCGGAGCGGGCTGCACGCCGGGGGCCGGCGGCAGAATGATGATGATGCTGCCGCCCGGCGCGCCGCCGCCCGCCCCCGCGCCGCCCAGGCCCGGAATGCCGGCCTGCGCGGTCTGCGGCGTCTGGAGCAGTTGCGGCGTGATGCTCAGCCGTCCGCGTCCCAGGTTCTGGACGCGCACGGTCGCCGTGCGCTGCGCGGCTTGGACGCCGCACTGGTCGTTGACCAGCAGGACGGCGCGCGACTCCGGCATGGCGATCGGATTGTCCTGGAGCCGGCCCACAGGCAGGATCATGAAGCCGGATTCCGACAGGGCGTAGATCACGCCGCCGTCCGAGCTGATCACCATCTTGCCTGCGATGTTCTCGCCCAGTTGCAGCGCCAACTGGATCAGCAAGTTGTCCGGGTCGTTCACCAGAAGCTGGCTGACGTTGGGCCGGGCCGGAGGGTTGGCCAGGGGCGGGATGTTGAAGGCCGAGAACAGCCAGGCGCCGTCCGGCGAGAACACGCTGCCGCCCACGTTGTTGGTCAAGCTGAACTGGGCGCCGCCCTGGAAGGGAAACGGCGCGTTGGCGGCGTTCTGCTGGGCCAGCACGGTGAGAGTCTCGGTATCGAACAGGGTCAGACCGGCCATGAACTTCGAGCCGTCCGGCGAGACCGAAACCACCGTCGAGATGTTGCCGATCTGCCGGCTGCGCAGCACCGAGCCGGAAGCGGCCTCGTAAACGAACGCCACCCCGGTGGTGTTGTTCAGATTGGTCAGGCCGATGATGTAGCGGCCGTCGGGAGTGGCCGCCAGCCGGCTGCGGGCCGCCAGGGCCAGCCGGCCGCTGGGCGGAGGCAAGCGAGGCGACTGGGCGGGGGGAGGCGCGATCACCACGTTGCCGATCGCCCGGCCCTCGGCCGCGCTCGGGTCATAGATGAGCAAGGTGTTGGCCTGATTGTTGGGGCCGGTCCCGATGGTGGTGATCAGCACCCGCTCGTCGGCCCCCACCGCCACCCCCTCGGGCTTGGCGGGCAGGCTGACCCGGCCGCTGACCGTCATGGCGTCCAGGTCTATGACGTTCAGCGAGGTTCCGTCGAAGCAAGTGACGTAAAGATACTTGCCGCTGCGCGAGAGGGCGGCCGAGATGGGCATCCGATCCACCGGCACCGGCGTGAGAAAACGCCGCTGCGCGACGGCGTACACCTCGATGCGGTGAAAGGAGGTGTTCACCAGATACAGGCGATTGCGCGCTTCGTCCAGCACGATGTCCAGCAAACTGCCGACCACCGGGACCACCCTGCCGAAAGTGGCCGCAGAGGCGGTTGCGGCCAGATACAGCAGGAGTAGCGCGCGAAGCCAAAACATCGGCAAACCAGTATAACCCCGGGACTGCGCCAAAGTTTCGCGCCCTGCCGCGAGACCCCCGGCCGCCGCCCTCGGCTGAGGCAAAGCCGTCCCGGCGCTCTGAGCGACCCGCGGATCCGCTGCGGCCCGGCTTCCTATATCATGGACGGCGTTCGCCATTTGCGAAGCCAAGGAGGAACAGCGTCATGAAAGTCCTGATTCTGAGCCTGATGTGGGCCGCGGCTGCCCCGGCCCAAGGTCCGCGGATCTTCATCGTTACCGATCTGGAAGGAGTGGGCGGCGTGAACAATTGGGACGAGCAAGTCACGCCCGGCCAGCGGCGGTTCGAGGAATCCCGCCGCCTGCTGATCGGCGAACTCAATGCCGCGGTCGAAGGGGCGCTGGAAGCCGGCGCCAGCGAGGTCGTCATCTGGGACGGCCACGACGGCAGCCGTACGCTCTCGGTGGATGCGATCCCCGCCCGAGCCCGGCTGATCCAAGGCAAGCCCACCCCGGCCGACTACTACCTGAGCGAAGACCGCTACGACGGAATTATCTTTGTGGGCCAGCACGCCAAGGCCGGCACTGCGAAGGGTCTGATGGCGCATTCACAGAGCCTGAGCGTGCGGGACATCACCATTAACGGCAAGTCGGTGGGCGAGTTGGGCCAGGTGGCGGCCATCGCCGGTCACTTCCGCATCCCGGTCATCATGCTGGCGGGGGACCAGGCGGCCTGCGACGAGTTCCTCCAACTGCAACCGAAAGGCGAGGCGGTGGCCGTGAAGAAAATGGCAGGCAAGGCTTCGGCCTGGAGTTTGTCGCACACGGAGGCCTGCCAGGCCATTCGGGCCGCGGCGCGCCGCGCCGTCCGGCGGATCAAGGAGTTTTCCCCCTGGATCATCGAGGGGCCGGTGGAGATGCGCTTCGAGTTCCATCCGCAGAAGACCCAGACCGGGGAGACCAAGGAAGTCCCGCCCCGGGTCTATCGCGGTCAGACGGTGCTGGAGGCCTTCCAGCAATGGCTCGGTAAGTAGTCCGTCCGGCGGCCGCGCCTGATCCGCTCAGCCTCAAGCCGTCTTTGGGAGCCGGCGCGGGCGGGGCGGCTTCGTTCAAATCAGTGAGGGCATCCATGTCTGACACCAAGATTTGCCGGCGTTACTTCTTCTACGGCGCGTTGCTCGCCGGGGCCGTCCCTGCGGCCGGCTTCGCCGGCGCGCCGTCTTTGAAACGGTTGGGATACAAGTCCCCCAACGAGAAGTTGAATATCGCGGCCATCGGCGGGCTGTTATGGAGAAAGGACCCGCCTGGTGCCCGCCGGCCGGATGAAGGACTACGAGTTTCCCCCTCCCTTACTGACCCGCTCGCCGGGCCACTACCGCGACTGGATCCGGGCCTGTAAAGGCGGAGAGCCGGCCTGCTCGAACTTCAGCGTCGCCGGGCCTTTCGTGCAGTGGATGCTGCTGGGCGTGATCGCAATGAAGTTCGAAGGCCGGCTGGACTGGGACGCCGCCCGGATGAGGTTTACCAACAACCCGGAGGCCAACCGCTATCTGAAGCCGGTCTTCCGCAAGGGCTGGAAATTCACTTGAGGCCCGCCGGATGCCGGTTCCCCCGGCCCTGCGCGGCCCGAGCGCCTTGTTGTATCATGGAGTTTCGTCACCGAGAGGGCGCTGGTCACAGGCGTCCGCGCGCGAGGCGGCCGCGGCCCGGATCCGGCCAGGCGGCCTACCGTAGCTGGCAAGAGGTAGCACCATCATGTACGCAGTGATCGAAACCGGCGGCAAGCAGTATCGGGTGGCCCCGGGCGACGTCATCGAGGTCGAGAAGCTGCCGGGAGAGGTTGGGGCCCAGATCGAGCTGACGCGCGTGCTGGCGCTCTGCCCGGAGCCCGGCCGGCTATTGAGCGGCGCCGAGCTGGAGGGCATCCGCGTGCGGGCCACCATCTCGGCTCAGTGCCGCGGCGAGAAAGTCAAGGTCTTCAAGTTCAAGCGCAAGAAGCAGTACAAGCGCACCATCGGCCACCGCCAGTGGCTGACTCGCCTGAAGGTGACCGAGATTCTCGGCCCCGGGCGAGAGGCCCCGGCCCCGCCGCCGGAGGCTTCCGAGGAGCACGACCATGGCGCATAAGAAGGGTGCCGGCATTTCCCGCAACGGCCGCGATTCCCACGGCCAACGGTTGGGCTTCAAGGTCTTCAGCGGCCAGATCGTGACCGGCGGTTCGATTCTGGTGCGCCAGCGGGGCGCCAAGGTCAAGCCGGGCGAGAACGTGGGCATGGGCAAGGACGACACGCTGTATGCCCGCATTCCCGGGCGGGTCGTCTACCGCGACCGCGGCCGGCTGGGCAAGATCGTCAGCGTTTTGCCGCTCGGCTGAGGTTGCCCGGCGGCCGCCTGGGCCGCGCCGGGAGGGGCGGCCGTGTTCATTGACGAAGTCCTCATCCTAGTCCAGGCGGGCGACGGAGGCAACGGCTGCTGCGCTTTCCGCCGTGAGAAATACGTTCCGCGAGGCGGCCCGAGCGGCGGCGACGGCGGGCGGGGCGGCGACGTCTTCTTGGTGGCCAGCGAACACGAGAACACCCTGCTGCGCTACCGCTTCAACCCCGAGCATCGCGCCGGCCGCGGGCGCCATGGCGAAGGCTCCAACCGCACCGGCCGGGACGGGGAATCCATCGAGCTGCCCGTGCCGGTCGGCACCCTGGTTTGGGACGCCGAGAGCGGCCGGTTACTGCACGACTTCACCCGCCCGGGCGAGCGCTTCCTGGCCGCGCGGGGCGGGCGCGGCGGGCGCGGTAACGCCCGCTTCGCCACCTCCACCAACCAGGTCCCGACCCGCTGCGAGCCCGGCCGGCCCGGCGAGCTGCGTCGCCTGCGCCTGGAGCTCAAGCTGCTGGCCGACGTAGGCCTGGTGGGCTTCCCCAACGCCGGCAAGTCCACCCTGATCTCCCGCATCTCGGCCGCCCGTCCCAAGATCGCCGATTATCCCTTTACCACCCTGGAGCCGCATCTGGGCGTAGTGCGCCTGGAGGACGACCGCAGCTTCGTGGTGGCCGACATCCCGGGACTGATCGAGGGCGCCCATCAAGGCCTGGGTCTGGGTGTGCGCTTCTTGCGGCATATCGAGCGCACCCGCCTGCTGGCCCATCTGGTGGACGTCTCGGAGGCCAGCGGGCGGGATCCGGCCCAAGACTTCGCCGTCGTGCTCGGGGAGCTGGCCGAATTCAGCCCGGACTTGGCGCGCAAGCCGATGGTGGTGGTGGCCACCAAGATGGACGCCGCCCAGGATCCCGCCCGCCTGGAATCGCTCCGGCAGGCCGCCCGAGCGCGCGGCTTGCCGCTCTATTGCATCTCCAGCGTCACCGGGGAGGGCTTGGAGCAGCTCAAGCGGGCGCTGGCCGAGCGAGTCCTTCCTCGGCCGGAACCGCCGGCCCCCAAGGGCTAGCGGGGGACCAACAGAGCGGGTGAGAACAGGCGCCGCTGGGCGAAGTAATTCTGCTCGAACAGCCGGCGATAGATCGCCCCGGCGATTTCCGCCGCCGTGGGCCCGCTGACGCCACGCCCTCCGGTCATCAACACCACCACGACCAGCCGGCTGTTGCCGAAATCGCTGAAGGAGCCGAACCAGCCCAGATGGGTCGTCCCGTCGGTGCACGTGCCGGTCTTGCCGCAGATGGGCGCATCCGGCGCGTAGAAGGCGCGGCGGGCGGTGCCGTACTCGACCGCTCCGATCAACCCGGGTTTGATGGCCGGGATCCAGCGGGCAATGTCCAGCCGCCGCTTGATGCGCGGGACCAGCTCGGCCGCTTCCTGTTCCGAGCGCGGGTATTGCAGGTAATACAGCGTCCCGCCGTTGGCCACCGCCGCCAGGAAGGCCGCCAACTGAAGCGGCGTTTGGGATATTCCCTCGCCGAAGCTGGTCATCATCCCCATGCCGCCGTTCTTGGGCGGCTCGCCGGGGAACACGCCCGAGTTTTCCCCTTCCAGATTCAAGCCGGCCGGCTCGCCCAGCCCGAACAGGCGGGCATAGTAGGCGAAGCGGGCGTAACCCAGCTTGACGCCCAGGGCGGCGAAATACGGATTGTTGGAATGGGCCAGGGCCTCGGTCAGGTCCAGGCGCATGCGGCGGGAGATGCGCAGCACGGTATCCCGCTCGATGAGGCCTTCGCTCAGGGCGGCCAGCGCCGCGAATATTTTCACGGTCGAGCAGGGCTGGAAGCTTCCGCCCAGCGCCAGCTTCTGGTTGACCATCGAGAGGATGCGCCCGCTGGAGGGATCCACCGCCACCACCGTGCCGTTGTACGGTCCCAGGGCCTCGACCGCGGCCCGCCGGACGGTCAAATCCTCGCCGTCCACGTTATCGCCCTCGGTGGAGGGCGCGAAGGTCGGCACGGTCCACGGGCTGCGCGGGCGGCGCTGCGCCGGCCGCCGCGTCGTTCTTCGGGCGGAAGCGCCCGTAGCCTTCGTGCGGGCCGGGCTGCCGGAGCTCTTGCGGGCGGCGGCCGGCGCAGCGACGGATCGGGCGGCGGCGGTTTTGGTCTTCGGGGTGCCGGCGGCTTTCAGCCGGACGGCGGTTCGCGCGGTGGAGCTTCTGGCCGTGCGTATGATCCCCCGGGCCGGAGTCTCAGCCAGCAGCAATAAGCAAGCCAGGAGGAGGATGCCGGTCGGTATCTCTCGGGTCATGAGCCGGTTCTTCGAGTGGGCTGACAGGGCGCCATGGGCCGCCTCATCCGCCATTGTCTTTGCATCGGCCGTATCAAGTCAAGCGATTAGTGGCTCGCGGGCTGGGGCGGCGTACAATGGAATTCTCCCATGCGCATCGCGCTGGCCCAAATCAACACCACGGTGGGCGATCTGCCGGGCAATCGGGGCTTGATGCTGGAGGCGGCTCGCCGGGCCGCGGACGGCGGGGCCGACCTGGTGGTCTTTCCGGAACTCTCCCTCACGGGGTATCCGCCGCGCGACCTGGTCGAGAAGGAGAGCTTCCTGGAGCGCGTCGAGGAGCACTTGAACGGGCTGGCCGCCGACACCGCCGGGCTCAGCCCGGCGCTGATCTGCGGGTACGTGGGCCGCTCGGACTCATCGGCCGGCAAACAGGCCACCAACAGCGCCGCCCTCATTCAAGGGGGGCGCATTCGCTTCCGGCAAGATAAGGCCCTGCTACCCACTTACGACGTCTTCGACGAGGCGCGCTACTTCCGGCCTGCCGAGCGGCAGGCGTTGTGCGAAATCGCCGGACGGAAGGTGGCCCTGACCATCTGCGAGGACGCCTGGAACGACAAGCAGTTCTGGGAGCGCCGCCTTTACAACCGCGATCCGGTCGAGGAGCTGGCGCGGGCCGGGGCCGAGCTGCTGATCTCGGTCAACGCCTCGCCCTACCACATGGGCAAACGGGAGCTGCGCCGCCAGATCTTCGCCAACACGGCGCGCCGCCGCCGCCTGCCGGTGGTCTACGTCAACCAGGTGGGGGGCAACGACGAGCTGGTTTTCGACGGCTCCAGTTTCGCTCTGGACGCGGAGGCCCGCCTGATCGCTTCGGCACGCTCCTTCGCGGAGGATCTGGTCTTTGCCGATCCCTTCCAGGGCGTGGGCGAGCAGCGCGCCGACCTGGAGGACGAGCACGAGGCGGTCTACCAGGCCCTGGTTCTGGGCACGCGGGATTACCTGCGCAAGTGCGGTTTCCGCAGCGTCCTGCTGGGCTTGAGCGGCGGCATTGACTCTTCGCTCACGGCCGTGATCGCGCGGGACGCCGTGGGTCCGGAGAACGTGGTCGGAGTCGCCATGCCCGGGCCGTTTTCTTCGCCCGCCAGCCTGGCGGATGCACGGGCGCTGGCCGCCAGCCTGGGCATCCGGTTTGAAGTGGCGCCCATCAGCGGCCTTTACGAGGCGTTCTTGCAGGTCTTGCAGCCGCTGTTCGCCGGCGCCCCGGCCGATGTGACCGAGGAGAATCTCCAGGCCCGCATCCGGGCGGTGATCCTGATGGCCCTCTCCAACAAATGGGGCTCGCTGGTGCTCACCACGGGCAACAAGAGCGAGCTGGCGGTGGGCTACTGCACCCTGTACGGCGACATGAGCGGCGGGCTGGCGGTGATCAGCGACGTGCCCAAGACTCTGGTCTACGAGTTGGCCCGGGTGGCCAACCGGCGGCATCCCGGAGCGATCCCCGAAAGCGTCTTCGAGAAGCCGCCCTCGGCCGAGCTGCGCCCCAACCAGCGGGACACCGACTCGCTGCCGCCTTACGAACTGCTGGATCAAGTCCTGCGGGCCTACATCGAAGAGTCGCAGCCCGCCCGGCGCATCGCCGCCGAGCTCGGCCTGCCCTTGGAGTTCGTCCGCCAGATCATCAACAAGGTGGACCGGAACGAGTACAAGCGCCAGCAGGCCGCGCCGGGTTTGAAAGTGACCACCAAGGCCTTCGGGATCGGGCGGCGCTTCCCGATCGCCCAGCGATTCACGGAATGAAATCCGCCTTGAGCTTGCTGCTGATCTCGGCCGCGGCGCTGCTGTTGCTTGCGCCGGCGCTCGAGCCCGAGGCGGCCGATCTGCGCGAACGGGTCGGGCCTCTGCCCGACGGCAGTTTCCTGCTCAACAGCGGCTGGCGGCTGCGGCCCGCGGGACGCCAGGTCCCCCTGGACACCTTACCCCTGGCGCTGGCGGCGGCGCCGGACGGCCGGCGGCTGCTGGCGCTCAACGGGGGATACAATCCGCCCAGCATCAGCCTGCTGGATGCCGCCGTCCCGCGCGAGCTGGCGCGGCTGCGCCTGCCGGACGCCTGGCTGGGACTGGCCTTCGCGCCCAAGGGCGACCGGGTTTACGTGGGGGGCGGCTCGCAGGCGGCCGTCTTCGAGTTGAGTTACGCGCAGGGACGCCTGGCGGCGGCCCGCACCTTCCCGGTGGTTCCGCCCGAGAAGCGCACGGTGCGAGATTTCATCGGCGACGTGCGGCCGACTCCCGACGGCCGCCTGCTGTACGCGGCGGACCTTTACAACGACTCGATCGTGGTGCTGAACCCGCAAAGCGGCGCTGTGATCGAGCGATACAAGACCGGACGGAGGCCCTACCGGATCCTGTTTCATCCCGACGGCCAATCCTGGTTTGTGACGAGTTGGACCGACGGCACCTTGCTGCATCAGGACACGCAGAGCGGCGGCGTGCTGGCGCGCCTGCGCCTGGGAGCTCACACGGCCGATATGATCTGGGGGCCAGGACCGCCCCCGGACGAGGAGGGCCGGCGGGAGTTTCCGCATCGCCTGTTCGTGGCCGCGGCCAACACCAACAACGTCTACGTGGTGGGGGTCTCCCAGACCAAGGAGTTGCGCCTGCTGGAGGTCATCAACGTAGCCATGACGCCCCGCCAGCCCGCCGGCATGACGCCCAGCGCCCTGGCCCTCAGTCCGGACCGCAAACGCCTCTTCGTGGTTTGCTCGGACGCCAACGCGGTGGCGGTGGTCGAGGTCTGGGAGGCGCGCAGCCGCATGCGCGGCTTCATTCCCACCGGCTGGTACCCCACGGCCGCGGCCGTGCTGGCCGACGGAACCCTGGTGGTGCTCAACGGCAAGGGTGTGCGCTCCTACCCGAATCCCCGCGGACCCAACCCCGCGCGGCGGCTGCCGCCCGAGCAGCAGGTCCTGGGTCCGCCCCAATTCGTGGCCGCCATGCAGACCGGTACCGCCCAGTTCGTACCCCCGTTCAGCGACGAGCAACTGGAGGCTTACACCGCCACCGTCCTGGCCAACTCCCCGTATCAGGACGTGAAGTTGATTGACGCCGGCGTCAGGGAGGGCAACCCGATCCCCAACCAGCCGGGCGATCCCTCGCCCATCGAGCACGTGGTTTACATCGTTAAGGAGAACCGCACCTACGATCAGGTGCTGGGCGATATGAAGGAAGGCAACGGGGATCCCGCCCTGTGCCTGTTCGGGGAAGAGGTCACGCCCAATCACCACAAGCTGGCGCGCCAGTTCGTGCTGCTGGACAATTTCTACGTCAACGCCGACGTCAGCGCCGACGGCCACCAGTGGTCCGCCGCCGCCATCGCCCCCGACTATGTGCAAAAGCTGTGGCCCAACAGCTACGCCCGCCGGCGCCGCTTGAACGATTATCAGGGCCAGGAGCCGACCGCCACGCCCCCGGCCGGATACCTGTGGACCAACGCGGCCGCCGCCGGAGTCTCGCTGCGCAACTACGGGCACTTCGTCACCAACCGCGAGCGGGCGGCCGAGGACGGCACTCAGGTCCTGGCGGTGCGCGATCCGGTGCTGGCTCGGGTGACCAACCTCCGCTTCCGGGGCTTCGATGTGGATTATCCCGACCTGGAGCGCGCCCGGGTGTTCCTCCAGGATCTGGCCGAATTCGAGCGTACCGGCGCCATGCCCCGGCTCATCGTGATGCGGTTGGGCAACGACCACACCGCCGGGCTGACCCCCGGCCGCATCGCGCCCCGCTCGGCGGTGGCCGACAACGATTACGCCCTGGGTCTGATCGTGGAGGGCCTGAGCCGCAGCCGCTTCTGGCCCAAGACCGCCATCTTCGTGCTGGAGGACGACGCGCAGAACGGACCGGATCACGTGGACTCGCACCGCTCGCCCGCCTTCGTCATCTCGCCTTACGTGCGCCGGCGCACCGTGGACAGCACCATGTACAATACCGCCTCGATGCTGCGCACCATCGAGCTGATCCTCGGCCTGCGGCCCATGACACACTTCGACGCCGCCGCCCGGCCCATGGCGAGCGTATTCGATGCCCGCCCCGACCTCACCCCTTACACGGCCGAGAAGCCCCGCATCCGGTTGGACGAGCGCAACCCGGCGGCGGGCGAGGCGGCGGCCCGCTCCCTGCGCCTGGATTTCAGCGAGGCCGACCGGATTGACGACGACGAGTTGAACCGCATCCTGTGGATGGGCCTGCGCGGCACGCCCGCCCCGGTCCCCACCCGCAGCTTGTTTTCCCGCTAGCCGCTATGCCCAAGATCTATCTGTGCTTCCTCTGGCACATGCACCAGCCGTACTACAAGGACCTGATCTCGGGGGAATACAGGATGCCCTGGACCCGGTTGCACGCCCTCAAGGACTACTACGGCATGGTGCGCCTGCTCGAGGAGTTCCCCGCCATCCGTCAAACTTTCAACCTGGCCCCCTCGCTGGTGGCCCAGATCGAGGAGTACGCCGCCGGGCAGGCCCGGGATCCCTTCCTGCGTTGCGCGCTCAAGCCCGCCGAAAGCCTCCGCCAGGAGGAACGCGAATTCCTTCTGGCCCATTTCTTTCAGGCCGCCCACCGGCTGATCTTCCGCTTCCCCCGCTACGGGGAGCTTTACGAAGCCTGGCGGGCGGCCGATCGAGACCCGCAACGCGCGGCGCGCTTCTTTGGCGCCGGCTCGCTGCGCGACCTTCAGGTGCTCTCGCAACTGGCCTGGTTCGACGAGCAGTGGCTGGCCTCCGACCCGGAGGTGCGGGCGCTGGCGGAGAAGGGACGCGACTATTCCTTGGAGGACCAGGCCTTGCTGGGCCGCAAGCAGGCCGAGCTTCTGGCCCGCGTGCTGCCCGTCTATCGGGAGTTCGCCGCACGGGGTCAGATCGAGCTTTCCACCACCCCCTTCTATCACCCGATTCTGCCCTTGCTGTGCGATTCCGACATCGCCGCTCAGGCCCACCCCGGTGTGACCCTGCCCGCGCGGTTCCGTTACCCGGAGGACGCCCGGGCCCAGCTCGAACGGGCCCGCGATTACATGGCGCAGCGATTCGGCAGCGCGCCGGCCGGCCTTTGGCCTTCGGAAGGATCGGTCTCCGACGAGACCCTGAGCATCGCCGCCGAGGTCGGTTTCCGCTGGGCGGCCAGCGATAACGGGGTGCTCAGCCGGACCCTGGGCCGCACGGCGGGCGTCGAGGAGACCTACCGGCCGTACTTGTGGCGTCAGGGCGGGCGCCAGATCCGGCTCATCTTCCGGGATCACTTCCTCAGTGACCTGGTCGGCTTCGTTTACGCCCGCATGGGGGCGGCGGAGGCGGCGCGCGACCTGCTCGAGCGGGTGCGCGCCAACTGCCGGCCGATCCTCGCCGCGGGCCGCGACGCGCTGGCCCCCATCATTCTGGACGGCGAGAACGCCTGGGAATATTACGACCGCAACGGCCGTCCTTTCCTGCGGGAACTGTACCGCCGCATCCAGGAGGATTCCCTGCTCTCGGCGGTGACGGTGGGCGAAGCCCTGGAACGGATCGAGCCCGCTCCGCTGGACCACGTCTTTCCGGGCTCGTGGATCAACGCCAATTTCGATATCTGGATCGGGCACGAAGAGGACAACCGGGCCTGGGAATACTTGCTGCGCGCCCGGCAGACCTACCAGCAGCGGGCCGCTTCGGCGCCCGAGGAGGCCCGCCGCCTGGCCTACGAGGAGATCCTGATCGCCGAGGGCAGCGATTGGTGCTGGTGGTACGGGCCCGAGCACGACTCGGCCAACCGGCCGGAGTTCGATGAGCTGTACCGGGCGCATCTGGCCAACGTCTACCGGGCCCTGGAGCTGCCGCCCCCGGAGGAACTCTCCCGCCCGATCTTGCAGGTCGCCGTAGCCGAGATCCACACCCCGCCGAGCGGCTGGATTCACCCCACCCTCGACGGGGTGGTGACTTCCTACTTCGAGTGGCTGGGGGCGGGCCTCTACCGCGTGGATCCCACTCAGGGCGCCATGCACGGGCGGCGCTTGCTGATCCGGGCGCTGCTGTACGGCTGCGACGGCGAACATCTCTACCTGCGCCTGGACTTGGCCGGCGAAGAGCCGATCGAGGGACTGGAGGCGCGGATCCTGGTGACTGCCGCCAAGCCGGGGGCCGCGGCTTGCAGTTTCCGGCTGGCGCTGGCCGGGGGGAGAGCAACCCTGCTGGAATGCTCGCCGCCGGCAGTGGCCGCCTCCGCCGCCTTCGCCTTTCAAAGGGTCCTGGAGGCGCGGCTCTCCTTGGCTTCTTTGGGCGCAGTCTGCGGGGACCAGCTCCGGCTACAGGTCTCCCTCTGGGCGGACGGCCTGCCGCTCGACGCCCTTCCCCAGCAAGGCTGGCTGGAGATTTCCAGCGCCGAGCCTGCCGAGTGGCCCCTTTGAAGGCGGCCCGGTCCCGGCCCGCTTCAGCTCTTGCGGCTGGAATGCTTGTTCAGCACCTCGATCAGGCGCTGGGCGGCGGGCGGAGCGGGCAGGTCGCCCTCGATGATCTCGCGGTTTAACAAGGGCTTGCCGTAGACGCGTCGGTTCACGTCCAGATCCTGCCGCAGGGTGGCGCCTTGCAGGGAAACCCCCGCGAAGACGCCTCGCGAGCGGGACCAGGAGAGGATCTCCGCCGTCATGTAGGCGTCGGTCTGGGCGGTGGCCGAACGCCCCACCGGTCCGGCTGCCACCGAGGCGTCCCCGCCGAGGGTAAACTTGCTGGCCAGCAATCGCTGGGCGCCCCGCTCGTTCATCACCAGCAGGATGACGTCGGTTTCCGAGCCGCCGATTTGCAGGCCGAAACTGCCGCCCTCGATGCGCACCGCCGCCGGGCCGGTCCAGCCCACGCCCTTCTTGCTGCGGCAGGAAAAGAAGCCCCGCCCGTACTTGGCGCCGAAGATGAAGGCGCCCTTCTTCAAACCGGGCACCACGGCCACGCAGTGGGCCTTGTTGAGCAATTCCTGCGGAATGCCCCGGTCCGGGGATTCCATGATTTCCTGGAAGACCACCGCGGCGCGATCCAGTCGCTCGGCATCCTCGTTTTTCCGGGCCTCGGCCGCGCCCGCCAAGGCGGAGGAAGCCAGAGCCAGCAACAACCCGGTTGTCCTCGTCATGCTCCTATTGTAGTTCCGCGTGAGCGGGAGGGAGGCGAGCGTCCGCTGCGGCCGGGCGCATAATAGGAAGCCGGAGAATAGGGCGATGAAAGATCCGCTGCGCCGGCCGCTCCAGGCGGCCGTGATCGGCGACGCGAACCCCGGCCCGGAGGTGGTAGCGGCGGCCGAGCAACTGGGCCGGTTGCTGGCCGGCTTGGGCATCACGGTGGTCAGCGGCGGCCTGGGCGGAGTGATGGAGGGCGTAAGCCGCGGCGCGCGCCAGGCGGGAGGGCTGGTGGTGGGCATCGTGCCCTCGAACCGCTTGGCCGACGCCAACCCGTGGTGCAACATAGTGATTCCAACCGGGTTCGGGCACGCCCGCAACGTGCTGACCGCTCTGGCGGGGGACTTCGTGGTGGCCATAGGGGGCGGCGCCGGGACACTGTCGGAGCTGTGTTTCGCGTGGATGCACCAGCGGCCGATCCTGACCCTGCTGGGCCACGGCGGCTGGACGGACCGGCTCGGGGGCGCCCCGCTGGACGGGCGCGGCTGTTCGCGACTGCGGCCCTGCGCCTCGCTGGAGGAGATCGAGCGAGCGGTGCGCGAGCTGTTCCCCGGGTTGCGGCCGGAAGGGGGCTAGTCCGCCGCCGGGGGTGGGGAAGGCGTCCGGCCGCAGCCCTGCTGGATGCGCTCCAGCACCGCCGCCAGCCAGCGCTCGGGCGGATCGGTACCGGCCAGCACGAGGTCTGCGAAACGGCGGGTGGGCAGGATGTAGCGCTCGGCCATCGGCCGGACGGACTGCTCGTACTGCCGGCGAACCGACTCCGGGGTGCGTCCCCGCTCGCGGACGTCGCGCTCCAGCCGCCGCTGGAAGCACACCGCGTCCGGAGCGTCCACGAAAAGCTTCAAGCTGAGACGCTCCCGCACGGCTTCCCAATACAGGGCGAACAGGCCCTCGATGATCAGGAATCGTCCGGGCCGGAGCGGCTCGCGCTGCGGCAGGCGGACATGGCGGGTGAAGTCGTAGAGCGGCCTTTCAACCGAGGCGCCGGAGGCCAGCAGCGCGACGTCCCGGGCCAGAAGCTCCTCGTCCAGCGCTTCGGGAACATCGAAGTTGACGGCCGCTCTCTGCTCCGGGCTGAGATGGGAGAGGTCCCGGTAATAGCAGTCCAGGGGAAGGATGGGGGCCCCCAGCACGGAGGCCAACCGTCCGGCCAGTTCACTCTTGCCCGCGCAGGAGGGTCCGGCGATGCCGATCAAGCAGGGAGGCAAGCTCTGATGATAGAGGAAATGGCGGGGCGGGCGGAAGGAAGCCATCGGGGGCGGCTTTGATTAAATCCTTTTAACATGTCGGGCCTTGCGTCTCGAGCCTCGTCTGCTAAAATAACTTGTCTGCCGACATAAATCCGCCTTGATTCTCATAGTGAACTACGGGAGGTTAGGGAGATGAAGGGAGCTCGCGTTTTTTCCAATCCCTTGCTTCGCTTGACGGTTCTGGCGCTCCTGGCGGCCGTGGTCCTGCTCGTGCCGGCCCGAGCCCAGACGCCCACCGGGGCCATCGAGGGCGAGATCACGGATCCGACCGGGGCGGTGATCCCCAACGCCAAGGTGACCGTGACCGAGGTGGCCACCGGCCGAGCGGTGTCCATGAACACCAGCGCGGAGGGTCGGTTTGTGGTGCGCAACCTGCTGCCCGGCCTCTACAGCGTGACCGCGGAAGCGGCCGGCTTCGCCGCCAAGACGCTGGAGAAGATCTCGGTCTCCAGCGGCGCGGTGGTCAACGCCAGCATGAAGCTGGAGCTGGGCAAGACGGGCGAGGTGGTTTCGGTGGTGGCCGAGGCCGTGATGGTGGACACGGCGCGCCAGACGGTGGACTCGGTGATCACGGGGACCGAAGTGCGGAACCTGCCGTACTTTTCCCGGAACTTCCTGGACATGGCGGCGCTGGCGCCGGGAACCTGGATCCGTGACGGCGGCTCGATTGACCCGACCAAGGAATTCGCCTACCGCGTGGTGGGCGTCGTAGGGCGCTCGGGAACCGCCACCCGGGTCCAGATTGACGGCATTGACGTGACCGACGAGACGGTGGGCACCACGGTGGCCAACTTCTCGCCCGAGGCGATCAACGAATTCCAGTTGACCCGCTCGTCGCTGGACCCCTCGACCTCCTTCACCTCCTCGGGGGCCATCAACATCATCGGCCGCACGGGCGGCAACCAGATCCACGGCAACTGGTTCTGGGACTATTACAACCAGGACATGGGCGCCCGGCCCCACTATTTGACCAAGCAGGACCTGGAGGAATTCGGCGGCAGCAATCCTCCCTTCAAGCGGAACCGGACGGGCGGGACCGTCGGCGGACCTTTCAAGAAGGACAAGCTGTTCTGGCTGGTCAACTGGGAGCGGCACTACCAGACCGAGCTGCGGACTTCCCGGGTGCCGGAGTTCCCGCAACTGAACGTCAGCCAGTCCTGGCCCGCCGGGTTGCGCTTCACGGACCACCGGCTGGACTGGAACATCACCTCCAACACGCGTTTCTTCGGCAAGTTCCACCACGACTGGAACCTGGCCACCGGCGGCAGCGCGGTCTCGCCTTTCCAGACCATCAACTGGACCAACCTGCTTACCTTCGGGCTGGACCATACCGGTCCGCAGCTGACCCACGCTTATCGCTTCGGCTACGTGAACTTCAACAACCGCATCGAGTCCCAGGAGCTGAAGTACCAGTTCCTGCGCACGCCGCAGGGCATCGCGTATTACCTGGGCGTGGGGCCGTACGCCGCCGGTCCCAACTCGCTCGCCCCCCAGGCCACTTACCAGGACAACTACCAGAATTCCTATGAGGGAAGCTGGTTCCAGGGCAAGCATACGCTCCGCTGGGGCTTGGACGTGCGGCGGATCATCCTGGGCGGCTTCGCCAACTTCGCCGGGCCGCTGAGCATTTACGGAACCTACGACGCGGCCACCATCGCGGCCCTGAAGGCGCGAGGGGTGAATCTCCAGGATCCGCTCGAATATCCTTTGGAGGCCTTTACCACCGGCAACCAGAACGGCTTTTTCAATCTGGCGGCCGCCCACGGGCTGCCTCACGGCGGTCACTTCGTGACGCGCACCGCCTGGTTCCTGCAAGACGCCTGGAAGCTGCACCGGAACTTCACGCTGAACCTCGGCCTGCGCTGGCAGTATGACAGCGGCTATTTCGCCAGCAAGGATGTGCCTCGCGAGGCGGATCTGGAGCGCTGGGGCCGGGGCTTCTCGACTTACTCGGAATTCCCCAAGGACGCCTTTTCGCCCTCGATCGGCTTCGCCTGGAACGTAAAGGGCGACGGCAAGACCGTCATCCGGGCCGGCTTTTACAAGGGCTACGAGATGAACATCCTGAACAACACGATGTTCGATGAGTTCTCGATGCTGCCGCCCGGCCTGGGTCCGGAGTACTACGACATCACGCACGTGGCCGGGCCCGACGGCAAGCCCATCAACGCCGACGGCCGGCATCCGGACGGCAACTACGAGGATCTGATCGGGACGCCCATCAAGAACGTGGTTGGGCTGCTGGGTCAGATTCACGAGGCTCTCAACGCGGCTTACACCAACTATAAGTTCGATCCCAAATCGGGCACTTCGTTCTTCAAGCAGTCGCAGGGACTGACTTACGGCGGTGTGATCCCGGGCAACCAGTTCAAGATTCCCTACGCCGTGCAGTTCAACGTCGGCATCCAGCGCGAGATCGTGCCGGGGACCGTGCTGAGCGCCGATTACGTCCACAACCACGCCATCGGCCTGCCGAACTTCCTGGTGGATTACGAGCGGCGGCGCGACGCCGAGACGCTCAACGTGACGGCTGCCCGGGCCCGGGTCAACTCCGTGTTGGGCGGCAGGACGGTGGACGAGTGGATCGCCGCCAATCCCACCCGCAACATCAGCGCCTTCGGCCTGATCAGCGATACGACTTACATGGGCTTGTACCCGGATTACATCCGGGCCCGTTTCTTCACGGGCGGTTTCACCCGCTACCGCGGCCTTCAGGTCAGCCTGCGGGGCGGCGGGCGGAGCTTCGGGCGCATCCGGGACGTGGGTTACAACCTCAGCTACGCGCTGGCCCGCGGCGAATCGGCCAGCGCCATCAGCCGGGTCGAGTTTCTGGCTACGCCCTACGACAACCGGCGCTGGAACTGGAAGGAGGCCTTCGGCCCGAACAATCTGGACCGCACGCACACGCTGCGGTGGGCTGTGGTCATGACCGTGCCCGGCGGCTTCCGCCTGAACTCCTTCTGGCAGTTCAACACGGCCGAGGCGCAGAGCCTGACGGTGCCCAACCTGGGCGGCGCGATCTCCGGAGCCAACGGCTTTTTCGGGACCGATCTGAACGGCGACGGCAGCCGGGGGACCACGCCGGCGGCGGATTTGCTGCCCGGGACCAAGGCCGGGGCTTTCGGCCGCAGCATCAAGGATTTCAAGAAGCTCAACCAGGTCATCCAGAACTTCAATCAGAATTACGCCGGCAAGCTGACGCCCCACGGCGAGGCGCTGGTGCGCGCGGGCATCTTCACCGAAGCCCAGCTCAAGCGCTTGGGCGCCGTGATCCCCACCATCCCGCTGGTGCCGGAGAGCAATCCCTGGCCGTGGCACAACGTGTTCACCACGGACGTGCGTCTGGACCGGCCCATCAAGCTGGCCCGCTTGCGGGAAGGCATGGAGATCATCCCCTTCGCCGATTTCTACAACCTGTTCAACCATGCGCCCTCGAACATTTACGGCGGCCTGACCGGCCGCTTCGGCGCACTGAATTACGACTACGCGAGCGCTCCGGAAGGGCAAAGAGCAAGCGATCTGGACTACTCGCGCGGGCGCGTCAACCGGACCCGGCAGGTGCTATTCGGCCTCCGGTTCAACTTCTAGAGGAGGGCCGCTGAAGCGGCCCTCCAGCACGCCGAGGCGGACGCGGAAGGTGGTGCGATCGCCCCGGTAGAAGTCCTCGGCGTATTCGACCGGCAGGCCGCCGGCTGCATAGCCGACGCGGCGGATCAACAGGGCGGCCGCCCCAGGGGCCACGCCCAACAGGGCGGCCTGGCGGGCGCCCAGCGCGACGGCTTCGATCGTCTGCACGGCGTCGGTGGGCTTGTAGCCCATGCGGCCCATAATCTCGTAGACCGAATGCCGGCGCAGGTCTTGTTCGAGGAAGTGCGGGAAGCGCTCCTCGGGCAGCCAGGTCGAGGCGATCACCAGCGGCTCGCCCGATCCGGTGCGCAGGCGGCGGAGGAAGACCACGCGGGCCCCGACCGGCAGGCGCAGATGGCGCAGCACGGGCGAATCGGGATCGCTGATGCGCAGCACGCCGGACTCCAGCAGCTTCGAGCCGGGCTTGATGCCCCGGTGGGCCATGAACTCCGTGAAGCTGAACAGCCGGTCCAGATCCTGATCCACGCGCGGCTCGGCCACGAAGCTGCCCACCGCCGGCCGCCGGTAAATCAGACCATCCTGCTCCAGCCGGGCCAGCGCCCGCCGGACGGTCTCGCGAGCCGCACGGTAGCGGCGCACCAATTCGGGTTCCGAGGGCAACCGGCTGTGCGGCGGCAGGCGGCGGGAGAGGATTTCGCGGCGCAGCGAATCAGCGATGCTCTGATACAGGAGAGCCTTCTTGGGCATGGGCCGGAGTCTCGGCGCTCAGCGGCCGGAGCTTCCATGTTAGCGAAAGCAGCGCGACGGCAAGCAGGGTGCAGCCCAGGATGGCCCGGAGCGCCGGATCCCAGCCCCAGCGGTCCACGATCCATCCCAGGCCCTTGCCCTGGGCGGTCCGCCCCAGATAGCCGAACAGGCCGATGAATCCCGCCCCCGCGCCCACCGCCTTCTTGGAGGTGAAATCCAGTCCCGCCACGCCTAGCAGCATCACCGGCGGGTAAACGAAGAAACCGATGACACCGAACAGCGTCAGGTCCAGCCAGAGCATCCCGGGCGGGGTGATCAGGATGCCGGCGAAAGCCGCCAGCACCGGGATCATGCATAGCAGGCTGACCATGCCGCGCCGCCCGCTCAGCCGGTCCGACAGCCAGCCCATCAGCAGGGTGCTGAAGATGCCGGCAAACTCCAGGATCGCGGTGCTCTGGCCGCCCTGGGCCAGCGTGGCCCGCTTGACCTCCTTCAGATAGGTAGGGCCCCAGTCCAGCAGGCTGTAGCGCGCGATGTAGACGAAGAAATTGGCGGCGGCGAAGAGCCACAAGTAACGATTGCGCAGGATGTAACCCACCAGCAGCTCGCGGGTCCCCAGCTCGCGCTCGCCCTCGCGCTGGATGGGATCGGGCCGGTCGTTCTTGTACTCCTCGATGGGCGGCAGCCCCTCCGACTGGGGCGTGTCGCGCAGGCGCAGCGCCAGGTAGAGCGCGCAGAGCACGGCCAGCAGCCCGGGCAGGAAGAAGGCGTTGCGCCAGCCGGCCGCCTGGGTGGCGTAGGCGGCGATCAGGCCGGCCAGTCCTCCGCCCACGTTGTGCGCGATGTTCCAGACGGCGAAGACCGTGCCCCGCTCGCGCAGGCTGAACCAGTGAGCCAGCGAGCGCCCGCAGGGCGGCCAGCCCATGCCTTGCGCCAGCCCGTTCAGGGTCCACAGGGCCAGGTGGACCGGATAGCTGCCGGCGGCGCCGAACAGGAAGTTGCACAGCGCCGTCAGCAACAGGCCGGCGGGCATGAAGTAGCGCGGGTTGCTGCGATCCGACCAGGCGCCCATCAAGAACTTGCCCAGGCCGTAGGCCAGGGCGGTGGCGGCCAGCAGGTCGCCGATCTGGCTTTTCGAGTACAGGAGGGCCTGGCCCATTTCCTTGGCCACCACGGGCAGGTTGTTGCGCACGATGTAGAAGGTGGCGTAGCCGATGAAGGTGGCCTCCAGGATCTGCCAGCGCAGGCGGGGATAGAGGCGGCGGACCTCGGCCTCGGGGAGGCGAGGCCGGTGGGGGGCGGGAGCCAGCCAGGCGAGCCGGGGGGACATCGGGAACCAGGATAGCCCTGTCTAGACATGGGCGTCAACCGCCCGCGGGCCCCCGCTGCCGTTAGGTTGACAGCCGGAGGATCAGGGCGCATAATGTCTCTTGTCTAGACATGGGACGCCTCGCCGCCCTCGCCTCCTCCTTCGACCTGGCCATCATCGGCGGCGGCGTCATCGGCGCCGGCATCGCGCGCGACGCCGCCCGCCGCGGCCTGCGCGTCGCCCTGCTGGAGAAGTCCGATTTCGCCTCGGGCACTACGGCCGGTTCGACCCGCCTGATCCACGGCGGCCTGCGCTACCTGGAAATGTTCGATTTCCGCCTGGTGCGCATGGATCTGCGCGAGCGCGAGACGCTGCTGCGCATCGCCCCGCACTTGATCCGGCCGCTGCCTTTCCTGCTGCCGTTTTACGAGCGCAGCGCCCTTTATCGCGCCCGGCTGCGCGCCGGCATGGCGCTCTACGATCTGCTCAGCTTCGACAAGACCCTGCCCAGGCATCGTTTCCTGGAGGCGGCCGAGGTGCGCCGGGCCGAACCCGAGCTGCGGGCCGAGGGGCTGCAAGGCGCCGCCGCTTACTTCGACGCTCAGGTGGACTCCCCTGAGCGCCTGACGCTGGAGAACATCGTGGACGCCCGCCGCCACGGGGCTGTGGCTTTGAACTACGTCGAGGCGACTGGGGCTTTAGAGGAGGGCGGCGCGATTTGCGGCCTGCGCGCGCGCGACGTCCTGGAGGGCGAGGAGGCGGAGGTTCGCGCCCGGCTGGTGATCAACGCTTCCGGACCGTGGTTCGATCGGGTGGCGGCGCGCCTGGGGCCTCATCCCCGACGCATGATCCGCACCACCAAGGGTGTGCACCTGGCTTGCGATCCGGTCAGCCGCAGCGCGGTGGCCTTGACCTCCCCGCTCGACGGGCGCCTGTTCTTCGTCATCCCCTGGTTAGGCTACGCTTGGGTGGGGACCACCGACACGGACTTCGACGAGGACCCCGGCACGGCCTCGGCCGGGGCGGAGGACGTGCGCTATCTGCTCGAATCGGCCGCCCATTACTTTCCGGCCTTGCGCCGCGGGCGGATTCACTGGACCAACGCCGGCGTGCGCGCTTTGGTCATGCGGCCCGGCTCGGAGTCCTCGGTATCCCGCCTGCACCGCGTCCGGGAAGCGCGCCGGGGCTTGATCTCCGTCTTGGGCGGCAAGATCACCGGTTATCGCGCCATCGCCGAGGAGGTTACCGACCTGGCTTGTCGCCGGCTGCGCCACCGCCGCCGATGCGATACGGCCGAAGCGCCGCTGCCCGGCGGCGGCGCCTGCGGGCAGGGACATCTGGAGTCGCTGTACGGCAGCCGGGCGGCCGAGGTGCGCGCCCTGGCGGCCGAAGATGCGCGGCTGGGCGAGCGGCTGGGGCCGGCCTATCCGGATATCGCGGCCCAGGTGGTCTTCGCGGTGCGGCAGGAGCAATGCCTTCGCGTGGCGGATTTCATGCTGCGCCGCAGTTTGTTGGGCTTCAGCCGGGACCGCGGGCTGGGCGCGCTGGAGGCGGTGGCGGCCTGGATGGCCCGCGAGCTGGGCTGGCCGGAGTCCCGGCGGCGGGCCGAGATCGAGGCCTACCGGCATCAGGTCGAGGAGGTGATGGTATGAGCTTGGCTTCCCTGCCATTCAGCCGGCGGGGTCTGTTGGGGTTGGCGGCCGGCGCCTCCCTGGGCGCAAGTCCGGGCGCCGGCAAGACCCTGATCGCCCATCGGGGAGCTTCGGCCTACGCGCCGGAGAACACGTTGCCTGCCTACCGGCTGGCCATTCAACAGGGAGCCGATTACGTCGAGCAGGATTTGCAGATCACGCGGGACGGCGTGCTGGTTTGCCTGCACGATGCGACGCTGGAGCGCACTACGGACGTGGCTCGCGTCTTTGCCGACCGGGGGCGCCAAGCGACGGCGGGCGGCGCCGGGGTGCGCCGCTGGCCGGTGGCCGATTTCTCGCTCGAGCAGATCCGCCGGCTGGACGCCGGCGCGTGGTTCGGAGAGCGGTTTCGCGGCACGCGCATTCCCACCTGGCAGGAGGCGATCGAGGAGATCCGCGGCAAGGCCGGCCTGTATCCGGAACTGAAGGGACCCGAGGCGTACGCGGCCCGGGGCTTGGAGATGGAGAAGCTGGTCTGGGAGACGCTGCGCAAGAACGGCCTGGCCGAACCGGGCGCCGATCCACGCACGCCGGTCGTCATCCAGTCCTTCAGCGCCGAGGCCCTGAAGCGACTGGGCGAGCTGGGCTGCCGGTTGCCCAAGGTGTTCCTGATTCGGCGGGGCGAGCACGAGCGCCGGCTGAGCGCGGACGGGCTGCGCGAGATCCGGCGCTTCGCCGACGGAATCGGCCCCGACAAGGCCCTGGTGTGGGCCGATCCGGGGGTGGTGGCGCGGGCGCACGCTCTCGGTCTGAGCGTGACGGTTTACACCTTCCGCTCGGCCGACACCGGAACTTTCCCGGACGTGCGCAGCGAAATGGCGCATTATCTTTGGAAATTGGGCGTGGACGCGGTTTTTACGGACAATCCGGACCAATTTCCCCGCCGCCCGTGAACCTGGGGAGGCCGAGGCCGGCAAGAGAAATGGGGGGTTGACTCGGGCGCCCGCGAGGGCGCAAAATCGGACTGTAGAGGTTAGCAGTCACCGCAAAAAGGGAGGCTACATATGCGCAACTACGACGTGGGAGCGCCGCGGGTGAGGAGTCTCCTCATACCGGCGTTGCTGCTTGCGATCCTGCCGGCCGCGCGGCTGGCGGGGCAAGAGGTCAGCGCCGGCATCACCGGGCGCATCACGGATCCGACCGGCGCCGCCATCGTGGGGGCTACGGTCACGGCACGCGACATCCAGCGCGGCACGCTATGGCCCACGCAGACCAACGAGGAGGGGGTTTACGCGTTTCCGCGCATTCCCGTAGGCACTTACGAGCTCAAGGTGGAGGCCAAGGGCTTCAAGACCTTGACCCGACCGGGCATCACGCTGGAGCTGAACCAGCGGGCCCGCCTGGACCTGCGCCTGGAGCTGGGGGCGGTCACCGAGACCATCGAGGTGACCGGCGTGGCGCCGCTGCTGAACACCGACACGACCATCGTCGGTTCGGTGCTTACCTCGAATTCGATCGTCAACACCCCGCTGATCAGCCGGAACTTCATTTCCTTGACCCTGCTGGCCCCCGGGGTGACGACCACCAATCCTTCGGCCTTCAACAACGGCGTGCGGACCAGCGGCGGCGGCCGTCCCTACGTGAATGGCAACCGTAAAGAGGCCAACAACTTCCTGCTGGACGGCGTGGATAACAACCACACTTCCGACAACCTGACCGCTTATCAGCCCAACCTGGACGCCATCCAGGAAGTCAAGATGATCACCAACAACGCCTCGGCGGAGTTCGGTAACTTCCAGGGAGGCGTCATCAACGTCAGCCTGAAGTCGGGCACCAATCAGGCGCACGGCACGGTGTTCGAGTTCTTCCGCAACGACAAGCTGAACGCCAACAACTGGGGCCGCAACTGGTCGCTGGCGCCCGATCCGAAGACCGGCAAGGCGCCGCGTTCGCCCATCCGCTGGAACGAATTCGGGGGCACCATCGGCGGACCTCTCAAGCGCGACAAGATTTTCTACTTCGGCGACTATCAGGGCATCCGCCGCTATACGCCGCCCTCGATCGGCTCGGTCAGCGTGATTCCCACCGCTTTCCGGCAGGGTGATTTCTCCCGGCTGCTCACCGAGCGCAACACCCAGCTTTACGATCCCCTGACCACGAACGCGCAGGGCGTGCGTCTGCCTTTCCCCAACAACCAGATTCCCCTGGCGCGCCGCAACGTGGTGGCGACCAACCTGTTCGGCTCGCCCGACCTGTACCCGGACCCGCTGAACAACGAGCTGCGTTTCAACCAGTTGAACGCTTCGCGCAGCCAGCTCATCACCGATCAGTTCGACGTGAAGATTGACGCCAAGCTGTCCGAGAAGGACGATTTCTCCTCGCGCTACTCCTGGAGCCGGCAGGAGATGCCGGGCAAGAACAGCTTCCCGCTGTTCTTCAACAGCTTCAATCACGCGCCCTTCCAGAACGCGGTGGTCAACTGGACGCGCTCCATCAGCCCGACGGCCGTCAACGAGCTGCGCATCGGCTTCAACCGCATCCTGCTGTGGAACGGCGGGGAGGACAAGGGCCTGGGCAACGTGGCCGAAAAGCTGGGCATCAAGCAGGGCAACGAGCGCGGGCCGGGCTTGATGAGCGTGGAGTTCAGCGGCGGCCTGGCCAGCAACATCGGCAGCGCCAACATCGGCACCCAGCAGAAATTCCCCAACAACACCTTCCATTACGCCGACAACCTGACGCTGATCCGCGGGCGGCACATGATGAAGACCGGCGGGCAGCTTTTGCGCCAGCAGATGAACCCCTTCTATGCCGGCAACTTCGGCCGCACCGGATTCATCCGCTTCAACGGCCAGTACACCGCCGGACCGAACGCCAACTCGCCGGCCTCCCGCGGCTTTCCCGAGGCGGACTTTTTCCTGGGCTATCCCAGCCGCGCCGGGCGCGGAGTGAATACCGGAAGCTGGGGCCATCGCAAGATCATCCTGGGCTTCTACTTCCAGGACGACTGGCGGGCGACCGACGAGCTGACCCTGAACCTCGGCCTGCGCTGGGAGTATCACAGCCCGCTGGTCGAGGTGAAGGACCGGCAGTCGAACTTCGAGCCCTTCAGCGGGCGGCTGATGCTGGCCGGCAAGGACGGCAACAGTCGGGCGCTCTATGAGCCGTTCAAGAAGGACTTCCAGCCGCGCGTCGGCTTCGCCTGGACTCCCAAGGCTCTGGGCGGGAACACGGTGTTCCGGGGCGCCTACACCATTTCTTCCTTCATGGAAGGCACCGGCACCAACCTCCGCCTGCCTATGAACCCGCCGTTCAACTTCGAGTTCGAGGCGATTTACGAGGGCCAGACCGCCATCGGCTCGACGACCGATCAGGGGCTGACGGTATTGAGGGCGCAGGACCCCTGGGCCAACGCCACCATTCGTTTGTGGGATCCCTTCGTGCGCCCGGCCAACGTGCAGCAATGGAGCTTCATCATCGAGCGGCAGTTGCCCGCGCAGACGGTGGTCACCGCCGGCTACGTGGGCCAGCACGGCACGCATCTGGTAGTGCCCATGCCGTACTTCCAGCGGCGCTTGATCGCGCCGGGGCAGACGGTGCCCAGCCCCTATCTGTCGGGGAACCCGCAACTGGCCAATATCGCCCAGATTTCGGGCACCGAATCCTGCGGCAACCAGCGCTATGATTCGCTTCAGGTGACGGCGCGCAAGCGCCTTTCGGCCGGGTTGGAGTATCAGTTGTCCTACACCTGGTCGAAGGGCATGAGCGACGCCATCGGCTACTACGGGGAGGGCGGCCAGTCGGCTTCGCAATCCGCTTACTGGCAGTACCTGTACGACCGCAAGGCCGAGTGGGGTCCGACTTACTTCGACGCCGCGCACATTTTCACCTACGTCTACACCTACGAATTGCCGGTGGGGCGCAACAAGCGGTTCGGCGCGAATTGGAATCGCTGGGCCAACGGCCTGCTGGGCGGCTGGCAAATGGGCGGCATCCTGATGCTGCGCAGCGGCTTCCCCCTGACCATCACGGCGACCGACCGCAGCGGCACCCGTTCGCGCGGCCCGCGGGCCGATCGGGTGGGCGACGGCAAGGGCCCGCGCGAGGTCGGCCCGTACCCGAAGACCTGGCTGGACCGCTCCGCCTTCAAGGAGCCGGTGGCGGGCACGCTGGGCAACTCGGGCGTGGGCGTGGTGCGCGGTCCCGGCTGGAAGACCTTCGACCTGTCGGTGCACAAATTCTTCCCCATCCGGGAGGGGATGAGGTTGGAGTACCGGGCGGAGTTCTTCAACCTGACCAACACGCCGCAGTTCGGCGCGCCCAACCGCAGCGCTTCCAGCGCGACCTTCGGCGAGATCACGAGCGCTCAGGGCGAACGGAACATCCAGTTCGCTTTGAAGCTGTATTTCTGAAGCGTTCTCCGGCGCGCCAGTCCGGGGCATGCCGGCGGCGGCATGCCCCGGCCGCTCACAGCAGTTCGTCGCGCTTCTGTTTTTCCAGGGCGCGGACGATCTCCCCCACCCGCTGGGCGGCCGTACGATGCGCCACCAGCAGGGCGTCCGGCGTATCCACCACGATCAGGTCGCGCACGCCCAGCAGCGCGACGAGCCTGCTGTCGGAATCTACGTAGCTGCCTGAGCTGGAGAGCAACAGCGCCTGGCCGCGTACGGCGTTACCCTCCGCGTCGTGCGACATCAGCTCGTAGACCGCGTTCCAGCTTCCCACGTCGCTCCACCGGATCCGGTCGCTGGGGAAGCCCGCCACGTTGCGGCTCTTCTCCAGCACGGCGTAGTCCACCGAGATGTTCTCGCACAGGGGATAAGACTCGCGCAGCCGGGCGGCGAACCGGCGGTCTGCGAAACCGGGCAGGGAGGCCAACAAGGAGGCGGTGCGGCCCAGGTGGGCGCGCAGCTCCTCCAGAAAGACATCCGCCCGCCAGAAGAAGATGCCGGAGTTCCAATAGAAGCGGCCGGCGGCCAGATAGCGGCGGGCGGTCCGCAGGTCCGGCTTCTCGTGGAAGCGCAGGACCGGAGTGGGGCGGAGCGCGTCGGGTGCCAACTCCGGGGCGAACTCGATGTAGCCGTAGCCGGTTTCCGGCCAGCGGGGCCGGATGCCCAGGACGACCAGGCGCCGGCGGTCGGCCGCGCGGTAGGCCGCCCGCACCAGTCGGAGGAAGGCCCCGGGCGGGGAGATCAACTGATCGGCCGGGAAGACGCCCATCACCGCTTCTGGATCCAGGGAGAGCAGAATATGGGCCGCCAGCCCGATGCATGGCGCGGTGTTGCGCCCGGCCGGTTCGGCCACGATCTGGCGAGCGGGCAGCTCCGGCAACTGGCGGAGAATCTCCGGCCGCAGCTCCCGGTTGGTGATCACCCAGATCCGCTCGGGCGGCAGTAAGGGGCGCAGGCGATCGAGCGTCTGCTGGATCAGGGAACGCTCCCCGAAAACCTTCAAAACCTGCTTGGCGCAGCGGCGCCGGCTGCGCGGCCAGAAGCGGGTGCCGCGTCCTCCGGCCATGATGACGGCGTAGCAATGCTCAGCCTGCATGGCTCAAAGGGACAGCATAGCCGAGGCGGCCGGAGAGGGGGAGGCCGCGCGGCCCGGCGCTTTCAGGGTACACTCGTCAAAGGCAGGCGGCCCGGCGGCCGCCGGCCGGTTCAGGATGGCATGCGCCACATTCGATCCGAGGGAGGTTCCTGATGTCGCCGGCTGTGCTATGCGCGCTCTGGATGGCGGCCGCGGTTGGGCAGAGCGGGGCGAAAATGAAGCCGCCCGTCGCTAAGGTCATCCCCCGCAAGCTGGAAGCCCACGGCCACGTGCGCGTGGACAACTATTACTGGCTGCGCGAGCGCAACAACCCGGAGGTGCTCCAATACCTGGAGGCCGAGAACCAGTACACGGAGGCGATGACGGCGCACACCCGGGCCTTGCAGGAGCGGCTGTTCGAAGAGTTCCGGACCCGCATCAAGCAGACCGACATGTCGGTGCCTTACCGGCGCGACGGCTACTATTACTACACGCGGGTCGAGGAAGGCAAGGAATACCCGATCTACTGCCGCAAGAAGGGATCGCTCGAGGCGCCCGAGGAGATCCTGGTGGACGTCAACCAGGCGGCGGCCGGGCACAAGTTCTGTTCCGTGACGCCTCCCTCGCCCAGCTCCGGCCAGAACCTCATCGCCTACGGCGTGGACACGGTGGGCCGGCGCTTCTACACGATTTACATCAAGAACCTGGCCACCGGCGAGACCCTCCGGGATCGAATCCCGAACGTCACCGGCAACGTGGCTTGGGCCAACGACAACCGGACCCTGTTCTACTCCCGGCAAGATCCCACCACGCTGCGCTCTTATCAAGTTTTCCGGCACGTCGTCGGGACGGATCCCTCCGAGGACGCGCTGGTCTTCGAGGAAAAGGACCCCACCTTCCGCTGCTTCGTCTTCAAGACCAAGTCCAAGCGCTATCTGATGATCGGTTCCTCGCAGACGCTGAGCACGGAGTACCGCTATTTGGAGGCCGACAATCCGGGCGGCGCCTTCCGTGTGTTTCTTCCCCGGCAGCGCGACCACGAGTATCACCTGGACCATTTCCAGGATCACTTCTACATCCGGACCAACCTGAAGGCCAAGAATTTCCGGCTGATGAAGGCGCCCGTGGAGCGGACGGGACTGGAGCACTGGCAGGAGGTAATCCCCCATCGGGCCGACGTGTTGCTTCAGGACTTCGAGATTTTCCGCGATCACCTGGTGGCGGTGGAGCGCAGGGACGGGCTGACGCGGCTGCGCGTGATGCCCTGGTCGGGCAAGGGCGAGCACTACGTGGAGTTCGGCGAGCCGGCCTATGCGGCCCGGCCGGCGGAGAACTACGAGTTCGACACCCCGCTGCTGCGCTACACCTACAGCTCGCTGACCACGCCTAACTCGGTCTACGACTACAACATGGTCAGCCGGCAGAAGACCCTGCTCAAGCGAGAGGAGATCCTGGGCGGGTTCGATCCGGCCCACTACCAGGCCGAGCGCATCCATGCCACGGCGCCGGACGGCGTGAAGGTGCCGATCTCGCTGGTCTACCGCAAGGGATTCCGCCGGGACGGGACCCATCCGCTGCTGCTCTACGGCTACGGCTCTTACGGGGCCAGCACGGAGGCCGCCTTCAATCCCTTCCGCCTCAGCCTGCTGGACCGCGGCTTCGTCTACGCCATCGCGCACATCCGGGGCGGGCAGGAACTGGGCCGGGACTGGTACGAGGACGGCAAGCTGCTGAAGAAGAAGAACACCTTCACCGACTTCATCGCCTGCGCCGAGCACCTGGTGCGAGAGAAGTACGCCGATCCCCGGCGCCTGTTCGCCCAGGGGGCCAGTGCGGGCGGGCTGCTGATGGGCGCGGTGATCAACCTGCGGCCCGATCTGTTCCGGGGCGTGATCGCGGGGGTCCCCTTCGTGGACGTGGTCACCACCATGCTGGACGACAGCATCCCGCTTACCACCAACGAGTACGACGAGTGGGGCAACCCCAACGACAAGAAGTATTACGACTACATGCTTTCTTACTCGCCCTACGATCAGGTGCAGGCCAAGGCTTACCCCAACTTACTGGTGACCACCGCGCTGCATGATTCCCAAGTGCAGTATTGGGAGCCGGCCAAGTGGGTGGCCAAACTGCGGGCGCTGAAGACCGACAACAATCTGCTGCTGCTGAAAACGCGCATCGAGGCGGGCCACGGCGGCGTCTCCGGGCGGTACGGACGGTACCGGGAGATCGCCTTCGAGTACGCCTTCCTGCTGGACCTGGCGGGGATCAAACAGTAACCCGGCGCCGGGGCGGGATCTTCAAGGCAGCACCTTGATCCGGATGTTGCGGAACTCGACCCGCGTGCCGTGTCCCAGGAAGCCGATGTGGCCCGAGGAGCGCAGCAATCCGGGATGGCGTTTGAGCACTTGCGGTTCCCGGACGATGTCCAGGCCGGCGTCCAGGATGATCACGCCGTTCAGGGTCACGCGGATGCGCCGCCCGTCGGCCAGGATCTCCTCTTCGTTCCACTCCCCGGCCGGTTTGAGGTAGCCGGTGCGCGCCGGGATTACGTCGTAGATCGAGCCGTGATGCTGCTCGGGCTTCAGCCAGCCCTTGTATTTTTCGTGCTGGTCGTCGAGGATCTGGATCTCCATGCCCTGATAAGCGGCGTCGCCTTCCAGGGGCGCGCGGATGCCCACGCCGTTGTTGCCGCCGGGCGAGAGGCGAAATTCGAAGCGCAGGATGAAGTTGGCGTATTCCTTCTCGGTGAACAGGTTGCCGCCGCCCTCGGCGGGGCAGACCAGTAACCCGTTCTCTACGACGTAGCCCGGCCCGCGCCCGCGGACCAGCCTCCAGCCGTCCAGAGTCTTGCCGTCGAACAGGGGCGTGAAGCCGGGTTCCTCGGCGAACCAGGCCAGCGTGAGCAACGTCAGCCAAAGCATCGTCATGCCTCCTCAGGCGCGCGGTCTGGGCAGGGCGCCCGGAGTGTAGGGCCCCTCCTGCCGCGCCTTGGTTTCCGCATAGGCCTTGCGGACGGGTTCGGGGAATCCCTCCATGAGCCGTTCGATGCGGGCCTGGATCTCGGCCACGATCTTGGGATTCTCCGGAGCCACATCATAACTCTCGTCGGGATCGGCGGCGAGGTCGTAAAGCTCCGGCGGGTTGACGGGCAAGTTATGGCGTCCCCCGGCCGGGGCGGGATTGTAGGCGAAGGTGTTGTAGCGGGCGATATGGAGCTTCCAGCGGCCCCAACGGGCGCACTGGAGATGGATGTTGTCGAAATAGAGCAGCGCCTCGCGTTCGATCTCACGGCGAGCGCCGGTCAGCAGCGGCCAGATATCCACGCCGTCCAGCGGCTTGGCGGGCGGCGCGGCGCCGGCCAGCCTGAGGAAGGTGGGGACGATGTCCATCATCGAGGTGAGCGCCTCCGAGACGCGTCCCTTGGGAATGCGTCCGGGCCAGCGAGCCAGGAACGGCACGCGGACCCCGCCCTCCCAGGTGCTGCCCTTGCGCCCCCGCAGGCGGCCGGGGCTGCCCTGGTACCAGGGGCCGTTGTCGCTGGAGAACAGCACCAGGGTGTGCTGGGCGAGGCCGTGCTTGTCGAGCGCGCCCAGGACTTCACCCACGCTCCAGTCAATCTCCTCGACCACGTCGCCGTACAGGCCCAGGGGCGAGCGCCCGCGGAAGCGCGCCGAGGCGTGCAGCGGGATGTGAGGAAAGGTGTGGGCGAAGTAAAGGAAGAACGGCGAGTCCTTGGCCGAGGCCAGGAAGCGCAGCGCCTGTTCGGTGTAGCGTTGGGTGAGGGTGTCTTGCCGGGCCGGCTCCTCGAGGGTTTCCGTGTTGCGGAGCAGCGGCGTGGGCTTCATGTCGTTGCTGTAAGGAATGCCGAAATACTCGTCGAAGCCGCGGCTGGTGGGCAGGAACTGGGGCAGGTGTCCGAGGTGCCACTTGCCGATGCACATGGTCTTGTAGCCCAGCGGCTTGAGCAGCTCGGCCAGGGTGGCCTCGTCCTTGGGCAGGCCGACGGTGTCCTTGGGATTCAACACCCGGGGCACGCCCACCCGGGTCGGATAGCGTCCGGTGAGCAAGGAGGCGCGCGAGGGAGAGCAGACCGGGTTGGCGGAGAGGTGCTGCATGAAGCGAACGCCCTCCGCCGCCAGGCGGTCCAGGTTGGGCGTGCGGATGCGCGAGCCGTAGCAGCCCAAGTCGCCGTAACCGAGGTCGTCGCAGAAGAGGATGACGAGATTGGGGGGCCGGCTGCCGGCGGCCAGGGCTCCGCCCGCGGCCGCCAGGAAGCCGCGCCGGGTCAATGCCGTACTCATACCGCGTGATGATAGCAAAGCCGGCCCGCGCCTGCTCCCCTACAATAGAGAGTGGTATGCCCTTCGCTTCGATCCCCGAGGCGCTCGAAGAAATCCGCGCCGGGCGCATGCTGGTGGTGGTGGACGACGAGGATCGGGAGAACGAAGGCGATCTGACCTGCGCGGCCGAGAAGGTCACCCCCGAAATCATCAACTTCATGGCCACCCACGGGCGGGGGTTGATTTGTCTGGCTCTGACGGCCGAGCGCTGCGACCAGCTCGAGTTGCCCCTGATCGCTCCCCATAACACCTCGCGCTTCGGCACGGCCTTCTGCGAGACGATTGACGCGCGGGAGGGCGTGACCACCGGCATCTCGGCCCATGACCGGGCGCACACCATCCGGGTGGCCATTGACCCGGACACCAGACCCGAGGACCTGGCCCGGCCCGGCCACGTCTTTCCCTTGCGCGCCCGACCGGGCGGGGTGCTGGTGCGCGCCGGCCAGACCGAAGCGGCCGTGGATCTGGCGCGGCTGGCGGGACTGAGGCCCGCGGGAGTGATCTGCGAGGTCATGAACCCGGACGGGACCATGGCCCGCCTGCCGCAACTGGAGGAGTTCTGCGCCCGCCATCAGATGAAGCTGATCTCGGTGGCCGACCTGATCCGGTACCGCTTGCGGCACGAACGCTTCATCCGCCGGGTGGCGGAAGGTCTGCTACCGACCGAGTTCGGCGAGTTCCGCAGCGTGGTCTACG
The DNA here is from genome assembly GCA_037444625.1 of Solibacteraceae bacterium. Lineage (GTDB taxonomy): Bacteria > Acidobacteriota > Terriglobia > Bryobacterales > Bryobacteraceae > DTHT01. The sequence continues at coordinate 69,202 of JBBIMA010000010.1, forward strand.
GCACCTCGATTGATCCGGAGACGCATCTGGCCCTGGTCCGAGGCGAGGTGCGCGGCCGGGAAGGCGTGCTGGTGCGGATGCACTCGCGCTGCCTGTACGGAGACGTCTTTGCGGCCACCTCCTGCGATTGCCATCGCATCATCCGCGCATCACTGGAACGCATCGCGCAGGAGGGCTGCGGCGTGCTGGTCTATCTGCATCAGACCGGGCCCGGCATCCGCATCGCCCGGGGCGAGGACGGCGCCGGCCGCCTGATCACCCACACCCGCGACTTCCTGCACTACGCCACCGCCGACGGCCAGCGGCTGCTCCAGTACGAGGTGGGCATCGGCGCGCAGATCCTTTCCGATCTCGGCCTGCACACCATACGCCTGCTCACCAACCATCCCCGCCGGATCGCGGGGCTGGAGGGATTCGGCATCCGCGTGCTCGAGCAGGTTCCCGCCCTGCCGGTCTGAGTGCGGCCCCGGCGGGCCCTACCTGATGTTCACCGTCACTGCGTTGGAGCGCTTGCCGTCCACCGTGAGGACGATGGCCACTTCGCCTTTGCCGGCCAGGGCCTTCGGGATCCGCAAGTTCACTTGATCGAGCGCCGGCCATTGCGACTGCGCCGCGGCCCCCAGCACGTCCGCCTTCCGGCCGCCGATGGCGGCGGTGACGGGAGACTGGGCGCCGCGGATCCCGGTGCCGAACAGCAGCAGGACGACTTCGTCGGTTGCCGGTCCCAGATCCAGCGGGATCGCCGCGCAGCCCGCCGGCGAACAACTGAAGACGCTTTCGACCGACTGGCTCTGCCCGCGCACGCGCACGGCGACCGCTGCCGCCACTCCCGCGCCGGAGGCATTGGCGGAGAACAACCCGGGCGCTACGGGAGCGATCTCCGCGGGAATGCTCAGCTTTCGGCCCTCGTGCGTGGTCACGGTCGCCGTCGCCGGACCGGAACGCAATCCGGCCGGCACGACGAAATTGACCTGTTCGGGATGGACCCCTCCCAGAGCGCAAGCCTTGGTGGTTCCGCCGCTGTCGGTGATCTCAACCCTCACGCCTCCCAGGGTCTCGGGCAGGGGGACGCTCTGAGCGGCTTCCAGCCGCGCCGCCAGGTTGAAGCCGGTGACGGTAGCCCAGCCGTCCGGCGCCACGGGCCCGGCGACGAAACTCGCGCCGTTGCGGAGGACGCCGTTCTCGACGGCGTCCACGATGCCGTTGCCGTTGCGGTCGGGGAAGCGGGTCAGGAAGATCTGGCGGAAGTCTCTTCCGTTGAAGTCCTTCACCAGGTTGCCCTTGGCATCATAGGTGGGCACGCGGCGATTGAAAGCCAGCAGACTGCCGTCGTGCGACCAGACCAGGGCTTCCGGCGCCGGCAAGGCGGCGCCGTGCGGCGTCAGCCAGTAGGCGGCCCCGAACAGCGGGCCCGGCTTGACGCAGATCGCCGCTACGCCGTTGTCGCTCAGCACGGCGATCGAGTTGCCCGAAGGATGCCAGCGTACGCCGCCGCTGGCGCCCTTCTCCAGGAAAGAGGCCTGGATGGGCCGCTTGGCCGGATCGGGATCCTGGTCCGAGCCGTCGGAGGCGATCAAGAAGACCTGGCGGGAGCCGTCCGGCGCGCTGGCGTAATAGGCGATGCGCTTGCCGTCCCAGGAGCCGCGGACGATGCCGGAGGCCGGGGTGCGCGTGAGGCGGCGGATGCGAATGCCTTGGGGCGGCTGCATGTAGGTCGTCTTGGTGCCCGAGTTGGAGGTGGTGATATCCACGCTCTCGGGGATATCCACCACGAAGAGGGAACTGGTGACCGTCTTGCCATCGGCCTCCTTGATGTTGCCGATGAAGGCTCGCATCAGGCCTCGGCGGCCCACCCAGGAGTCGTCGGCGGCCCGTTCCAGATCGCCCGCCTTGGAGATCGCGGGGGGAACCACCGGGACCAGGAGGGCGACCCAATGGGAGACGCCCTTGGGCGCTCTGGGGTGGGGTTCCATGTAGCCGATGGTGCGGCCGTAGTCGGGCAGGAAGTAGTCGTCGTAGGTGAAGCCGATACGGTTGCCGTCCAGGGTGTATTCGTGCCGATGGGTTCCGCCGCGGTGCGCGCCGGGCGTGGTGATTTCGGAGGTGACGTCCCGGAAATCCACGAAGCGCACGTCGCCCGCGCCGTCGCCGCGCACCACGCCGCCCCGCCGGTTGCGGGTGCTGTAGAAGCCCAGGGTGGGCGTCTCCTCCAGCAGGGGTCCGTGGATGAAGATCACCTCGTCGTCAATGTGGCTGAAGGAGGCGGCGCCCACGCCGGGGGCCATGCTGGTGGGATCGAGTTTGTAGGCTGGGGCGTAAAGGACGTTCTCCAGCCCGGTCGAGACGCTCACCTTCATGATGCTGGTGCAGTTGCCGATGCCGGCGCCCAGCGTCTCGCGGGTGTCCACCACCAGGAAGCGGTCGTCCCGGGAAAAGTTGTCGTTGTTGTCCAGAGCGTGATTGATGGGCGTGAAAGTCAACTGCCACTCGCCGCTTTCCTGGGCGTGAACGACGGCCCGCCCCCGGGGCTGCAACAGCAGGGCGAGGCCCGGCAGGGCGATCGAGAGGGAGACCATGAGCAGGATGCGTGAGATTCGCATAGGCAGCTCCTGTGGGGGAATGGGGGCCTGAGGCTGCGGAGGATCCACGGCGGTAGTATACGCCTGTGCACAGCAAGACGCAATGGCCTTCCGGCCCTTTTTTCGCTCCCCGGGGTCGGCTCGCCCTCCGGACCCGCCTCAGCGGTACTCCAGCAGGGCCAGCACCGGATAGTGGTCCGAAGGATAGCGCCCTTCGCGCTGGTGCGTCACGGTCTCGGCTTCGAGCGCCTTCAGCCCGCCGCGGTACAGGATCCAATCAATGCGCGCGCCTGTGGTGAGCCCCTTGAAGCCGCTGATGGTGCCTTCCGGGCCCTGGCGCCGCGCGGCCGCCTCCCAGGCGTCCTGAAGCCGCCGGGCGAAGACCTGATAGACCTCGCCGCCGGCCGGCGAGTTGAAATCCCCGGTCAGAATCAGGGGCGTATCGGGAGGGAGCTTTTCCAGCCGTTCGGCCAGCAGGGCGGCGCATTTCAGCCGGGCGGGGGCGTCCTCGCGGCGGTGGGGGAAGTGGGTGTTGAAGAAGTACAAGCGCCGACCCCCGGGGCGCACCTCGAACAGGCCCCAAGTGACCATGCGCGGCAGATTCACGTTCCAGGACATGCTGCCGGGCTGGTCGGGAGTCTCCGAAAGCCAGAAATTGCCCGAATCCAGGAGGCGGAATTTCTCGCGCTTGTAAAAGACGCCCATATGTTCATCCTCCCGGTTGCCGCGCCGGCTGACGCCGAACCAGACATACTGGGGCAATTGAGCGACGATGTACTGGCCCTGCTCGTAGTACAGCTCCTGCGTGCCGATCAGGTCGGGATCCTTCAGGCGGATGGTCTCCACCAGCAGATCCCGGCGGTTTTCCCAGACGTTGGGGCCGTCCGTCTTGGCGGGGTAGCGCAGGTTGAAACTCATCACGCGCAGAGACTCGGGCTGCGCCCACAGCGCCAGCGCCGACAGCAAGAGGACGCCTCGGGGCAGCATGGGCCCGATTCTAGCAGAGCGGCCCGTCCCAGCCGCGCGGCTCAGCCCGGCGTTTTCAGCTTTCCTCGACCTTGACCCAGCGGCCCGCTTCGGCCGAGCGTTCGACGGCATCCAGCACGAGCTGCACGCGATGGCCGTCTTCGAAGTCGGGTCGGAAACGCTCCCCGCGGGCCAGCGCGGCCAGGAAATCGCCCAGCGCGGCGATGAAGGTATGCTCGTAGCCGAGGATATGGCCGGGCTTCCAGAAGTGGGCGGCGTAAGGATGGTCCGGGCCGGTCACCAGCAGGTTGCGCGGGCCTTCCAGCGGCCCCCCTTCGGCGGCGTCGGCGAACTGGAGGCGGTTCATATCCTCCAGATTGAAGGCCAGCATGCCGCCCGAGCCGTGGATCTCGAAAGCGTTGCGATTGCGGCAGGCGGTGGCGAAACGCGTGGCTTCGAACGAACCGAGGCTGCCGTTGTCAAAGCGAGCCAGGAACAGCCCGGCGTCCTCGACGTCCCGTCCGGGGACGAAGGTGTGAGTCAGGGCGGTCAGCTCGCGGATGGGGCCGTTCAGCCAGAGGGCCAGATCCACCAGATGGGAGGCCAGGTCGGCCACCACGCCCGCGCCCGCCTGGGCCCGCTCCAGCTTCCAGGTGGCGGGGAGGTCCGGGCGGCGGGCCCAGTCCTGCAAGTAGACGGCGCGGTAGTGGTAGGGCCGGCCCAGGCGGCCCTGCTCGATGAGTTGGCGGGCCAGCGCCACGGCGGGCGCCCGGCGGTAGTTGAACCAGACCATGGTGGGCAGGCGGCGGGCGGCCTCCGCCATGCGCCGGCTTTGTTGGGCGGAGAGCGCCAGAGGCTTTTCGCACAGCACGATCTTGCCTGCCTGGGCGGCGGCGATGGCGGCCTCGGCGTGCAGCGCGTTGGGCAGGGCGATGTCCACCAGGTCAATGTCGGGGCGTTCGACCGCAGCCCGCCAGTCGGCGGCGGTCTGGCCCCAGCCCCAGGTCCGGGCCATGCTTCCCAGCTTCTGGGGATCGCGCCCGCAGAGGAGGCGCAGCTCCAGATCGAACGGAACGTCGAAGAAATGTTTCACTTGCCGGAAGGCGTTCGAGTGTGCCCGGCCCATGAACCCCTGGCCCAACAGCGCCACTCGCAGCGTCGCTTTACCCATAGCTCCCAGCCTCGCACAACCGGCCCGCGCCCGGGCCCGCCCCGCGCGTTGCGCTATGCATGAAGTATGACCTTCTTGCGCCGCGCGCCGGGGACGCCCCGGCGGCTGGGGATTCTGGCCGGAACCTTCAATCCGCCCACCCGGGCGCATCTGGCCCTGGCTCGGGCGGCGCTGGAGCGGGTGGACGAGGTCCTCTTCGTCCTGCCTCGGGTCTTGCCCCACAAGAGCTACGAAGGGGCGGGCTTCGAGCAGCGCCTGCGCCTGCTGGAGGCGGCGCTCCGGGAGGAGCCGCGCTGCTCGATCGCCGCCAGCGAAGGCGGTCTGTTCATCGAGATCGCGCGCGAGTGCCGGGCCGCCTACCCGCCCGGCGTCGAACTGTATTTCCTCTGCGGGCGGGACGCCGCCGAGCGCATCGTCAACTGGGACTACGGCCGGCCGGGGGCGATCGAAGAGCAACTGGAGGAGTATCAGCTCCTGGTCGCGCCGCGGCAGGGCGTGTGGACGCCTCCCGCTCACTTGCGCCATCGCATTCATCCGCTGCCGCTGGAGCCCGGCTGCCAGGAGATCTCGGCCACCGAGCTGCGACGCCGGATCCGGGAGGGTGAACCTTGGGAGCACCTGGCGCCGGAGCGCATCCGGGAGTTGATCGCGGCCGTCTACGGTCCGGCGGGCGCTTAATCGCGGCGCACCAGCCCCAAGAAGGGACGCAGGCGGTGACTGCGGCTGGGGTGGCGCAGCTTGCGCAGGGCCTTGGCCTCGATCTGACGCACGCGCTCGCGGGTCACGGCGAAATGTTGGCCGACCTCCTCGAGCGTGTGCTCGCTGCCGTCCATCAGGCCGAAGCGCATCTTGATGACTTTCTCCTCGCGCGGGCTGAGCGTCTTGAGGACTTCGGCCGTCTGCTCGCGCAGGTTCAGATTGATGACCTCCTCCGAGGGAGAGGCCACCCGGCGGTCCACGATGAAATCGCCCAGGTGGGACTCCTCCTCCTCGCCCACCGGGGTCTCCAGCGAGATCGGCTCCTGGGCCACCCGCAGCACCTTGCGGATCTTGCTCTCGGGCAGCTCCATGCGCCGGGCCAGCTCGTCGGTGGTGGGCTCGCGCCCCAGCTCCTGCTGGAGCTTGCGCTGGGTGCGCAGCAGCTTGTTGAGGGTTTCGATCATGTGCACCGGGATGCGGATGGTGCGGGCCTGATCGGCGATGGCGCGAGTGATCGCCTGGCGGACCCACCAGGTGGCGTAGGTCGAGAACTTGTAGCCGCGCCGGTAGTTGAACTTGTCCACCGCCTTCATCAGGCCGATGTTGCCCTCCTGGATCAGGTCCAGGAACTGGAGGCCGCGGTTGGTGTAGCGCTTGGCGATCGAGACCACCAGGCGCAGGTTGGCCTCGATCAGTTGCTTCTTGGCCGCTTCGGCCTCCTGCTCGCCGCGTTCGACCACCTGGAGCGTGCGCCGCAACTCGGTGGCGCTGGAGCCGAACTCGTTCTCCAGTTGCTGGAGGCGCAGGCTGTGCTGGCGCAATTCCTTGCGCAGCTCGCGCCCGGCGCCGCCCGGCTCGTCGAGTTTGCGTTGGAGGCGGGCGATCTCGCGTTCCAGACCCTTGAACTCTTCGACCGCTCGACGCACCCTCTCGATCAGACGGCGCTCGACGAGAGGGTCCAGAGGCAGGGCGCGCACCTTGCGGGACACTTGCACGGTCTGGCGGGCTAGCGCCCAGCGCAGAGTGCGATGCTGCTTGGGCTTGCTGGTGCGAGGGACCGCGATGAGTTTCTGGCGCATCTGCTGGACTTTCTGCTGAAGGCGGCCGATCTCCTCGAGGGCGCGCAGGAATTCCTGCTTGTGTTGCTCGAGCGCCTCCTCCTGGGTAAGGTCGGGTAGCACGAGCACGTCCCGGATGGAGACCTCGCCCGAGGCGACCTGCTCGGCCAGGGCCAGGATCTCCCGCACCACCAGGGGCGAGCGAGAGAGCGCCTTGCGCACGGCGTTCTGGCCGCGCTCGATCCGGCGGGCCAGTTCGATTTCGCCTTCCCGGGTGAGCAGCGGCACGGCGCCCATCTCGCGCAAGTACATGCGCACCGGATCGCTGGTCTTGTCGGCCTCCGGACCGAGGTCGAGCTCGCCCAGCTCGTCCTCCTCGGGGAGCTTGGGTTCCTCCAGAATCTCGACGCCCGCGCCGTCGAGCTGGGTCAGCAGCTCCTCGAGTTCGGGTCCCGCGCCGACCTCGTCGGGCAGCAGCTCACTGACCTCGTCGTAAAGGACGTAGCCCTTCTCCCGGCCCGCTTCCATGAGCTGTTTCAAGCGCCCGTCCTTGTCGTCCAGCACCACAGGATCCCCTCGTCCGCCCGGCGGAGCCAGTCCCCGACATTGTACAACAGCCGGGGGCCGGCGCCGTTCAGCTCCTGTCCAGTTCGGCCAGTTGCCGGGTCAAGCGCAAGGCTTGCTCCCAATCGCCGGCCTGCTCGGACTGTTTGATCAATGCCCGCAGTCGGCTGCGTTCCGCCTGGCGCTGGTCGGCCTCCAGGCGCGCCAGGCAGGCCCATGCCTGCTCCAAAGTGTACTCCTCCCGGCCGAGCTCATCGGCCAGAACGACGGAAGCCAGCAGCTCGCGATCGTTGTCTTCCAGGCGCGCCTCCAGCTCCGCGTAGGCGCTCCGGCCGCCGCTGTCTTGCGCCGCCAGCAAGGCCTGGAAGATGCGCCGCGTGGCGAAGCCCTCCAGGGCGGCCGATCCTTTCAGGCGCGGCAGGATCTCCCGCCGAATCTCTTCGCTGGCGAGCAGGCAGTTCAGCAGGATCTTCTCGACCGGGCGCACCGGCGGCGGGGCCGCCGCCAGCGCAGGCCGGCGCTGCTCGGCCGCCTTGCGAAAGTGCTCCAGGATCAGGCCGGTTTCCAAACCCAAGTACTGCCCCAGCTCGCTGGCCGCCGCCGCCCGTTCCAACTTGTCGGGCAGGCGCTCGACGGCGGGCAGCAAGAAGCGCAAGGCGGCCAGACGGCCCTCGGTGGTGCGCAGATCCCAGCGCGCTCGCGCCCGGTCGGCCAGCCAGTGATAGTAGCCGGGTGCGCGCCGCAGCCGCTCGGCGTAGGCGTCGGCCCCGCGCCGCCGCACGTATTCGTCCGGATCCAGACCGTCTTCCAGCTCCAGGATGCGCACCCGCAGGCTTTCTCCCAGCAGCACCTCGAGCGAGCGCTCGGCCGCCCCCGAGCCGGCGGGGTCCGGATCGAAGTTCACCACGATGTTTTCCGAGTGCCGCTTGAGGGTGCGCACCTGCTGGGCGGTCAGAGAGGTGCCGCAGCTCGCCACGGCGTTCCGCACCCCGGCGCTCCACAGGCCGATGACGTCCATGTAGCCCTCGACCAGCACGGCGCAATCCTGCTTGCGAATGGCTTCCTTGGCTCGGTGCAGGTGATAGAGCACGTAGGTTTTTCGATAAATCGCGGTCTCGGGCGAATTCAGGTACTTCGGCTCCTCCTCCGGCGCCAGGGCCCGTCCGGCGAAGGCGATGATCTTTCCCGACTCGCTGTGGATGGGAAACATCAGGCGTCCCCGAAAGCGGTCGAAGAACCCGCCTTCGGGGCGCTTGAGCAGGAGGCCGGAGGCCTCCATCTGCTCGTCGCTGAAGCCCTCGCGGGCCAGCAGGCGGGATAGCATGGTCCCGGAGGGTTCGGCGTAGCCCAGGCCGAATTCCTCCGCCAGCTCCTGGCTCACGCCGCGCCGCTCGAGATAGGCGGAGGCCGCCTGGCCGGGAGCCTCGCGCAAGGCGCGACGGAAAGCCTCGGCCGCCAGCTCGTGCATCCGGTAGAGCGCGGCGCGCAGTTTGGTTTCCGCGTCGGCGTATTCCCGCTGGGGCAGCGGAATGCCGTGGCGCTCAGCCAGCAGCTTGACCGCCTCCCAGAAGGTGAGGCGTTCGATCTCCATGACGAAGCGGAGGACGTCGCCGCCCAGGCCGCAGCCGAAGCACTTGAAAAACTGATGCGCGCCGTGGACCGAGAAAGAGGGCGTCTTCTCGCTGTGGAAGGGGCACAAGCCGATCCAGCGGGGGCCGGCGCCCGAGCGCTTCAGGCGCACGTACTGGCCGACCACCGCCACGATGTCCACCGAGGATTTCAGGTGTTCGATGAAGTCCACCGGGCTCGCTGTCTATTATGGCGGCAACGGGGCCGGGCCGGGGGAGCGCCGCCCCCGGCCCGGCCGCCGGCCGCGTCAGAATCGCAAGCGCAGGCCCAGTTGAATGTTGCGCGAGAAGTTCAACTGCTGCACGGGCAGAATGCCGAACTGCGCGTCGGAAGGATTGGTGGAAGGCGGATCGCCGCACAGGAACTCCCAGCCGCCCAGGACGGCCTGGCCCGCCCGGCCCAGGTCGTTGAGGAAAGCGCGTCCCTTGCCGAAGGGGAGGTCCCAGATGCCGGCGAAGGCCAGGTTATGGGAGCGATCTTCCGCCGCCACCTGGTTGATAAAGGGCATCCACTCGAAGGTGAAGTCCTGGCGGAGGGCGTTCTCCATCATCTTGGACCAGGTATAGGCCAGCACCCAGGTGACGGCGCCGCTGCGGGCGGTCTCGGCCATCATGCGCTTTTCGTAGCGTACCTGGAGGCCGTGATACCAGGCGCGCCCCCAGGGATTGGTGCCCATGGAGACGCCGGTGTGTTGCGGGATGCGGCGCAGCAGGTTGCGGCGCGAAGTGACGCTGGAGGCGCCCAGGCCGGTGTTGGTCGGCGCGATCCCGAACCAGGGATTGGGGAGCGTCTCCTGAAAGTACATCGGATTGTTCAAAGCGATGTCCCAGTGCTCCTTGCCGGCGTCGGAAAGCTGGATGGTGCGGCCCTCCTTGTTGGTCAGGCTGCCGACGTAGGAGACCTCCAACACCATGTTCCAGGGCAACTCGCGCTCCAGGGTGTAAGACCACTGGAAGGTGCGCGGAATGGGACGCTGGCGGCCGGGGAAGCTCACGCTGGTGCCGATGTTAGTGAGCCAGCCTCCCTCCCGGCCCAGGGGCGGAATCAACCCGTCGGGAAAGGGGTTCTCCAGCGAGTAGGGGCCGGTGAGGCCCGCCCGGTGCGTGCGCCCGCCGTCCACCGACGCGATGTAGGCGGTGCTCTGACTGAAGCCCGTGGTGATGATAGTCTCCGAAGCCCGGCGGTGGAAAATGCCGAACCCGCCGCGCAGGACGGTCTTCGAAAGGAAGTTGTAAGCCAGGCCGAAGCGCGGCTGGAGGTTGGTGTAATCGAAGTCGAAAATGCGCCGAGGCTGGCCGCCCACCCCGGCGTATAACAAGCCGCCCCGAATGGCGTCCGGCGGCGCCGGATAGTTGCGGGTGCCGGCGGCGAAGCGGCGCCAGTTGGCCAGCGCCTGATCGCTGACCGGGTTGACGGTGTTGAAGGGGACGCCGGCGCTGCCCAGGTAACCGAGCAACAAGTCCGCTACGGCGGAGCCGTCCAGCGGCGTGGGCCGGCGGCGGCCGTAGTGTTCCTGGCTCCAGGTGGTGCCGAAGCTCCAGGAGCCGCCGGCGTTACCGGAAGAGCGGGTGTGGTGGATCAGTTGGGCCCACTCGAAGCCGTATTTCATGCTGTGCCGGCCGGTGGTCTGGGCCACGTTGGCCTGGAAGTTCACCTGCTGCCGCGAGCTCTCGTTGACGAACCGGCTGGCCAGGATGGTCGAGAAGCCGCTGACCGCCACTTGGGGCGCCAGCCTGGTGGGGTAAGTGGGAACCAGCGGGATGTTCTTGACCCCCAGCTTGTCCCAGGTGAACTTGGGGTCGGAAACGTTGGGGAAATTCTGGATGAAGCGATTGACGCTGGCCTGCACGTGCAGGATCTTGGTGGGAGAAATCAAGTGGTCGAAGGAAACCACGGCGCCCGTGTTACGCCGCACGGTGCCCGGCATGTTGCCGGTTTCCGCCGGCGGATAAAAGCCGTTCTGGTTGCGGTACTCGCTGCCGTCCTGGAAGCTGAACAGGACGTACAGGCGGTCTTGATCCCCGACCATATGGTCCCAGCGCGCGATCGGTTGCTCGTAGCGATAGCGCCCCAGGTTATCGGGCCGTAGGAAGTTCTGCTGAAGACTCTGCGGGTTGAAGTTGGGCGGCGGGTAAAGGTTGACGATGTTGCGGCCCACGGGGCTGATGCGGGTGGGCGGAATCACGTTGCCGGGGAAAGGCCGGCGCTGGTAGATGCCGCCGGAAATGCAAGTGGTCCCCGGCTCGCCGCAGGGCCGTGAGGTCAGCGGATCGAAGATCAGGATGGGGCCTGAGTGGCCGGCGGGCGTGAAGGCGAAATTGCCGGCCCGAATCTCCAGGGGCGGCACGGTGGTGACCGATGGGAAGGGCGTGCGCTCCCGCCAGCCTTCGAAGCTGAAGAAGATGAAATCCTTGCCGTGCCACTCGTTGGTGCCGGAACGCAAGGTAGTGTTCACGTGGCCGCCGCCCGAGCGCCCGTACTGGGCGTCGCAAGTGTTCACCATGATCTTCATTTCCTGCACGGCTTCCACGTTGGGCGCCAGATCGAAGGTGCCCTGGGTGGAGATCGGCGCGCCGTTCAACAGGAACTGGTTGGTGCCGGTGCGCCCGCCGTTCATGGTGAAGGCGCCGTTGACGTCCCAGGCGCGGGTCCCGGAATAACCGGTCGAGCCGAAGGTACGCTGAGTAAACATGACGCCGGGCGACAGCCGCATGAGCATGTAGGCCTGTCGCCCGTTGAGCGGAATCTCTTGCACCTTGATGGGGTCGAAGACCAGGCCGCGCGAGGCGGTGGCGGTCTGGATGAGCTCCTGCTCGCCGACCACGGTAACCGACTCGGTCACCGCGCCCACCTCCATGGTGATCGGCAGGTTGAGCTTTTCGGCCACTTGCAGAATGATGCCCTCGCGGCGCACGGTGGCGAAGCCCGGCGCCGTGACGGTCACCGTGTACCGGCCGGGATCCAGGCCCACCGGAGTGTATACGCCTACCGTGTTGCTGACCGTCTCCCGGCTGACGTTGGTGTCCTCCTTAGTGGCCTTGACGGTTGCGTTGGGGATGGCCGCCGCAGTGAGAGTCTTTTCATAACCCAACCCCCCCTTTTTTCTTCTCGGGTCACGAAAAACGATCGTGGTCCGTGCGCCAACCCTCGCCCGGACCCGCTGACATACTATCAAGTGCGAGCGGCCCCCGTAAGCCCCCACCGGGCGGCTCTCCGTCCATCCCTCGGGGAAGGTGCCGATCAGCATGGCGCCCGTCGAAGATCGGCCCGCCGGCTGATCCCCGGGGTGTCGTATTACCATGGGCGGTGATGCGCAGACTGGCGATCGCCGCCTGGCCGGCGCTGGTCGCCCTGGCCGCCCAGCCGGCGGGAGAACCCTGGCTGACGTTTCCGGGCGGCGAGGGCCCCGGCCGGGGCCGGCATATCGTGCTCGTGAGCGGGGACGAGGAATACCGCTCCGAGGAGGCCCTGCCCCAACTGGCCAAGATCCTTGCCTTCCGCCACGGCTTCCGCACGACGGTTCTGTTCGCGGTGGACCCGGAGAGCGGCTTCATCAATCCCAACCGGCGCGACAACATTCCGGGACTGGAGGCGCTGGCGGGGGCCGATTTGATGATCCTGTTCACGCGCTTCCGCGACCTGCCGGATTCTCAAATGCGGTTGATCGTCGAGTATGTGGAATCCGGACGGCCCGTCATCGGCCTGCGCACCGCTACGCACGCCTTCGATCTGAAAAGCAGCCCCACCTACGCGCGCTATTCCTGGAACAGCCGGGAGTGGGAAGGAGGTTTCGGGCGGCAAGTGCTCGGGGAGACCTGGATCCGGCACCACGGACGGCACGGGCGCCAGTCCACCCGGGGCGTGATCGTCCGGGAGCAGGCCGGGCATCCCATTCTGCGCGGCATAGGCGAGGGCGATGTCTGGGGACCGACCGACGTCTATGCGGTGCGCCTGCCCCTGCCCGGCGATGCACAGCCTTTGCTGCTGGGCCAGGTGCTGGAAGGCATGCGGCCGGATTCGCCCCCGGCCGCGGGCGCCGTCAACGACCCCATGATGCCGGTGGCCTGGGTGAAGACTTACCGCGGCGCGCAGGGCAAGGCGGCGCGCGTGTTCACCACCACCATGGGCTCGGCGGAGGATCTGCTGAGCGAAGGATTCCGCCGCCTGCTGGTCAACGCCTGCTACTGGGCGCTCGGCATGGAAGGGCGGATTCCGGCCCGCTCGGCGGTGGAGCTCGTGGGCGAGTACCGGCCGCGGGCCTTCGGTTTTGACGGATTCGCGCGGAACCTCCGGCCGAGTGATCTGCGCTAAGGAGCGGGCATGCGAACCTTCGGTCTTTGCCTGTGGGCGGCGGTTGCCTGGATGGGTTGGAGTCAGCCCGTCGAGCGGCGGGGTGCGGCCTCCTGGCCCACCCGCAACGGCCTCCGCGCAGCCCTTCCGAGCGACGCACCCGCCGGATGGCCGGCGAGGGTAACCCTCGAGGCGCCCGAGGAGCTGAATCCCGATTCGGTGCGGCTGATCGCCCCGGACGGCGCCCTCGCCCCCTGCAAGCTGGAATGGCTGCGGCCGCGGCTGGTTGTAAGTTGGATATCCCGCGGCCCGGGAACTTACTATCTTTACTTCGATGTCCGCGGCTCGGGGGAAACTGAGCGCCTGCCCGCTCCGGCCATGGTGGGGACCGGAGACCGCGTCACGTACGGCCGCTCCGGCGTCAGGAGCAGGCTGGCGGTGGGACTGTGGGCCTACCCGGCTGCGCTCGACGCGGACGGCGACGGCGACCTCGACCTGGTGGTTTCCTGCACCGACCGTCCCTCCAACGGCATTTATCTGTTCCGCAACCTGGGCGACAATCGGACGCCCCTGTTCGACCGCGGCGAATGGCTCGGGCCCGGCAAGAAGGATTTGCTGGCGGCGGACTTCAACGGCGACGGGGCCCTGGACCTGGTCGCCCCCGGCGGCTATTACAGCGACTTCGCCCGCTACCGGCTCTCGCGCTTCGTGCCCGTGCGCCTGGAGCGCGACTACTGGGTGGGCCGCGATGATCTCTGGTATCCGGTGGACTGGGACGGCGACGGCCGAGTGGACCTGTTGGTGGGAACCAGCGACTGGCGCGATTACGGCTGGGACGACGCCTACGACGAGCAGGGGCGCTGGACACGCGGGCCGCTGCACGGTTACGTGTACTTCCATCGGAATCTGGGGACGAACCGGGATCCGGTCTATGCGCCGCCGGTGCGGCTGGAGGCCGGCGGGCGGGTGCTGGACCTCTACGGCAGTCCTTCGCCCAACCCGGTGGATTGGTTCGGGCGGGGCGTATTGGACCTGATCGGGGGCAGTTTTCTGGACACCCTCACGCTGTTCCGCAACAGCGGCAGCCGCACCGCACCCCGCCTGGAGGCCGGGGAATTGCTGCGCGTAGGGGGCGAGGTCTTGCACATGGATCTGTGCATGATTCAGCCGCGCGTGGTCTTTTGGCGGCCGGACCGCGGGCCCTCGCTGATCGTCGGTCAGGAGGACGGCACGGTGGCTTTGCTGGAGAATCTGGCCCCGCCCGGGCGGATCCCGGAACTGGCGCCGCCCCGGTACTTCGAGCAGATGGATCCGTACTTGAAGAGCGGCGCGTTGGCTCGCCCGGTAGCCGCGGATTTCAACGGCGACGGCAGGTTGGACCTGATCGTAGGGAACTCGGCGGGCTACTTACAATACTTCGAAAACATAGGCGACCGTCAATCGCCCGCATTTATAGACCGGGGTTACTTGCAAGCGGGCGGTCGCACGATCCGCCACATGGCCGGTCCCAACGGCTCGGTGCAAGGGCCGGCGGAAGCTAAGTGGGGATACACGAACCCCTCCGTGGCGGACTGGGACCTGGACGGAAGGCTGGACATCCTGGTGAACGACATTCGGGGGGAAGTCGTCTGGTACCGCAACATCGGTACGGCGCAGCGGCCGGAATGGGCTCCGGCTCAACCCATCGAAGTGGCCTGGCCGGGCAAGCCGCCCAAGCCGGATTGGGTCTGGTGGGAGCCGCGCGGCAAGCAGTTAGTAACTCAGTGGCGTACGACGCCGAAGGTCGTGGATTGGGACGGGGACGGTCTGCCCGACCTGGTGATGCTCGACTATCGAGGCTACCTGGCGCTCTATCGGCGCCGGCGCGGACCGGAGGGCTTGGCACTGCTGCCGCCGGAACGGATTTTCGTCGAGCCTAACGGGCGTTTTCTCTATCTGGCGCGCGGCCGCGGCGGGGCCAGCGGCCGGCGCAAGATCGAGCTGGCCGACTGGGACGGCGACGGCGACCTGGACCTGATCACCGACGGGGAAGACGGGCCGATCTGGTATGAGAACCTGACCGGGCGGGAGCGGCCGGTGATGGCGCCGCGCGGGCCCTTGCTGCCCCTCAAGATCCAAGGCCACAACCCGACGCCCAACGTGGCCGACTGGAACGGGGACGGCAAGCCCGACCTGCTGGTGGGCGCGGAGGACGGATTCCTCTACTATTTCGAGCGCCGCTTTCTCGAGCGAAGCCGGGGGGCGGCGCGCTGAGGCGGCCCGGCCGCGCGCTACAGTAGAAGAGGAATGTTCACCTGGATCTGCCCCCAGTGCGGGCGGGAGGTTCCGCCGTCGGAAGCCGAGTGCCCGGACTGCGCCCGCGGCCCGCAGGCGGCGACCAAGGCGCCCGAGGCCCCGGCCGCCGCG
>JBBIMA010000011.1:0-81828 GCA_037444625.1 Solibacteraceae bacterium
GAGGCCCCGGCCTCCTCCCGGTACGGGCTCGCCCCCGGGCCCGCGCATCACGCCGCCTGCCTCCTCCGGATTGCCGGCGCCGAAGGCCCGCGCCGCCGCCTCGCGGCCCAGAGCCAGCTCGCGCATCTGTTCGAAGCCCGCGCGCATCTGCTCCAGGAGGCCTTGGCGCAAGGCCGCTTGTAGATTCGTGCTCAGGCTGCCGCTGAGCAGGAAGGCTTCATTCGCGCTGGCCTCCAGCGAGAAGCCCTGCGGGGCGGTGGCCGCCTCGACGGCGGACTCGATCTGAGTCTCCACCGCCGCGGCGTTGCGATTCAGGGCCAGCGGCTGAAATCCGGGACCGCGCCCGGGCGGCTGCGCGCGCACCAGGCGCGGTTGCACCTCGAGGCTCCACTCCAGCGGCGCCGCCGGTCCGGGGATCTGCACGGTCTGCCGCGCCGGGCGAAAGCCCGTCATTTGGACCTCGAGCGTCCAGACCCCGGGCGAGAGACCCTCCAGCGCGTAGCGGCCGTCCTCGTCGGTGGTGGTCACCAGCTTTCGCTCGCCCTGCGTCGCCGTGACCACCGCGCCCGGAATGGGCTGGCCGGCCGAGCGGACCACGCCCGCGTGGCGCAGGGCCGGCTGGCCGGCGGCCGCAAGGCACATCAGCATCGCAAGCGCAATCCGGAGCATGACCTCCCAGCCCGCCCTCCGGCGGTTCCCATTGGGAAGGGATGACGCAACCTGAGGATAAAGTTACCGCCCGGGACCACTCTTTACCTTTTTAACAGGCTGCGTTACACTGAACGTGCCTTTCCCAGGCAGAACGGGAGCTCGGAGAATGAACCGACAGCGCGCGATTGTGATTCTGCTGGCGGCCTGCGGCGCTCTGACGGCGGCCGCTTTCGCTCAGCCGCAGCCCGCCCCGCTTGCCGCCGAACCGCTGGGCGACGGCGTCTATTGGTTCCGCGGCGGCAGCGGGGCCAACGCCGGCCTGATTATCGCCGGCAAGGAGGCCGTGATCATTGACGCCAAGATGACGCCCGACTCCGCCCGAGCCATGTTCGAAGAGATCCGCAAGCTGACCCTAAACCCGGTTCGGTACTTGATCCTGACCCACAGCGACGGAGACCACGTCAACGGCCTGGGCGGTTTCCCCAGGAATCTGGTCGTGCTGGCCCACCCGAACGCCCTCAAGGACATGCAAGAGGCCTTCAAGGACCCCAAACTCAGCTCGCTGGCGGGCTGGCTGCCGATGGAAGCGGTATCCCCTGATGGCGGCCGCCTCGAGATAGACGGCCTCCCGGTGCGGCTGCTGCACTTCGGCCCGGCCCATACCAACGGCGATCTGGTGGTTTTTCTGCCCCGGCAGCGGATTGCCTTTGTGGGCGATCTGATCTTCATCGGGCGCGATCCGCTCATCCACCGGCACAAGAACGGCAGCTCCTTCGGGCTGGTCGAGACGCTGAAGAAGCTGCTGGAGCTGGAGTGCGACCGCTACGTCTCCGGGCACGCCGACCCGGTGGGTAAGGCCGAGATTCGCGCTCTGCTGGCCTCGCTCGAGGACAGGCAGGCGAAGGTGAAGGCGCTGATCGCGCAAGGGAAATCCCTCGAGCAGATCAAGGCTGCTTTCGGGGTTGCCGAGCAGCCGGGCGCGGCACGCCGCCGCCCCGGTCTGATCGAGGTGATTTACCAGGAGTTGACCGAGAAAAAATAAGGGCGGAGCGCGGCGCCCCAACGCGCCCCTCCGCCCGAGGATCCTTTAGAAATTCCCGCGAGGCCTTAAGACGGCTTCCTCTTGGCTACGAACTCCCGGGCCTGGCCCTGGCCCCCTTCCCGCTGGCGGGTGAACCGAATCTCATCGCCGACCACCTTGCCCTTGTAGAGGAACTTCATCTGGTTGCCGCCGAACTCCAGCACCTGAGTGAAGGAGATCTCGTCCCCCTGGATCTTGCCGTCGGAGATGGGGGATTCACCCCGCGGGGTGGTGATGCTCCCGGTGAGTTTCTCGCCCTCCACCTTGAAGGTGAAGGTCATGGATTGGGTCTGCCCCTGCCGTCCGGGGACCTCCGCGACCCATTGGCCACTGACGTCGGCCGCCCAAGCGGCTATCGCCCCCAGGCCGACCAGAAACAGGCAAAGCAAGAGTATCCTCTTGGTGCTCATACCCAGCAATGATGGCCCCGGGGGGCGGAATGTTACACCCCCGGGGGCGGGGCTCAACGGCGCCGGCGGAAGAAATCCTGTAACAGCTCGAGGCATTCCACCGCCAGCACCCCCTCCAGCACCTCCACCCGGTGGTTGAGCAGCTCGGAGTCCGCCAGCCGGAACTTGCTGCGAACGCCCCCGAAGCGCAGGTCGCGCGCACCGAAGACCAGCCGGCGGATGCGGGCCGCCACCAGCGCCCCGGCGCACATCACGCAGGGCTCCAGCGTCACGTACAGGGTGGCCTCCGGCAGGCGGTAGTTGCCTGCGTGGGCGGCGGCCTCGCGCAGAGCCAGGATCTCGGCGTGCGCCGTGGGATCGCAGGAGCGGATCGGGGCGTTGCGGCCCCGCCCGAGCACGAGGCCGTCGGCGCCGACCACTAGGGCGCCCACCGGCGCTTCACCTGCCTGGGCCGCCTCCCCAGCCAGCGCCAGCGCCTCCCGCATGTAGCGTTCGTGATCCACCCCGGCCAGTGTACTTCAGCGCCGCCGCGTCGGGTCGGTGCGACACGGGCCCGACACAGCCTCAGGACCGCCGGCGGCTCTGGGGCGGGCGCGGCACGCGACGGCCTGAGCGGCTGCCGCGCCACGGCCCCGCACCTGCGCTATAGTCCCCCTCATGGACAAGATCGCAATCCTGCTGTTGGCCGCCGCGGCCCTCGGGGCCCAGGCCCCGGCTCAAGACGCCCGCAACGCCAACATCCCCAACACCGACACGCACTTCACCATGCCGGCCTACCGCAGCCTGGCGGAGTGGGAGGCGCGCAAGGCCCGTCTGCGGCGGCAGATCCTGGCTGCCGCCGGGCTGCTGCCCATGCCTCCGCGCGGCCCGCTGAACGCACAGATCTTCGGCCGGATCGAGAACAAAGATTACTCGATCGAAAAGGTGCTGCTGGAGACCCTGCCCGGCTACTATCTGGGCGGCAATCTTTACCGGCCGCTGGGGCGCACGGGGCGCTTTCCCGGCGTCGCCTCCCCGCACGGCCACTGGAACTACGGCCGGCTGGATCATCAGCCGCTCGGTTCGATCCCCGCTCGCGGCATCAATCTGGCCCGCCAGGGCTACGTAGTGTTCGCCTACGACATGGTGGGTTACAACGACACCATCCAGACGCCCCACGCCTTCGGCGGGCCGGCCGAGCAGCTATGGTCCTTCAGCCCCCTGGGCCTTCAGCTTTGGAACTCCCTGCGCGCGGTGGACTTTCTCCAATCGCTGCCGGATGTGGATCCGGAGCGCATCGCCGCCACCGGCGCCTCGGGCGGCGGCACCCAGACGTTCCTGCTGGCGGCGGTGGACGATCGGGTGAAGTTCTCCGCTCCGGTGAACATGGTTTCGGCCATCATGCAGGGCGGCTGCGTCTGCGAAAACGCGCCCAACCTGCGCTTGGGCGCCTTCAACGTCGAGTTCGCCGCCCTGATGGCGCCGCGCCCGATGCTGCTGGTCTCGGCCACGGGCGATTGGACGCGCAACGTTCCGCAGGAGGAATTCCCCGCCGTGCGCGGCATCTACGCCCTCTACGGCAAGCCGGAGAACGTCGAGAACGTGCACGTGGACGCGCCGCACAATTACAACCAGGCCAGCCGCGAGGCGGTCTACCGCTTCTTCGGCAAACATATCCTGGGCGAGAGCGACCCCAAGAAGCTGGCCGAGAGGAGCATCCGGGTGGAGAAGCTTCAGGACATGCTCGCCTTGCATAACCGCAGCCTGCCCCCCGGCGCCCTGGATTACGAGGGGTTGTTCCGTCTCTGGCGCGACATGGCGCGGCGGCAGGCCGCCGGCGCGCGGGATCTGGAAGCGCTACGCGAGCAACTGCGCCTGACGGTGGCCGTCGAGTGGCCGGAGGAGGTGCAAAGCGAGATCCGCGGCGAGCAGGTGGTCCTGAGCCGCCCGGGCAAGGGGGACCGCGTGCCGGGCGTGCTGATCCAGGGCGGGCCGCCGCCGGCGCTGGTGGTCCACTCGGAAGGGGCCGAGGCCGCGCGCCGCTCGCCGGTGGTGGCCGAACTGCTCAAAGCGCGGCGAAGCGTGTTGATGATTGACGCCTTCCAGACCGGCTCGGCCGCAGCGCCGCGTGACCGCTCGCAGCGCCACTTCCTGTGCTTCAACCAGAGCGACGACGCCAACCGCCTCCAGGACATCCTGACCGCCCTGCGCTTCCTGAGCGCCAGGCAGGCGGGGCGGATCGAGCTGGTGGGCTTGCAGAAGGCCGCCCTTTGGTGCCTGTTCGCGGCCGCCGCGGCGCCTTTGGATCTCAAGCTGAACGCCGATTGGGGGGAGTTCGGAGGCAGCGATCAGGAGTTCATCGAGCGCTTCTTCGTGCCCGGGATTCAGCGGGCCGGCGGGCTGGAGACCGCCCTGCGGTTGACGGCCGCCAGGCGCTGAGCACGCTCAGCGTGGGGGAGAAATCTCCCGGATACGGATATTGCGGAACATCACCACGCTGTTGCGGTCGTGAAGCTGGAGGCCGATGGGACCCGCCTTGGGGCGGTCGGGCAGGCCGGGATGCTGGGAGACCAGCTTCCCGTTGAGCTTGACGCGGATGCGATCGAAACGGGATTCGATTTCCAGGGTGTTCCAGTCGTTGCGCATGTCCGGGTCGCGAGCGGCATCCAGCAGGTAGATGCTGCCGGTCGGGAAGCGATCCGGGTAGGCGTTGGCGATCTGGATTTCATAGCCGATGTGGGAGGGGGTGCGATTGAGGTCCCATTCGGCGCCCACCGCCCAGCGGGCCCGCGAGGTGTCGCGGATCGAGACGCCGCTGTTGCCTCCCAACCGCGTCCAGAATTCCAGGGACAGGTCGAACTCGCCGAACTCCTTCTTGGTGTAAAGCCAGGATTGATGGAGGCAGGGCCGGCGAGGGTCGCACTGGCCGACCAGCGTGCCGTCGCGCAGCACGCTCCACACCCCTTCGCCCACGACTTCCCAGCCCTCGAGATTCTTGCCGTTGAACAGCGGGATCCAGCCCGCGGCCGCCAGCAGCGCGGCCAAAAGACCCTGTACTAGCATGATCGCCGGGACTCCGCCGCGATTCTAGCAGAAGCCCGGCCGGCCCGGCCGGGGGGTAACCCGGCCCCGGGGCCGCTCGCCTTCTCAAATTGAATACACTGGGAAGTAGCGATGCCCGCCCTGCCGCAGCCTAAGCCTACGCCGCCTGCCCCAGGACCGGCGCCTTTGCGCCCGGTGCCCGCGCCCGAGCGCCGGCCTGCCCGCTGGAAGTTCATCCTGCCGGCGGCCGGTCTGATGGGGCTGATCGGCCTGCTGGCCTGGCTCTGGTTGAGGCCGCAGTACGGCGGCGGGCCGCCGGTGGTCAGCTTGCCGACCGCTAAGGCGGTGCAGGGAACCTTCAAACGCACGGTTCGCGTGGCCGGGCAAACCTCGGCGCGGCACTTCGCCAACATTACCGTCCCTCTGGTCCGCGCGCCGGACTCCCGCCAGGGCATGACGCTAGTCCAGTTGGCCAAGGCCGGCACCTACGTCAAAAAAGGTGACGTGCTGGCCCAGATTGATCCCCAGAGTCTGGTGGATCACATTGACGACGTCGAGGACCAGGTCGAGCAGGCGGTCAACGACATCAAGAAGCGCATGGCCGAACAGGCGGTGGATTGGGAGAACCTCCAGCAGACCTTGCGGGTGGCCAAGTCCAACTGGGACAAGGCATTGCTGGACCTGAAGGCGGCCGAGGTCAAGACCGAGCTGGAGCGCGAATACTATCGCATCCGGGCCGAGGAGGCCGAGGCCAACTACAAGCAGCTTCAAGCCGACATCCCCATCACCAAGCAGCGCCAAGGCTCGGACCTGCGCATCCTCGAGATCGCCCACAAGCGTCAGGTGATTCACCTGGAGAATCACCGCCACGACTTGACCCGCTTCACCATCCGCTCCCCGATGAACGGCCTGGTGGTGATGCAGCAGGTCTTCCGTTCCGGGGAAGCGGGGCAGATCCAGGAAGGCGACCAGGTCAGCCCCGGCCAGCAGATCATGAAAGTGGTGGATCTGACCAGCATGCAGGTGGAGGCCACGGTCAACCAGACCGAGAATGTCGAGTTCCGCGTGGGCCAGGGCGCCCGGGTCGGCTTGGATGCTTTTCCGGGTCTGGAATTCCCCGGTACGGTCTACGCCCTGGGAGCCCTGGCGGTGCGGCCGGGGCGGGGCGAGAGCTACTACCTGCGCACGGTTCCCATCCGCATTGCGATCGAAGGCAGCGACCCGCGCTTGATCCCGGACCTTTCCGCCTGGGCGGAAATCGAGCTGGAGCGCCAAGAGGACTGCCTGCTCATCCCGCTGGAGGCGGTGCACCGCGAGGACGGTCGCGAGGTGGTTTATGTCCGACGGGGCGACAGCTTCCAGAAGCGCGTGGTCGAACTGGGTTCGCGCAACCAGACGCACGTAGTGGTCAAGCAAGGGCTGCGGCCGGGCGAAGTGGTGGCGCTGGCCCGGCCCGCGCAGATCCCGGCCCGTTAAGCTCTAGCGCGCCTTCTCTCCGATCAGGATCACGGATTGGCCCAGCGGGAGGTTCACTCCCGCGCGCAGGAGCCGGTGTTCGAGGCGCAGGGGCAGCTCCAGCAGCCGGTTCAGACCGCCGGGCAGCGGGGCCAGCCCGCTGGATGCCGGCCGGCGGAGCAAAGGCTCCCAGAGCCGGAATTTCACCAGCGCCACCGGCAGCAACAGGGAGTTGGCGTAAGTGGCCCGCAAGGTGCGGATCCCGCGAGCCTCCACGGCGGCCCTCAGCGCGGCCCGGGTGAAGCGCTGCCGCTCGCCGGTGAACTGCGAATGGCGGCTGCGCAGGACCTTCAAGGCCGCCGCGCGCAACACCAGCAATCCGCCGGGCACGAGCACGCGTGCCAGCTCGTCCAGCGCGCGCCCTTCCCCGCCCGGCGGAAAGTGCACCAGCACGTCCAGCGAGAGGACCGCATCGAAGCAGGCGTCCGGGAAGGGAAGCCGGGCGATGTCGGCTTGCAGCAGACGGGTCAGGCCGCTGCGCCGCCCGTGTTGCAGCCCTTCCCAGGCCAGATCCAGGGGGAACAGCCGCCAGCCGTAGCGCGCCGCCAGCAACGCTGCGAAGTGGCCGGTGCCGCAGCCGGCTTCCAGGACGCGATCGAAGCTGCGCCGTGCGGCCAGCGGGTCCAGCAAGCCGAACAGGATGCGCCGCATCCCGCGAAACCACCAGAAGTCCCGCTCGGCGGCGGCCAGAAACTGGAATTCGGCCGGATTCATCCGGTGGGAATGAGGGCCAGGCGGCGGCGCTGTCCGGCGTGCTCGGGCATCGCGCAGGCGGTGGGCCGGGATGCGTCCAGATAGTGCGGCAGGCGCTCGCGGTACCAGGCCAGGCTGCGCTCGATGCCCTGGGTGAAACGCACCTGCGGAATCCAGCCCAACTCCCGCCGGATGCGCCCGCTGTCGCCGACGTAGCTGCCGATGTCAATCTGCTTGCGCTCGGCCGGGAAGCTGCGGCTGACGATCCGGACCCCGGCCGCTTCGGCCGTGATTTCCGCGATCCGCCGCAGCGAGAGGGCCTCCGGCCCGCTCACGTTGTACGTCCGGGAGGGCGCAGGGGCGGCGCCGGCCAGCAGAAAGGCTTCGACCGTGTCATCCACATAGACGGGATCGCGAAGCTGTTCGCCGCTGTCGTAAACCTCCAGCTCCTCGCCCAGCAGGGCCCGGCGGAGGAACGTGCTCAGCACGCCCTGGCAGGGAATCCTCAGGGCCATGCGCGGGCCGTAGACATTGGTCAGCCGCAGGATCACGCCGTCCAGCCGGCCCAGCCGGCTGAGCATGAGATGATACATGGCGGCGGCGAGTTTGTGTACGCCGTTGAAATCCACCGGCTCGACCGGATGGGCTTCGTCCACCGGGAGGTAGCGGGGCACGCCGTAAACCTGCCGGGTGCTGGCGTAGACAACGCGCACGCCGGGACGTTCCCGGGCCAAGGCCTCTAGGAAGCGCAACTGGGCGGCGGTGTTGATCTCCAGGTCGCGCTCGGGCGCGGCCATGCTGTGCACGTGGCTGACCTCCCCGGCCAAGTTGAACACCACGTCGCAGGTGCGCAGGGCGGGGCGGAACTGGTGAGGGTCGCCGATGTCGGCCGGGATCACCGAGACCCGGTCGGCCACCGGCTCCAGGTTGTAAGGGTTGGCGCCGCAGCCGGCCCTGGAGGAATCCAGCACGGTGACCCGCGCGCCCAACTCGACCAGCCGGATCGCCAGGTTGCTGCCGATGAAGCCCAACCCGCCGGTGACCAGCACCCTCTTGCCCTGGTAATTCACGGCCTTCTTCTCACCCTTTCCCGCCGCAGGCCTTTATATACACCCGTTCGGGGCCGGCGCGCAAGGCCGGCAGGCGGGGGCCCTGAGGGCCGGGCGGCCCGGGCGGTGCCGCCGGGACAGCCCCTCGGGCGGTTCCAGTAGGATAGAGCGGGAGGTCAGCCATGGCGGCGCTTGGCGCGAGCCGAATTCGACAGATCCTGGAACGGTTGGAAATCGGGCCGGTGAACTCGGGGGCTTGCTCGGACGCCTGGATCGAGCGGCCCTCGGGCGGCGAGCTGGTCTCGATCAGCCCGAACGACGGGGGCGAAATCGCTCGGGTGCTGACCGCCGGGGCCGACGACTACGAACGGGTCTCGGCCCGGGCGGCGGAGGTCTTCCTCGAGTGGCGCCTGCTGCCCGCTCCCAAGCGGGGCGAGATCGTGCGCCAGATCGGCCAGGAGCTGCGCGGTCTCAAGGAGGAACTGGGCGCGCTGGTGAGTCTGGAGATGGGCAAGATTCTGGCCGAGGGCCGCGGCGAGGTGCAGGAGATGATTGACATGGCGGACTTCGCGGTGGGCCTCTCGCGCCAGCTCTACGGGCTGACGATGGCGAGCGAGCGGCCCGCCCACCGGATGTACGAGCAGTGGCACCCGCTCGGCCTGGTGGGCGTGATCACGGCCTTCAACTTTCCGGTGGCGGTCTGGGCCTGGAACGCTCTGATCGCGGCGGTGTGCGGCGACTGCGTCGTGTGGAAGCCCTCTTCGGAGACGCCCCTGGCGGCCGTCGCCGTCCAGAAGATCGTCAACCGCGTGCTGGCGCGGCACGGCTGGCTGGGCGTATTCAATCTGGTGATCGGCTCGGGCGCCACGGTGGGCGAGCGGCTGCTGGCCGACCGGCGGATTGCGCTGGTGAGCGCCACGGGCTCCTGCCGGATGGGCTACCGGGTGGCCGAGGTGGTGGGACGGCGGCTGGGGCGGACCATCCTGGAGTTGGGGGGCAATAACGGGGTCATCATCCTGGAGGACGCCAACCTGGATCTGGCGCTGCGGGCCGTGCTGTTCGGCGCGGTGGGCACCGCCGGGCAGCGCTGCACGACCATCCGGCGCCTGTTTCTCCAGCGGGGCATTGCCGGTCGCTTCACCGACTCGCTCATCGCGGCCTACCGGCAGATCCGCATCGGCCACGCCCTGGAGGAGGCCACGCTGATGGGGCCGCTGGTGAACCGCCGCGCGGTGGTCGAGATGATGGAGGGGCTGGAGCGGGCCCGGCGGGAGGGCGGGGAGATCCTCTACGGCGGGCGGCCGCTGGATCTGCCCGGAGGCTGCTACGTGGAGCCCGCCTTGGTGAAGGCGCGCCCGGACATGCCCATCCTGCGCGAGGAACTCTTCGCTCCGGTGCTGTACCTGATCGAGTTCGACCACTTGGAGGAAGCCATTCGCTGGCACAATGACGTGCCGCAGGGTCTCTCCTCGGCGATTTTCACCAACAACCTGATCGCCGCCGAGACGTTCCTGAGCGCGCGGGGCAGCGACTGCGGCATCGCCAACGTCAACATAGGCACCAGCGGGGCCGAGATCGGCGGGGCTTTCGGCGGAGAGAAGGAGACCGGCGGCGGCCGGGAGGCGGGCAGCGACGCCTGGAAGGCTTACATGCGGCGCCAGACGGTGACCATCAACTGGTCGGCGGAGTTGCCCCTGGCGCAAGGCATCCGCTTCGAGCTGTAAAGGGGCGGCATGGCCCGGCCGGCAGGCTCGGCCAGGGTTGCCGGCGTTCCCTCCCAAGCGGCGCGCCGCCGAGCGGCGGAGCGCTAGAATGCGGTTATGGGGGATGTTCTTCGCATCGCCGGCCGCGAGTTTCGCTCCCGCCTGATCGTGGGCACCGGCAAGTATCGCAGCTTTCAGGAAATGGCGCGCTGTCACGAGGCCAGCGGAACCGAGATGGTCACGGTGGCCGTGCGGCGGGTCAACCTGACCGACAAGGGCAAGGAATCGCTGCTCGATTACATTGACCGCAGCAAGTTTTTCATCCTGCCCAACACGGCCGGCTGCTACACGGCGGAGGAGGCGATTCGCACGGCGCGCCTGGCGCGGGAGGTGGGGCTTTCGAACTGGATCAAGCTGGAGGTGATCGGCGACGAGAAGACCCTGTTCCCGGACAACGCGGGATTGCTGGAGGCGACGCGCGTGCTGGTCCGGGAGGGCTTCGTCGTGCTGCCCTACACCAACGACGATCTGGTGAACGCGCGGCGGCTGATCGAGGCGGGCGCCTCCGCCGTGATGCCCCTGGCCGCGCCCATCGGCTCGGGCCTGGGCATCCAGAACTGGGCCAACCTGCGCATCCTGCGCGAGATGATCACGCAGGTGCCGCTGATCGTGGACGCCGGGGTGGGGACCGCCTCCGATGTGGTCATGGCCATGGAGCTGGGCTACGACGGGGTGTTGCTGAACACGGCCATCGCCTGCGCGCAGGAGCCGGTGAAGATGGCCGAGGCCATGAAGCACGCCATCGAGGCCGGACGGCTGGCCTATCTGGCGGGGCGGATTCCCAAGAAGTTGTACGCCAGCGCCAGCAGCCCGCTGGAAGGGGTCGTGCGCTGAGAGCCGGGGCGGCGTTCCGAGCCGCTCAAGTCTCCCCCCGCGCGCCCGGATAACCCAGGGTCAGGTAGACGTCGAGCACGCAGAGGGCGGCGGGAGTGACGCCGGGAATCCGGCCCGCCTGGCCCAGAGTGCGAGGGCGAACGCGCTCCAGCTTCTCCCAGATCTCGCGGGAGAGGCCGGGCAGGCCCGCGAAGCGGAAGTCCGGGGGGATCTTGCGGGCTTCGGCATGGTGCAGGCGCTCGATCTGCCGCTGCTGCTGGGCGATGTAGCCTTCGTACTTGATCTCGGTTTCCAGGGTGGTCAGCAGGCCGCGCACGGGCGGTTCGCCCAGGCTGCGGCGGATCCAATCGGCCAGGGGAGCGATGCGGGCCTCGGGACGGCGCAGCCATTGCGCCAGGGTGGGTCGCTCGCCGTCACTCAAGACCGCCTGGGGCGCTTCGGCGGGATCCAGGCGGGTCCGCTCCAGCCATTCCAGCAGGCGCCTGCGCTGCTCCTGCTTTTTCAAGTAGAGGCGCCAGCGCTGCTCGCCCACCAGGCCGACGCGCCGGCCCAAGGGCGTCAGGCGCTCGTCGGCGTTGTCCACCCGCAGGTGCAGGCGGAATTCGGCCCGCGAGGTGAACATCCGGTAGGGCTCGTCCACTCCCTTCGTCACCAGGTCGTCAATCAGGATGCCGGTGTAAGCTTCGCTGCGCGCCAGCACCACGGCATCCTGGCCGCCGATGCGCCGCGCGGCGTTGATGCCCGCCATGACGCCCTGGCAGGCCGCCTCCTCGTAGCCCGAGGTGCCGTTGATCTGGCCGGCCAGAAACAGCCCCTGGATTTGCTTGGTCTCCAGGCTGTGCCAGAGCTCGCGCGGATCCACCGCGTCGTACTCGATGGCATAGCCCGGCCGAATCATCTCGGCGCGCTCCAGGCCGGGGATGGAGGCCACCATGGCCTGCTGCACGTCCATCGGCATGCTGGTGGAGAGGCCGTTCAGGTAGATCTCATAGGTGTCCAGACCCTCCGGCTCCAGGAAGATCTGGTGCCGCGGCTTGTCCGGGAACTTGACCACCTTGTCTTCGAAAGAAGGGCAGTAGCGGGGGCCGACGCCCCGGATCCGCCCGCTGTAAAGCGGAGAGCGGGCCAGATTCTCGAGCACCACGCGCCGGGTCTGTTCGTTGCTGTAGGCGATGTAGCAGGGAACTTGCGGGCGGTCAATCCGCTCGGTCAGGAAGGAGAACGGAGTGGGCTCCGGGTCGCCGTACTGGGGCTGGAAAGCCGACCAGTCAATGGTGCGCCCGTCCAGGCGCGGCGGCGTGCCGGTCTTCAGCCGGATCCAACGCAGGCCCAGCCGGCGAAGCTGGTCGGCCAGCAGCTCGGAGGGCGGCTCGCCGTTGCGCCCGCAGACGTAGGTGGTCTCGCCCACATGCGCCAGCCCGTTGAGGAAGGTGCCCGCGGCCAGGATCACCGCTTCGGCTTCCAGCTCCCGGCCGTCGCGCAGGCGAACGCCGCGAGCGCGCCGCGGGGGGCCGGAATCAATGATCAGCTCGGCCGCTTCGGCCTGGAGGATGCGCAGGTCGGGCTCCTGTTCGAGCACCTCGCGCATGCGCAGGCGGTAACGCTTCTTGTCGCACTGCGCGCGGGGGGACCAGACGGCGGGTCCGCGGCTGGTGTTCAGCAGGCGGAACTGGATGCCCACCGCGTCGGTCACCTCGCCGATCACGCCGCCCAGCGCGTCCACCTCGCGCACCAGATGGCCCTTGGCGACGCCCCCCACCGCGGGGTTGCAGGACATCTGGGCGATCAAGTCCAGGTTCATGCTCACCAGCGCGGTGCGCAGGCCCACGCGCGCGCAGGCGCGGGCGGCCTCGCAGCCGGCATGCCCGGCCCCGATGACCACCACCTGGTAATTGCGAACGTGCATGGCGCCCCGGCGCGGGACCGCCGGCGGCCTCCAGGCGGGACTCGCAGGGCCGCCGCGACCGCGCCTCGTACTGCCAGTATAGCGTTCGAGGCCGGGCTGCTGAACGCCGCGCCGGGCGGGCTTATTCCACCGCTACGGTGGGAACCACAGGGCCGCTAGCGGGACTGTCCACGCCACCCACCCGCACCGTGACCGGCAGGGCCTCCCCCTTCCAGTGCGCCCCGGGCACGCGCAGGTTGATCTGATACAGGCCGACCTGGCCGGGCGCCAGCCCGCTCCAGTCCACGATCACTTCGGCCTCCTTGTAGCGCGGGTCCCCGAAGAAGACGCGCACCTTCTCGGTCACCGCCAGGGGATCGGCGGGCGAAGCCTCCCCCGCCGTCACCTTGCCGCCGGTGGTCGGACCCAGACCGGTGGCATAGAGCACCAGCGGTTCGTCCCGCCTCGCCGGCCGGTCCTTGCTCACCGGGCTGCCGTCCGGGCGAAACAGGGCGGCCTGGCCGGTGGCCGAGTTCAAGTAGACCGCGGGGGCGTACTTGGCCACCGTGACGGTTTGGGCGGGACTGGCCAGGTTGCGATCCACCGCGCGGACTACCAAGGTATGCCTGCCGGCCGCCAGGCCGGGGGGAATCTGGGCGTTGATCTGCCCGGGCGCAGTCATCACAAGCGGCATGACTTCGTTGTCCAGGGTGACGCAGACCCCTCCCATCAGCTTGGGCAGGGGCGGCCCGGAGGCCGCCGCCTGGGAAGCCAGGTTCTGACCGAAAATGGAGACGACGCTGCCTGCCGCCAGGCTGGGTTGGAAGCTGGCTCCGTTGACCACCCCGTTGGGGTTGACTACGGGTCGGCCGGCGGCGGCGCCCAGGGGCACGACGGTCAGTCCGGCGGCGGTCAACAGGTAGGCGGTGCTTCCGTCGGCGTCCACCGCCATGGTGCGCCCGCCCACGTTGACCCGCTGCGTGCCTACCTGGGTGGCCAGCGGTCCCTCCAACGCGGCCGCCGCGCTGCGCGCCATCCCGGTTCGGACGTCCACCAGCTCGACCACCGGGGCGTCGCTGACCGTTGCGGCGGTGGTCGAACGCGCCGGCTGCACGAAGCGGGCCGCCAGATTGGCGTTGACTGCTGCCACGGCCGCGACCCGGCCGGCGGTCGAAGTCGCAGCGAGGCCGCCCGGGACGGCGGCCGTGCTCACCGGCGTGAGAGATGCGTTCAGCAGCGTCCCGTTGACGATGAAGTACTGGCCGCGCGGCCCGGCGGCCACCGGACCGTAATAGCCCTGAATGGGCGTCGCGGCGACCTGCTGGCTCAGGACGAAATCATCGGCGGCGGCATCGTAGAGGTAGGCCACGCCGTTGCCGGCCAGCAGCAGGGCGTATTCGCCCCCCGGCGTCGCCACCAGCGTCCGGGGCGAGGACACGGTCGCGCTGCCGATCACCCGGGCCGTCCCGCGCGGAAGCGCTTCGTCATGGACGACCTTCCAGAGGCTTCCGTCCGACATGACGATTTGAAGGCCGTTCAGGGTCATGGCGATGACGCTGGGCGTGACGACCGCATAGGCCGCGTTGTAAGGCACGGGCGGGAAACGCACCCTGCCGGCGGCCTCGCCCCGTTCCAGATCCACGATGCTGATGCTCTCGCCTCCGCTGTTGGCCACGTAGAGGCGGTTGCCGTCCAGCGAGAGGGCCAGCGAGCGAGGCAACTGGCCCACTTTGATGGGGCTCAGGAACCGATTGGCCTGCGTGTCGAAGACTTCCACCCGGTTCAGCCCGGAATTGGCGATGTAGAGCCGCCGGCGCGCGGGATCGGCCACGATATCGGCCAGGCCTTCGTTGGTCGAGATGCTGACCGGCACGGGGATCACCGTGCCGGGGGCCTCTGCATTGCGGCTGTTTTGGTAGACGCGCACGCGCCAGGGGATGTTGACCGCTTCCGGGGACTGAATCAGAAAATCGGTCGGCGTGGCCGTGCCCAGCGAACGCAGGGCGCCGGTGTTCACGCTGAAATCCAGAAGGATGTCCGTCCCGGACTGGCGGACGCTCACCAGCGGCGCCGCCCCGGCGATGGCGGCCTGTTGCCGGGCGGTGGCGGCCAGGCTTCCGCCCGTGGCGCCCGGCTGGGTTCCGGGAGGAATCTGGATCAGGCCGCCGCCCGGCAACGGCACGGGGATGATCTGGCCTGGGGCGCCGGCGCCCGGTCCGGGCGGCATCCCCGGGGCGGTCGTTTCGGCGCCGCCCAGCGGGAAGGTGAAGGTGATGCCGGACTGGATCACCTGGGCGGTGGCGGTCATGCGCCCGCGCCCTTGATTGTGCACCACGACGCGCGCGCTGCGGGTGGCGGCGGTGACGCCGCACTGGTCATGGGTGAGCAGCACGGCGGTCGAGTCCGGAACGGCCAGCGGGTAATCCGACAGGCTGCCCACCGGCAGGATCAGGAAGCCCGATTGGGACAGGGCGTAAATGAAGGCGCCGTCGCGGCTGATGACCATCTTGCCGGAGACGTTCTCGGGCAACTGGACTCCCATCTGGATGAGCAGATTGTCCGGGTCGTTGATCATCAACTGGCTGGAGTTGGTCTGCGTGCTGTTGACGGGCGCGATGTTGAAGGCGGTGTACAGGCGCGCGCCGTCGGGCGAGAAGACGCTGCCGCCCTGATTCTGCTGGGTGTTGAAGTTGGCGTTTTGGGGGAAGGGATAGAGGGAGTTGGCGGCGTTCTGCTGGGCCAGCACGGCCAGGGTCTGAGTGTCGAACAGGCTGAGGCCGGCCATGAACTTCGAGCCGTCCGGGGCCACCGCCAGCACGCTGGAGATGTTGCTGACCGTCCGGCTGCGGAGGATGCTGCCTGAGGCGGTCTCGAAGACGAAGATCTGGCGGGCGCCGGCGGTGGGGTTGTTCAGCCCGATGATCCAGCGCCCGTCGGCGCTGGCGGCCAGCCGGCTGCGGGAGACGTTGTAGGCGCGGCCCGGAGTGAGGCTGGAGGCAGGCGCGGCCGGCGCGGGCAGAGTGGTCACTACCGTGCGCAGGGGCTCCGCGAGGCCGGGCGTCGGATCGAAGATGAGCAGGCGGTTTTCCGCGTTGTTGCTTCCCGAGCCGATGGTGGTGATCAGGACGCGCCCGTCGCCGCCCACGGCCACCCCTTCGGGCGAGGCGGGCAGGTTGACACGCCTGAGCGGCGTCTGCGCATCCAGGTCAATGACGTCCAGGGAGGAGGCCTCGTAGCAAGTCACATAGAGGTAGCGGCCGTCGAGCGAGAGGGCGGCGGCCAGCGGCAACGCCCCGGTGGGAATGGGGTTCAACCAGCGGCGCTCGGCGAGCGAGTAGACCTCCACCCGCTGCTGGGTGCTGTTGAGGATGTAGAGCCGGCCGCGGCCCTCGTCCAGAACCAGATCGGTGGGCGCGCCGGCCACGGTCACCGCCGTGCCGAAAGTGGCCGCCTGGACCAGAGCAAGGCCGGCGCAAAGGCTTGCCGCGAGCCGCATTCGCCACGCCATGAGCTTTCTCCTTCAGGGTTTCTGCACGGTCACCAGCACCGCCTCGCTGCGCTGGCCGGTGGCCAACGAACGCACCTGGGCGACGTAGTTGCCGGGAGCGAGGGTCTCGGGCACCTGGGCCACGATCTGCCCGGGCGAGGTCTGAAGCAAGGGCAGGGGCGTGTCGCTGAAGGTGACGCAAACTCCGCCGAGCAAGGTGGGGGCCGGGATCTCGTCGGCGGCTGCCTTGGCGGCGAGGTTGGAGCCGGAGATGTTGACGAAGGCGCCGGGGCGCAGTCCGGCCGCCGGGTCGGAGGCGTTACGGAGGGCGGCCGCGCCGCCGGCGAGCTGGGGCCGGGAGAGGCCGGCGGGAGTCAGGGAAGTGACGGTGAGGCCGGACAGGGTGATGGCGTAGGCGTTCCCCTGGGAATCGGCCGCCAACTGGCGGGGCGGCACATTGACGCGCGTGTTGCCGAAGCGGCTGAGCACGGGCTGCTCGGCCAGGGCGCCCACGGTGTTGACCGAGCGATCGCGCAGATCCACCAGCTCGAGGGTGGGGCGCGCGTCGCCCGAGGCCGTCGAAGCTACGGTTTGTTTAACCGGCGTGGTCAGGCGCAGAAAACTCGAATCGTCCAGAGCGGCCACCGCCGCCACGTTGCGGCGGGAGGCCAGCAGGCCGGCCTGTGTGGCGGTGGGACTCTCCGCCCCGCCCACCACCGCCAGCGAGGAATTGAAGATGAAGCCGTTGGCCAGGAAGTAAGCGCCCCCCGGGGCGGCGGCCAGCGGGCCGTAGTAAGTCAGGATATTGGTCTGCGAGTAAGGACGGCTGGAAGCGACGTAGGCATCGGCCATGCCGTCGTAGAGATAGACCGTGCCGTTGCCCGCCAGCGTGACGATGTAGCGGCCGTCGGGGGTGCCTGCCATGCGGGGCGGGCCGCTGGTGCTGGAGGTGCTGAACTGGGTGGGGGCCACCGAGTCGGCCGGGCGGACGGTCATCTCGTTGTTGACCACTTTCCATTGCGTGCCGTTGGACATGACCACCTGCAAGCCGAACAGTCCGAAAGCGATGGCTTGGGGGGTGATCGGGTTGGCGTTGCCCGAGCGGGGGATGGGCGGGAAGCGCACGCTGCCTGTGACTTGCCCTTCCTCCAAGTCCACGATGCTGATGGATTCGCCGCCGGTGTTGGCCACGTATAGGGTCTTGCCGTCGCCCGCCAGGGCCATCTGGTGGGGAAGCTGCCCCACCTCGATCGGCGCCAGGAAACGCTGCTTGCTGCGGTCGAATACTTCGATACGGTTGTAACCGGAGTTGGTGATGTAGACCCGGTCGCGCGCCTCATCCACCAGCAGATCCTGAAGGCCCTCGGAGACCGTGGGGACGGTGGGGACCGGGAAAATCACCCCGCGCTGGTCGGGCTGGCGGACGTTCATGTAGACCAGGATGGTGTTGGGAATGTTGATCGCCTCGGGAGAAGCCAGATTGACGGCCAGCGGGGCGCCGCTGTTGGAGGCCGCTCCGGAATAAAGGTTCGTGCCGTACTGGCGGGTCAGGCTGGTGCGGCCCGGCTCCAGGGTGAAAGTGATGGTGGCCGGGGCCACGCCGCTGGAGGCCTCGGCCACCAGGGCGGCGGTGGTGTCCGGGACGCTGAAGGTCAAGCGCCCCTGGCCCAGATTGAGCACACGCACGGAGGCTCTGGCCAAGCCCCGGTGGCAGTCGTCGGAGGCCAGAAGGACCGTGGTGCTTTCCGGCTGAAGGATCGGGTATTCGTACAGCTTGCCCAGCGGGAGGTAGATCAGACCGGACTCCGACAGGCCCCAGGCGTGCTCCCCGTCGGAGGTAATCACCATCTTGGCGATGATGCTCTCGGGGATCTTGATGCCCAGGCGGATGGCCAGATTGCGCGGGTTCGAGATCAGCAGGGTGGAGGCCTCCGGCCGGGCGGCAGGCAGCGAGTACGGGGCCACGTTGAAAGCGCTGTAAAGGGTCCGGCCGTCGGGCGAGAAGACGCTGCCGCCCACGTTCTGCAAGGTGTTGAAGGTGGCCGTGCCCGAGCTGCTCAGCGGGAAGGGTGCGTTGGCCGTATTCTGCTGGGCGATGACGGCCAGCGTGGCGGTGTCATAAAGCGTGAAGCCGGCCATGAAGCTGGCGCCGTCGGGCGCCACCGAGAGCACGGTGGACTGGCCGGTCACCGTGCGGCTGCGCAGGATCGAGCCCGAGGCTACCTCGTAGACGAAAAGGATCGTGGACTGGTTGTTGTTGACCGTGCTCAGGCCGATGATGTAGGCGCCGTCGGGCGTGCGGATCAATTTGCCGCGGAAGGTGGTCACCGGCCGGCCCAGCGTAACGGCCGGCAGGCCGGAGGGCGTGGGCGGCGGCGGCGCGAAGGAGACCGGCGTGACCTGCTGGCCCTGCTGCCCGCTGGGATCGAACAGCACGAGCGAGTTGATCTGGTCGGTGCTGCTGGTCCCCTGGGTGGTGATCAGCACGCGGCCGTCCGCGCCCACCTCGACGCCCTCGGGTTTGGCCGGCAGGGCGACCGTCTGCACCACCCGGTCGGCGTCCAGGTCAATGACGCTCAGCGACGAGCCGGCGTTGTTGGTTACATACAAGCGCCGGCCGTCGGGAGAGATGGCGGCCGCCACCGGGGAGCTGCCTACCGGCACGGCGGCCGCCACGCGCCGATCACGATAACTGTAAATGTCGACCCGGGCGGCGTTCTGGTTCACCAGATACAACCGGCCGCGCGATTCGTCCAACACCACGTCGGAAGGAGTGCCGCCCAGCCGCACCACTTCGCCGAAGGTGGCGCCGGCCGATTGAGCCCATAGCGCCGCTGCGCCCGCAGCCATCCACCACGCGAGCCCGGCGGCCCTCGCCTTACGAGCCAAGCTTGCCGTCATGTTCGATTAGGTCGGGATCCTGTCTGCTGAAACCCGGCCCCCGTCGGAAGGTTGGTTAAGAGAGTGCAAAGAGTTGTTAAGAAGGTCAAGAGATTCGGTACGCCGGGGCTTGACACGGGGGTGAATCTTCGCTCTCACATAGGGGATCCCAAAATCGGAATGCGTGACAGACTGGCCCCGGGGGACCGGAAGCGAAACCCGAGTGCAGCGCTCAGGCAGCGCAGAAAGGGGAGTGTGGGATGCCGACCTACGTCACTCTACTTAAGTGGACCGACCAGGGCGTCCAGGATGTCAAGAATATGCCTGCGCGGTTCGAGGCCGCCAAACAGCTCACTCCGCATCAGAACAGCAACTTCAGGGCGAACTGGATGATCCGCGGATCGGCGGCGCTCTCGATTCGCCCGAAGCGGGCCGTCACGTTGGCCGTCGCATAGGGGTTTCCAAAGTTAGGTTTGTTGAAGGCGTTGAAGAGCTCGGTGCGGAATTGCAGGCGGGCCCTTTCGGCCAGCGAAAAGCTCTTCATGAAGCCCAGGTCGAAGTTGACCGCTCCGGGCCCGCGCAATAGATTCCTGGGCGCCGTACCGAAGGTTCCGATGGCGTTCAAGGTGAAGGCGGCCGTGTTGAAGTACCGGGCTATCAGTTCGGCGCGGGGCCGGTTCGGATCGAGGTATGGGTTCCCGATCAGATCTGCAAAGTCCATGTTGTTGCCGCTGAGAGCGCGATCCACCCCGGACCTCACCGTGAAGGGGAATCCGCTTCGGATCGTGGTGATGCCGGTAAACTGCCAGCCGCCCAGGACCCCCCTGACCCAGCCGGCTTGTTGGGAAAGCCGGGGCAGATTCCAGACGTGGGAGACCAGCAGCCGCCGCGGCAGATCGAAATCCGACAGGCCGCGATTCAGGGCGCGGTTGAGCGGCACGGCTTGCGAAGGATTCTGGGGCGTCTGGTCGGAGGAGACCTCATCAATGGACTTCGAAACGGTGTAGTTGACCTCGACGGAGAAGTTCTGCGCGACGCGCCGCTCCACGGAGATCTCCAGGCCGTGATAGCTGGAGGTGCTCTCGGATCCCATGACGTTCACGATGCTGAAGTTCTGATAGGGCCGCCGCTGTTGGATGTTGCCCGTGGTCGCGCCCGGGCCGTAGCGCGCATAGTTGACGTCATCGGTGGCCGACAGGTGGCGTCCCAGGTTGCCCACATAGCTGGCGCGCACCACAAGGTTGGGGATCACCTCCCGCTCCAGGGTAAGGTTCACCATCTCCTGGTAACTGGGCTGAAAGTTTCTGGCGAACGATCCGAACATGCCCAGCGGGGTGATGAACCTGGAATCGCGCGGCGGGATGAAGGGGGCGAAGCCGGCCGGAAAGGGATTCTCCATGCCGAGATAGGGATCCTCGAACCTGACGCCGTAGCGAGTGACCTGCGGGCTGAAGGGCGCCGCATTGACGAAGCCGTTGTAAAGCACGGTGAACTGCGGATTCCAGAACAGACCGAACCCGCCCCGGATCACGCTGCGCCCGCCGCCCGGCCGCCAGGCGAAGCCGAACCGGGGAGCGATCTGCTTCCAGTAAGAGTTGAAGCCGCCCTTCGGGCAGCCGGGGTCACCGGCGTTCAGATAGCCCTCGGGCGCGTTGGGGAAGAGAGTGGAACGGGTGCCGGGCAGGAAGCACTGGGTCCGGCCGAGATCGTCGTGGAAGGGGAACATGGGATCCCAGCGAAGGCCCAGATTGACGGTGAGCTGGGAGGTGATCCGCCAGTTGTCCTGTAGAAAGAATCCCCAGCGCGTGCCGTAAAGGTCCTTGTATTCGCCGCCGCCCTGATCGAACTGGTAGACCTCGCCCAGCATGAAGTCGGCCATGGCATTGCCCGTGATCGCGCCGGTGAAGTTGAACAGGCCCATGGTCCGGAAGTGATTGCGGATCTTGTTGGAGGAGCGAAGAATCTCGCCCCCGAACTTCACCTCGTGCGCGCTGCGCATCCAGGTGGTGGTGTTCGACCAATGCAGGTCGTAGTCCGGCTTGTCGTAGTTCCATCCCGGCCGGGCGAGGAAGCCTCCCGACACATTGATGTAAACCGAGGGCGGATCCTTGACGGCGATGCCTTTGACCCCCGCGTCGCGGAAGTTGATGGGCAGCTTCACGGCCGTCCAGTCGTTGAAGGTCCGCCGGCCGCGGTAGGCGAAGGTGGAGCTGGTGAGCCACTGCGGCGAGATGGTGTAGATATCGTTGACGGTGAACTGCATGTAGGGCTGGCGGGAAAGGCCGGCGTCGGCGGCGTACATCGAAGCCAGGTCATTGACATTGCCGCCGAAGGGCCGGGTGAGTTTGTTGCGGAAGTAGCGCGCCACCAGCCGGTGGCTGCGCAAGTAATAGTCGCCCCGCGCCATGAATTCGTTGAGATTGTTCTTGACGGGGATGCCCAGGAAACGCTCTCCGGTGGGCGTACCCGGGTCCGGCAGGTACCTCAGGAAGTTCAGCGTGACGGGGTTCAGGCGACTGGCGGGAATCTGGTTGCCGGGGAAGGGTTGCCGGCTTTGCGGATCGGTGAGGGCCCGGCTCACGGAGGAGAAATCTCCCCGGCGCATGGCGGCGGTAGGCAGGAACTGCCGAGTCAGGCTGGGATCGCTGCGCAGGCGGGTGCCTTGATAGGAGACGAAGAAGAAGGCCTTGTCTTTTTGAACCGGACCGCCCAGCGTGGCCCCGAACTGATTGCGTTTGAGCGAGTCGCGGCGGGCGGCGAAGAAGTTGCGCGCGTTGAGAACCGCATTGCGCACGAACTCGAACGCACTGCCGTGAAACTCGTTGCTGCCCGCCTTGGTGACGACATTGACCACCGCGCCCACGGCGTTGCCGTACTCGGCGCTGAAGTTGGTCTTTTGCAGGCCGAACTCCTGGATGGCGTCGGGATTGGGGAAGTTGCCGCTGAAGTTGCGGTAGGAATCGGTGTTCATGCCCGAATCCATCAGCCAGTAGACGCCGCTCTGGCGGCTGCCGCTGACCACGAAAGCGTCGCCTTCGCCGTAGGAACTGGCCCGCAGGATCACGCCGGCCTGAATGGCCAAAAGCTGGGTGATGTTGCGCCCGTTCAGCGGCAGGTCTACGATGCGCTGCTGATCCACCAGGCCGCGAATGCCGCCGACCTGGGTCTCCAGCAAGGGCGCGGCCGCGGTGACGGTGACGGTCTCGCTGGCGGCCCCCAGCTTCAGCACCACGTCGAGGTTGACGATGTCGTTGACGGCCAGCGTGATGCCCTCGCGCACGTAACGCTGGAAGCCGCTCTTTTCGACCTCCAGACGGTATGGGCCTACCGGCAGCGCGGGCAGAGAATAGAGTCCCTCCAGGCTGGTCTGTCGGCTCTGGCGCAGACCGGTTTGCAGGTGAATCGCGGTCACGGTCGCCTCGGGCACGGCCGCCCCCGAGGGGTCGCGCACAACGCCTACCAGACTGGCCTGGCCCAAGCAATGCCCTGCGCCCAGCACAGCCAAACAGGCGGCAACCGCCCACACACTACCCTTCCGCATAGCAGACCTCCTTGCACGGCGTCAAGACAGCCCGATTGTAGCTCCCCTCGGCTGCGACCGGCACGCCGCGATCGGCTTCGCCCCGTCCCGGCACGGCGGGCGAACCTCTCGGGTCAGGGCATGCAAAGAGTTGTCAAAAATGTAAAGAGATTCTTACATTCCGGGCCTTACCTTTTACAAAAATTCCGAAAGTATGCGGCGTCTATAAACACGTTATGGCCAGTGTGTCTCGGGCGGCCTTCCTGCTGGACGGCGATGCCGAGCTCATGGTGCGCGTGCGGGAGGGAGACGCGAGGGGATTCGACCTGCTGGTGGCTCGCCACCGCGAGCCCATCGTGCATTTCCTCCAGCGCATGGTCGAGAACCGGGAGGTGGCCGAGGAGCTGGCCCAGGAAGTCTTCTTGCGGGTCTATCGGGCGCGGGTGCGCTATCAGCCCACGGCCAGGTTCACGAGCTGGCTGTATCGGATCGCCGCCAACCTGGCCTTCAACTGGCTGCGGCGCCGGCGGCGCGAGAGGCAGCCGGACAGCCTGGACGCCGTGCGCCGCTGGGGGCTGGCGCCCCAGCCGGCCGACGGGCAGCCCAGCATCGAGCAGCAGTTGGTCCGGCGCACGCTGCTGGCCGAGGTCCGCCGGGCGGTCGCCTCCCTGCCCGACCGCCAGCGAGCGGTGGTTCTGCTGCACAAGTATCACGAACTGGATTACGAGCAGATCGCGCAGGCGCTGGGCTGCTCGGTGCAGGCCGTCAAGTCGCTGACCTTCCGCGCCTACGCCAACCTGCGAACGGCGCTGGGCCGAGCGGGCGCGGGGCCGGCAGGCCAGGCCGGAGGACAGCTCAGACCGCTCGGGTGCCGTCCGCGCTGAGGCGCATTTTCTTCTCGCGCCGGAAGGCCAGGTTGGCCAGGTGGGGGCCGGCCACCGCGGCCGCGGCCGTCTCGACCGTGCAATTGGGCTGCTGCCGGCTGCGGATGCACTCGAGGAAATTCTGTTGGTGCTCCAGGCCGGTGCTGCGATCCTCGATCCGCCGGATGAGTTCGAGCGGCTCGGTCAGATTCCAGGGCGCTTGCTGGAGGCCGGGATCCTTGTAGAGGCGCGCTCCCCTGCGGTCCAGCACCAGGGTGGCCTGGTCGCCCTGGATCTGGATGGACCAGTCGTTTTCGTAGGAGCTGGCGTAGTTCAGCGTCCAGGTGGCCATGAAGTCCGGATACTCGAAGGCCGCGCAGAATACGTCGGGCACCTCCGCTCCCAGCATCTTGGCGATGTAGCCGTGGCAAACGGCGGCGCGCGGCGCCCCGGAGTCGGTCATCCACTGGATGACGTCCATCAGGTGCGTGCCCTGGTCGGTCATGTTGCCGCCCGAGTAGTCCCAGAAGCCGCGCCACCAGCGGAAGCGCCGGGGTTCGAGGGGGCGCTTGCGGGCCGGCCCGAGGAAGCGCTCCCAGTCCAGCTTGCCGGGCAGGGGCGAGTTGTCCAGGGGCTTGGCGAAGTGCCAGTTCCAGAGGGCCTTCGCCATGGAAACCTTACCCAGCACGCCCTGCTCGACCAGGCGCTTGACCTCGATGCAGAAGGGCATCGAGCGGCGCTGCATGCCCACCTGGACGATTTGCTTGGAGCGGCGCACCGCGGCCACCATCCGGGCGCTCTCCTCCAGCGACACCGAGAGCGGCTTCTCCAAATAGACATCCTTGCCCGCGGCCAGGGCGGCCAGCAGGTGCGGGCAATGGTGATGATCCGGGGTGGCGATCACCACGAAATCCACGCCCGGCTGGGCCAGCAAATCGTGATAGTCCGCGTAGGTTTTCGCTTCCGCGGGCGATTCCTTGCGGGCCAGCTCGAGGTGCGGCTCGTAGGGATCGCACAAGGCGACGCACTGCGCGCCCAGCTTCTGGAAGGCGCGATTGAGGGAGCGCCCGCGATTGCCCGTCCCGATCAGGCCGTAAGCCGGCCGATCGTTGGCGCCCAAGGCGCGGCGCGGCAGGAACAGGGGGGCCGCCGCCAGCCCGATGAATTGCCTGCGATCCGAGTGCATAGCAAGGACCTCCGCTGTGCTAGCTTAACCCAGGACGCCTCGGCGTCACCGAGGAGGATGCATGGAGCTGACGCGACGCCGGTTGCCGGCCGCGGCCGCAGCCGCACTTTTGAAGCCGCCCTCCGAGCCTTGGTTCGACCGCCCGATGCGCTGGGCGCAGTTGACCCTGGCCGAGAACGATCCCGGCCGGTTCGACCCGCAGTTCTGGCTGGACTATTTCCGCCGCGTGCATGCCGACGCCGCCTGTCTGAGCGCCGGCGGCTGCGTGGCCTACTATCCCACCCGGATCCCGCTGCATCACCGCAGCGCCTGGCTGAAGGACGGCGATCCCTTCGGCGAGCTGGCGGCCGGCTGCCGCCAGTTGGGCATGGTCGTGATCGCGCGGGTGGATCCTCACTCCTGCCGCGAGGAGGCCTACCGGGCTCATCCCGATTGGGTGGCGGTGGACGCCGAGGGCCGCCCCCGCCGCCACTGGTCCGCCCCCGAGCGCTGGGTCACCTGCGCCCTGGGACCCTACAACTTCCAGTTCATGACCGAAGTCATCCGCGAGATCATGACCCTGTACCGCGTGGACGGCATCTTCGCCAACCGCTGGGCGGGCTCCGGCATGTGCTACTGCGAGCACTGCCGGCGCAACTTCCGCGCCTTTTGCGGCCTGGATCTGCCCCGCACGACCGACCCGCAGGATCCCGCCCGCCGCCGCTACCTGCTCTGGCGCGAGCAGCGCCTGTTCGAGCTGTGGCGGCTGTGGGACGGCGAGATCCGCCGCATCAATCCCCAGGCCTGCTACATCGCCAACGCGGGCGGCGGGGCCTTGAGCGACCTGGACATGAAAACCATCGGCGAGCTGGCGCCCACCCTGATGGCCGACCGCCAGGCCCGCCGCGGACTGATGCCCCCCTGGGCCAACGGCAAGAACGGTAAGGAATACCGGGCGGCGCTGGGGCGCAAGGCCGTCGTGGGCATCTTCAGCGTGGGTCTGGAGGAGCCTTACCGCTGGAAGGATTCCGTGCAGACCGAGGCCGAGATCCGCATCTGGGTGGCCGACGGCATCGCCCACGGGCTGCGCCCTTGGTTCACCAAGTTCTGCGGCGTGCTGCACGATCGCCGCTGGCTCAAGGTGGTCGAAAGCATCTACGACTGGCACTGGCGCTCGGAACGCTATCTGCGCAACGAAGAGCCCCTGGCGCGCGTGGCTCTGGTCTACTCGCAGCAGACCGCCGCCTTCTACGGCGGGCCGCGGGCACAGGAGAAGGTCGAGCAACACACCCTGGGCATGTATCACGCCCTGGTCGAGGCGCGCATTCCCTTTGAGATGGTGCACGACCGGCTGCTCGAGCCGGAGCGCGTGGATCGCTTCCGCCTGCTGATCCTGCCCAACCTGGCGGCCCTCTCCGAGACCCAGTGCGAGCAGTTGCGCGGCTACGTGCGGCGGGGCGGCAGCCTGCTGGCGACCTACGAGACGTCGCTTTACGACGAATGGGGCGTGCGGCGCAAGGATTTCGGGCTGGCCGACCTGTTCGGGGTTTCCTGCGAGCGTCCCGCCGAGGGCCCCATGCGCAACGCCTATCTGCGCCTGGAGCACGACACGCACCATCCCCTGCTGAAAGGCTTGGAGGAGGCGCCGCGCATCATCCACGGCGTCTGGCGGCTGCCGGTGCGCCCGCGCGCGGCGTTCGATCGCCCGCCGGTGACCCTCATTCCCCCCTATCCCGACCTGCCTATGGAAGAGGTCTATCCGCGGGTCGAGAAGACCGACATCGCCGAAGTCTACCTGCGGCAGCTCGGCCGCGCCCGCCTGGTCTATTTCCCTTGGGACATTGACCGGGTCTTCTGGGAGGTGATGTGCGCCGACCACGGCCGGCTGCTGGCCAACGCCGTGGACTGGGCGGTGAACGAGGAGCGCCCCGTCCAGGTGCTCGGTCCGGGCCTGCTGGACATCGCGCTCTGGCGGCAGAAGCAGTCCTTGACGCTCCACCTGGTGAATCTGACCAACCCCATGACGATGAAAGGGCCTTACCGGGAGGTGATTCCGGTGGGCCCGCAGCGCGTGCGCCTGCGGCTGCCCGAGGGGCGCCCGGCGCGCGCCGTGCGGCTGCTGGTGAGCGGGTTGCAGCCGCGCTTTGAACAAACCGGCGGCCGGCTCAGCCTGACGGTGCCTTCCATCCAGGTGCACGAAGTGGTGGCGGTGGACCTCTGAGGCGGCCTTCAACCGCGGGCGAGGATCAGCTCCGCCGCCCGGGCGCCGGAGAGCATCATTCCCCCGAAGATCGGTCCCATGCGCGGGCCGCCGAAGGCGGCGCACACCGCCATCCCAGCCACCCACAGGCCGGGAAAGATCTCCGCCACCCGCTCGACTACGAAGGCCTCTCCGGCCGGGGCGTCCATGGGCCCTTCGCCCGCTCGCGCCGGGGACTCCTCCAGAAGGCTGCGCGCTCTCAGGCGCTCGACGACCACCGCCTCGTGTCCGGAAGCGTCCACCACCACGGGTGCGCTCAGCACGATCGGATCCACGGGCAGGGCGCCCAGCAGCGTGCTGCGATTCACCGCCACGCCCGTCATCCTGCCCCCGCGCACGCAGACGTCCTCGAAAGCCGTCAGGTTCAACAGCAGGGCGCCGGCGCGCAGCGCCTGGAGACACAAGGCGCAGGCCAGCTCGGCGGCCTCAATCACCGCCAGATCTCCCGCCCGGCGGTCGTGGCGCACCCCGGCCTCTTCCAGGATGGGGAGCGCCTCCGGCTGCACGGCGATCTCGTTCATGCCCATGCCGCCGCCCCAGACGCCGCCGCCGGGCGCCAGGCGTTTCTCGACCACCGTGACGCTGCGGCCGCGCGCGGCCAGCCGCCAGGCGGCGGTCAGGCCGGCGGGACCGGCCCCCACGATGACCGCGTCGCAGGCGACGGCGCGCAACAGCTTGCGGTGGTAATGATCGGCGATGGCTTGCGTGATCTGTAGCTCGTTGAATTCCGCCATTTGCGTTTGGGGTCCGACCGGGAGGACGAAATCGCCCCTCAGTATAGCATCCCGCCCCGCCCCGACAGCACCGCGCCCCTCAGCCCGCCGCTGTTTCCAGGATCCGCTCCAGGCCGGCTTCCAGCACGGCCGGCGGCGTCAGGAGGCTGACCACCAGGTAGGCTTCCGAAGCAAAGTCGTAGAAGTAGCCCGGCTGGACCAGCACGCCGTGGCGCTCGAGCAACTCCAAGCACCATTGTTCTTCGCTGCGGGTGCGCGGGACGCGCAGCACGGCGTACCAGCCCGCCTCGGCATGCAACACTTCCACCGGCGAAGGCGGCGCCAGCAGCACCGCCAGCCGCGCGTAGTTCCCCCGGACGCGCTCTTGGATTTGCCGCCGCACCGTCCGCCCGGCCGCCAGCAGCTCGGGCAAGGCAAGCTGCACAGGAGTTCCGACCGAGAGATACGTGTCCGCGATCAGCTCCAGCCGCCGCAAGGCGCCGTCGCGCAGCTCGGGCGGGCCGCCCGCCGCGATCCAGGCCAACTTCATCTGG
Source organism: Solibacteraceae bacterium (assembly GCA_037444625.1). GTDB lineage: Bacteria > Acidobacteriota > Terriglobia > Bryobacterales > Bryobacteraceae > DTHT01. Next base: position 28,345 of record JBBIMA010000011.1, read on the forward strand.
GGCAGGCCGACCACTTTCGACAGACCGCTGAGGCAGAAGGCCAGGGCCTCGCCGGCGCAGCCGAGCGCGCTCTGGACGGCGTGCTCGGCACCCAGCGGGTAATCCGCGAACACCTCGTCGCAAACCAGCGCCGCGCCGCGTTCGGCACACAGGGCGGCCAGGCGTTCCAGCTCCGCGGGCCCGAGCCGGGAGCCGGTGGGGTTGTTGGGCTGGACGGCGAGCACGGCGCGCGTGCCGGGCGTGAAGGCTTGCCGAAGCGCCTCCCAGTCCAGCCACCACCGCCCGTCGTAACGCAGGGGATATGGCGCCACGCGGACCGCCTCCAGCCCGGCCAGGAATTCGAACAAGGGATAGGAGGGCCGCGGCGCCAGGACCTGATCGCCCGGGTCGCAGAGCAGCTTGAACAGCCAGGCGTAGGCTTCGCTGGTGCTGGAGGCGAGCACGATCTGCTCGGCGGAGACCGGCAAGCCGCGCGCGGCGTAGTAAGCGGCCACCGCCCGGCGGGCTTCGCCTGCGCCGGCCGGCGCCGGATCATAGAGGAGCGCGCCCGGGTGGGCCAGGGCCCGTCGGATCTCCTCCGGGTAATCGAACCCGGCCCGCGTGGGATTGGACTGGGTCAGGTCGAGAATCTCGCCGCCCGCGGCCCGCCGCCGCTGGAGCGCGGCAGTCAGCCGGTTGGGCGGCAGATCCCACGGGAGCCGTCCGGAGAAGCGCATGGGCAGGGCGGGCCCGCGGGCCCGCCCTTCAGGGTAACTCCGCCCTCAGGCGGTGGCGGCGGCCTCCAGTTTGGGCCGCATCACGTCCACCAGCTCCTTGACCGCCGCGGCGCTCTTGTGCAGGGCGGCCCGCTCGTCTTCGGTGAGCTTGAGTTCGTAGATTTGCTCGATGCCGGCCGCACCCAGCTTGACGGGCACGCCCACGAACAAGCCCTGGATGCCGTACTCGCCCTCCAGGTAGGCCGAGCAGGGCAGCACGCGCTTGCGGTCGTTCAGGATGGCGTCCACCATCTCGACCGCGGCGGCCGAAGGGGCGTAGTAGGCGCTGCCCGTCTTCAGGTAGCGTACGATCTCGGCGCCGCCGTCGCGGGTGCGCTTGACGATGCGCTCCAGGGCGGCGGCGTCCAGCAGGTCGGTGAGCGGGATGCCGGCCACGCTGGAGTAGCGCACCAGCGGCACCATGGTGTCGCCGTGGCCGCCCAACACCAGCGCGGTCACGTCCTTCATGGAGACGTTCAGCTCCTGGGCCACGAAGGTGCGGAAGCGGGTGGTGTCCAGGATGCCGGCCATGCCCATGACGCGCTGCTTGGGGAAGCCGCTGACCTTGAGGGCCACGTGGCACATGGCGTCCAGCGGGTTGGTCACCACGATCAGAATGGCGTCGGGAGAATGCTTGGCCGCCTGTTCGGTGGTGCTCTTGACGATGTCGTAGTTGGCCCACAGCAGATCGTCGCGGCTCATGCCGGGCTTGCGGGGGAAGCCGGCGGTGATCACGACGATGTCGGAGCCGGCCGTAGCGGCGTAGTCGTTGCCCCCGACGCAGGAGACGTCCACCCCCTGGATGGGGCAGGATTGCAAAATGTCCAGCGCCTTGCCGGTGGGCACGCCCTCCAGGATGTCCACCACCACGATGTCGGCCAGTCCCTTGTCGGCCAGACGGACCGCGCAACTGGCGCCCACGTTGCCCGAACCAATCACAGTGACTTTCTTGCGCATAAGACCTCCCTGGGAATGCTCGCAAAACTCAGGCCGCGGCGGCCGCCCGGCCCATATTCTCGACGATGGCGTCGGCGAACTCGCTGGTCTTCAGTTTGACGGCGCCCTCCATGAGCCGGTGCAAATCATAGGTGACCCGCTTCTGGCGGATGGTCTCGGTGATGCCCTCTTCGATCAGGGCGCTGACCTCCTTCCAGCCCAGGTAAGAGAACATCATCGAGCCGCTGAGAATCAGGCTGGAGGGATTGACCACGTCCTGACCGGCGTACTTGGGGGCGGTGCCGTGAGTGGCTTCGAAAACGCCGTGCTCGTCGCCGATGTTGCCGCCGGGGGCCATGCCCAGCCCGCCCACCTGGGCGGCGCAGGCGTCCGAGAGGTAATCGCCGTTGAGGTTGGGCGTGGCGATCACGTCGTACTCGTCCGGGCGGAGCAGCACCTGCTGGAACATGGAGTCGGCGATGCGGTCCTTGAGGATGATCTTGCCCGCGGGCGGCGCGGCGCCCGCCTCGGCCTCGCTGACCACCGTATCGGCGAACTCTTCGCGGGCCAGCTCGTAGCCCCAGTCGCGGAAAGCCCCCTCGGTGAATTTCATGATGTTGCCCTTGTGCACCAGGGTGACGCTGCGGCGGTTGTTTTCCAGGGCGTAGCGGATGGCGCGCCGGATCAGACGCTTGGAGCCGGTGACCGATATGGGCTTGATGCCGATGCCGGAGTCGGGGCGGATCTTGCAGCCCATTTCCCGGTTCAGCCACTCGATGACCTTGGCCGCCTCCGGGCTGCCCTGGCGCCACTCGATGCCGGCGTAGACGTCCTCGGTGTTTTCGCGGAAGATCACCACGTTGAGCAGATCGGGCCGCTTCATGGGGGAAGGAACGCCGGGGTAGTAGCGCACCGGGCGCCAGCAGACGTAAAGATTGAGCAACTGGCGCAGGGCCACGTTGAGGCTGCGGTGGCCGCCCCCGACCGGGGTGGTCAGCGGGCCCTTGATGGCGATGCGGAAGCGCTGGATGGCCGCCAGGGTGTCCTCCGGCAGCCAGGTGTTGAAGCGGTGGAAAGCTTTCTCGCCCGCGAAGACCTCGTACCAAACGACCTGGCGGCGGCCGCCGTAGGCGCGCTCGACGGCGGCGTCAAAGACGCGCCGGGCCGCGCGCCAGATATCCGGCCCGGTGCCGTCGCCTTCGATAAAAGGGATGATAGGGCGATCCGGGACGAGGAACTTGCCGTCTCGGAATTCGATCGGTTGCCCGTCGGCAGGGACGGGAACGTTGTTGTAGGAATCCATAGCCACTCCCATGTGCGTGCGCCGCCGCGCGGTCGCACCCTCCGCGGCGGCCTCTGGAATCGGAGCGTGGCATCCGATTCGGCTTTCAACTATATCAAGTCGCCCGCCCGGCGGCAACCGGCCGCTTGCCTGCCGGGCCCGGCGGCGTTATCATCAGAGCGGTTCTTCCGCCCTGCGGGGAGGTTCCAGGAGGATCCCATGAATGTCAAGCGGTTTCTGATGGCTGCGCTGGCGGTGTTCGTGGTCGGGGTGGTGTTCGACTACCTGGTTCACGGTGTGGCGTTGATGCCCGCTTACCGGGCCCTGAAAGACGTCTGGCGGCCGGACATGGAAGCCGTGACGTGGATCATGTACCCGGTGGCCTTGGTCTGCTCTGTGTTGTTCGTCTACATCTTCATCAAGGGCTATGAAGGCAAGGGCGTGATCGAGGGGCTGCGCTTCGGCTTGTTCCTGGGGACCTACGTCTCGCTGGGGATGGCCTTCGGCTCCTACGTCATGGTGAAGATCCCGCTGTTTCTGGCCATCCAGTGGCTGATCGCGGGGGTGCTGGGTTTGATGATCCAGGGGGCGGTGGCGGCGGCGATCTACAAGCCGGCGGGCGCGTACGTCCGGCGGGTGGCGTAGGGTCCGGCGGAGGCATTCCGCCGGCCGGCGCACGGGTTGCACGCCGCGGGCGGCCTGTGCGTCACTAACAACGTGGGTAGGTTGTGCCTGCTGGCGGCGCTAGCGGCCTGTCGGCTGGCGGCGGGCGAGTACGCCGTGCTGGCCGGAGGCGGGCTGCTTTACGCCGATCGTCACGAGGCCGCGGGTGACCGCTGGCGCCTTTACCGGGGCGAGGGTTTCATCGAGCTGCCCCAGGCGCTGGTGGCGGGCTTCGAGCCGGCCCCGCCGCCGGCCGCAGCGCCCGCCCCGCCGCCGCAGCCCTCCGGACCGCCCGATCCGCGCTCGCTGATCGCTCGAACGGCCGCCCGCTACGGAGGCGAAGACTTCGCCCGCCTGCTCGACAGCGTGGCGCGGGTCGAGTCCGGTTACCGGCCGCAGGCGGTCTCGCCCAAAGGGGCGCGCGGCCTGATGCAGTTGATGCCGGAGACGGCCCGGCGGCTGGAGGCCGACCCGGACGATCCGGCGGAGAACGTCGAGGCGGGGGCCCGCCTCCTGCGCGATCTGCTCCTGAAGTACCTGCACGATCCTTACCAGGTGCGGCTGGCGCTGGCGGCCTACAACGCGGGTCCCGGGGCGGTGGAGCGCCACGGCGGAGTGCCGCCCTACCGCGAAACCCTCGGCTACATCGAGCGGGTGCTCGAACACTACCGCGGCGGAAAGCTTACCAGAGCCGCTTCAGGCGATCGCTGACGTCCTGCGCGAAGCGCCGGATGAAGCCTTCCACGTACTCCCCGGGTTCCGGGGCCCCATCTTGGATCAGCGGGGTGAGGTCCATGGCAAAGCTGATCAACTGGGCCACGTCCACGGCGTGGCTTTCGTGGTAGGTGGCGTGGGCCCGGCGGCGCCCCATCGTGGCCAGGTCGTAGCGCTTGCCGCCGGCGATCTGGGAATCGAAGATGCCCACCAGAGCCAGGGCGATGTTCTCGTGGGCATCGAGCCGGAAAGCGATCTTGTCCTGGTCCGCCATCCAGTCCAGATCCCGCCAGACCTCGCAGCCGTAGAGACGGCGGGGGCGGAGCGAGGCGGGCAACTCGCGCAAGGCGGCGATGGTGCGCAGGGCCACAGCCACGTGGGTGTCGTGCTTGTCGGCCAGGTTGTGGGTGTAGATGACCTCGGGGCGCGCCGCGGCGATGAGGGCCTTCAGGTCCTCCTTGGGCGCGGCGTCGGCGGCATTCTTCACGGCGGAGCTGGGATGGTTGAGCAGGACCGCCGCGGCGTATTCGCCGACCATGGCGGCCTTCTTCTGCTCCCGGCGGCGGACCGCCTGCATTTGCTGGTCGGTGTAAGCCGCGTAGAGGCCGTCGCGCGGGCTGCCGGCTCCGTCGGTGACGATAACCGCGGTGAACCAGCGCTCCTGGCTGCCGAAGCCGGCCAGGATGCCGTCCAGCGCCATGATTTCCGTGTCGTCGGGATGGGCGGACACGGCCATGTGGGTGGTGCGGGCCAGGGCGCGCTCCTCCGGCTCGCCGTCGGGAACCCAGATCTCGGCCTGGGGATGAGAGAGCTTCATGGGGCTTGCGCTCCTCCTTTGGGAATCACCGGCAGGCTGGCGGCGGCGATGGCCTGGCCGACCCGCCGGTTGGTTTCGTCCGGCAGGGCCAGGCGCAGCCGTTCGGCCAGCTCGGGGAACTCACGTTCGAGCACCCGGCGGGCCTGCTCTAACATCAGCTCGCCTCCCGGGCCGCTGGTCACACGGCCCAGCACCAGCACGTGCTTGAGCTCGTAGAAATCCGCGTAGTGCGCCAGGGCGTACCCCAGATAGACGCCGAGGGTTTGATAGACCTGCTCAGCCACGCGGTCTCCCCGGCGCATCTTCTCCTGGAGGGCCACGAGCTTTTCGGGCAGGCCCAGCCCCGGCTCGAAGCTCATGCCCGCGCCTTCCGCCAGGCGGATGGCGCCCACTTGCGAAAAGTACTGCACGCCGCAGCCCACCTCGCCCGACCACTCGTCGGCCGGTGCGCCCGGGCGGTAGTCCACCGGCGCGAAGGCCAGCTCGTTCAACCAGCCCGTGATGTTGCCCCGCGCGTTGACGTAGCCGGCCGCCTGGCTGGACCCCATCGCGATGCCCAGCACCGGGTTGTCGCCGATCGCCATCGAACCGGCCAGAGCGGTCACCTCGCCGTCGTTGACCACTTCCAGAGGCACGCCCAACTCCCGGCCGATGCGCAGGAACATGGGCGCGATCTTCTCGGCGAACTGCTCGGGCGGCACGGCGCGAAACAGCGAGGCCACCCGGGCTCGATTGTGGATGTAGATGCCCGCGGCGCTGCCGCCCACCGCATCCAGCCGCGGCAGATGGCGGGCGGCGCTGCGGATGCAGGCCATCACGCCCTGGTAGTGATAGTCCGGGTCGGAGGCGTGGCGCGGGTCCCAGGGGACCTCTTCGCTATAGAGCACCTCGCCCTCCAGCACCGCGCTGGCTTTGCGATCGCTGGCGCCCAGATCGAAGCCCACCCGGCAGCCGTCCAGATGCCGGCCCAGCGGGATGCTGAACTCGCGCGCCTCGGGGACCGCCTCCGGAGCCACGGCCGCCACTTCGAAGGGCCGCTCGTAAACGCCGCTCATGAATTCGGCGTCGAAGGCGCGCGCGCCGCCCGGGGCGTAGACCTGTTCGAGATGGCGGCCGATTTCGGCCGGCCCGCCCACGTAGACCTTGCAGCCGCCGCGTTGCCAGAGCAGGAACTTCACGATCCGCTCGACGTAAAACAGCGTAGCCGGCAGGGCGCCGGCCGCCGGCGGAATCACCACCGTCGAATAACGCGAGATCGCCCCGTCGGCCCGCTCCAAGGCGAGCTCCAGCGGCGCGGCGCCGGCGGCGGCGGCCAATTCGCGGTAGCGGCGGTTGAACAGGGAGGCCGGCAGAAAGGCTTCATCCAGCGGGGCGATCACCGCCGGGCGTATCTCCAGTTCGGGCGGAATGCTGCTCATCGCTCACCTTCGTCGGCTCCCGTCCCCCTGAAGTTTCGATTATCCGGGATGGCCCGGGCGGGGCGCAAGCGGGCGGCGCGGCCCTCCGGGGATAATGGCGAAGAAAAATGCGCAGCGTCTTTCTCTGTTACTCGCCGGCCGATGAGGCGCTGGTCGAGGAGCTGGCCGAATTCCTGCGCCGCGGCGCCCGCTTGGAGATCTTCCAGGCCGAGGGCGCGCTGGAGCAGGGCACGGATCTGCTGGCCAAGGCGCGGGCGGGCCTGATGGCCGACGTCGAGCTGATCGTGCTCTCGCCCGATTCGGCGCCGGCGCGCTGGAGACGCGAGGAGTGGATTCCCGTCTTGTGGGAGGAGCCGGAGCAGGCCGGGGTAGCGGTCGGGATCCTGCTGGCCCGGGATTGCCACCTGCCGGAGCTGCTCCGCCGCAGGAATTTCTTCGATCTGAGGGCCGGCCGGCGGGCGGGCTTCCGCGCGGTGAAGGACTGGCTGCTCGGGCTGGATGCGCCGGTCCCCAAGCCGGCTTTCGCGCGGCCCCGGCGCTTCGCCGGACGGGAGGCGGAACTGGAGTGGCTCCGCCGGCGGCTGGGGGATGAGCCGGGCTGCCTCGTGCTGAAGGGGTGCGCCTCGGCCGGCGGCAAGACCGCCCTGGCGCTGGCCTTTGTCTCCGAGGCCGCGGCAGATTTCCAGGCGGTGTGCTGGCTGGATTGCGGCGGCCGGAGCCTGGCCGGGGCGGCGGGGGATCTGGCGGCGCAACTCGGCCTGCGCCTGGAGGGGCCGGTCGAAGAGAACGGTGCGAGGCTGCGTCGCTTCTGCGCGGAGCGCAGGATCCTGGCGGTGCTGGATGACGTCGAGCGGGAATCGCACTTGCAGTTGGTGGCTGGGGGGTGGTCTTCCGCGCTGATCACCACCCGCCGCGGGGACCTGACGGCGCCGGGCGCGGCGGAGCTGGAGCCGGCGGAGGGTTTTCCGGCGCCGCATCTGGACGGGCTGGGCGCGATGGAGCGGCGCCTGCTGGCGGCGATGGCGGTCTGCGCGCCGGGCTGCACGCTGGAGTTTGCGGCCGCTGTGGCCGGGCTGGCGGAAGCGGAGGCTCGCCGGGCGGCGGATGCCTTGCTGGAATGCGGCGCGGTCCTGCTGGTGGAGGAGGACCCCGCCTGCTTCACTATGGCTGCGGCGATGCGAGAGGCGGCGCGAGATCCCGAAGCCGCGCGCCGGCAGGCCGAGCAGGCGAGCCGCAGCCCGGCGGCCGCGCTGGGCCAGGTGGAACGGGCGCTGGAGTGGGCGCTGGGTGATTCGGGAGAGGAATCCTGGCGCCTGGCCTGCGCCCTCGCCCGTCAGGGTTTCCGTCGGGCTCGCTCCGCCGGGCGGACGGCCGAGGCCTATGGGTTCCTGCGCGCGGTCTACGATGCCGCCCGAAGCCGCGGGGATGCCCAGGCCGCCGGCGAGTTCGCTCACGAGTTGCACTGGATTGCCCAGGAGTGGGGGTGGGAGGCGGAGGCCCGCAGCTACTTCTGGCAGGCTCGCAGCACGTCGGGGGATCAATTGGTGTTGCCGCTGTGGAGCCGGGACCACGACGCCGCCTCTGGTATACTGGATTAAGCGAGCGCCGTCCCGTGATACACAGCCGCTGGAAAGGCCTGATCCTGGGCTTCTCGATCTGCCTGGCCGCCCTGCTGCTGGTGGGTGCGGTCCTGGACAAGCCCGCCTCCGACGTTCCTTATAAGCACCTGGCGGTGTTCACCGAGGTGCTGCACCGCATCAAGAGCGATTACGTCGAGGAACCGGACCTGAAGAGCGTGACGCTGGGGGCCATCAACGGCTTGCTGCAAGCCATTGATCCCTTCGCCAGCTACCTGAACGCCGAGCAATACAAGGAATACGTCAAGCAAAAGGACGCGCTGAAGGGCGACGTAGGGTTGGTGCTTTCCTGGAAGTTCGGCTATCTGGGGGTGGTCGGCGTGGTGCCGGGCTCGCCGGCGGCGCGCGCCGGGCTGGTGACGGGCGACATGCTGGAAACCATCCGAGGCATCGCCACCCGCGACATGCCTCTGGCTTACGCCGAGCTGCTGTTGCGGGGCAAGCCGGGAACCCCCGTGGAGATTTCGGTGCTTTCCCTGCGCCAGCAGGAGCCGCGCCGGATCACGCTGACGCGGGCGCTGATCGAAGTGCCTCCGCTCGCCTTCAAGCTGCTGGCCGACCAGGTGGGTTACCTTCAGGTGACCACGCTGATGCCGGGCAAAGCGGCCGAGGCGGCCGCCGCGCTGCGAGATCTGGACAAGCAGGGGGCAACCCGGCTGGTGCTGGACCTGCGCAACTGCGCCACGGGCGCGCCGGAGGAAGGCATCGCTCTGGCCAACCTGTTCCTGGAGAAAGGGCTGATCAGCTACCTGGAAGGGCAGCGGGTGAGCCGCCAGGAGTTCAAGGCCGACCCGGCCAAGGTCCTCTGGCGCAAGCCGCTGGTGGTGATCACTAACCGCGGGACGGCGGGCGGGGCGGAAGTGGCCGCTGCGGCCCTGCTCGATCACAAGCGGGCCGAAGTAGTGGGCGAGCCCACCTATGGAAACGCGGCCGTCCGCAAGCCCGTCAATCTGGAGGATGGAGGGGCCATCATCCTGGCGGTGGCCAAATACTATTCGCCGTCCGGCAAGGCCATCCAGGACGCCCGCGTCACCCCCTCCGTGCAGATGATCGAGTCCGAGCCGGTTCCGGAGAGCGAGGAGGAGGAGCCCGGCCCGCCGCAGCCCGAGCCGGCGCCGCGGCCGGAGGATGACCGGCTGCTCCAGAAGGCCATCGAGGTGCTCACCAAAGGCAAGCCGGCCGCCCCGGCGGTGGCCTGGCGCGGGGAGGCCGTAGTTTCCCCTCCGCCCGCTCAACCTACTGCGGCCGCGCCCTGAACGGGCGCGGCGAGCTCCGGCCTGCCGGCCAAAGGAGGTTTGTTTCGACCGTGCCTCTTTACGAGTACAAATGCCAGGCTTGCGGAGAAGTCTTCGAGGTCATGCAGAAATTCGCCGATGAGCCGTTGACCGTGCACGAAGGTTGCGGCGGCTCGCTGGAACGGCTGGTGTCGCCTCCGGCCTTCCAGTTCAAAGGCAGCGGTTGGTACATCACCGATTACGCCCGCAAGGGCGACGGCAAAGGCGATTCCAAGCCTGCCAAAGAGACCGGCGGGGACGCCAAGAGCGCGGCCGGGGAATCTTCCTCCGCCAAGCCCGCTGCCTCCGCCGACAAGTGACCTCAGCCGCGCGCCGGCGAGCGGCGGCGTTCCAGCCACACCGCCGCGCCCAGCGCGGCCAAAGCGGCCCCCAAGCCCGCCAGCGCATCCGCCAGGTAGTGATATCGCCCGTAGACCACGGCCGTGGCGATCAGCACCGCCAGCACCGCCAGAAACCTGCCTACCCAGGGACGCTCGCCCAGCAGCCGCAGCATGCCGAAGGCGGCCGCGAACCCGCCCGCCACGTGCGCGCTGGGGAAGACGCTGGTGTGGATGCCGTAGCCTCCCAGCAAGCGCCAGTTCCAGCGGCGAAACGGGGTCTCCACGGTGGGGAAAAGGTCGCCCGGGAAGACCGTGCGGGGCGGCTCGGAAGGAAAGTAGGGAAACAGCGCGTAACAGGCCAGAATCGCCAGCAGGAACTGGGTGAGGAAGCGATCGGCGCGCTCCCGGCGCCGGTAGAGGTAAAGCATCGCCAGGGAAAACAGCGGCGTCGTGTACACCAACAGGTAGGAAAGCTCGAGCGCGGCCGGCAGCAACGGCCCCAGCCGCTCGATGGCCGCCCGCAGGCCCCAGTCGTTCAGCAGCGTTCGGTCCCAGACGACCCACGCGCGCTCGAGCTGGTGGCTGTGATGCGGCGGGGCGAACCAGCCCATCTGGCGATAGGCCAGCAGCATCAGGGGCGCCGGGTACCAATCGCGCAGCACGCTGAAAAGCAGGTTGCCCCGCAAGGACTCCCCCCAGGCCAGCACCAGGAAGCCCGCCATCACGGCGAGATTGAGTGCGCCTGTGAACAGCGGAATCGGCGGCCGCACAGGCAGAATCTGGGCCAGGATCGCCGTGTAGGCAAAGTAGGCGATCAGGATTCGTTCCGAGCGGCGGAGTTGCGCGACCAGCCTCCGGCCGAGCTCGAGCGACGCGGGATGCGGCAGTTGCCCAGGCCAGGCCAAGCTCACAGGGTACTACAGGAGGGAGCCCCCGAATCCCTCCGCGCGCGGCTCCGCCCGGCGCCCTGCCCCGGGGCGCTAAGCTAGGGGCATGGATCTGGTCACGGTGTTCCGCTCGGCGGACCCGAACGCCGAGGAACAGGCGGCCGAGGTGCGGGACCTGCTGCTCGAGGCCGGCCTGGAGGCTCGCCTGTTCAGCCGCCGCGAGCCCGGTGTGGCCGCCGGGACCTGCGAAGTCCGCGTGCCTGCCGCCCAGGCCGAACGCGCCGAGGAAATCATCGCCGCCCAGAGCGAGCTGATCGAGCGGCCCCTGGACGCCTCGCACGAGCTGGATATGGTCACCGTCTTCAACTCGGACGCCCACAACGCCGAGATGCTGGCGGCCGCGATCCAGAGCCTGCTGGAAGCCAACGGCATTCCCTCGCTCATCGTCAGTCCCGGACCGATTCCCAGCCTCCCGTTCCAAGTGCGCGTGCCGCGCTCCCGCCTGGAGGAAGCGCAACGGGCCATCGCCGCCGCCGAGGAGGCCGGCCCGGCCGCCGCCGAAGAGGGTGCCGGCCTCAGTCCGGATCAGATCCCCTGACAGCCGTCGCCTGGGCGCCGCCGGGCGTCGCGCGCAGGAGATCCGTCAGGGCAGCATACGCCCCCGGGCCCCCGGCAAGAATCCCGCGCCGCCCGAATCGCGGCGCATTACAATACACCTGAGGAGGCGGCGCGGCCGCCGGCCGCCCGCGCCGTCAGGAGGGTGCCCATGCCCGCGGCTGTCTCCCACGTCTCTCCTTACGCCGGCGCTTGGTATCCGGACGACCCCTCGGAACTACGCGATCTGCTGGACCGCCTGTTCAGCGATTCGCGCGAGCGCACGGGGCCCTACCTGGCGCCGGGCGGCATCGGCTTCGTCGTTCCCCACGCCGGGCTGGTTTACTCCGGCGCGGTGGCCGCGGCCGTCTATCGCCACCTCGAGCGGCAAGCCCCGCAGCGCATCGTATTGCTGGGCTTCTGCCACCGCGGCGCCCCGCCCGGCTTGTGGATCCCTCGCGTGGACGCCTTCCGCACGCCCATGGGCGAGATCCTGCTGGACCGCGAGACGGCGGCCGAGCTGGTGGAGCGGCCGGAGTTCGCTTTCCTGCCGGAAGCCAGCCTGTGCGATCACTCGGTCGAGATTCAGTTCCCCCTGCTCAGCCGGGTGGCCCCCGCCGCCCGCCTGCTGCCGATCTACGTCAGCCATGTGGATCCCGCAGTCCGGGAGGAGGCCGCCCAGGCGCTGGCCGAGCTGGCCCGGGCCGGCGCGGTCCTGCTGGCCTCGTCCGACTTCACGCACTACGGGAAGTCCTTCCAGTACGAGCCGTTCCCGGCCGACGCCTGGGTGGCCGACCGCCTGCGCGATCTGGACGAGAGCCTGATGGAGGCCGCCGGCAGCCTGCGCCCGGATCTGTTTCTGGAGACGCTGCGCTCCACTTCGGCCACCCTCTGCGGCTATGAGCCCATCAGCCTGTTGCTGGCCACGTTGCGGCGCCTGGAGGGACCCGAGGAGATCTTCCAGGAGACGCTGGATTATCAAACCTCGGGCGAAATCACGGGTGATTTTCGCCACTCGGTCAGTTACGCCGCGCTGGGCTACTTTCCCTATTCCTCCTTCCGGCTGGGCGCGCAGGATCAGGCGGTCCTGCTGGAATGCGCGCGCCGCACGCTCCAGCATTACCAGCAGACCGGCGAGCGGCGCCCGGCGCCTCCGCAGGGAGGGACCGCCGCCCTGGAGCGCCGGGCGGCCGCCTTCGTCACCCTGCACAAGGACGGCCAGTTGCGCGGCTGCGTGGGGCGCCGCGCCTCCGTCGAGCCGCTGGGCCGTACGGTCGGCGAGATGACGCTGGCGGCCGCCTTGGACGACTCCCGCTTCGAGCCGGTCTCGCGCTCGGAAACCGGCCTGGAGATCGAGATCTCGGTGTTGTCGCCCTTCAAGCGCATCGTGGACCGCAGCGCCTTCCGCGTCAACGAGCACGGCGCGGTGTTGCAGGCCGGCGTGCATCATGGCCTGCTGTTGCCCCAAGTGGCCAGCGAGCGCAACTGGACCGCCGAGCAGTTCTTCGAGGCGCTGGCGCGCAAGGCGGGCGTCGGCCCGCAGGTGTACCGCGACCCGGCTACCCGCCTGTTCGTCTTCCGGGCGCAGATCATCCATTGAAGCGTCGCGTGCCGGGCCCCTCCGGCTGCTCGGATCAGCGGCTCGGGGTGTGATAGAAAGAGGCCATGCGCTTGGATTTCACGGGCCGGAACGTCGTCATCACCGGCGGCGCCAACGGGATCGGGCTGGCCGCGGCGCGGGCATTCCTGGCGGCCGGCGCCTCGGTGTGGATTCTGGACCTTCCCCAGGAGCAGCCGGTGGAGACGGCCCGCTCGATCGGCGCTGCGGGTGTCGCCGCCGACGTCACCGACCGGGCGTCGCTGGAGGCCGCCTTCCGCCTCAGCGGACCGCCCGAGGTGGTGGTGGCCAATGCGGGCATCGGGGAGTACCGCCGCTTGGAGGAGACCGGCGAGAGCTTGTGGGACCGCACCCTGGCCGTCAACCTGAGCGGCGTCTTCCACACCGTTCAGATCGCCGCCGGGCTGATGAAGCCCCGCCGCCGCGGGGCGATCGTGATCACCGCCTCGACCAATTCCTACGACGGCGAGGCGGGGTTCCTGGCTTACAATGCCAGCAAGGCGGGCCTGCTCGGCATCGTGCACACGGCCGCCAACGAGCTGGGGCCCTACCAGATCCGTGTGAACGCCGTCTGCCCCGGCTTCATTCGCACCCGCCTGAGCGAGCACGCCTTCCGGGATCCGGGTTTCATCAAGCCTTACTTCCAGCACATCCCGCTGGGGCGTGGAGGAACGCCCGAGGAGGTGGCGGCGGCCATTGTTTTCCTGGCTTCCGAGGCGGCCGGTTACATCACCGGCGCGACCTTGCTGGTGGACGGCGGTCAGATGGCGGCCAAGTTCGGCACCTGGAATGAGGGCGCGGCCGAGTTCGTCTCGGACCGCTGGCGGCTGAAATAGACGCGTGCCGGGGATGCGAGTCGCGCTCCTGGTGGGGCTGCTGGGTCCGGCCGCGGCCGGCCAGCCCACCGTCGCTCTCACGCCCGCGGCGGGAGGCCTGCGCCTGGACGGGCGGCTCGAGGAAGCCGCCTGGGGCCGCGCGCCCGCCTTGGCGCTCACCCAACAATCGCCCCAGCCCGGAGCCCCGACGCCGTTTTCCACCCAAGTGCGCGTGCTGCGCGCCGGGGAGGATCTTTGGTTCGGGTTCCTTTGCCGAGATCCGGATCCCTCGAAAATCTCCGTCCGAACCCTGCGCCGGGACGGGGAGATGAACGGCGACGACACGGTGGGGATCGTGCTGAACACTTATGGCGATCGCCGCACCGGCTACTTCTTCATCGTGAACGCCGCCGGCGCCCGCGCCGACGGCCTGATCTCCGATCCCGAGCATCCCTCCCTGGATTGGGACGGCATCTGGGACGCGCGCACGCGGCGCACGGCCGAGGGCTGGACGGCGGAGATCCTCATCCCCGCGCGCAGCCTGAGCTTCACTCCCGGTCTGGAGAGCTGGGGCGTGAACTTCCAGCGCTTCGCCGCCCGCGAGCGCCTCACGCTGCGCTGGGCTTCGCCCACGCTGGATGCGTTCTTCTACGATTTAAGCCGGGCCGGCCGCTTGACCGACCTGGGCGATCTGCGGCAGGGCAGGGGCCTCGAGCTCAGTCCCTACCTGATCGGGCGAATGCGGAGCCTCTTCGCCCAGGCGCCCAGGGCCTGGCAGGGCGCGCTGGGCGCCGATTTCACCTGGAAGATCACCCCGCAGATGGTCGGCGTCTTCACGGCCAACACCGATTTCGCCGAAACCGAGGTGGATGCGCGCCAGATCAACCTCACTCGCTTCCCGCTGTTCTTCCCGGAGAAACGGGCCTTCTTTCTGGAGGGACTCAATCAGTTCGAGTTCGGCCTCGGGCTGGGCCGTTACTTCATCCCTTTCTTCACCCGCCGCGTGGGCCTGCTGGGCGGGCGGCCCGTCCCGATCCAAGCCGGCGTCAAGCTGAACGGACGCGCCGGCCGCTGGAACCTGGCGGCGCTGGACGTACAGACCCGCGCCACCGATCTGGCGCCGGCTGTGAATCTGGGCGCGGCGCGCCTCTCTTACGATCTGACCGAACGTTTCCGGATCGGCGGGCTGCTGACTCATGGCGACCCCGAGGGTCGCCGCGACAACTCGCTGTTCGGCTTGGACGCCGTCTGGCGCACCTCGAAGTTTCGGGGCGACAAGAACCTCTTGATCGGCGCCTGGACCGCCTTCACGCGCGGAGACCCACCGCCCGACCGGCCGGCGGGCAGCCGGACCGGCTGGGGCTTCAAGGTGGACTATCCCAACGACATGCTGGATTGCTCCGCCACGCTGTTCCAGGTCGGCCCGGCGCTGGACCCGGCGCTGGGCTTCCTGCCCCGTCCCGGGGTGCGGCACTCGATCTCCGGCTGCCGCCTGCAACCGCGGCCGGCCCGCGACGGCGCTTTCTCCTGGATCCGCCAGTACGTGCTGCGCGGCGCCTATGAGCGCGTGGTCAACCACCTTGGGCAGGTCGAATCCTGGCGCTATCAGTGGTCGCCGCTGGGCATCGAGTTCGACAGCGGCGAGCGCTTCAAGATCGAGTGGGGACCGCAGTACGAGTTCCTGCCCGCCCCGTTCGAGATTGCTCCGGGCGTAGTCCTTCCCCCCGGCCCGTACCGCTTCGATCAAGTCGAGCTGGACGGGAATACCAGCCCGCACCGGCCGCTGTATTTCGTCACCGAGAACAGCCTGGGGACCTTCTATTCCGGACGACTGACGCAGTTGTCCGGCCAGCTCCGCTGGACCTCGCCCGAGGGCCGGGCGCAACTCGGCCTGGCAACCGAATATAACCGTGCCTGCTTGCGCGAGGGACGCTTCATTCAGCGGCTCTGGCGATGGGAGGCCGCCCTGGCCTGGAATGCCTACCTGGTGCTCACCAGCTTCGTGCAATACGATTCCGAGTCGCGCAACCTGGGCGCCAACACACGCCTCCGCTGGACCTTGCGGCCGGGTAACGACCTGTTCCTGGTTTGGAACCGCGGCTGGCGGCGCTGGCCTCGCTCGCCGCACGAGCCCGTCCTGGCGCCGGAAAGCGAGCTGCTGGCCGTCAAACTCCGCTGGACCTTGCGCTGGTGAGTGCGGCGGCCGGGCCCTTCTTCCCTACCGGGCACCTTGCCCGCCCGGCCGGCGCTGCTGTACCATCGGAAGCGGTCGAGGAGAGGCCTATGCTGCGGTTGCTCGCTTGCCTTCCCGTCGCTCTGCTGATGAGCGCCGCCCAGACCGTGCTGCCCTCCGGGGCCGAATTCGAGGTGCGCCTGAAGAGCGCCGTCAACAGCCGCACGGCCCGGCCCGGCGACCGGTTGGATGGCGTGCTGATCCGGCCCGTGATGGCAGGCGACGCGCCGGCCCTGCCTGCCGGCCTCGAGCTGCGCGCGCAGGTGGTCGCCGCCGCTCCCGCCGCGCCCGACAAGCGCGCCACCTTGCAACTCGGCGGCTGGCAGCTTCTGCTGGGCAACAAGACTCTCGAGCTGCCCGCCCGACTCGTCCGCGTGGACAATGCCCGCGAGAGCGTGGACGCACAGGGCGTCATCCAGGGCATCCTGGCCTCGGAGACTCCCACCGCCCGGCTGGATCAAGCGATCCAACGGGTCTCCCAGCGCTACGGGCGGCTGGGCGGCTTCCTGGAGACGGTCAAGGGCGCGGTGCTCAAGGAGCCCGACCCGGACATCGTCTACGAGCCGGGGACCGAACTCATCCTGGCCCTCAGCCGCGAGCTGTCCTTGGACTCCGCTGCTGTACCGGCGCGCCCCTACACGCTCGAGGGCATTGAGCCGGCCGAGGAACTCTACCGCCTGGTGAATGCGCAACCCTTTCAAACCACCGCCGAGAAGACGCCGACCCCCTCCGATCTTACGAACCTGATGTTTCTCGGCAGCGAAGAGCAGTTGCGCGCGGCCTTCAGCGAGGCCGGTTGGGCTCCGGCCGCGGCGCTGGACGCCAAATCGGGCCTGGAAACCTTCCGGGCCGTGGCCGAGGCGCGCGGCTACCGCGAGGCTCCCATGTCCACCCTGCTGCTGGAGGGCAAGAAGTCCGACCTGGATTTTCAAAAGCAGCTCAACACCTTCGCCATGCGCCACCACCTGCGCATCTGGCGTCGCCCGGGCGATTTCCGGGATCGGCCGGTCTGGGTGTGCGCCGCCACCCACGACATCGGCATCGAATTCTCTGCGGAGAACCGCACGTTCATTCACAAGATTGATTCCCAGATAGACCGCGAGCGGGCCAAGGTGGTCAGCGACCTCGTCTTCAGCGGCCGCGTCGCCGGCCTGGCCCTGGTCGAGCGCCCGGCCGTGCCCCGCCAAAGCAAGAACGCCACCGGCGACCAACTCCTCACCGACGGCCGGATGGCGGTGCTGCTGTTGCGCTGAGGCTGCCCTCCCGCAACGCGCCGGCCCGGATCGCTCTTTCGCGGCCGCCGGGGATGTAGACTAGGACGGCCGAGATGGTGCTCCTGGACGGCGATCAGTTGACCCTCGAACAAGTGCTGGCGGCCGCTTGCCGGGACGAGCCGGTCAGCCTGCACCCCCGGGCGCTGGAGCGCATGCGGCGTTCGCGCGCCGTGGTCGAGCGGCTGGCGGCCGCCGGCGTGCCGGTCTACGGAGTCAACACCGGCGTGGGCCGCCTGGCCGAGGTGTGCGTTCCGCCCGAGCAACTCGAGCAGCTCCAGCGCAACATCGTGCGCTCGCACGCCTGCGGCGTAGGCGAACCGTTGCGCCGCCCGGACGTGCGGGCCATGATGTTGATCCGCGCCAACACCCTGGCCAAGGGGTTTTCCGGCATCCGCCCCCTGGTGGCCGAGCGGCTCTGCGAGATGCTCAACCGCGGCGTGACGCCGGTCGTGCCCTCGCGGGGAAGCGTGGGCGCCAGCGGGGATCTGGCGCCCCTGGCTCACATCGCTCTGGTGTTGATGGGCGAAGGCCGGGCGGAGTTTCAGGGCGCCGTGTGCTCCGGGCAGGAGGCCCTGGCCCGCGCCGGTCTGGAACCTTTGACGCTGGCGGCCAAGGAGGGCGTCTCGCTGATCAACGGCACCCAGGGGATGCTGGCCGTCGGCTGCCTGGAGCTGGCGGCGGCGGAAACCCTGGTCGAGACCGCCGATTTGGCCTGCGCCATGACGCTGGACGCCCTGCGCGGCACGCCGCGCGCCTTCGATGCCCGCCTCCACGCCCTGCGGCCTTTCCGAGGCCAGGCGCGCAGCGCGGCCCATTTGCGGCGGCTGTTGCAGGGCAGCCCGATCCGCCAGTCGCACATCGGCTGCTCTCGCGTGCAGGACGCCTACTCGCTGCGTTGCGCCCCCCAGGTGCACGGCGCAGTGCGCGACGCTTTGGCCCAGGCCCGGGGCGCCTTCAGCCTCGAGTTGAACGCCGCCACCGACAACCCGCTGGTGCTGGGTGATGAGATCGTCTCGGGCGGCAATTTTCACGGCCAGCCGCTGGCCTTGCTGCTGGATTATCTGGCTATCGCCCTGACCACTCTGGCTCAGATCTCCGAACGGCGGCTCGACCGCCTGCTCAACCCGGTTCTCAACGAAGGCCTGCCGCCGTTTTTGGCCGAAAACCCGGGGCTGGAGTCCGGTTTCATGATGCTCCAGGCGACCGCGGCCGCTCTGGTCGCCGAGAATCGCGTGCTGGCTCACCCGGCCACCGCCGGCTCGATTCCCACCAGCGGCGACAAGGAGGATTTCGTCAGCATGGGGATGACGGCCGCCCTGAAGCTTCGCACCGTGACCGAGAACACCCGCACGGTGCTGGCCCTGGAGCTGCTGGCCGCCGCGCGCGCCCTGGACTTGCTGGCGCCGCTCGCCTCCAGTCCCGCCCTGGAGCGGGTGCGCGCGGAAATACGGCGCCTCGCCCCTCCCGCTCCGGGCGACCGCAGCCTGAGCGCCGAGATCCCCCGCCTGGCCGAGAGCATCGCCCAGGGCGATCTGGTGCGCGCCGCCGCGGGAGAGACTCCATGAGAGCGCACGGGCTGATCGTGCTATGGGCGGCCGCGATCTCGGCCGCCGCTCCCCTGGCCGGCTTGCGCGCGCCCGTGCGCGTGGTGCGCGACTCCAACGCCGTCCCGCACATTTTCGCCGACAACGACGCCGACGCCATGGCCGTGCTGGGCTACTTGCATGCCCGCGATCGCTTCTTCCAGATGGATCTGCTGCGCCGACAGGCGGGCGGGACTTCGGCCGAGCTGCTCGGGCCGGGCGCGCTGGGCGCGGACATCCGCGCGCGCACGCTGGGCTTGCGCCGGGCGGCGGAGGCTTGCTGGGAGGCTCACCAGGCGGGCGTGCGGGCATTGCTGGAAGCCTACGCCCGGGGCGTCAACGCCTGGCTGCGCGATCCGGCCAACCCGCTGCCCCCCGAGTATGGCGCCCTCGAGTTGACGCGCGCCTCGGTGCCGGAGTGGACGCCGCTCGACAGCCTCGCGGTGGCCAAGGCCCTGGCCTTTCAGCTTTCCTACGACGCCGAGCTGGACATCGCTCTCACGCTGGGGCTGGCGGCGGCCGAGCTGGCCGGCCGGCAGGCGGGATTCGACGGCGGGGCGCTGTTCCTGGAAGATCTGATGCGCTCGGCCCCCTTCGACCCCACGGTCTCGATCCCGAATTTTCTTCCGGCCCAAGTTTCCGCCGCCAAGGGGCCGCCCGCCGCGCCCAGCGCGCGGCGCTGGACGGAACACCTGCGTCCGGAAGCGCTCGAACTCGGGCGGCGCTGTCTGGACCAGGCGCGGCGCCACCCGCTGTTCCAGGGGACGCTCGGGCCGCGGGGGGCCAGTAACTGGTGGGTCGTGAGCGGGCGCTTGACCCGGAGCGGCTTCCCCATGCTGGCCAGCGATCCGCATCTCAGCCTGAGCACGCCGCCGATCTGGTACGAGGCCCATTTGCTCGTCGCCGCCGATCCGGCGCGCGGGCCGATGAACGTCGCCGGCGTCACGCTGCCCGGCGTGCCGGGCGTCATCCTGGGCTGCAACCAGCGGCTCTGCTGGGGCGCGACCATGAATCCCCTGGACGTCACCGACGTCTATCAGGAGCGCCTGGCGGCCGAGCCGGCCACGCTCGCTCCGCTGGCTACCCTCTTCGAGGATCGGCCCGAGCCGCTGGTCGTGATCCCCCAGCGCTACCGCGTCAACCGCCCGAACAACGGTGTTGCGGACGATCTGGCCGAGGCCGCGGTCGGCCCCCTGGAGGGCGGCCTCACGCTGGTGGTGCCCCGCCGCAACCACGGCCCGATCATTTCCCTGGAGGTGCGCAGCCCGTCCGACATCACCGGCTTGAGCGTCCAGTACGCCGGCTGGGGCCCCACTCGCGAACCGCAGTCGTTTCTGGAGTTCGCCCGGGCCGGCAACGTGGTCGAATTCCGGGAGGCCTTGCGCTGGTTCACCTTCGGCTCGCAGAACTGGGCTTGCGCCGACGCCGACGGCAACATCGCTTACTTCGCCGCGGGCGAGATGCCCTTGCGCGAGGACCTGGAGACCCTGGGCCGCCCCGACGGCCCGCCGCCCTACCTGATCCGCGACGGCGCCCACCGCCTGCGCCACGAATGGCTGCCCTTGCGCAATCCCCAGCCCGACCAGGCGCTGCCTTACGAAATCTTGCCCCGCGGGGAAATGCCGCACGTCTTCAATCCCCCCGAGGGTTTCCTGGCCAACGCCAACAACGATCCCATCGGCCTCACGCTGGAGAACGATCCGCTCGGCCGGCACCGGGCCACCGGCGGCGTCTACTACTTGAGCCCCGGCTACGACGGCGGTTTCCGCGTGGGGCGGATCGCCGGCTTGATCCGGGACATGGTGCGGCGCGGCGAGCTCATGACGCTCAGCACGATGGCGAGCATCCAGGCCAACCATCAGATGCTGGACGCCGAGGTGTTCACGCCTTACCTTCTGCGCGCCTTTCAGAACGCGCGCGCCCCCGGCGCCCCGCCCGCCCTGGCCGCCCTGGCGGCGGATCGCGAGGTAGCCGAAGCGGTGGCCCGTCTGGCCGCCTGGGACTTTTCCACCCCCACCGGCCTGAGGGAGGGCTACGATCCCGGCGACGATCCCGAGAACCTGCCCGAGCCTTCCCACCAGGAGGTGCAAAACAGCATCGCGGCCACCCTTTACAGCGTCTGGCGCAGCCAGTTCGTCCGGCTCTCCGTGGACGCGGCGCTCGACCGCTCGGGCCTGCGCTGGTTCCGCCCGCCCGACGATCAGACGCTGGCCGCCCTGCGCCGGCTGCTCGAGAACTTCCCGGCCCTGCGCGGGCGCGGCAGCTCGGGCGTGAACTTCTTCGAGAGCCCGGAGGCCGCGACGCCCGAGGCGGCGCGCGACCTGCTGCTTCTGCGCGCTCTGCGCGCGGCGCTCGACCTGCTGGCGGGCGAAGCCTTCGCGCCCGCCTTCGGCCGTTCGCGCAGCCAAGACGATTACCGTTGGGGCCGCCTGCATCGCATCGTGTTCCGGCACGCCCTGGGCGGCGCTTTCAACATCCCGCCGGCGGGCGGCCTGCCCCATCTGGGGCCGGCGCTGCCCGGGCTGGCGCGCTCGGGCGGGTTTCAGGTGGTGGACGCCTCGAGCCACGCAGTGCGGGCCGCCTCGGCCTCCGCCTTCACCTTCGGCGGCGGTCCCTCGCGCCGCTTCGTGGCGGAAGTGGCGCCGGGCGGCGTGCTGGCCTTTCAGGCGGTTCCCGGAGCCCAGTCGGGAGTTCCCGACGGTTCGGACGAGCAGGCCCGGCTGAAGCGCTGGCTGACCAATTCCTACCACCGGCTGCCGCTCTCGGCCGGCGAGGTCGAACAGGACCGCGCCGGGGAGGAAATGTTTCTCCCCGCAGGCAACTGAAACCTGCTCGCCGCCCGCCCGGCTGTGGTAGAAGGGCTCTCAGGAGTCATGGACAGTGCAAGCTGACGATCTGTTTTCCCTTTCTGAGCGCGCCGCGGTGGTGATCGGCGGCGGAGGCGTTCTGGCCGGCGCCATCTCGGGCGGTTTCGCCCGGGCGGGCGCCGCCGTGGCGGTGGCCGATTACAACGGCGAGGCGGCCGAAGCGCGCGCCGCAGCGATCCGCGCCGAAGGCGGCCGCGCTCTGGCCGTGCCGTGCGACGCTACGCGCCGCGCCGATCTGGAGCGGGCCCTGGCGGCCACCCTGGAGCGCTTCGGCCGGGTGGACATCCTGGTCAACGCCGCGGGGATAAACTCGCCGACCCCCTTTTTCGAGATCACCGAAGAGGAGTGGCAGCGCATCCTGGACGTCAACCTGAAGAGCGTTTTCCTGGCCTGCCAGGTCTTCGGCAAGGCCATGATCGAGGCCGGCCGCGGCGGCTCGATCATCAACATCTCCTCGGTCTCGGCCGGGCCGCCGCTATCGCGCGTGTTCACCTACAGCATCACCAAAGCGGGCGTCAACCAGATCACGCAGTTCCTGGCGCGCGAGTGGGCCCCTTACAAGGTGCGGGTCAACGCCATCCAGCCGGGGTTCTTCCCGGCCGAACAAAATCGCCGCGTGCTCACGCCGGACCGCGTGGAGAAGATCATGTCGCACACGCCCATGGGCCGCTTCGGTGAGGCCGAAGAGCTGATCGGCGCTGCGATCTATCTGGCCTCCGAGCGCGCCTCCTCCTTCGTGACCGGCTCGATCCTGCGCGTGGACGGCGGCTTTCTGGCGATGACGATCTAGCCGTACTGGCGAGCCATCTCGGGGAAGGAGTGTAGCGCGGGCCGCTCGGGCAGATGCTGCCGCAGCATCTCGATCTCGTCGGCGCCCTCGACCAGGGGCAGCGCCGTCTGCCCGCCCAGCGCCGCCGAGCGGCACAGCGCCATGAGGATCTCGTGTCCCTTGTAGGCGCTCTCGAAGCGGCAGGGGTGCGGTTTGGCGTCGTCGTCCAGCCAGTCGGCCATCTCCTGGATGTAAGGCGGCATGTCGAGGTCGTAGTTCATGCTGCCCGAGCCGGATTCGGCACCGGCGCGCGTGACCGCCCGCCAGCCGCCGCCGGTGAGCACCTCGGCGAAGCCTTCGGTCCCCTGGGCCGCAATGCGCGCCTTGCGCCACCAGTAGTCCACCTCGGGCACGTCCGGCGCGCCCGCCCCGCACTCCAGCACGCCCCGCACCCCGTTGGCGAACTGGATGAAGCCCGCCAGGTAGTCGGGCGAGGGGTGGTTGTCGGTCAGCTTGCCCCGCCCGGCCGCCTGCGCCATCACCCAGAGGGCTTCCGCTTCGCCGTTGTACCAGCGCATGTAGTCAATCAGGTGGCTGGCCATGTGCATCATCCAGCCCACCGCGGTGGCGTAAACCGTGTGGATGCGCCCCAGCCCGCCCCCGGCGATGATTTCGCGCACCCGCCGGTAATGCGCGCCGTAGCGATGCTGGTGGCTGACCACCGCCTTGACGCCCGCTGCTTCCAGCTCGCTGCGGATCGCCATGGCCTCGGCGCTGGACAGCGCGATCGGTTTCTCAAAAGCGATCAGCCGCGCGCCGCCGGCGATGCCCGCCCGGATCATGGGCAGCCGCAGGTCGGGCAGGGTGCAGAAGCAGAAGACGTCCGGCCGCAGCCGGCGCGCCATCTCGGCCGCGTCCGTACCCACCTCGGCATCGCCGCAACGCGCCGCCGCCGCTTCCGCCCGCGCCCGGTCAATGTCGCACAGGCCCACCACCTGGAAGCGCGGGTTGGCCTGAAAGGCCGCCGCATGATGCAGCCCGCGCTTTCCCAAGCCCGCCACCAGCACCCGGTACGGCATGGCGCCCTCTTAACCCTGCGTCCGATCCCACTCGAGCACTTTCCCGATCACGTAGTCCACCTCTTCGGCCGTCAGCTCCGGGTACATGGGCAGCGAGATGCAGCAGGCAGCGTTGTCCTCCGCGTTGGGGATAGGCCCGGCGATGCGCGCCGGCTTGCCCCAGGGATAACCCTCCTGCTGGTGAATGGCGATCGGGTAATGGCACTTGGCGTCCACTCCGTTCTGGTTGAGGAATTTCAAAAGCGGATCGCGCTGCTCGGGCCGCAGAGTTTCGATCACGTAAAGGTGGTAGACGTGCCGGTAGCCCGGCCTCTCGTAAGGCAGCCGCAGGTGGCGCGCCCCGGCCAGCCCCGCCGAGTAGCGCGCCGCCCAGCCCCGTCGCAAATCGTTCCAGGCGTCCAGGTGCTTGAGCTTGGCGCTGAGCACCCCGGCGTGCAGATCGTCCAGGCGACTGTTGTAGCCCATGCTGTGGTAGGAGCGCTTCTCCGAGCCGTGATTGCGCAGTTTCCGCACCATCCGGTTGATCCGGTCGTCGTTGGTGATGACCGCCCCGCCGTCGCCGAACGTGCCTAGGTTCTTCTGAATGATGAAGCTGGTGGCCACGGCGTCGCTCAACTCGCCGATGCGGAAGCCGTCGCCCTGCGCCCCGATGGCCTGGGCGTTGTCCTCGATGACGAACAGCTTGTAGCGGTCGGCGATCCGGCGGATGGCCTTCATGTCGGCGCACTGGCCGTAGAGGTGCACGGGCACGATCGCCTTGGTGCGCTCGCTCACCGCCGCCTCGATCTTCTCCGGATCAATGCACTTGGTCCGCGGGTCGCAGTCCACGAAGACCGCGGTCGCTCCCGCGATCCAGATCGCCTCGGCGGTGGCGAAAAAGGTGTTGGGAGTGGTGATGCACTCGTCGCCCTCTCCGATGCCCAGCGCCATCAGAGCCAGCCAGATGGCGTCGGTGCCGCTGTTGACTCCCACGGCGTGCTTCATGCCGCAGTAGGCGGCCAGCTCGGCCTCGAAGCGCTTGAGCATCGGCCCCATGACGTAGTCGCCGCTCTCCAGCACTTGCCGGAGGTTGGCGTCAATCTCGCTTTGGATGTTGTGATACTGCCGGACGTGACCGTAAAAAGACACGAACATTGGTTCTCTCTCCTGGCTGTGCGGTGCAGCTCGAACGGCGGGCGTTCAGTGCGGCGGTTCCCGCCCGGACGCCGGCGCCTCGCGGGTAGCCGAGCCTTTCATTAAACCACATCCGCGGCCGCAGCGCTGCGCGGCCTCAGCGCCCGTGGCGGGAGCCGATCTGACCTCCCCACTTATCCAGCAGCTCCCGGAGGGCTTCCAGCCGGATGGGTTTGAGCAGGCGGTCATCCATGCCGGCCGCCAGGCAGCGCTGCCGGTCTTCTTCGCCGGCCGAGGCGGTCAGGGCGACCAGCGGCGTGCGGCGGCCTTCGGCAGCCTCGCGCTCGCGGATGCGGCCGGCGGTTTCATAGCCGTCCGGCGCGGGCATCTGGCAATCCAGCAGGATCAGGTCGTAGGCCTGCCGTTCATGGGCGCGCAACGCCTCCAGGCCGTCGCCCGCCAGCTCGACTTCGCAGCCCATGCGTTCCAGCAGGCGGCGCGCCACCTCCCGGTTCACCGCGTTGTCGTCCGCCACCAGCACGCGGAGTCGGGACGATTCCCCGGCGGCCGCCGCCCGGAGGGCCCGCGACTGCTCCCGGCAAGGCTCTTCGGCCGCCCGCGGCAGCCGGAGCTCGAACCAGAAGGTCGAGCCGCGGCCCGGCCGGCTGGAAAAGCCGATCCGCCCGCCCATCAACTCGACCAACTGCTTGCTGATGGCCAGGCCCAGCCCGGTGCCGCTCGCGGGCCGCGTCCCGGGCTCTCCCAGTTGCGTGAACCGCCCGAAGATCAGGCCGTGCTTGTCTTCGGGGATGCCGGCGCCGGTGTCCTCCACCCGGATGCGGAGCAGCTCGCCTCCCGGGCCGCTTGCCAGACACTCCACGGCTCCCAGCACCCGCCCGCGCTCGGTGAACTTGACGGCGTTGCCCATCAGGTTCAGCAAGACCTGCCGGATGCGGCCCGCGTCACCCAGGAAACGCCGGGGCAAGGAAGGCGGATAGCGGACCTCGATTTCGATCCCCTTCCGGCGGGCGCCGGGCTCGAGCAGCTCGGCCACCTGAGCGATCAACCGGGCCAGATCGAAGGGCGCCGTTTCCAGCGCCAGCTTGCCGGCCTCCGCCTTGGCCAGATCCAGAAGGTCGTTGATCACTCGCAGCAGGGCTTCGGCCGAGCTACGGATGGTTTCCGTCATCGCGCGCTGCTGGGGCGCCAGTTCGGTCTCCAGCAGCAGCTCCGCCATGCTCAGCACGCCGTTCATCGGCGTGCGAACCTCGTGGCTGACCAGCGCCACGAACTCGCCTTTGGCGCGCGCGGCGGCCTCGGCCGCCTCCTTGGCTTCGCGGAGCTGCTCGTGGCTGCGCCGCAGCTCCTCCTCGGCCTGCCGGCGCCGTTCTTCCTGGCGGAATCGTCCCAGGGCCAGGGCGATGTTGGCCGCGACGCGCTCCAGCAGGCCGGTCTCCTGCTTGTCGAAAGCCTGGGGCTCGGCCGAGTACACCGCCAGCGCGCCCGCGATCGCGCCTTCCACCCGCAGGGGGAAGGCGGCCACCGCCCGCGCCCCCAGGCTCCCTAGTTGTTCTCTCCAAGGGGCCAGACGGGGATCCGTGTCCGCCCGGTTGATCGTGACGGTCCGGCCTTCGCGCAGAGCGGTGCCCACCGCCCCGCGACCCTCCGGTTCGTCCCGCGCGCTGATCCGTACATTCTGCGCCACCAGCGCGGCGACGCCCGCGTAGGCCGCCGGATGCAGCTCGCGCGTCTGGGGGTCCAGCAGGCCGATGAAGGCCAGCCGGTACACTCCGCCCTCCACCACCACGCGGCAAACGTCCGCCAGCATGGCGCGCGCATCGCCCGCCCGTGCGATGGCGTCGTTGACCCGGCTGAGCGTATCGTAGACCCGGTTCAGGCGCGTCAGCCGCCGCTCGGTGGTCCGGCGGTGAGTGACGTCGTGGAAGTTCCACACCCGGCCCACGATCCGGCCCTGGCGGCGATGCGGGCGCGAGATGCGCTCGAAAACCCGGCCGTCCTTGAACTCCAGGCAGTCGAGGCTTTCCGCTTCCGGGGAGGCGTAAAGCTGCTCGACCCGCCGCAGAAATCCCTCCGGATCTTTCAACTGGTCGAGAACGAAGGCCAGCAACTGCTGATCGTCGCGGGTGGCCAACAGAGTTTCCGGGATGCGCCACATCTCGGCGAACCGCCGGTTGAAACTCACCACCCGCCCCGCCTGATCCACCACCAGGATGCCGTCCGCCGTGGACTCCAGGATGGACTCCAGCAGCCCGCACAGCTCCGCCACCTGCCCCTCGGCGGAACGGCTCTCGGCCTCCTCTGTCCTCCCGGCCGGTGCGACGGCCTTGCTCGGCTCGGCCGGACGACAAGCGTTCATCTGAGATTCTTATCGGACGCTCTCCGGCTCCTCGCGGGCGCATTTGGGGGGCGAAGCCGGCGGCACGGGCATGGCGCGGCTCCTCGTAGGCGCTTGCCCACAGCCGTTTCTGGAATAATGCCGGGTATGCGAATCCTCCCCGCCTTGTTCGCCCTCTCGCTGAGCGGTGCCGCCGAGCGCGCCGTGTGCCCCGTCGTGGCCGATAGTTACGTCTACGCCACCCCCTGGAACTATCAGCGGCTGGAAACCACCGAGTCGTTCTTCAATTTCGGCGCCGCCGAGCGGCTGGCCATCCGGGGCCGGGAATACTTCGCCCTGCTCCAGTTCGATTGCTCGGCGGCCCGCGGCCTGGCGATCCGCCGAGCGGTCCTGCGCTTTTATCGAGACCCCAACCCGATTCCGCTCCACACCCTCGGCGTCTCAACCCTCAGCGGCAATGGGCCTTGGGCCGAAGGCAACCAGGACGGCGCGCCGGCCGAAGCGGGCGCGTCGAACTACCACTTCGCCCGGCGCGATCAGCAGCCCTGGGCCTACCCTGGCTCGGACCTTAGCGACGTAACGTTCGGCCTCGGGGGAAGTCTTTACGCCTACGTGCGGCCCAGGGAGGCAGGCGGCGGCTGGTTCGAGGCTGAGCTGCCCGTGGAGATCGCCGCCGCCCTGACCACCGGCGATCAATTCGGTCTCATGCTCACCGACGAAAAGGGCCAGACCCGGACCCGACACTCGATCGCGAGCCGCCACAGCCCATTCCCGGCCGCCCTGATCCTGGAGGGTGATCGCTCGGACCAGACCCCTCCGGGTCCGGTGCGTTCTTTGAAGGCGGGCCCGGAACCTCTGGAAAGCACGCCCGAGGAAGCCCGCGCCCTGGGCCGCACCACGCTGCGGCCGGGCTCGGCCGTCCTGCACTTCGGCGGGGCGGGCGATGACCGCGGCTCGGGCATCGCGACCCGCTATGAGCTGCGCTACGACCTCCGGCCCGTCGGCGAGGAGAATTTCGCCGCCGCCCGCCCGGTGCCTCGCTGGCAGTTGGACCCTCTGGCCCCCAAGAGCGATCCCCTGGCCACGCGTAACCGGTTGCGCGATGAGGTGTGGGCCGTGGTGGAGGACTTGCAGCCCGGCCGGATCTATTACTTCGCCGCCCGCGCCTGGGACAAAGCGGGCAATCCGGGGCCGGTGAGCGCGCTGGGACGCTACCGGGCCTACCGGCGAAGCTATCCGTCCCTGCCCGAGGCTTCCGCGGCGAAGCCGTCCCCGACGCCGGCCGGGGAGGTCTCCGGCCCCTGGGTGTGGGCCTTTCCCGACTTGCTGAAGATCAATCCGCAGACCGGCGAGCTGCTGGAGAGCGCGGACTTTCCCTCCCCGCGCCTGCGCAACTCGGTCTGGGAGGCGGCCTCCTCTACGGTGAGGTTGACAGGCGCCCGCAACGAGTTCGTGGCTTTCCAGCTCGCCGTGGAAAGCGCCGCGCCTTTGCGAGATATCCGCGTCCGGGTGAGCGAGCCGCTGTTCGCCGATTGCCCCCTGCCCCCGGTCTTCCGGGCGAGCGGTGCGGTGCAACTTTACCGTGAGTGGTTCGTGCCCGACGACCAGGACGCCTCCGAGAAGCGCCCCTGGTACCCGGAAGCGCTCCTGCCGCTCGACGGGCCGCTGGAGATTCCCGCGCCCGACAACGCTCTGCCCGCTCAGCGCGTTCAGCCCGTCTTCGTGGACGTCTACATCCCGCACCAGGCGCGCCCGGGCCGGCACGCCGGCAAGCTGCTGGTCGAGGCGGGCGGCGGGCGCCTGCGGCGGGCGATCCGCCTGGAGGTCGAAGTGCTTCCCCTGACGCTGCCCGACAGGCTGAACTTCCATGTGGATCTGAACGCCTACGGCGGGGTCAACGCGGGCTACGACGTGCGCCGCGGCACGCCGGAATACCGGCGGCTGGTCCAGGCCTACCACCGTCTGGCCCACCTGCACCGCGCCAACCTGAACGTCCTGGGCTACTCGCACTCCGGTACCGTCGAGCCGGATTATTCACCCCCGCTGGCGGGCCAGGGAGCCCAGACCCGGGTGGCGAGCTGGGAGGACTGGGACGCTCACTTCGGACCTTTGGTGGACGGCTCGGCCTTCGCGGATCTGCCCCGGGCCGGCGTCCCGATTACTCACCTTTATTTGAATTTCCACGAAAACTGGCCGGCGGATTTACGGGCCAATTATAAATGGAATAACTACCCGCAGCCCAAGACTACCGAAGAATACCGGCAGCTTATCGCACGGCACGGGCTGGAAGCCGGGCCGATCGAGGAGGGATTTCCGCCCGACTACCAGGACCGCTTTACGGCCGTCGTGCGTCAGTTCGCCCGGCATTTCCGCGAGCGCGGCTGGACCCGCACCCGCTATCAGATCTATTTCAATAACAAACACTTCTACAAGGACCCGGCGCGCGGCGGGCGCGGCGTCTCCTGGTGGCTTCTGGATGAGCCGAACTTCCGGGACGACATCCGGGCCTTGAGTTTCTTCGCCTGGCTCGCCCAGCGCGGTTTGAAGGACTATCCCGACGTGCCCATCCTGCTGCGCACCGACGTCAGCTACATTGATTTCCTGCGCGACCTGCTGGCCGGCCAGATTGACCTTAACGTCACCAGCAAGCGCTTTTACAGCCGCAATCGCTTTCTCCTGGATCACCGGGATCGCTTCGGGCGGGAGTACTGGAATTACGCCTCGAGCAATCACCCCAGGGAGAGCAACGTAGCGCTGCGCGCCTGGTGCTGGAGAGCCTGGACGGCCGGGGCCGACGGCATCGTGCCCTGGAACACCGTGGTCGGCCCGCAGGCTTGGGAACGCGCCGAGCCGCTCACCATGTTTTACACGGGCTCGAAGTTCGGCCGGCGCGAGCCCTTCGCCTCGCTGCGGCTGAAGGCCTACCGGCGCGGCCAACAGGATGTGGAGTACCTGGTGCTGCTTTCCCAAAGGCCCGGCTGGGACCGCGAAGCGGTGAGCCGGGCGGTGGCGGCCGCGCTCGACCTGGCGGCCGAGGCCCGCCCGGGCGGCGAGCAGGACGCCACCGCGCTGGAGTTCAGCCGGTTGCGCAACGCCCAGTTGGAGGCCTTGCGCGAGCGCGTGGCCCGCGCCCTGCTGGCGGCCTCCCGGCGGGCGCCGGCCGCCGACTGAGAGGCCGCCGGCGGCCGCTCAGAGATCCACCTGGAATTCCGTCCACTCCAGCACGCGCTTGCGGTAGATGGCCTCCCGGCCCAGGATGGCGGTGAGCGCCGCGGTGGCGCCCACCGTGATGTCGGCCGCAGGCGGCGTCCCGCTGCGGATGGCCTCCAAAAACGCCGCGATGTGGGCGTCCTCCCGCCGCTCGGGCAGGGCTTCCAGCAGCTTCTGCGGGGCGGCCTTCCGCCCCCGGGGATAGAACGTCGAGGCGGAGAGGTCCACCGCCCCTTCGCTTCCGAAGACGTAAAAGTACTGGCCGCCGCCCGGCAGGCCCGGCGGATGGAAGAACACCTGGGTGAAGGAGAGCTTGACCTGGTCGGGATACTCGTAACTCAGCGTGTAGCCGTCCATGTTAGTCCGGCCCGGCGGCTCGTCCTTCCAAAGCAGGGTGCCGCCGAAACCCGCCGCCCTCTCGGGCCGCGCGCCGATCACCCAGTTGCAGATGTCCAGGTTGTGAACCGCCATCTCGACAATCACGTCGCCGGAGCGCCGGGCGTCGAAGAACCAATCGGCCGAAGGCCCGTGGTGGTCCAGGTCCTCGGAGGCGTGCCGCTGCGCCTTCACCATCAGGATGCGCCCCGCAACGCCTTCGCGAATCTTGGCGATGGTGGCCCGCAGCCGCTCGTCCGAGCGGAGTTGCTGGCCGATCTGGAAGACGGTCCTGGCGCCGCGCGCCGCCTTCAGCAGGGCGCGAACCTGCTCGGGCGTGATGCCGGCGGGCTTTTCCAGGTAGACGTGCTTGCCGGCCTCCAGGGCGGCGATGGCCATCTCGGCATGCAGATCGCAGGGCGTGGCGATAAAAACCGCTTCCACGTCCTTGCGTTCCAGCAAGCGGCGATAGTCCGAGTAAGTGGTCGGCTGGTCGCGGGCGGCGGCGGTGGCGGCGGCGTCCAGCCGGTCCGGCTTGAGGTCGCACAGCGCCGCGACCTTCCCCCCGGGCAGCCGCAGGAAGGACCGCAACAGGTAAGCGCCTCGATTGCCTGTGCCGATGAAACCGGCCGAAAGGGTGGCCGGCTCGGGTTGAGCCGCCCCGGGACGGGCGAGCGTGGTGAGGGATCCCAGCAGGAAATGCCTTCGCTGCATACCCTGTGAGGATAGCAAGCAAGGGCTTCAGCCGGCGGCCGCCTGCCGGAGCGCCTCCAGCGTCTCCTCCGCCGTGCGCCGCCACTGATAGGGCGCCGCCTGCCGCGGTCCCTCCGCGCTCAGCCGCGCCCGCAGGCTCTCGTCTTCGACCAGCCTCACCAGCGCCTGCTCGAGCGCTTCCGGGCGCTCCGGGTCGAATCGCAGCGCCGCCTCGCCGGCCAGGCTTCGCAAAGGCTCGATGTCCGAGCAGGCGGTGGGAACGCCGGCCGCCAGCGCTTCCATCACCGGCAGGCCGAAGCCCTCGAAACGTGAGGGATACACGAAGGCGAACGCCCCGCGGAACAGCTCGTAGAGCTGCTCGCGAGGCAGCCAGCCGGTCACCCGCACCGCCTCCTCCAGGCCGAGCGAGGCGATCAAGCCCGTTACGGCGGCCGCGCGGAAGCCCTTCAGGCCCGCCAGCACCAGCCGGAATTCCGGCCGCCGCCGCCGCAAGGCGGCAAAGGCGCGCACCAGGTTTTCCAGATTCTTGTGCGGGTGCAGCGTGGAGGCGCACAGCAGATAGGGCTCCGGCCGCCGCTCCCGGCGCTGGCGTGCGATGTCGAAAAACGCCCGGTCCACGCCCTGCGGAACCACCCGCACCTTCTCGGTCCCCGCGCGGTAGTAACGCAGGAAGTCGGCCCGGGTGGCCTCCGAGACCGCCACGATCAGGCGCGAGCGACGGGCTGCGATCCAAAGCAAGATGCGCCAGAAGGGCAGGTCGAACCAGCGAAAGTACTCCGGATGCCGCTTGTGCTGGAGATCGTGAAACACGGTCACCTGCGGGCAGGGCGCCGCCAGGGGGGCCGTGAAGCCCGGGTTCAGCAACACGTCCAGGCGCTCCCGCGCCGCCCCTAGCGGCAGCGCGATCTGCTCCCAGAGGATGCGTGCCGGCCGGAAGCGGGCCGGCACAGGCGCGCGGCGCAACCGGAAGTTGGGCGCCGCCGGCCGCAAGCGGGTGTCCGTCTCGCGGTTGGCGAAAATCAAGTACTGGTTGTCCCGGTCTATCTCGGCCAGGCTTTCCAGCAATCCCCGCAGGTAGATCTCCGTGCCGCCCACCCCGCCCGGGATCATGTACAGCGCGTTGACGCCGATCCGCAGCGGCATCCTAGCGCGCGCCCCCTGCCCCGCTCTCCGCCTGCGCCAGCCCTCGCCGCGCGGCTTCGTTGCGCGGGTTGATCTGCAAGGCCCGCCGGTACTGCCCGGCCGCCGCCCGAGCCTCGCCGGCCGCCAGAAGGACGTTGCCCCGGTAAACGTAGGTCATCTCGAAGCGCGGGTCCAGCTTCTCGGCGATCGCCAGTTCCCTGAGCGCCTCCTCCGGCCGCCCGTGTTTGCCGTGGATCATGCCCATCAGGGCGTGAGCGTGCGCCGTATTCTCCAGCGCGGCCGCCGCGCGCAGCTTCTCCAGGGCCTCCTCGGGCCGGCCCGCGCAGTCGCAGGCCAGCGCCCAGTCCGCCAGCAGGCGATAGTCGGCCGGGCCCAGCTCGGCCGCCCGGGCATAGTGCGGCAGCGCCTCCCGGCAGCGCCCCTCCTGGTAGTAAGCGTAGGCGAGCTGGAAGTGCGGGCGCTGCTTGCGGGGAGACTTCGCGGCCGCGTCCCGCCACAGCTCGATCGGATCGCTCCAGACGTGATTCCGCCGCCAACTGAGCCCGCCCGCCAGCAGCAATACCAGGCAGAGGGCGGCCGCCAGCCGCGGCGTCCCCGTCCTCCAGCGCCGCAGCGGCTCGATCAGGACCAGCGCCAGCCAGGGCAGCGCCAGATACATGCGCCGTTCGGCCACCGGATCCAGCAGGGGCACCACCGACGAGGTGGGCGCCAGCGCCAGCAGCGCCGCCAGCCAGCCGTAGGCGGCCAGCGGATAGCGCTTCCGCCAGTGGATCGCGGCCCCGGCCGCCAGCGCCAGCCCCGCCAGTCCGAGCAGCGCCCAGGCGTCCGGCCGGCGCGATATGGCGAAATCGTGGTCCAGATTCTGCCCGTAGGGCGCCAGGAACATCCGCATGTACAGCCACAGCGCCCGGCACTGGGTCAGGAAATACTGCTGCCAGGTGAACTCCCGGATGCCGAAGCCGGCCGAGTCGCTCGACCGCAGCACGTTCCACACGAACCGCCCAGCCGCCGCCGCTCCCAGCGCCAGCGGCGCATACAGCCGCCAGTTTTGCCGGACGCCCCGCAGCGAGAAGCCCGGGTTCCAGAAATAATCGGTGAGCAGTAGCAAACCGGCCAGCACCGCCGTGTGTTCCTTGGTCAGCACCGCGGCGCCGTAAGCCAGCAAGACCCAGGCGGCCTCCGGCCAGGAAATGGCCGCCGAACGGCGGCGCAAGAACAGCGCCAGGGCGGCGTAGAAAAACATGCCGCTCAGCGCCTCCGAGCGGCTGGCCACGTAGGCCACGCTTTCGGTCTGCAAGGGATGCCACAGGAATAGGCCCGCCGCGAAGCCCGCGAACAGCCTGCGCCGCCCGGCTTGCTCGCCGCTGATGGCCGGCAGTTTCTCCGCCGCCAAGAACACGAAAACGGCCGCCGTGAAGTGAAACAGTATGTTGAGTAAGTGGTAAGGATACGGATTAAGTCCCCAAAGACGGAAATTGACCCAGTAACTCAGCATGAGCACCGGGCGGATCTGGCCCAGCCAATAGCGCAAGGGTGCTTCGGCCAGCCCGGGGCGCGTGAAAGGCAGGTACAAATCGTCGAACAGAAACGGCCCCCTCAAGGCCGGGCCGTAGACCTCCAAGGTCAACCAAAGGGCGCCCAGCGCCGCCAGGCCCCAGACCCACAGGCGCCGCTTCGGCCTGTCCCCCGCCCCGGACGGCGCCCTTCCGGCCGCTTGCCGCGGCCGCTCAGCCTTGCGCGCCTTTGCCGCCATGAGCCGACTCGAGCCGGTACTCCACGATGGCCAGCCGCTGGGTCAGCGCGATGTTGGCGTCCTTGAGGTCGGAAATGATCACCGACAGGCGGAACAACACCAGCAGGAACAGACAGCCCACGATGAAGACCAGGGCCAGGGGCGGGTTGGCGATTCCCAGCCAGGCGGCCAGCTTCTCCAGGGCGGCCGGCCAGCGCGACAGCGCCAGCAACGCCAGGGCCGCCCCCAGCCAGCTCACCGAGTACTCCACTCGGATGTGCCGGCGCCGCACTGAAATCAGCACCAGCAGGATCACCGCCAAGCTCATGCCCGTCGTGAAGTCCAGCAGCTCTCGCATCGTTGTTTCTCCGGCCCTTCGGCGGATCCCTCCCCGCCGGCTTATCTCCTCCGCCGTTCGTACTTGAGAACGTTGACGAAGACCCCCAGAAGCACGTGAATGATGTAGTAGAACGATTTCAATAGCGTGATCGTGCTCCGACCGGCCAGGCGCGGCCGCATGCGGCAGGGCACCTCCAGAAACCGGAAGCGCCTGCGCTGGAGGACCACCAGCGTCTCGATCTCCGGGTATTCCAGCGGGAAGCTCTTGCTGAAAACTTGAAGCGCCTCCCGATTGACCCCCACGAAGCCCGAGGTCGGGTCGCGTACCGACCGGCCCAGAATGGGCCGCAGCACCAGCCGGAAAAAGCGGATGCCCAGGGAGCGCACCAGCGTGGTCTGTCCGCCGTCGCCCTCCAGGAAGCGCGAGCCGATCACCATCTGGCAGCCGCTTTGCTTGAGCGCCGCATAGATCCTGGGAATGTCCTGCGGATCGTGCTGGCCGTCGCCGTCGCTGCGGATCACGTACTGGTAACCCAGCTCGTAGGCCAGCTTGTAACCCGCCTGCACGGCGCCGCCCAGGCCCAGATGATAAGGCAGCGACAGCACCTCGGC
This sequence comes from Solibacteraceae bacterium, assembly GCA_037444625.1. GTDB lineage: Bacteria > Acidobacteriota > Terriglobia > Bryobacterales > Bryobacteraceae > DTHT01. The sequence continues at coordinate 63,495 of JBBIMA010000011.1, forward strand.
CCCCGCCTGGCGCGCCACCGCCGCCGTCTGGTCCAGCGAGCAGTCGTCTATGACCAGCACGTCCGCCTCCGGCGCCCTCTCCCGAATCTCCCGCACTACCTGACCTACGGCCGCCTCCTCGTTGAAGGCCGGCACGATCACCAGCAACGAGTCCGGATGCGCCGGGCGGATCATAGCGCAGCCAGCTCGCGCGGCCCGATCGCGTGCGCCTCCACCAGCTCGCGGAATTGCCGCGGGCTGATCCGCGCCCGCCGCCGGATCGCCCGCCGCTGCCTCCACAAGCGAGGCAGATGAAACAAAAGGGCGCAGTGCGCCCGCCAGGCGATGAAGGCCGCCTCCAAAGGACCGTAGCCGGCGGAGCGGAAATGCGCCGCCAGCGCGCTGTCGCCCAGCATGGCCGCCGCGTGCCAGCCGTAGCGCGCCAGCGTGATCCAGGGCGCTCTCCACAGCAGCCCGGCCGGAAAGTTCTTCAGCAGCACGAACAGCCGGTTGCGCTCGACGTAGTAAGCCTTCAAGGGCGAGGCCCGGCCCGCACTCTGCGAGTAGGCGTGCTCGACCACCGCCTCGGGCACGTAGAGGCACTTCCAGCCCGCCCAGCGCGCCCGCAGGCCCAGATCCGTGTCCTCGCAATAGAGGAAGAACTCCTCGTCGAACAGCCCCACATCCTCCAGCATCGCCCGCCGGTAGAGGGCCGCGCAGGCGCTGGGCAGCAAGACCTCCTCCCGCCGGCCGTAGCGGGCGGGCTCTTCCAGATGCCCGCGCTGCTTGCTGCTGCCGTCGCCGCAGACCAGCATCCCGGCCGAATCCAGCACGCCCCTTCCCGCCAGCCGGATCTGCGAGGCGCACATGCCCACGGCCGGGTCCGACTCCATGGCTTCGACCAACCGCGCCAGCCAGTCGGGCGCCGCCGTCGCGTCGTCATTCAAAGTGGCCAGATAGGGCGCGCGCGAGGCGCGGTAGGCGGCGTTGATCGCCGGACCGAAGCCCGCGTTGCCCTCGCTCTCGATAATCCGCGCCCCGAAGCGCGCGGCCGCGCTCTGCCGCGCCAGGCCCCGCCCGCTGTTGTCCACGATGATGACTTCGAAGTCCCGCCGGCTCTGGCGGTCGAGCGAATAAATGCAATCCAGCAGCGCCCGCCCCGCCGCCAGCGTCGGGACCACCACCGTCACTAACGGTTCCGACAACCCTTCGATTGTACACGAACCGCTGCGGCGCCCCGCCCGAGCGCTCCCCCATGGGCTATGATCGAAAGGCTATGCGGGTTGCGGGCATCATCATCCTCGTCTGGTCCGCGGCGGCCTGCGGCCTGGCCTCGGCGGCCGACCCCGAGCGGGAGGTGCGCGAGGCCGAGAAGGCCTGGGCTTCCGCCGTTATGCGGGCCGACGCGGCCGCCCTCGAGCAGATCCTGGACGATCAGCTCATCTACGCTCACTCGACCGGCGTCATCGAAAGCAAGGCCGAATATCTGGACCGGCTGCGCCGCGGAGCCCAAAAATACGACCTGATCGAGCACCGCAGGCTCACCGTCAAGCTGCACGGCGCGGCCGCGGTGGCGCACTCCGAGGTGCGCATGACGGGCCGCAGCAATCAGGAGCCCTTCGACAACCGGCTCATGATGCTGCACTTGTGGATCCGGCGCGACGGCCGGTGGCGGCTGGCGGCCCATCAAACCACCCAGTTGAAGTGACCCAGGTGTCCGAAGCCGCCTCGCCCGTTCCCAAAGCGGCTCCCCGCTCGGTCTCCCTGATTATTCCCGTCCACAACGGCGAGGTCCAACTGCCCGCCTGCCTGGAGTGCGTGCGCCGCCTGGATCCCCCGCCCCAGGAGTGCATCCTGGTGGACGACGGCTCCGGCGACGCCTCCGCCCGCCTGGGCCGCGCCGCCGGCTTCCAGGTCGTTTCCACCGGGGCCCGCCGCGGTCCGGCTTGGGCGCGCAATTTGGGCGCACGCCAGGCCCGCGGCGACCTGCTGCTGTTCGTGGACGCCGACGTGCTCGTGCCCCCTGATCTGGTGGCTCGCGTGCTCGAAACCTTCCGGGGCGAACCCGAGCTGGACGCCCTGATCGGTTCCTACGACGACGACCCTGCCGCGCCGGGCTTCTTCTCCCAGTTCCGCAACTTGCTGCATTGCTATGTCCATCAGACCGCCCGCCGGGAGGCCTCCACCTTCTGGTCCGGCTGCGGCGCCGTTCGCCGCGAGCTGTTCTTGCGGCACGGCGGCTTTTGCTCCTGCTACGCGCGGCCCTCGATCGAAGACATCGAGCTGGGCCTCAGGCTGCGCCGGGCCGGCGCGCGCATCCGCCTGCGCAAGGACCTGCGAGTCAAGCACCTGAAGCGCTGGACCTTCCGGGAGATGCTGCGCACCGACGTCTTCGATCGGGCCCTGCCTTGGACCCGGCTGATCCTGCGCCGCCGCTGGATGCCGGCCGACCTGAATCTGCGCTGGCGATACAGGCTCAGCGTGCTGGCCTGGCTGGCGGCCGCGGCCGCCCCGGTCCTTCCGGGTCCCGCCGCCGGCCCGCTGGCCGCGGCCTGCGCGGCCCTGGGCATCGTCTTGAACGCGGGGTTCTACCGCTTCCTGGCTGCGCGGCGCGGCTGGTGGTTCGCCTTGCGCGCCGTGCCCGTCCACGCGCTGTTCTTCCTCTATTCGGGCCTGGCTTTCGCCGCCGGTCTGCTCTTTTACGCCCTGGGCCGCGGACGGCGCGAGCCCTAAGGTCGCAGGATGCCGGGAGCGGATTGGGACGCCCTGCTGAGCAGCTTGCCCGCCGAGGCCCGCCATCCGCTCTGGCGCCGTTACGCCGATGCTCTGAACCGGCGGTTGCTCGAGGCCTGGTTGGGCCCGGAAGGCTTTGCTCGGGCGCTCAAGACCGACGCTTACGAGGAGGCCTTGGGCGGGGGCGTCGCGGACCTTTTGCACCTGCGGGCCCGTTGCCTGATCCTGGCCGACTGCTCGCTTTGGGCCTTGCGGCGGGCCCTCGCCCGCCGGCCCGGCGCCCGACCGGTCGGCTGCGACGTGCGCGCCTTGCCGTTTGCCGGCGCAAGCTTCGATCTGATCTTCTCGGGTTCGACTCTGGATCACCTGCCGGGGCGCTCCGACCTTCTGGTCGCTCTCGGCGAGCTGGCGCGCCTGCTGCGTCCGGGCGGGCGGTTGATCCTTACGCTGGATAACGCGGCCAATCCGGTGGTGTGGTTGCGCAACGCTTTGCCGCAGGCCTGGCTGATGCGCGCCCGCTTGATGCCCTACCCGGTCGGCGCGACCTTGGGACCCAAGGCGCTGGAGCGCGCCCTCCGGCAGGTCGGTCTGATGCCGCTGCGCCGCGGCGCGCTGGGCCATTGCCCGCGCCTTCCCGCCGTGCTGTTGTGCCGCCTGCTCGGCCGGCGCCGGCTCGCCCGGCTCGTGCTCCGCACCCTGCTGGCCTTCGAGCGGCTGGAGCGCTGGCCTACTCGCTACCTGACCGGGTATTACGTGGCGGCGGAGGCGGTGAAGCCATGAGCTCGGACGCTCTGGTGTGTCGCGCCGAGCAGGCGGGCGAACCTTTCGGTTGGGTCGTGGTGGATTCTGCGGTGCGCGGGCGCTCCTGCGGCGGCCTGCGCATGCTGCCCGACGTAGGCGAGGAGGAGCTGCGCCTGCTGGCCCGCGCCATGACCCTGAAGTTCGGCCTCCTGGGACTGCCGCAGGGCGGCGCCAAGGCCGGGGTGCGCTTCGATCCGGAGGCGCCTCAACCGGAGCGCGCCGCCTGCCTGGAGCGGTTCGGCCGCGCCATCCAGTCCCTGCTGCGCAGCCGCCTTTATGTCCCCTTCGCCGACATGGGCACCGACAATCCATCCATTCGCCGCATGTTGCAGGCGGTCGGGGCGCCGGTACGACGGCGCGAGTTGCGCGGCGAGCGGTCGGGCTTCTGGACCGCCTGCGGCGTCTTCGCCGCCGCCCGCCGCGCCTGCCGGCATCTGGGCTGGTCGCTCGAGGGGCGCAGCGCCGCCATCGAAGGTTTCGGCAAGGTGGGCGGCTCGCTGGCCCGACTGCTGGCCGGGGCGGGCGTGCGCGTGACGGCCGTGGCGACCTCGCGCGGCGCGCTGTTCAATCCCGGCGGCCTGGACGTGGATCGCCTCAGCCGGCTGGCCGAGCGAGCGGGCAGCGCGCTGGTGGAGGAATACCGGGAGGCGGACCGCCTGCCGCGCGAGCGCCTGATCGAAGCGCCCGCCGACATCCTGGCCCCTTGCGCCCGCCATCACAGCATCCGCGCCGATAACGCCGGCAGCGTCCGCGCCCGCCTCATCGCCCCCGGCGCGAACGCTCCGCTGACCGCGGAAGCCGAACGCCGCTTGGAGGACCGCGGCGTGCTTTGCCTGCCGGATTTCTTGGCCAACGCGGGCGGCGTGCTGGGCGGCACCATGGAGTTCGCCGGCCTGCCCGAGGGGCTGCTTCGCCGGCTGCTGGAGACCGCCCTGGAGCGGCTGGCGGGTTGGCTGCTCGAGGAGGCCGCCGCCCGCCGCTGCTCCCTGCGCCTGCTGGCCGAGGCGGCCGCGCTGGCGCGCCACGCCGAGCTTCGCCGGCGGGCGGAATCGCCCGGCTGGAGCGGCCGCCTTTTCGAGGCCGGCTTGGAGCTGTACCGCCGCGGGCTGATTCCGGCCGCTGTGGCGGGCCGGCTGGCGCCGCTGTATTTCCGCCGCCTGGCGCGGCCGCCGGCCGGGGCCGGTTAGTTCCCGTCCGGCGCGAGCGAGAACTGGAACTGACGCTGGAGAGCGTCCACCCGATCCAGCCGCACGCGCAGGCGGTCGCCGATTCCGAAGGCGCGCCGCGTGCGCAGGCCCACGATGCGCCGGGTGGATTCCTGGTAGCCGAAGCGGTCGCCGGGCAGGGTCTCGAGGGGAACCAGGCCCTCGACGAACAGCTCCTCCAGCTCGACGGTGAGGCCGGATTTCGAAGTGCTGATCACCAGGGCGTCGAACTCCTCGCCCAGCCGTTCGGCCATGAACTTGAGCTTCTTCCACTCCACCAGCTCGCGTTCGGCCTCGTCGGCCCGCCGTTCGGCCTCCGAGCACTCCTGGGCGATCGCCTCCAGCGTCTCCCGCTCGGGCCCGGCCGCCCCCTCCAGCTCCGCGGCCAGAATCCGGTGCACCACCAGATCGGCGTAACGCCGGATGGGCGAGGTGAAGTGCGTATAGGCCCGAGCGGCCAGAGCGAAATGCCCGCGGTTCTCCGCGCTGTAGCGGGCCTGCTTGAGCGAGCGCAGCATGAGATAGTTCAGGATTCTCTCTTCCGGCTTGCCTTCCAGTCGGGCCGCCAGCATCTGGTAGGCGCGGGAGGAAATCTCCCCTCGCGCTTCCACCAGGGTGATCTCGCGGCGAATCTTGCGCCCGTCGCGCCGGCGGTCCGTCAGCGGAAAGCGCCGCAGGGCGGTGGCGCCGGGAGCCAGCGAGTAACCGAAGCGGGCGGCGATCTCTTCGAACTCCGCCACCCGCTCGGGGTCGGGCGGTTCGTGAATGCGATAGAGGGCGGCCGCACCGGCCTTCTCCAGGTGCGCCGCCACCGCCTCATTGGCGGCCAGCATGAACTCCTCGATGATGCGGTGCGCGATGTTGCGCGGGGCGCGCCGGATGCCGGTCATCTCGCCCCACTGGTCGAACTCGATGAGGGGTTCGGGCAGGTCGAAGTCTATGGCGCCGCGCCGGATGCGCCGGTGGTACAGCTTGAGGGCCAGCTCGCGCATCAGCTCGAAGCGCGGGACCAGGGGCGCGTAGCGCCGGCGCAGTCCCTCGTCACCCTCCAGGATCAGGTGCACGTTGGTGTAGGTCATGCGCTCCGCGCTGCGGATGACGCCTCGCACGAACCGCCGCGAAAGCACCTCCCCGCTCGGGTCTATCTCCAGCAGGACCGAAAAGACCAGCCGGTCGGCCCCGGGCTTCAGCGAGCAGAGCTCGGTCGAGAGCTCCAGCGGCAGCATGGGGACGGCCCGATCGGGAAAGTAGACGCTGTTGCCGCGCAGGCGCGCCTCGGCGTCCAGCGCCGTGCCGGGCCGCACGTAGTGGCTGACGTCGGCGATGTGGACGTGCAGCCGGTAATAGCCGTCCGGCGTGCGATCCACCCAGACCGCGTCGTCGAAGTCGCGCGCCGTCTCGCCGTCTATGGTGACCACATCCAGGCCCCGGAAGTCCTCCCGCCCGGCCCGTTCCTCGGCCCGAACGGCGGCGGGGGCGGCGGCCGCCTCCTCCAGCGCTTCGGGCGGGAAGCGGTGCGGCAGGTGATGCTTGCGGATGACGATCTCGACGTCCACCCCGAACTCGTCCGGCAGGCCCAGCACCTCGCTGACGCGGCCCACCGCCTCCCGTCCCTCCCGCGGGTACTCGAGCAGTTCGACGTTGACGATCATACCGTCCAGCTCCCGGGCGCTGTGGACGCTGTGCCGGGGCGCTCCCACGCGGTGCGGCGAGGCGGCGCCGGAGGGCAGCTCCATGCCCGCCGGGATCCGTATGCGCTGCCGGAGGCGCTCGTCATGCGGCACGACGTAGTTCCCCCGCGGGCCGGCGCGGAATTCGCCCACCACTGCGGGATGGGCGCGTCGCAGCACCCGCACGATCTCGCCCTCGGCCCGGCCGTCGGCCGAGAGGCGCCTGATCCGCACCAGCACCCGATCGCCGTGCATGGCCCGCTCGGCGGCCGGCGGCGGAATGAAGACGTCGCCTCGCACGCCCTCCACCGGCTCGTCGGCGATCAGGAAGCCGTAGCCCTCCCGGTGCATGTGCAACCGTCCGGTGCGAAATTCCCGGCTGCGCGCCGTCACCGCGTAGTGGCCCGGGCGCAGTTCGATCAACTGCCCGCGGGCCGCCAGCCGCTCCAAGGCCATCTCCAGCGCGGCGCGGGCTTCGCCCCGCGCCCCCAGCTCGCGCACGAGCTGTTTGAAGCCGGCCTGAGCCTGGGGCAGGCGCGCGATGTGCTCCAGCAGGGCGGCGTCGCTCAGCAATTCGGAAGGCATCCCTCGCTTACGAGTATAGCTTCGGGCTCCGGCCGGGCCGGCCCGCGCCTCCCGCCCGGGCCCCCGGCTCAGCCCGGCCCCCGTAGTATCCTATGTGACGCCATGGAGCTGAAAGCCATCCGTCTGGAGGTGCCCGAGGGCGGCAACCTGATCCTCGGGCAGACGCATTTCATCAAGACCGTGGAAGATCTCTACGAGGCCATCGTCAACACCGCGCCCCAGATGAAGTTCGGCCTGGCTTTCAACGAGGCTTCGGGCGCCTGCCTGACCCGCCTGGAGGGCAACGACCAGGAGCTGAAGGCGCTGGCCTGCCGCAACGCTCAGGCCCTCGGCGCGGGCCATATCTTCGTGATCGCCCTGCGCGAGGGCTACCCGATCAACATCTTGGGGCGCATCAAAGAAGTTCCCGAGGTCTGTTCCATCTTCTGCGCCACCGCCAACCCGCTGGAAGTGGTGGTGGCGGAAACCGAACAGGGCCGCGGCGTGCTGGGCGTGATTGACGGCTTCCCGCCCAAAGGCGTCGAGGATGAAGCCGGCGCGGCCTGGCGTCATCAGTTGCTGCGCAAGATCGGGTACAAGCGATGACGATTCGAACCGAAGCCGAACTGGAAGAACGCCTGTCGCGGCCCAGCCCGGCGGACCGGGACTTCCTGCGCGAGTTGGAGGGCGACCTGCTGATCCTGGGCGTGGCGGGCAAAATGGGTCCCAGCCTGGCGCGGCGGGCCCGCCGGGCGGCCGAGGAGGCCGGCGTGCGCAAGCGCATCATTGGCGTGGCGCGCTTTTCCAACCCCGCCGTGCGCGAGGCGCTCGAGGCGGCGGGTGTGGAAACCATCGCCGCCGATCTGCTGGAGGACGATCAGCTTCGCGCCCTGCCCGAGGTCCCCAACGTGATTTACATGGCGGCCCGCAAGTTCGGGACCACCGGCAACGAATACCTGACCTGGGCGCTGAACACCTACCTGCCGGCGCGGGTCGCCGAGCGCTACCGGCATTCGCGCATCGTGGCCTTCTCGAGCGGCAACGTTTATCCGCTGGTGCCGGTGGCTCACGGGGGGCCGAGCGAAGCGAGCCCGGCCGAGCCCCTGGGCGAGTACGCCCAGTCGGTGCTGGGGCGCGAGCGCATGTTCGAGTACTTCTCGGCCCGTTACGGCACGCGGGTCGCTTTGCTGCGCCTGAACTACGCCATTGACCTGCGCTACGGCGTGCTGCTGGACATCGGCCTGAAGGTCTACCAGCGGCTCCCGGTGAACCTGGCCATGGGCATGGTGAACGTCATCTGGCAGGGAGACGCCAATTCGGTGGCTCTGCGTGCGCTGGGGTTGTGCCAGTCGCCGCCGGCGGTGTTGAACGTGACCGGTCCGGAGACCGTCTCGGTGCGCTCCCTGGCGCTGAAATTCGGCCGGCGTTTCGGCGTGGCGCCCGTCCTGGAGGGCGCCGAAGCGCCCACTGCGCTGCTGAGCGATGCCGCCCGCTGCCACCGGCTCTTCGGCTACCCGGAGGTCAGCCTGGATCAGATGATCGAATGGGTGGCGGAGTGGATCCGGCTGGGCGGCGTGATGTGGAACAAGCCTACGCACTTCGAGGTGCGGGACGGGAGATTCTAGATGTCCTGGCGCGAGATTCTGCTCCGGGGCGCCGTCATCCCCGCCCACCCGCTGGCGCTCACCGCGCAGCGCAAGCTGGACGAGCGGCGGCAGCGCGCCCTGACCCGCTACTATCTGGCGGCCGGCGCGGGCGGCGTGGCGATCGGGGTGCACACCACGCAGTTCGCCATCCGGGATCCCAAAGTCGGCCTCTACGAGCCGCTGCTCGAGCTGACCATGGAGGAGCTGCGCGGGCGCGACTGCGTCAAGGTGGCCGGCGCCGTGGGACCTACGGCGCAGGCGGTACGCGAGGCCGAATTCGCCGCCCGCTGCGGCTATGACGCGGTCCTGCTCAGCCTGGGCGCGCTGCGCGAAGCGTCCGTCGCCGAGCTGCTGGAGCACGTGCGGGCGGTGGCCTCCGTCCTGCCCGTCTTCGGCTTTTACCTCCAGCCGGCCGTGGGCGGACGCCTGCTGCCCTACGCCTTCTGGCGGCGTTTCGTCGAGATCGAAAATGTGGTGGCGATCAAGATCGCCCCCTTCAACCGCTACCACACTCTGGACGTGGTGCGGGCCGTGGCCGAATCCGGCCGGGCGGACCGGATCGCCCTCTACACGGGCAACGACGACGCCATTCTCACCGACCTGCTCACCGAGTTCCGCTTCGGCGACGGCCCCGGCTGCCGTATCGTGGGCGGACTGCTGGGCCATTGGGCCTGCTGGACCCGGCGCGCGGTCGAGCACCTGGAACGGGCCCATCGCGTGGCCGCCGGCCGGGAGGCGATCACCCCCGAGCTGCTCACGCTGGCCGCCCAGATCACCGACGCCAACGCCGCCCTGTTCGACGCAGCCCACCAGTTCCGCGGCTCGATCGCGGGCATTCACGAGGTCTTGCGGCGCCAGGGACTGATGGCGGGCCGCTGGTGCCTGGATCCCGACGAGGACCTTTCCCCCGGCCAGATGGAGGAGATTGACCGCGTCTATCGCGCCTATCCCCACCTCAACGACGACGAGTTCGTCCGCCGGGGCCTGGACCAGTGGCTACGCTAGCTCAGCCCTTCGAGCCGGCCCCTGCGCCCGGCGGCTGATCGCGCGCCTCCGCCGCCGAGCTCAGATACTGCACGATGACCGAGATGCGGCGGTTGGAGGCGTGCTCCGGCTTGTCGGGCGTGCGCAGCTTCTGATCGGCGAAGCCGCGGATCTGCGCCACCTGATCGGCGCGCAGGCCGTGCTGCTGCATGAGCCGGCGGGCCGCGTTGGCGCGGTCGGCGGAGAGCTCCCAGTTGGTGTAGGCGCCGTCCCCGGCGTACGGGCGCGAGTCGGTGTGGCCCTCCAGGTAGATCTTGTTGGGCAGTTTGCCCAGCTCCTGGGCCAGCCGGATGAGCAGTTCCTCGCCGGCCGCGCTCGGCCTGGCGCTGCCGGTCTGGAAGAACACCCCTTTCTCGTCCTCCAGCAGCTCGATGCGCAGGCCCTCGGCGGTCACGGTGATCTGCACGTTCTGCTTGAGCCGCTCGAACTCCAGCGTCTGGCGTAGGGCCTGCTGGATCTTTTCCTTGAGGTTGTTCATGTCCTCCCGCTTCAGCGCGATGCCCTCGCCGGTCCCGCTCAGCGTGGTCCCCATGAGGTTGCCCTTCCCGGTGGGGTCCTGGAAGTAGCCGCCCACCGCCTTGCGCACTTTTTCGTCGCTGGCCAGCAGCCAGAGCACGATGAACAGCGCCATCATGGCGGTGACGAAATCGGCGTAGGCCACCTTCCAGGCCCCGCCGTGGTGGCCGCCGTGGCCGCGTTTCTTCTTGACGATGATGACCGGGGCCGACCCTTGAGGGCTCACGCTTGCCCGCCTGCCGCCGCCTTGGCGCCGCGGCAGGCGGCCTCCATCTCCTGGAAGGTGGGCCGGTGCTCGGCCGGGATCGAGCGGCGCGCGAACTCCACCGCCAGGATGGGCGGCAGCCCCTTGGCGAAAGACGCCAGCCCCGTGCGCAATACGTGGTAGTACTGCGCCTCGGCGTCGCTCAACTTGCTCATGTGGGCCGCCAGCGGGCCGACGAAGCCGTAGCACATCAGCACGCCCAGGAAAGTTCCCACCAGCGCGGCCGCCACCTTGTGGCCGATTTCCTCCGGCGGCCCTCCCATGGCGCCCATGGTGATCACCACGCCCAATACGGCCGCCACGATGCCCAGCCCGGGCAGCGAATCCGCCACGCTGGTCAGCGCCGCCACCGGCTGGGTGGCTTCGTGATGGCGCACCTCGAGATCCAACTCCATCATCTGATCCAGGTCATGATTGCTCACCCCGCCCGCGATCAGCATGCGCAGCGTGTCGCAGACGAAATGGAGCGCATGGCGGTCCTTCAGCAGGGCGGGATATTTGGAAAAGACCGGGCTTTTGGCCGGCTCCTCCACGTCCGGTTCCAGCCGCGCCAGGCTGTTCTTGCGCGCGTAGGTGAACAGGTCGTTCAGCATGCGCAGCGTCTCCAGGTAGAAGCGCTTGCCGAAGCGACTGCCTTGAAAGACCCCCAGCACGCCCCGCCCTATGGCGGTCACCACCGGCAAGGGGCTGGCCACGATCAGGGTGCCCAGCGCGGCCCCTCCGATGATGACGAACTCCGCCGGCTGAAACAGCACCAGCAGGTTGCCGTGCTCCAGCAGGTAGCCGCCCACCACGGCGGCGATGACCACCACCAGCCCCAGGATCGCGAACATGCTCTCCGGCGCGAGCGCGCCTTCAGTCTGCTTATCGGCCTTTGCCCGGGCCGCCTGGAGCGCCCGCGCGGCCCGCCCGCCCGCCGGCCGCAGCCGCCTTCACAGCGCCCCGCGGGCGGCGATTTGCTCGAGGATGTCGGGCGTTTCGTACACCGCGTGGTTGTCGAGCGCGGCCGCCCGGGCCGCAAAGCGGCTCAACACGCCCGGCGCCAGCATCTCGGCCACCGCCCGTTCGATGCGCCGGAAGCTCGGCGCCACCAGACCCAGTTGCTCCTGCTCGACCCAGGCCGCGTTGTAGCGCTCGTGGGGGAGCGTCCAGGCGTTCAAGGTCACGATCACGGGCAGCTTCATGGCCGCCGCCTCGCTCAGCGAACCGGGGCCGGGTTTGCCGATGAAGAAGTCGGCCAGGCGCATGTAGTAGGGCACCTCCGTGGTGAAGCCCTCGACGTGCATCGGCAGGCGGCTCTTCATCCCGGCCAGTGCTCGCCGCAGCTTCTCGTTGCGGCCGCACAGCAGGATGAGCTGCACGGGCAAGCCGGAGGCTTCCAGGCGCCGGGCGATCCTCTGCATGAGTTGCGAGCCGTGCCCTCCGAACAGGACCAGGCCCGTGGGCCGCTCGGGGTCCAATCCCAGGCGCCGTCTCTCGGCCGCCCGGTCCAGATCGAGCGGCTGGTAAAAGCGCGGATGCAGGATCATGCCCGAGACGCGATAGATCGCCTCCGCCGGATGGCCCAGCGCGCGCGCCTGGGCCACCGCCCGCGCCGAGCCGCAGATGAAATATTGCGGCTGGCGCTCGATCCAGAAGTGCGGCGGGTAGTCCGCCAGGTCGGTCAGCAGCGTGGCGAAAGGGACTTTGGGGGCCGCGCGCCGCAGGCCCTCGAACAGGGCCCGGTTGAAATGGGGAATCAGGGATACGACCAGGTCCGGGCGCTGGCGGCGGAAGTGGGCTTCCAGCAGCTCGACCGCCGGATGGTGCCGCAGCCGGATCAGCCCGTGCATCAGCCGCAGCAGGTGGCGCGCGCCCAGCGTCCAGTTCTTCTTCAGGATGATCAGGTTGTAAAAGTCTTCCAGGCGCATGCCCAGGAGCTTGCGGGAAAGATCCAGCGGCTCCAGGATGTCCTGAAGGTTCGATACGCGCAGGTCCCAGCTCCGCCCCTGCTGCTGCGCCGCCAGGCTGAGTGCCGTGGCGGCGCTTCGGTGGCCTCCGCCGGCGTCGAAGATGATCAGCTCGATGCGCACGGGCCCTTTTCGAATTGTTCCACAGGGCCCGCCGCTCGGGGCGGACTCAGCCGCCCGCCCCGGTCTTCAAGGCGCGCGGCGGCGCGCTCCGCTCGCGCTCGGGCGGCCTCGGCCAGGCGGCCGGCTGCGATTGGCGCCGCCGCTGCCAGCTCTCGCAGGCCAGCGCCACCACCCGCGCCACCTCCTCGGCGTCGAAAGGCTTGGCCAGCACGTCGTAGCCGCCTAGGTTCAGCACTTCCGCCCAGAGGAATTCATCCGCCAGCCGTGAGGCCACGATCAGGCACGGCGGATCCGTGATAGGCGCGATCTGGCTCAGCAGGTCCTTCCATTTTCCATCCGGCAGGTCCCGCTCGCAGATGATCACCGCTATACGATCCCGGCACAGCACGCCGAGAGCTTCACGATAAGTGCGGACCAAATAGACTTTGCGTCCCGCGGCGCATAACAACGGTTGCAGGAAGGCGTGATCTTCGGGCGCCGGACTGACCAGGAGGACAGCTTCCCGGCGCTCGGTGATGCCTCCTGGGTTGTGTGCCTCCGCGTGAGAGCGGTACTCCGACATTCCTCGTCCTCCTCTCGCGCGTTTTCAGGTTCATCGCCGCACCGGCACGGCTGGTGACCGCGGCTGGCGGCCGCTTCCGGGCCGGCGCCCCTCACTGCCAGGCTGATGCTTCTGGGTCGTACACGCCGACAGTACTAGTACAGCTTCCTTATACCCCCGTTCCGCACTCCTGTCAAGCTAAAAAGACACGGCCAATCGGCCTCGGTTTCTTATGGAAATTCGGGCGCTATTTTCGGCCTCGGCCGCGCCGGATCCATCGCCCTGCCGCAAGCCCGCCGGGCCGTTCGCCGCCGCCCGGCCGCGGCCGAAATAGCCCTGTATTCCGGCGCCGATCCTGCCCGCTCGGCGCCGGCGTTTCCCCCGGACAGATCCCGGCGGCGCGCTACTGCTTCTCGTGCACCACGGTCTGCGTGGTCTCGCCCTGCGAGCCCGACCAGTGGCGCACCAGGGTCAGCGTCTTGCCGTCCTCGGAGAGCGTCCAGCGGTCTTTGAGCGTCACCTCGCCGCCGGCCGCCTTGTGCTCCATCACCAGGACGGCGCCCTCCCACTTGAGGACGCTCTTGACCTCGGTGTTGCCCACGAAGTTGGTGCACTCTTTGCCGTCGGTGGTGAAACTCAGCTCGTAGGTACGCTCGCCGGCATCCCCTACGGTGATCGAGACGAATTTGAAGTTCGGCTCCCTGTGCTCCACCTTCAAGGTGGCGCTTTGCGGGGCCGGCAGCACGCCGAAGTTGCTCTTGGCGATATCGGCCTTCCAGGTGCCGGAGAAATCGGGTTTGTCCTGGGCGCTCGCGGCCAGAACCAAAACCAGCCCGAGGCTCAGAGAAAGTGCGCTGGCGGGTAGTCTCATCGCTTGCATCGGCTCCAGGAGAAGATGACGGCTTGAGTATAGCCCATCGTTCGCCCGTTCTGCACCCGGCCGGGGCTTTGGCCGATGGTGTAGGGTGAGAGAGGAGCCCTGCGCCCATGATCCTGCGCCGGAGCCTGCTGTTTCTCTCGCGCCGCCGGCGGCTGCGGCGCTGGGTGGAGACCTCGCGGGCGGCTCGGCGTTTGACGCGCCGCTTCATCGCCGGACGGCATTTGGAGGAGGCGCTGGAGGTCTGCCGGCGTTTGAACCGCATGGGGCTGCTGGTCACGCTGGACCACTTGGGCGAGAACATCACCTCGCCCTCCGAGATCCGGGCTTCGCGTGAGGCCTGCCTGGAGGCGCTCGCGCGGATCCGGGAGCTGGGGCTGGACTCGACCCTCTCGATCAAGCTCAGCCAGTTCGGCTTGGACGTCTCCGAGGCGATCTGCGCCGAGCACGTCGAGGCGGTGGCGCGCGAGGCGGCGCGCCTGGGAACGGGTCTGGAGGTGGACATGGAATCCCGGGAATATGTGGACCGGACGCTGGCCCTGGTGATGCGCCTGCACGAGAAATACGGCCACGTGCGGGGCGTGATCCAAGCCTACCTGCGGCGCAGTCTGGCCGACTTGGAGATGCTATGCGAGCGGGGCATCCCGGTGCGTCTGTGCAAGGGCGCCTACAGTGCGCCGGCGGCGGTGGCTTACACGAGCCGGCGCCAGGTGCGCGAGAACTTCCTGCGGCTCATGCGCATTCTGATGGACCGGGGCGTCTATCCCGGCTTTGCCACCCACGACGAACTGCTGTTGGCCGCCATCCGGCAGTACGCGCGCGAGCAAGGCATCCCTTCGGATCGCTACGAGTTCCAGATGCTCTACGGCATCCGGCGGGATCTGGAGCGGCGCTTCGTGCAAGACGGTTGCCGGCTGCGACTCTACGTGCCTTACGGCGACGCCTGGTATCCCTACTTCATGCGGCGGCTGGCCGAGCATCCGGCCCACCTGCTGTTGCTGCTCAGGAACTTGCTGCGCGGGTGAGTGGGGCTGCGGCTCCGGGACCGCCGGGCGGCCGGGCTGAGGCGGGCCGGCCGGAGCCCGGAGGGTCCGCCAAGTCTTTGGCTTTGCACGGCAAAGCAGAAGGCCGGGCGCGGCGGGAACCAAACCCGCCTCCCGAGCGTCTTCCTTTTGACCGATGAAATACTGGGCCCTGCTGGTGCTCAAGCTGGCCGGCGTACTGTGGGCCGTGCGCGGCTTGTGGCTGGGGGTGAAGGCGATCCTGCCGCCCCCGCGGCCGTTTCTTTACATCGGCCAGCCCTTCGGCCGGGATTTGGTCTGGACGCTGGCGGCAGGCCTCTGTTTCCTGGTGGGTTGCGGCCTGCTGTATGCGGCCTGGCTCGATCAGCGCTACCGCTGCCGGGTTTGCCTGAGGCGATTGCGCATGCCGGTGGAAACCGGTTCCTGGAGCTCGATGTTGCAGTTCGGGCGGCCGCGCATCGAATACATCTGCCCCTACGGGCACGGGACGCTGAAGGTGCCCGAAGTGCAACTGGCCGGCCCTGAGCATCCGGATTGGAAAGAGAACCAGGACCTCTGGCGCGAGCTGGAGTCGCTGGAGCAGACCACCCGATGAGGCGGAAGCTCCGGGTCCTGGCGGCGTTGCTCGTGCTGGGGGGCGCGGCTGTGATCTGCCTGCGTTTGCTGCCCGTCTATTGGAGCGCCTGGCGTTTCCAGCGATACCTGAACGAGCTGGCCGCCGACCCGGAGACCGCCCGGCGTCCGGACGAGTGGGTGCAGGCGCGGGTGGTGAGCCGCGCGGCTGAGCTGGGGTTGCCGGTACGCAGCGGGCAGGTCCGGCTGCGGCGGGAGGCGGGAAGGCTGGCGCTGGAGGCGCCTTATGCGGCCTCGGTGAACCTGTCTTTCTACAGCGTGGATCTGCATTTCCGGCCCCGGGCCGGCTCGCCCTGAACATCTTTTGCGCGGCATGCTCCGCTTCGTGAGACAATAAGAGAGGAAACGGGCCGAAAGCCGTGGCGGTGCGCATTCAACTCTCCCGACGCTCTCCGCTGGCCCGGGCGCTGCTTCACCCGCTCGGCTCCCTGCTGGCGCTGACCGGCCTGGCTCTGGCTCTGGCGGGCCTGGGCGTTTTCACTTACTACTACGTCAAGTACTCCCGACTGATCGAGCGCAAGCTGCGCGCCGGCCCCTTCCAGAGCACCTCCATGATCTTCGCCGCCCCCCAGGCGGTCACGCTGGGCGATCCCCTCAGCCCCGAGGAGATCATCGAGCAGCTAAGGCGCAGCGGCTACAGCGAGGCGCGCGGCAACCGAATGGGCTGGTATCACCTGCGGCCGGACGCCATCGAAATCTTCCCCGGGCCCGACTCCTACTTCGACCAGGAGCCCGGCGTGATCAAGTTCAGCCAGGGCCGCGTGGCGCAGATCATCTCGCTGCGCGACAACAGCGAGCGCACTCAGTATCTGCTGGAGCCCGAGCTGATCACCAACCTGTTCGACCGCAATCGCGAGAAGCGCCGCCTGGTGCGTTTCGCCGACCTCCCCAAGGTGCTGGTGGACGCCATCGTCTCGGCCGAGGACAAGCGCTTCTTCCAGCACGCCGGTTTCGATCCCCTGCGCGTGATCAAGGCGGCCTACGTGGATCTGAAGGAGCGGCGCATCCAGGAGGGGGCTTCGACGCTCAGCATGCAGTTGGCGCGCAGCTTTTTCCTGGATTACCGCCGCACCTGGCGGCGCAAGGCGGCCGAGGTCCTCATCACCCTGCACCTGGAACAGAAGCTCTCCAAGGAGCAGATCTTCGAGTATTACGCCAACCAGATTCCGCTCGGCCGGCGGGGCAGTTTCAACATCCACGGCTTCGGCGAGGCGGCCCAGGCCTACCTGGGCAAGGACGTCCGCGAGCTGACGCTGCCGGAGGCCGCCTTGCTGGCCGGCCTGGTGCGCGGCCCCAGCTTTTACAATCCCTACCGCCACCCGGAGCGCGCCCGGGCGCGCCGCAACGTGGTGCTGGGCCTGATGCGCGACAACGGCTACATCAGCGAGCAGCAGTATCGCGAGGCGATCCAGGCGCCTTTGCAACTGGCCCCGGCCGGCATGGAGTCCACCGACGCGCCTTACTTCGTGGACCTGGTCAACGACGAGCTCAGCAGCCAGTTCCAGGAACACGACTTTCAGGCCGAAGCCTACCGCATTTACACCACCCTGGATTTGAACCTGCAACGGGCGGCGGCTGAGGCGGTGCGCGCCGGCCTTCAGGAGGTGGATGAACGCATCCGCCGGCGCCGGCGGCGCGAGCCTGACCTGCCCGATCCCCAGGTGGCCTTGGTGGCGCTGGATCCCGAAACCGGGGCGGTCAAGGCCCTGATCGGCGGGCGCAACTACGGGGTCAGCCAGTTGAATCGGGTGTTGGCCCGCCGCCAGCCGGGCTCGGCCTTCAAACCCTTCGTCTACGCCGCGGCTTTAGAGACCGCGGTCCTCGGCCGCTATCCGGTGCTGACGCCCGCCACCCTGGTCAACGACGAGCCCACGACTTTCTGGTTCGACAACCGGCCCTACACTCCCTCCAACTTCAAACAGGAGTTCCACGGCGAGGTGACCCTGCGACAGGCCCTGGCCAAGTCCATGAACGTGGCCACCGTCAAGGTGGCCCAGATGGTGGGCTACGACGCGGTCGAGGAGCTGGCCCAGCGCGCCGGGATGAACCTGAACATCCGCGCCACGCCGGCCATCGCCCTGGGCGCTTACGAGGTGACCCCCTTGGAGATCGCGGGCGCTTATACGGTCTTCGCCAACCAGGGCGTCTATGCCAAGCCTTACTGGATCGCGCTGGTTCGCGATCACCGGGGCGAGGTCCTCTATACCCACCAGCCGGTCCGGCGGCCCGTGCTGGATCCCCGCGTCAGCTACCTCATGGTGAACCTGATGGAGGAGGTGCTGCGCAGCGGCACGGGCGCCGGCGTGCGCTCGCGGGGATTCCTGCTGCCCGCGGCGGGCAAGACCGGCACCTCGCACGACGGCTGGTTCGCCGGCTTCACCAGCCGCCTGCTTTGCGTGGTTTGGGTGGGCTTCGACGACAACCGGGAATTGAATCTGGAAGGGGCTCATTCCGCGTTGCCCATCTGGACTGAGTTCATGAAGCGGGCCGCCCAGTTCCGCGAGTACCGCAACGTCAGGGAATTCGAGCCGCCCGACGGCGTCGCCAGCGCGGACATTGACCCGCTCACCGGCCAACTGGCCACCGCCGCCTGCCCTCTCAGTTACAGCGAGGTCTTCATTTCCGGCACCCAACCGGTCGAGACCTGCCGCCTGCACGGGGGCGGCGCCATGCGGGTGGCTTCCTGGGAGGCGGCGCCCGCGCCGGCCGCCGAGGCGCCCTCCGCCGAGCGGGGGCCCGCCGCGTCTCGGGTGGCCAAGGCGGCCA
>JBBIMA010000012.1:0-37104 GCA_037444625.1 Solibacteraceae bacterium
TGCTCTTCCGATCTCGGGCGGCCGGGGCGGCGGCCGGACGTGGCGCCGGCGCCGCGCCCCGCTCCCCTGCGGCCCCCCGCTCCGGGCCCGTCAGCGGAATGCGGTCGTACTCCTCGGTTTCCTCGACGAAGTCGGAAACGTACAGGAAGGCGTCCCGCTCCAGTCCGATGTCCACGAAAGCCGATTGCATCCCGGGCAGCACCCGCGTCACTCGTCCCTTGTGGATGCTGCCCGCCAGCGAGTATTCGTTAGCCCGCTGGAAGTGAATCTCGACAAGCTGTTCGTCCTCCAGCACCGCCACCTTCGTTTCGTGCCGGTTGGAGGAAATCACCAGTTCCTTCGCCATGCTCTTCCACCCCTTGCGGAAGCGAGGAACGAGGGTTCCCAGAATGAGGCTGCGGCGAGCTCGCCGGGCCGGGGGCCTCCTGCCGGCCCCCTCCGGCCCGGACGTCGGTTGCAATCTTGGGTCGCCCCCCGGGGCGGAGCTCCTGCTCGAACGTCCCCGGCCGGGGCCGACGGATGCGGCCGCGCTTCGTCGCCCTCAAGCGGCCCGCTCCGTCCCACAGGCTACATCAAACTCGGTGCCAACCTCGTTCTGTCGAACCAAACTGCGTGCATTCGCTTCGCTGCCGCCGGCCGCCGGCGGCGCCCTGTTTCAATTGACAAATCGCCGGAGCCTCACGTTGTTCACCAGCCCCAGCATCAGAAACCACGAGAAAACGCTCGAGCCGCCGTAACTCATCAGCGGCAAGGGAATCCCTGTTACGGGCATCCGCCCCACCACCATCCCGATGTTCACCAGCAGGTGAAACAGCAGCAGAGCCGCAATGCCCATCACCACGTACACACCCGCCCGGTCCGGCGCCATCTGGGCGTTCTGCACCACCTGCATCAGCAGCAGGAAGTACAGGCCCAGCATCACCACCACCCCCACGAACCCGTGCTCCTCGGCGAAGGCCGAGAAGATGAAGTCCGTGTGGGGAACGGGCAGGAACCGCAACTGCGTCTGCGAGCCCTGGGTCACGCCTTTGCCCCACATCCCGCCCGCGCCTACTGCAATCTGGGATTGGATCACCTGATAGCCGGCGCCCCGCGGGTCCCGGCTGGGATCCAGGAACGTCACCAGCCGGGTCTTTTGGTAATCTTTCAGAAAATGCCAGCCCAGCGGCAGGGCCAGCAGCCCGACCAGGGCCAAAGCCGCCGCATGCTGCCAGCGCAACCCGGCCAGGAAGATCCCCATGGCCAGGATCGGCAGGTAACTCAGAGCTGTTCCAAGGTCCGGCTGCTTCATCACCAGCACCGCGGGCAGGGCGGTCAGCGCGCCCAACTTCAGCAGATCCCGGACCTGCAACCGGTCCCCTTTCAGGTCCGCCAGGTACCGGGCTAATAGCAATATTAGCACCACCTTAACGAACTCGGAAACCTGAAGGTGAAACCCGCCCACCAGCGGTATCCAGCGCCGTCCGCCCGAAACCTCCTTGCCCAGCAACAGCACCCCCGCCAGACCCCCCATCGAGACCCAGTAGTACACCGGCGCCTGGTTGATCAGCGTGTGGTAATCCACCGACGCCGCCAGCCACAGCAACACCATGCCTCCGCCCACAAACAGGCACTGTCGCCACCAGGCCTCCGCCCACGCCGTCCCGATCGTCGCGCTGTAGATTTGCAGAATCCCCATCGCGCAAATGGCCAGCGCGATCACCACCAGCGGCCAGTCGAAATCGCGCAGCGAACGGTAGCGCGCCATCTCCTCCTCCCTCAGGGCGCCGCCCGCCAGGGCGCAGCGCGCGGCGGCTGCGGTCCGAACCGCCGCGTGTTCTCGGCCACCAGGGCCGCCCCCAACCGGCTCTTCTTGTCGAAGTAAGCCTTGATGACGTCCCGCACGATGGGCGCCGCCAGATAACCGTGTTCGCCGCCTTCATAAAGGGCGGCCACCACGATCTCCGGGCTTTCGCAGGGCGCAAAGCCCACGAACCAGGCGTTGTCCTTGAGGGTCTGCCCCAGCTTGCCGCTCTTGAGCGCCTGGTTGGAGGCCAGTTGCGAGCTGCCCGTCTTGCCGCACACGCTGATGCCCGGCAGGCGCGCCCGCACCCCCGTCCCCCCCTCGTTCACCACACCGTACATGCCGTAGACCACCTTGCCGGCGTTCTCCGGGTTGATCTTGGCGATCCGCGGCGGCTCTCGCCGCCCGGGAACCTTCACCAAGTGCGGGCGGTACCAGACGCCTCCCATCGCCAGGCCTCCCATGGCGTAGGCCAACTGCAAAGGCGTCACCGTCAGCGCCCCCTGCCCGATCGCCACCGAAATGGTCTCCCCGGCGTACCACTTCTGCCGGAACTGCCGCATCTTCCACTGCGAGGAGGGCACCACTCCCTCGGCCTCGTGCGGCAGATCAATGCCCGTCTTGCGCCCGAAGCCCACCATCTCCGCGTAGCGCGCGATGTCGTCAATGCCCGTCCGGTTGCCCACGTTGTAGAAGAACACGTCGCAGGACTGCACCAGGCCCTTGTGCAAATCCACCACCCCGTGCCCCTGCTTGACCCAGCACTTGAAATAGCGGCCGTAAAAGCTCGCCCCTCCCGGGCAACGCACTCGGAAATTCTCGTCAATCGCCCCGCTCTCCAGCCCCGCCAGCGCCACGATCGGCTTGAAAGTCGAACCGGGCGCCAGTTGCGCCTGGATCGCCCGGTTCAGCAGCGGGTTGTCCGGATTCGACACCAGCAGCTTCCAATCCTCCGAGCGAATCCGCCCGGCGAACTGGTTGGGATCGAACGCCGGCCGGCTCACCATCGCCAGCACCTCGCCGTTGCGCGGATCCAGCGCCACCACCGCGCCCTTGCGCCCTTCCATGGCCAGCTCGGCCACCACCTGCAAATCCAGATCAATCGTCAGTTCGAGGTTCTTGCCGGGCGTAGCCTCCTTGAAGCCGATCACCCGCCGCTCCCGCCCCAGGTTGTCCACCAGCACCTGCCGCTGGCCGTCCACCCCGCGCAGGTGATCGTCGTACTGCCGCTCGATGCCCGCCTTGCCGATCACGTCCCCCGGCTCGTACTTGATGAATTCCGGCGAATTCAGCTCCGCCTCGCTGACCTCTCCCACGTAGCCGATCACGTGCGCCGCCAGCGAATTCTGCGGGTACAGCCGCCGGTGGGCGTGCACCAGCTCCAGCTCCGGCAGCCCCTCCGGATCGCGATGCGCCTCCACAAAGGCGATCTCGGCCCGCGTCAGCTCTTCCTTGATGATGATCGGCTCGTAGCGCGGCCGGGAACGAAAACGATACAGCCGCCGCTCCAGCTCGCCCCGGTCCAGGTTCAGGCCCGCCGCGATGATGGGCACATGCTCCTGCTTCAGGTGCTCGCGCGAGAGGATCAGGCTGAAGGAGGAATGGTTGTCCACGATCACCCGCCCGTCGCGATCCAGAATCTTTCCTCGCGGCGCCAGCACCGGCAGGGCCTTGATCGAGTTCCGCTCGGCCCGCTCGCTGTAGAACTCCGGATTGCGCACCTGAAGCTGCCAGAAACCGGAGATCAAGAACAGGAAGACCCCCAGCGCCAGGTATTGGAACAGCGCGATTCGACCGCCCGCCGGCTTGGCGTCGTCCCGCAGGGGCCGCTCGGCGGGCGCGGTGTAGTCGTCCGCCCCGTTCAAATACTCGTTCACGGCGTCCGGGCGGCTTGCTCCGCCCCTCTGTTTTCAGTTTATCGCGAAGCCGCCCGCCCCCTAAAACGGCCCTTCCGTTCTCAGATAGGCCGCCAAATCCGCCAGCTCGCTTCCGTTCAGCCGCGGCCACGCCCGGCCCGCTTCCTGCATCCGGCCCTGCATGTTGGCCCCGTGACGCCAAAGCGCCGCCATCAAGGCGAACGGCCGCATCCGATGGCCGGCCAGCCGCGGCGCGCCGCTCAAGGCCTTCCCGTGACAGCTCGCGCAGCCCCGGGCGGCGAAGACCCGCCGGCCCCGCGCGCCGTCCCCCGCCGGCTCCCGGATCTGCTGGCTCCACAAATAGCCCGCCACCTGGCGCATCTCCCCGTAGCTCAAGGCGGGCCGCCGCGCCATCTCCGGCGCCCGGTTCCACATCGCGGCCGCGAAATCCGCCAGCGTCCGCCCGCTGAAGCGCCCCGCCAGGCTCCGTGCTCCGCTGTGGCAGCCGCGGCAGCCCTTCATCGCGAATAACCGCTCGCCCGGCTGATTCGACGCGGGCGGGAAATCGCCCGCTCGCTGCCGCGTCTCAGGCAGGCTCCGATACAGGGCGTAAAGATCGCTCGCCTCCTGCGAGCTCAGTTCCGGCCACGGGATCCTCTGGCGGCCCATCGCCTCCCTCATGCTCCCGGCCGCGCTCCACATCCGCTCCAACAGGCCCACCGCATCCCCGGCCGGCGGCCACTCCGAGACCGCCGGGCCCGGCCCGGCCGCCTTGCCGTTCAACCCGTGGCAGTCTCCGCAGCGCTTCCAGTAGAAGACCTTCCGCCCCCGCTCCGCCTCCCCGGGGCGGTCGAAGTAGCGGGCCGAATAAAAGTAGGCGTACAGATCGGCCATCTCCTGCTCGCCCGGTGCCGGCAGCGTCAGCCGCTTCTTGCGGACCCAGGCCCACATCGCCGGGCTGCGGCTCCACATCCCGGCCGCCATGCCGATCGGCGTTTGCTCCCGCCCGATGCGCCGGGCCAAATCCGGCGCGTAGCCTCCCCCCTGCCCGTCCACGCTGTGGCAGACGATGCAGCCCAGAGACCGGAACAGCTCCCGGCCCCGGTCCGCGTCGCCGGCCGCGCTCTGGGCGGCGGCGCTCGACACCGCCAGCCACACCAGCCAGCCCAAACGCCCCTTCACACCCACGATCCTACTGCAAACGGAGGCCGCCGGGCGCTGTTTTTCACGCTCGTCGCAGCGCTTGACGCACCTCGCCGGAAACCGATACCATGGCCCCGGGGAAGGGTTTTCCATGATCCAGCGTCTGGCCGGATGGCTTTGCCTGCTCACCGCTTTCGCCTGGTCCCAGGAGTTCCGCGGGACCATACGCGGCCGCATCCTCGACCCCAGCGGCGCCGCCGTCGCGGGCGCCGCCGTGGAGGTCCTTAACACCGACACCAACGTCAAAGTCAGCGCCGTCTCCAACGAGGCCGGCAACTACCAGGTCCCCTTCTTGTTGCCCGGCAACTACAGCCTCCGCGTCGAACACCCGGGCTTCAAGACCCTCGAGCGCCAGGGCATCCGCGTCTCCCTGAACGAGCTGGTCACCCTGGACCTGACTCTCGAGCTCGGCCAGACCACCGAATCGGTCACCGTCACCGCCTCGGCCCCCTTGCTCAACACCGCCTCGGCCGATCTGGGTCAGGTCATCGAGCGCTCGATGGTGGAAACCATGGTGGTTTCCCTCAGCCGCAACGTCATCAACATCCGCAACCTGGCGCCCGGCGTCACCGGCGGCACCGGCACTTACACCAGCAGCGCCCAGGGCAACTTCTCGATCGCCGGCGGCGGCGGCACCCGCGGCGACAACGAGATCGTCGTGGACGGCATTCCGAACACCTCGGTCAGCGGCACCATCGGCTTCGTGCCCGCCCTCGATGCGGTCGAGGAAGTCAAGATCCACACCACCATGTTCGACGCCGCTCTGGGCCATTCCAACGGCGGCGCCCTCACCATCACCACGCGCGGCGGAACCAACCAGCCCCACGGCGCCCTCTACCTGTACAAGCGCTGGGCGGCCTTGAACGCCAACAGTTGGACCAACAACCGCCTGGGGCTGGCCAAGCCGCCCGTCACGTACCACCAATGGGGCTACGCCCTCAACGGCCCGCTCTATGTCCCGCGGCTTTACGACGGGCGCAACCGCACTTTCTTCTCCACCACCCTGGAGCGCGACCACGACGCGCGTGAGTTGACCCGCCAGGCCCGCGTGCCCACCGAAGCCGAGCGCAAGGGCGACTTCTCGCAGACCGCCAACCGCCTGGGCGGCCCCTTCGCCCTCTACGATCCGGCCACCACTGTGGTGGAAGGCACGCGCGCCACCCGCCAGCCCTTCCCCGGCGCCGTCATCCCCGCGTCCCGCCTGAGCCCCATCGGGGCCGCCGTGCTCGCCAAGTATCCCTTACCCAACCAGCCCGCCCGCCCCCAGATCGGCGCCTACAACTGGGCCCTCAGCAAGACCTACGCCGTGGATCAGCATCAGGTCAGCGCCCGCCTGGATCACGTGCTCACCGACCGCCAGCGCCTCTTTCTGCGCGTGGGCGTGTTGGATCGCATCCAGCAGGCCGACGAGCTGATTTTCGGCGCCGTCTCCTTCCCCGTCTCGGGCAGCTCGGACCTCGAGCGCCCCTTGTTCCGCCGCCGCATCAGCGTCGCTTTGGACGATACGCTGGTGCTCTCGCCCAGCCTGGTGGGATCCCTCCGCCTGGGCGTGCTCAGCTATTCCAGCCGCAGCGTCAACGGCGCCGCCGGCGCCGACCCCAAGGAGCTTCAGATCCCCGACATCGTCGTGCGCAACCAGGCCTTCCGCGGCTGGCCCAACTTCTCCCTGGGCGAGAATATCCCCAATCTGGGCAGCGGCATGTCCTTCTCGCGCGACATGATCAACTCCCTGGTCTCCACCTGGACCAAGCTCACCGGCAACCATTCGGTGAAATTCGGCGCCGACTACCGGTTGGGACGCATCCACAGCGTCTCGCCCGGATCCAACGCCGTCGGGACCTTCAGCTTCAGCCCCACCTTCACCCAGGCCAATCCCTTCGACAGCCGTTCGGCCGATAACTCCGGCTCGGGCATGGCCTCACTGCTGCTGGGCTTGGCCGCCTCGGGCAACTTCGGCTACAACACCGCCACCTCGATCCAGAATCACTATCTGGCCCTGTTCGCCCAGGACGATTGGAAGCTCACCCCGCGCCTCACGCTCAATCTGGGCCTGCGCTACGAGCTGGAAACTCCCTTCACCGAACGCTACAACCGCATGAGCTATCGCTTCGACGAGAATGTCCGCCTGCCCCTCCAGGTCCCCGGCTGGGAACTCAAGGGAGGCGTGTTGTTCGCCGGCGTGGACGGCAATCCCCGCCGGCTGCCCGCCGACAAGAACAACTTCGGCCCCCGCCTGGGCTTCGCCTGGAGCCTCACCCCGCGCACAGTGATCCGCGGCGGCTACGGGGTCTTCTACAGCATCGTCTCGATGGCCACCACCTTCTTCGGCTCGCTGGGCGTCTACAACGCCGTGACCCCTTACGTCGGCACGGTGGACAACGGCGCCACCCCGTTCACCACCCTGGCCAACCCCTTCCCCCAGGGCTTGCGGCAGCCCCTGGGCAATTCCGTCGGTCTGCTGGCGCAGGTAGGCGACAGTCTGGGCTTCCTCGGCCTGCCCCGCACCAGCCCTTACAACCAGCAGTGGCAGTTCAGTCTCCAGCGGGAGCTGCCCGCGCGCATCCTGCTGGAGGCCGCCTATACCGGCTTGCACAGCCTCAAACAGCCCGAGAGCTTCAACCTCAACGAGAAGCCCGACGTCTACCTCGCCCTGGGCGCCGAGGAGAACCGCCGCGTGCCCAACCCCTTCTACGGCGTCTTTCCCGCCACTTCGAGTCTGGGCCAGAGCTCCACCGTGACCCAGAACCGGCTCTGGGTGCGCTTCCCGCAATTCACCACCGCCACCCTGAACGCCGCCCCCACCGGCCGGGCCCTCTACCACGCCCTCCAAGTCAAAGCCGACAAGCGCCTCACTCACGGCCTGAGCCTGCTGTGGACCTACACTTTCTCCCGCCTCATGGACAACAACACGACCAGCGTGGTCAATCCCCGCTTCTACCGCGCGGTCTCCCCCTACGATCAGAAGCACGTCACCCGACTGGCCTTCGTCTATCAGTTGCCCCTGCGCTTCAGCGGTCCCGGCCTGGAGCGCCTCTGGGACCAGATCCTGGGCGGTTGGGCTTTGAGCGGCCTGGCTCAGTTCGCCTCCGGCACGCCCCTTTCGGTCACCCACACCTACGGCCGGCCGCTGCGCATCCGCAATCCCAAGCTCACCGGGCCGGTCCACGAGCGTTTGGGCGACCGCCGGGACGCCGCCGGCCGCGTCCTGAACCCCTATTTCGACATCACCGCCTTCAGCCCTCTGCCCAACCAGTACACGGTCACCCCCGAGCCGCCCATGCTCGACGAACTGCGCGCGCCCGGAACCCGCAGCCTGAACCTGGCCGTCTTCAAGGCCTTCCCCGTGCGGGAGCGCCTCAAGCTGGAGATCCGCCTGGAGGCCACCGGCTTCACCAACACGCCCAACTTCGCAGCGCCCGGAACCAACATGTCCCAGGCCGCCACCTTCGGCGTGATCACCTCGGCCGGAGGCAGTCGCTCGATGCAAGGCTCGGCGCGCATCGCTTTCTAGCCGGCGCCTACGCCGGGCGGCCGGGCGTGCGGGCTATAATGGCCCCACCCATGCGCGCCTCCGTCCTCGCGATTTGTTGGGTCTGGGTTGCGTCCGCCCAGCCTCCCTTTGTCCTGGAACAGCCCGTCAGCCTCAAGGTGGCCGCCGTGCAGTTCCGCTCCGGTTTCCGGCTGGATGACAATCGCAACCGCATCCTCGCCTTCCTGGAGCAACTGGCCCGGCAGCAGGTCCAAGTGGCCGTCTTTCCCGAGTGCGCCCTCACCGGCTACGACAAAGACGCCGCGCCCGCCGCCGCCCCCGGCGAGATCGTCGCGGCCGAAGACCAGATCCGTTCGGCCTGCCGCCGCCTGGGCATCGCTGCGGTCCTGGGCAGCGTCTACAAGACCGCGGAGCGTACCTACAACACGGCCGTGGTCTTCAACTCCCGGGGCGAGCTCGTCGAGCGCTACGCCAAGCTCATGCTGGCCGGCGAGAAGTGGGCTACCCCGGGCAACCACATCGCCCTGTTCGAGCTGGAGGGCGTCCCCTCCGGCCTCATCATCTGTCACGACGAGCGCTATCCCGAACTGGTCCGCCTGCCCGCCCTGGCCGGCGCGCGGCTCATCTATTACGTCAGCCACGAATCCGGCCTGAAGGAGGAGTCCAAGCTCGAGCCCTACCGCGCCCAGTTGATGGCCCGCGCCGTCGAGAACCAAGTCTTCATCGTGGCCGCCAACGCGCCCGCCAATTTCGATCTGACCGGCTCGCACGGCCAGAGCCGCATCCTCAACGAAGACGGCAACGTGCTGCGCGAGGCTTCCTTCTTCGGCGAGGACGTGCTCATCGAGACCCTCCGCATCCGGCCCCGCCGGCTGGAACGTCCGCTCACCGGGCTGATGGGCCGGTGGTGGCGCCAGGGCCTGGAGCGGATGCTGGCTCTCCGCGGCTCGCCCCTGCCCTGAGACCACGCCGGGCGGGCGCGGCCCCGCCGTTTCCGCTCAGGCCGGACGCGCCGCCTCGCGCGCCAGCAGGGCCTCCAGTTCGCTCCGCTCCAGCGTCTCTTTGCGCATCAGTTCCGCCACCACCCGGTCCATCTCTTCCCGCCGGCGGGAGAGAATCTGCTTGACCCGCGCGTAGGTGGCGTCCATGAAGCGCCGCACTTCGGCGTCAATCTGCTCGGCCGTCCGCTCGCTGTAGTTGCGCTCTTCGGCCGCGGGCGTCGCGCCCAGAAATCGCGCCGGATGGACCCGCCCGTAAGTGAGGATGCCCAGCTCGCGACTCATCCCGAAGCGCGTCACCATCTGGCGCACCAGCTCGGAGGCCCGCTCCAGATCGTCGGCCGCCCCGGTCGAGACCACCCCCTCATAAACCAGGTCCTCCGCCGCCCGGCCGCCCAGCAGCACCGCCACCCGATCCTCCAGCTCCGGCCGCGTCAGCAGGCACTTCTCCTGGGTGGGAAGCTGAAGCGTGTGTCCCAGGGCGCCGATCGAGCGCGGGATGATCGAGATCCGGTGGACCGGATCCGCGCCCGGCAGCGAGAGCGCCACCAGGGCGTGCCCCGCCTCGTGATAGGCCACCCGCTGCTTTTCCTCGCAGCTCAGGCAGCGGCTCTTCTTTTCCAGGCCCAGCAGCACGCGGTCAATGGCTTCCTCCAGGTCGCCCATCTCGACTTGTTCGGCCCCCCGCCGCGCCGCCAGCAGCGCCGCCTCGTTGATGATGTTGGCCAGGTCCGCTCCCACCATGCCCGGCGTGCGCGCCGCCACCGTCTCCAGGTCGGCGTTCGGCCCCAGCTTCACCTTGCGCGCATGCACCCGCAGGATCTCCAGCCGGCCCTTCAGATCGGGCCGGTCCACCACCACGTGCCGGTCGAAACGCCCCGCGCGCAGCAGCGCCGGATCCAGCACCTCCGGCGTGTTGGTGGCCGCCATGATGATCACGCCCTTGGAGGGATCGAACCCGTCCATCTCCACCAGCAACTGGTTGAGCGTCTGCTCCCGCTCGCTGTGGCTGACCACCAGACCCCCGGCCGCCCGCGAGCGTCCCAGCGCGTCCAGCTCGTCTATGAAAACGATGCAAGGCGCCTTCTGCTTGGCCTGCTCAAACAGATCCCGCACGCGCGCCGCCCCCAGGCCCACGAACATCTCGACGAACTCCGAACCCGAGATGGAAAAGAACGGCACCCCGGCCTCGCCCGCCACCACCCGCGCCAGCAACGTCTTGCCCGTGCCCGGCGGCCCCACCAGCAGCACTCCCTTGGGAATCCGCCCGCCCAGCTTCTGATACTTGCCCGGCTGCTTGAGGAAATCCACGATCTCCACCAGCTCGTTGCGCGCCTCGTCCACCCCCGCCACGTCGGCGAAGCTCACCTCGATCCGGCTGGACTCATCGTAGATCTTGGCCCGGTTCTTGCCGAAGCTCAGCGGCCCCGTGGTCTGCCCCATGCGCCACATCCCATAGGCGTAGATCAGGAACAGCACGCCGATGGGCAGAATCCAAGAGAGCAGGAACTCCACCCACCAGGAGCGCACTTGTATCCGGCCGCTCAACTTGACCCCCCGAGCCTCCATCTCCCGCACCAGCGGCGTGTCGTCAATCCCCGGCAGTCGCGTCGCCACCAGCAGCGCCGGCCTGCCCTTGCTCCCCTCCGGCTTGGGCGCGCCGAGGAGCTGCCGCTCGGTGAGGTTGACTTCGGCCAGACGCCCCGCCTTCAGCTCCGCCACGAATTCGCTGTAGGACACCGTCCGCGGTTGGGGCGCGGTGAGCAGAAGCTGAAACAAATACAAGGCCAGGGCGGCGGCCGCCATGTAGGCCAGCGAGAACCGCCATTGCCGTTTCTGATGCCTGTCCATAGCCCGCCTCCGCACTACGGACCCGCAGTCCGCTGCTATCAGCATAGCTTTCAACAGGCGCCCCGGGCGGCGATGTTACCCTGAAATCATGGCGGTCTTGCTGGGCCTGGACCGGGAGGAACTGGCCGCCTTGCTCGGCCCCGAGCAGCCGCCCTACCGCGCCCGCCAGCTTTACCAGGCCCTCTACCGGCAAGCAGCGAGCGATCCGGCCTCCGCCACCTCGCTGCCCCTGGACTTGCGCCGCCGCTTGAGCGCCCAACACCGCTTCGGCTGGCCCCGGATCGAGCGCCGCTGGGATTCCGCCGACGGCACCCGCCGCTACCTGCTTCGTTTGGACGACGGCCGCACCGTCGAATCCGTGCTCATGCCCGAGGGCGCCCGCACGACCATCTGCGTCTCCACCCAGGTCGGCTGTCCCCTCGGTTGCCGCTTTTGTCTCACCGCCCAGATGGGCTTCGAGCGCAACCTCACCGCCGGCGAAATCGTCGCCCAGGTCCTGCTGCTGGCCGGGTTGCACGGGCTCCAGCCCGGCCAGAGCCGCCTCAACGTAGTCCTGATGGGACAGGGCGAGCCCCTGCTCAACCTGGAGAACGTCCTCAAGGCCACCCGCCTGCTGACCGATCCCGCAGGCTTCGGCCTTTCCCCCCGCCGCATCACCCTTTCCACCGTCGGCATCATCCCCATGATTCGCCGCCTCGCCGCGGCCGAAATCCGGCCTAAGCTGGCCGTCTCGCTCCACGCCACCCGCCAGCAGGACCGCCTGCGCCTGGTTCCCGCCGCCCGCCGCTATCCCCTGGAGGAACTCATCCGGGCCTGCCGCGCCTATCCCTTGCGCTCCTGGGAAAGGCTCACCTTCGAGTACGTCCTGCTCGGGGACGTCAACGACTCGGAAGCCGACGCCCGCCGCCTGGTCGGACTCCTCGCCCCTCTGAAGGCCAAGGTCAACCTGATCCCGCTCAACCCGGGCCCGGGCATCCCTTACGCGCCGCCCCGGCCCGAGAGGGTGCTCGCCTTCCAGCGCATCGTGCGCCGCGCCTTGCCCTGCTTGCTGCGCAAGCCGCGCGGCCAGGATATCTTCGCCGCTTGCGGCCAGCTCCGCCGCATGGCCTCTCCCGGGCAGGCTTCTCTCAGCCCCGAGCCGCGATCTCGACCTTCGCCAGCCGTTCGGTGAAGCGTACGATGCCCGAGTGATCCAGCTCGCCCTCGCCCTCGTTGACCAGCGCGGTCAGCATCTGCTGCACCAGACTGGTCACCGGCAGCGGCACGCTCAAGGCTTCCGCCGCCTTCAGCGCGTTGCGCAGATCTTTCTGATGCAGCCGGATGCGAAAACCCGGCTGGAAATTCCGGCTCAGGATCATGGGCGCCTTGGCGTTCAGGGCCGCACTGCCCGCCAGCCCGCCCTTCACCGCGTTGAACACCACTTGGGGATCCACTCCCGCTTTGGTCGCCAGCGCCAGCGCCTCCCCGATCGCCGCGATGTTCACCGCCACCATGATCTGGTTGGCCAGCTTGGTCACGTTGCCCGCTCCCACCGGCCCGGTCAGAGTGACGGACCGGCCCATGGCCTCGAACACCGGCAGCGCCTTCTGAAAAACGCCCGCCTCCCCGCCCACCATGATGGCCAGCGTCGCGTGGATCGCGCCCGGCTCGCCCCCGGAGACCGGAGCGTCCAGGAACTCCACCCCGCGCCGGGCACACTCCTCGCCCACCCGGCGCGCCACCATCGGGCTGATCGAACTCATGTCAATCACCAGCAGGCCCGGGCGCGCCGCTTCCAGCACCCCGTCCGGACCCAGGATCACCTGCTCGACCTCCGGACCGTCGGGCAGCATGGTGATCACGATCTCCGAGCGCGCCGCCACCTCCCGCGGCGAGCCGCCCCGCGCCGCACCCGCCGCCGCCAGCTCCTCGACCGGCTCCGGGCGCACGTCGTGAACCGTCAGCTCGTGCCCCGCCTTCATCAAATTGCGCGCCATGGGCTTGCCCATAATGCCCAAACCGATGAACCCGATTTTCGCCACTGTGCTCTCCTTTCCTTGAACTCCCTCCGGCGCTCTCAAGCCGCCGGCGCCGGGCAGCTTTGCGCCGCCAGCCAGGCGTCCAGCTCGCGGGCCGCCCGCGTCCCCTCGGCCACCGCCTGGACCACGGTCGTTCCTCCGTTGACGATATCACCCGCGGCGAATACGCCCGGCCGGCTGGTCGCCAGCGTTCCCGCCTGCGTCCAGATCAGCCCGCGCTCGAAACGCACACCCGGCAGCGCCCGCCTCAGTTCCTCGTCCGCCTCCTGGCCGATGGCTTCCACCACCCAATCCGCCGGCAGCACGTGCTCGGAGCCGGGGATCTCGATCGGTTTGCGCCGCCCGTCCGGCCCGGGCTCGCCCAGCCGCGTGCGGATCACGCGCAACCCGGTGAGCCGGCCTGCGGCGTCCGTCACGTAACCCAGCGGCTGGGTCAGGATCAGGAAGTGAACTCCCGATCGCACCGCCTGATCGCGCTCTTCCGGCCAGGCCGGCATCTCCACGAACGAACGCCGGTAGACGATCGCCACCTGCTCGGCCCCCGCCCGCTGGGCCGACACAGCCGCATCAATCGCCGTGTTACCCCCTCCCAGCACCAGCACCGTTCCTCTGACCCGCTCTCCATTCTTCACGCGCACCAGAAACTCCAGCGCCCCGATCACCCCGGAGGCCGGACGCGCCGCCCCCGGCAGCTCGACCGACCGGTTCAGGCCCAGCGCCACCACCACGCCTTGGAAACCTTCCTTCAGCACATCCTCCAGCGTATAGTCCGCCCCCAACCGCACGTACTGCCGGTGCTCGACCACCCCGCTGGAGGCCAGCACGTCGTGAATCTCCCGCTGCAACACCGTTTCGGGAAGACGCTCGGCCGGGATGGTCTGCTTGGCCAGACCCCCCAGCGCCGCCCCGCGGTCCAGCAGCGTCACCTGATGGCCCAGCGACGCCAGCGTCGCCGCCGCCGCGATCCCCGCCGGCCCCGCGCCCAGCACCGCCACGCGCCGCCCGCCGCCCGCCCGAGGCCGCCCTTCCGCCGCCCAACCTTCCTCGACCGCCTTCCGGCTCACCCACCTCTGTAGGTGGCGGATCGGCACCGGCTCCTTGTAGTGCCGGTTGATGCAGCCCGCTTCGCACAGCGTCTCGGCCGGACAAACGTAGCCGCACACGGCCGCCAGCACGTTGGCCTCCCGCAGCGTCTCGTAGGCCTCTCGGAACCGGCCTTGCGCGATGGCCCCCACGAACTTGGGGATGTTCACGCGCGCCGGGCAACGGCCCACGCAGGTCGGGTCGTTGCACTGAAGGCACGTCTTGGCCATGGCCGTGATCGTGTCCAGGGCCTCGGCCCGCCCCGCCTTGTAAATCGGCTCGTAGATCGCCGCGTCGCGCGGCACGCACCCGGTGCGCCCGCCGTCCCGCATGATCTGCGTGCAAGCCGAACAGGCCACGCACACCCGTTCCGGATCCAGCCGCCCGCGTTCGGCCAGATCCCGCGCGAAGTCCGGGTAGGCGAACGCCATCCGCCCCAGTCCCACCAGCGTCACCCATCCCTTGCGCAGGCTCCCCGCCGCCACGTAAGGGAAGAACTGCCGCAGCCAGGAATACCCGGCCGCGATCACCGGCAGATCCGGGAAGGCCTGCTGAACGGCCCGCACCACCGCCACGAAGCGCGCCACCCCGGCCAGGGGGTGCTCGGCCGGCACCGGCGCGCCGGCGGTCGGCAAATCGAACGGCCGGTTCACGTGCGGGTTGTAGTAGGGATTGCCCACCGTGATGTTGACCAGCGGTGCTCCGCTCTGCTTCAGGAAGCGCACCAGCTCGATCGGCTCGCTCAGATCCGGCTTGCCGGCATCCTCCCGGTCCACCCCGAAGCCGTAAGGGTAGGCCATGGCGTCGTAGGCGTTCAGGCGCGAGGTGACGATCAGCCCGGGCGCCGCCTGGCGGATCTTCCCCACGATGTTGCGGAAGAACCGGGTGCGGTTCTCGAACGAACCGCCGTAACGGCCCGGGCGGGTGTGGGAAGCGTGCAGCTCGGAAATCAGATAGCGATGGCAGGCCTTGACGTCCACCCCGTCGAAGCCCGCCCGCTGCGCGCACAGCGCCGCCTCGACGTAGCGGTCCTCCAGCCGCTCCAGCTCTTCGTCGCTGATGAGCGGGTAATCCGCCGGCAGGTTGTGGATCGGGTCCAGGTAGGGCGAGCGGTGAGCGATGATGGGCGTCGGCTTGCGCCCCGGCTTGCTGTAGCGGCCCGAGTGCGTCAACTGCAAGACCAGCAGGGGCCGATGGCCGCAGGCCTCGCGCGCCGTTTTCAGAGTTTCCGCCGCCAGGGCCGCGAACTCCCGCACCACTGCCTCGTGGATCCACAACTGCCGCGGGTTGGCGCGCGATTCCGGCGTCACGGCCGTGGCCTCGAACCACAGCAAGCCCGCGCCGCCGGCCGCAAAGCGGCGATAGCGCCGCCAGGTCAGCTCGTCCGGCGCCCCGTCCTCCCGGCCGTCGCATCCTTCCATGGGCTGCACGACCAGCCGGTTGGGCAGACGGCGGCCGGCGATCTCGATCGGCGCCAGCAGGGGGCTGATGTCCCGGCTGACCTCCAGATCCAGGCCCAGCTCCCGGATCCGCCGCTCGACCTCGTCGAGGGAATGAAAGCAAAACTGCTCATGGGCCGGCATGGGTAAACACCGATTATAGTCTGAACCGCCCGCAGGCCCCGGCCGCGCGCGGCTTATAATGGCGGCGATGGTCCGAACGCTGCTGTTCGCCTTCGCACTCGCCATGACCGCCGCCTCCCAAGTCCGGATCGAGAAGATCGCCTATCAGGGCTGGAACGATTGATACCGCCTCACGAACGGCCGCCTGGAGCTGGTCGTCGTGGCCGACGTCGGCCCGCGCATCCTGCGCTGCTCCGTGCCCGGCGGGCGGAATCTCTTCAAGGAGTTCCCCGAACAGCTCGGCAAGAGCGGCGAGAAGGAGTTCCAGCTCCGCGGCGGGCACCGGCTCTGGGTGGCGCCCGAGCGGCTGGCCACCACTTGGGCGCCGGATAACGTTCCGGTGCGGGTCCGGATCCGGGAGGGGGAGCTGGAGGCGACCGCGCCGGTGGAGCCGGGCACCGGGCTGGAAAAACAAATCGTCATCAAAATGTCGAACTCCGAAGCCCGCCTCGAAATCCTCCACCGCCTCCGCAACGCCAACCCCTGGGCCGTCGAGTTCGCCCCTTGGGCCCTGACCATGATGGCTCCCGGCGGCGCCGCCATCGCCGGCTTCCCGCCCCGCGGCAAGCACCCCGAGGTTCTGCTGCCCACCAACCCCCTCGTCCTGTGGGCCTACACCGACCTTTCGGACCCACGCTGGAAATTCTTCTCCAAGTACCTGGTCTTGCGCCAGGACCCCGCCCGGCCCGAACCTCAGAAAATCGGCCTCTTCAATCCCCACACCTGGGCCGCCTACCTGCTCGGCACGGACCTGTTCTTCAAGGAGACCGCCGCCGACCCCGCCGCCCAGTACCCCGATTTCGGCTGCTCGCTGGAGACCTTCGCCAACGCCGACTTCCTCGAGCTGGAGACCCTCGGGCCGCTGCGCAAGGTCGAACCCGGCGCCGTCGTCGAGCATCGCGAGACCTGGCGGCTGGCCTCCGACGTGCGCCTCAGCGCCTGGACCGAACCGGAACTGGATCGCCTGCTGGCTCCCCTGCTGGCCCGCTAAGCCTCCGCCCCCTCAGCGCAGCAGGTTGGCGAACGCCGTCACCAGCGTCGCGTTCGTGAAGTCAATCAGGAACGCCCCCACCAGCGACACCACCAAAATGGCCCGCGGCGCCGGGCCGTACTTCTCCACCAACACCCCCATCGAGGCCAGCGCGTTGGCCGTGGTCCCCAGCATGAAGCCGCAGTAGCCCCCGCTCATCACCGCCGCATCGAAGTCTCGTCTCATCCAGCGAAACACCGTCCAGACGCTCAGCAGCCAGACCAGAACCACTTGCGCCAGCAGGATGACCAGCATGGGCAGGGCCAAATGCACCAACTCCCACAAGCGCAAACCCAACAGCGCCATGACGATGAACAGGTTGAGCGCAATGTTGCCGATCTCGTCAATGTGATGCTGGGCCAGAGAGGCAAACCGGTACCGGTCGTTCAGATTGCGGATCAGCGCCGCCGCCAGCATGGCCCCGATGTAGGGCGGCAGCACCACCCCCGCCCGCGGGCTGCCCAGGCTGATCAAACTGCCCGCCGCCAGCGCCACCGCCACCGCCGTCACGTTGTCCATCAGCGAAGCCTCTTCCGACACGCGCGCCCCCTCCAACGCCGGAGCGGGCGTCTCCACCGGATCGCCCGCGTAGGCGATGGCCTCCGCCGACGCCACCCTGCCTCGCTCCGCGCCGGGGTGCAACCCGCGCCCCTCGATCAGCCGGCCGCCGACGAAACCCCCGAGCAGGCCGCCCGCCACGATCCCGAACATGGCGGCCGCGATGCCCAGATCCGTCGCTCCCCGCAAGCCCAGTCGCTCGAAGGTCTCTCCGAAGGCCAGCGCCGTGCCCGGCCCGCCCGCCATCGTCACCGAGCCGCAGACCAGGCCCGCCAGCGGGTGGATCCCCAGGGCCAGCGCCAGTCCCACGCCCAGCACGTTCTCCAGCAACACCCCCAGGCTGGCGACGCCCCAGAAGGCCAGCACCTGCGCGCCTCCTTCGCGCACCAGCCGCAAGCTGGCCCGCAGGCCGACCGTGGTGAAGAACGCCACCATCAAAATGTCCCGCAAGACCAGATCAAATTCCAGATTCAGGTAGCGGTCCCGCAACCCCAAAGCGACCAGGGCGTACAGAAAGCCCCCCAACACACTGGCCGGCACGTTCAGCCAGTCCAACCAGCGGATCCTGCGCTTCAGCCACACACCTGCCACCACGCCCAGGCAGGAAAGCGCCAGCACTTGCACCGCCGTCACTTTCAGGCTCGCGATCATCTCGTCGCCGATTCATTGTCCCAGGAGCCTGCCGGGCGCCGCAACGCAGGCCGCTTCACCCCGAAACCGCCGGGCCTCGGGCGCATCCAAATCGGTATGAGACCTCGAGCTCGGTTGTCCGCCGCCGCGCTGACCCTTATCGCCTGGTCGGCTTTCGGGCAGGCATATCGCGCCCAAGCCGGCGGCCCGCCGCCGGCCGAGCTGGCCGAGGCCCTGCGCCGAGCCTTGGTCCCCGAGGGAGTTCGGGTGGTCGAGTCCCGCGGCTTCCCCTTCTGCGAGCTCTGGCTGCGCAACGCGCCCCTGGAGTCCGGTCCCGTCGAGGACGCCCTCCGCCGGGATGCTCTCCCCGAAGGAACTCTCCTGGGAGTGATCCAGTACTACGCCCCCAGCGCCGACCGCGCGGGCCGCGGCTTCCCCAGAGGTCTCTACACGCTG
Source organism: Solibacteraceae bacterium (assembly GCA_037444625.1). Taxonomy (GTDB): domain Bacteria; phylum Acidobacteriota; class Terriglobia; order Bryobacterales; family Bryobacteraceae; genus DTHT01. The sequence continues at coordinate 18,579 of JBBIMA010000012.1, forward strand.
CGCTCGGCCGGCGGCGATTCACTGGCGCTGATTCCGTCCGCCGCCGACCAGGACCTTGCCCCGCCCGAGGATGCGGCTCGTCTCCGCAAGGGCCTGCTCCGGTTCGGGATGGCCTCCGAGGGGCCCGCGCCGCGCTTCCAGATGAGCGCCCGGGGCGAATGGTTCCTGCACGCGCGCCTGGGAGACGTCCTGATCGCCTTGCTGGTGGCCGGGGTCGCTTCGCGCTGAAGCCCCGACTCAGGCGCTAATCTTATGGAAAGGGAGTAACTGCCGATGAAAACAGCCTGGCTGAGTCTCTGGCTGCTCTCCGCCGCAGCCTTCGCACAGTACAAGTACGAACCGGGCGGACCGCCGCCCGAGGAACTGGCGCCCCCCATCCGCGAGGCGCTTCAAAAGACCGGACACAAGATCGTCGGCGCCGGCGGCAACGTGGTGCTCGAACTCTGGTTCCGCGCTCAGGCGCCCACCGGCCCGGCCACCACCGAGGAGAACGTGTCCCTCACCTCGATCCCCCACGGCGCGCTGCTGGGCGCAATCCGCTTTCCCGGCCGAGGCAGCGACCGCCGCGGCCAGAGCCTCAAGCCCGGCGTCTACACGCTGCGCCTCAGCTTTTACCCGACCGACGGCGCGCACCAGGGCGTCTCCCCCCAGCGGGATTTCCTCCTGCTGGTCCCCGCCGCCGAGGATCAGGACCTCAACGCCACCCCGAACTACGACCAGGTGGTCGCCATGAGCAAGAAGGCTGCGGGCACCTCCCACCCCGCCATCCTCAGCATCTGGAAGTTGGAGAAGCCCGAACCGGCCGGCTTGAAGCGGGAAGGCGAAGGCGACTGGGTCCTGCACGCCGCCGTGGGCGACATCCCGGTGGCGGTGATCGTAGTGGGCGTTTACTCGGGCTGAGGAGCGGCCCCGCGCGGGCGATCTGTTATCCTGTCTGAGTAGCGCCCTTCCATGCGCCGGCTCAGCTATACGACCCGCAGCGGCATTGCCGTCACTCGCAGCCTCTCCCGGGTCCCGTTCCGCAAAGGTCTGGCTCACTTGCTCCGGGAGCTGGACGAGTACCGCGGCTTTTATCTCTCCTCCGGCTACGAGTATCCCGGGCGGTACTCCCGCTGGGACATCGCCTCCTTGCGCCCCCCCTTGGAGATCGCGGCCCGGGGGCGCGAGATGCTCTTCCGCCCTTTGAATCTGCGGGGGGAAATGCTGGCCCGGATGCTGCACCGCGTGCTCGAAGGCCATCCCCACTGGGAGAGCCTCGGCTTCCAGCAAGGGGCCCTGGCCGGCCGCTTGAAGCCGCTCCCGCCGCTGTTCCCCGAGGAAGAGCGCAGCAAGCAGCCCTCGGTCTTCTCGATCCTGCGCGCCTTGATCGAGGAGTTCCGCCATCCCAAGGACTCCCGTCTGGCCCTGGTGGGCGCCTTCGGCTACGACCTGTTGTTCCAGTTCGATCCGATCCGCCTGAAGCTGCCCCGCCCGGGCGCTCCCGATCTGCGCCTGTTCCTGTGCGACGACATTTACTTCATGGACCGCAAGCGGGAGCTGATCGAGCGCTACCAGTACGAGTTCGACTGCGACGGGATCTCGACCCTGGGGCTGGCCCGGCAGGGAGAGCGGCTGGCGCCGCCCGGTGAAACACAAGCCGGTGAAATTGTTTCTGACCACAGCCCCCAGGAATACCGCGCCAAGGTGGAAGCCGTCCGCCAGGGCATGCGCCGCGGCGACTACTACGAAGTCGTCCTCCGCCGTACCTTCCGCGCCCCCTTCGCCGGCTCCCCCTCCGAGCTGTTCCGCCGCTTGCAGCTCGCCAGTCCCAGCCCCTACGAATTCTTCCTCCAGTTCGGCGACGAGCAGTTGATCGGCGCCTCCCCGGAAATGTTCGTCCGCGTCGAGGGCCGCCGCGTGGAAACCTGCCCCATCTCGGGCACCGCCCGCCGCACGGGCGATCCCCTGCGCGACGCCGAGGCCATTCGCGAGCTGCTCAACTCCCTCAAGGAGGAGTCCGAGCTGACCATGTGCACCGACGTGGACCGCAACGACAAGTCCCGCGTCTCGGTCCCCGGCTCGGTCCGCGTCCTCGGCCGCCGCCTGATCGAATCCTACGCCGGCGTCTTCCATACGGTGGATCACGTGGAGAGCCTCCTCGCCCCCGGCTTCGATTCCCTGGACGCCTTCCTCAGCCACATGTGGGCCGTCACCGTGATCGGCGCGCCCAAGAAGGCCGCCGCCCAAGCCATCGAGGACCTGGAAAAGGACGCCCGCGGCTGGTACGGCGGCGCCGTCGGCATGATCCTGCTCAACGGCGACATCAACACCGGCATCCTCATCCGCACCATCCACCTCAAGGACGGCGTGGCCTCCTACCCCACCGGCGCCACCCTGCTTTACGACTCCGACCCCGAGCGCGAGGAGATCGAGACCCGCCTGAAGGCCACCGGGTTCTTTCGTGCCCTTCAGCCCCCCGCACCCGCGCCCGCCCCGCCGCCCGCTCCCCGCCCGGGCGAAGGGGTCCGCATGCTGCTGGTGGACAATGACGACTGCTTCATCCACACCTTGGCCAACTACGCCCGCCAGACCGGCGCCCAAGTGGTCACCTACCGGGCGGGCTTCCCCCTGGAGTTGATCGCCCAACTTCAGCCGGACCTCATCCTCGTCTCGCCCGGTCCCGGCCGCCCGGCCGATTTCGGCGTTCCCGAGCTGGTCCGCTTCGCCGCCGGCCGCCGCATTCCCCTGTTCGGCGTCTGCCTCGGCCTCCAAGGTGTGGTCGAGGCCTTCGGCGGACGGCTGGGCGTGCTGGACTATCCGGTCCACGGCAAACCCTCCCGCATCCGCCACACCGGCCGGGGCGTTTTCCAGGGCCTGCCCGAGTCCCTCCGGGTGGGCCGTTACCATTCCCTGTTCGCCCTCAAGGAAAGCTTGCCCGACTGCCTGGAGGTGACCGCCGAATCCGACGACGGGGTCATCATGGGCGTCCGGCACCGCGAGCTGCCCATCGAGGCCGTCCAGTTTCATCCCGAATCCATCCTCACCCTGGACGGCGATTGCGGCCTGCGCCTGATGGAGAACGTCGTCCGTCTTTACGGGCGCCGCGCCGCCGGCGAGTCCGGCTGAGTGCCCCGGGCCCTCATCATCGGCGGCGGGCTGGCCGGCATGTCGGCCGCCCTCGCCCTTCACAGCGCCGGCTTCGAGGTCGAACTCTACGAAGCTCGTCCGCGGCTGGGCGGACGGGCCGGCTCCTTTCCGCTCGACCCCGCCCGTCCCGAGGCCGGCCTGATTGACAACGGCCAGCACATCCTGCTGGGTTGCTGCCGCAATCTGCTTGATTTCTACGCCCGGCTCGGCGTGGCCGACTGCATTCGCTTCTACGACGAATTTCATTTTCTCCAGCCCGGCGGCCGCCTCTCGGTCCTTCGTCCGGGCCGGCTGCCCGGCGCCGGCCGCTACGCCGCCGCCCTGTTGGGCTTGCGCTTCCTGGGCGTGCCCGATAAGCTGGCCGTCACCCGGGCCCTGCTCGGGCTGCGCCGCGAGTTCGCCCGGCGCACGGACCTGGACGACATCACCATGCTCGAGTGGCTGCGCGGCCACGGCCAGACTCCCGCCGCCCTGTCTCGCTTCTGGCGCCCGGTTCTGGTCAGCGCCCTGAACGAGGAGCCCGAGCGCACCGCCGCCCGCCACGGCCTCCAGGTCTTCTGGCTCGGCTTCCTCGCCGCCCCGGACGGCCACCGCATGGGCCTGCCCGCCGTGCCGCTGTCGGATCTTTACGCCGAGCAGCGCTGGCGGCGCTTCCCGGAAGTGAAACTCTACGTGCGCTCGCCCGTCCGCGCCCTGCTTATCGAGCAGCGCCGGGTCCGGGGAGTGCAGGTGGGCCGGGAAACGCGCCGGGCCGATTACTACGTGCTGGCCGTGCCTTGCGACCGGGCCGCTCAACTGGCTCCCGATCTGAACCTGCCCGCCGGCGCCTTCGAGTCTTCCCCCATCGCGGCCGTCCACCTCTGGTTCGATCGGCCCGTGATGGAGCTGCCCCAGGCCGCCCTTCTGGATCGCACTTTTCAGTGGGTGTTCAACAAGGCCGCCGGGCGCTATCTGATGGCGGTCATGAGCGCCGCCCGGCGGCTGCTCGAGCAGCCGCGCGAACAGGTCATCGCGCTGGCCCGGCGCGAGCTGGCAGATTTTTTGCCCCGCCTGCGCCAGGCCAGCCTGGAGCGAGCCCAACTGATCACCGAGCGGCGGGCGACTTTCTCGCCCCGCCCCGGGCTGGAGGCCCTCCGTCCGCCCGCCGCGACCCCGCTGTCCAACCTCTTCCTGGCGGGCGATTGGACGCGCACCGGCTGGCCCGCCACCATGGAAGGGGCGGTGCGCAGCGGCTACCTGGCGGCGGAAGCCGTGACGGCGGCCGCCGGCGCACCGCGCCGCTTCCTGATCCCCGACCCGGAGCCTTGAGCCTTCCGCCCGGGCTTCACAACCTCAATTGGTAGGCGGTGTAGGCCTCCGATTCGAACTCCCAGTTCACCGTGCCGTCCTTGGTCCGCATCCAGGTCTTGTGCCGGGCGGGCGGGCCCTCGCTGATCAGAAACACACGCCCGCCCCGCACCTTCCCGTTGGAGGGATCCTCAGGCGGCACGTTGGGATAGGCCCGGTGGCCGGCCGAGCCGTCATAGCCCAGTTCCACACCCCGCCAGCGGCCCACGTAATTGTTGGTGTGGTCGTGCCCGCAGTAGATGCCCCGCACGTCGCCTCGCTCCAGCACGGCCGCGAACAGGCCGCTGTTGACGGGCGAAGGTGCCTCCGGCTCGTGCCGCGCGCCGATGATCTTGGCGCCGTTCACCATTTCGTTGAACTCGCGCAGCGGGATGTGGAAGAACATCAACCCGGGCACCTTGCCCCCGTACTGCTTCTCCAGCTCGATCGAGGTCCGGTAGTACCACTGAATCTGGTCGGCGTGAATCCAGTCGTAGAAGGTGGCCTTGCCCTCGGTGACGTACTCGTTGGAATCCAGCAGCCACAAGCAATAGAGGGGCCGAGTTCCGGCCGCATTCCACACCAGCAGATGCTTGTTTCCCCCGCCGGTCAGTCCCCGCACGTAGCCCGCGTTCAGGTTGTGCGGATAGCCGGCATAGAGGGCCAGCACGGCGTCCTTGTCCAGCCGGGTGTTGGGGAAATGTTCCTGGTCGTGGTTGCCGAAGGTGATCGCCCAGGGAACCCCCTTGTTTTCCATGGCCGCCGCCACGTGGCCCACCGCCGTGCGCAATCCTTCCGCCGACGTGCAGTCCCTGCCCGAGAGGCAGTCGCCCGCCACGATCACCAGGTCCGGCTTCTCCAGCTCGATCAGCCGCTCGGTCAAAGCAATGCCGTGCGGATCGGGCGCCGGACGGTAATGCAAGTCCGAGATCATCAGAATTTTGAAGCGGCCGTCGGCGTGGCAGCGCAAAGTCCGCTCCCCCGCCGCCGCCCGCGCGGCCGCAGCCGCCCCGAGCGCGCCGGCCAAGAATGACCTTCGATTCATCCGCCAACCTCCTTGAAGCAAACATCGGGCGCCGCGCCCGATCGGGCGCAGCCTTCGATCATAGCGGCGCCGGCAGGCGGGCAGCCGGATCGGAAAGCCGGCCCGCGCCTGCCGGCGCCGTTCCGGATATAATAGAAAGTTTGCGGAGCGCGGCGGGGCGGGGTGCGCCATGTTTCTTAACGTTCAGGAGTTGCAGCTCCGTAAACTCCCGATCGCCGAGGTCTTTCACCCGGGGGCGATTGATTTCTTCGACGCCCAGCTCCGGCAGGTCAGCGACCTGGAAGTCACCGGCGCCGCCGAGTTGCGCGAGGCCACCATGGAAATCCGCGTCCGGGGAAGTCTTTCGGTGCGCATGGAGGCTGATTGCGACCGGTGTCTGGAAGCGGCCGTGTTTCCCATCGCCCTGGATTTCGATTTGGTTTACCGGCCCCTGCCCAGCGCCCTGGCCGAGGAGGTCATCTTGACCCAGGAGGAAACCGAGGTCGCTTTTTATCGCGGCTTGGGCCTGGAGCTGGCCGACTTGGTGCGCGAGCAGGTTCTGCTGGCTCTGCCCATGCAGCGCATTTGCCGGCCGGACTGCCGCGGCATCTGCCCGGTCTGCGGGCAAAACCGCAACCTGGTCTCCTGCCACTGCCGGAGCGGCTGGCAGGACGACCGCTGGGCCGCCTTGCGCGACCTTTGACCGCTTGCGCCGCGCGATTGTTCTACATTGAAAGGAAAAACTGAATCATGCCGAACCCGAAACGACGGCACTCACAAGCCCGCACCGGCAAACGCCGGGCCCATGACGCTCTGCGCCGCCCGGGGCTGGCCGAGTGCCCCAATTGTCATGAACCCAAGCTGCCGCACCGGGTCTGCCCGCACTGCGGTCAGTACAAAGGACGGGAGGTCATCGAGGTAGCCTCGGAATAGTCTCCATCCGGTCATGATCAGCATAGCCGTGGATGCAATGGGCGGCGACCACGCCCCCAAGGCCGAGGTCGAGGGCGCCGTCCGGGCCGCCAAAACCCTGGGCGTGGAGGTCTTTCTGGTCGGCCCGCAGGACTTGCTGAGCCGGGAACTGGCCCAACAGGACGGGGGCCGCGGCCTGCCCGTCCGTATCGTGCACGCCAGCGAGCGCGTCACCATGCACGACAGCGTGGCCCGCGCCGTCCGCGCCAAGCGCGACAGCTCGATCCGGGTGGCCTCTCGCCTGGTGCGCGACGGTCAGGCGCAGGGTCTGGTCTCGGCCGGCAACACCGGGGCCGTGATGGCCACCGCCAAGATGGTCCAAGGAGTGGTCCGGGGCGTGGACCGCCCCGCCCTGGCTTCCGCCTTCCCCACCCTGACCGGCTCGCCCGCGGTCATGATTGACGTGGGCGCCAACGTGGATTGCAACCCCCGCATGCTCGCCCAGTTCGCCCTCATGGGCGACATCTACTCCCGCGTGGTCTTTCACACCGAGCGACCGCGCGTGGGCCTGCTCTCGATCGGCGAAGAGGAACACAAAGGTAACGAGCTGACGCGCAACGCCGCCCCCCTGCTCAAGAGCCTGCCCCTGAATTTCATCGGCAACGTGGAGGGCCGCGACCTTTATACCGGCGCCGCCGACGTCGTGGTCTGCGACGGCTTCATCGGTAACGTGGCCCTGAAAGTCAGCGAGGGCATGGTGGACGTCATCACGCACCTGCTGGAGCGTTCCTTGAAGGCCACCTTGAAGCGCAAGGTGGGCTACGTGCTCTCCCGCAACGCTTACAAGGACTTCCGCAAGCGCGTGGACTATTCCGAGTACGGCGGCGCTCCCCTGCTGGGCGTGCGCGGCGTAGTCATTATCTGCCACGGCCGCTCCAACGCCCATGCCATCAAGAACGCCATCCGGGTGGCGGCCGAGCTGGCCAGCGCCAACATTGACAGCCGGCTCGAACACGAGCTGCGCTCGCTGCCGACCAGTTTGTTACCGGTGGGCAAGTAGGAGCATCTCAACTAAGGTGAGGCGCGCGCGTATCCTCTCCGCCTTCTTGTTGCTCGCCGGCGCCGCTTGGTCCCAGCGGCTCGAGCCGGTCCGCTGGTCCCTCCGCATCGAGCCGTCCGTCGCCGCCCCGGGCGGGCGCGTCCTGGCCCGTTTGACGGCGCGCATGGAGCCGGGCTGGCACCTCTATTCGCTCACCACGCCGCGGCCTCCCATCGCCACCAGCGTCACGCTCGCTCCCCACCCCGCCGTCGAGAGCGTCCGGGCCTATCAGCCCCAGCCGGCCCGCAAGCTGGATCCCAACTTCAACACTGAAACCGAGACCTTCGACCGCGAGGTGACCTTCCTGCTGGAAGTCAAGCTGGCGGCCCAGGCGCCCCCCGGCGTGGTCGAACTGACGGTCCAGCCGCGCTTCCAGACTTGCGACGATCGCCAATGCCTGCCGCCGCGCCGAGCCGTCGTGAGCGCCAGTTTCACCGTGGACCCGACCGCCCGGTCCCAGGCTCCGGCGATCCCGCCCGGCTACCAAGCGGTCCCGCCGGCTTCCGCCGGCTCGTCCTCCCCGGCGCCCCCTGCGCCCGCGCCCCAACCTCTGCGCGCCGAGGGCGCGGCCCAGACTCTGGCCGTCTTCGTTTTTCTGGCCTTCGGCTTCGGCCTGGCCGCCGTCTTCACGCCTTGCGTGTTCCCGATGATCCCCATCACCGTGTCGTACTTTCTGAACAAACCGGCGGCGGGGCGGGCCCGGGCGATCTTCGAGGCGGCCGTGTTCTCGCTGGGGATTATCGTGTTGTTCACCGGTCTGGGGCTTGTCGTCACCGCCCTGCTCGGCCCGTTCGGCATCGTGCAGCTCGGCTCGAACCCCTGGGTGAACGGCTTCATCGCAGCGGTCTTCCTGGCCTTCGGCCTGAGCCTGCTCGGGGCTTTCGAGCTGGCCGTGCCTTCGGGCGTTCTGACCCGTTTGGATCAGGCCTCGCGCGGGGGAGGCCTGGCGGGCACGCTCTTGATGGGTTTGACCTTCGCCCTGACCGCCTTCGCCTGCGTGGGCCCGTTCGTGGGGACGCTGCTGGCGGCCTCGCTGGCCGAAGGAGGATTCAAGCCCGCCTTGGGAATGCTGGCCTTCGCCGCCGGTCTGGCTTCGCCCTTCTTCTTGCTGGCGGTCTTTCCCTCTTACTTGGCGCGCCTGCCGCGCAGCGGCGGCTGGCTGCCCCGGGTCAAGGTGGTGCTCGGCTTCCTGATCCTGGCCGCCATGTTCAAATACCTGAGCGCGGTGGACAAGGTGTTGGGATGGAACCTGCTCACCCGCGAGCGATTCCTGGCGGCCTGGGTCGTGTTGATCGGCCTGGCCGGGCTGTACCTGCTGGGCCTGCTGCGCCTGCCAGGCGTCAAACCGGAGGAGCCGCTGGGGCTGCCCCGCCTGCTGGTCGCCGCCGGCTTGCTGGTCTTTGCCCTCAGTCTGATTCCTGGGATGTTCGGCGCGCGCTTGGGCGAGTTGGACGCTTACGTGCCCGCACCCTCCGCCGAGGGCCTCGCCGCCGCCCCCGGGCGCCCGGGCCTGCACTGGATGAAGGACCAATACCCCGAGGCGCTGGCCCGGGCCCGGCAGGAAGGCAAGCCCCTGCTGGTGAGTTTCACCGGCTACGCCTGCACCAACTGCCAGTGGATGAAGGCCAACATGTTCACCCGGCCGGAAGTGGCCGCCGCCCTGGAACGCTTCGTACTGCTGGAGCTTTACACCGACGGCACCGACGCCCACTCCCAGCAAAACCAGCAGCTCCAACAGACCCGCTTCCGCACCGTAGCCATCCCTTACTACGCCATCCTTTCGCCGGAGGATACCGTCCTGGCCACCTTCGCCGGCTTGACGCGCGATCCCGCCCGGTTCCTGGAATTCCTGCGCGCCGCCGGCAGTTGATCCCGGGGCGCCGGGTTTGCCGGCCGGCTTGCTACGCTGGAGGTCTATGAAGATCACCCACTTGAGCACCGCGGTCATCGAGTCGAATTTCGATTGGACGGTGATCAAGATTGAGACCGACGAGGGCATCACCGGCTACGGCGAGGCCTTCGTCGGCCCGGCTCTGGCCGCCGTAATCCGCGAGTACGCCCCGGTGCTGGTGGGTGAGGACCCCACGGCCTTCGATCGCGTCATCCGCCGTCTCCGCATGCGCTCCACTCACGCCCATCCCGGCCTGACCGCACAGGCCCTGGGAGGGATCGAATCCGCCTTGCTGGATCTGGCCGGGAAGCGCTTCGGCCTACCCATCTGGCAACTCCTTGGGGGCAAGTATCGGGACGCGGTCCTGATCTACGCCGACTGCCACGCCGGCCACACCCTGGAAAGCCTCACGCCTCTGGTCAGCCCGCGCGTGCCTCATTGGGCGGCCCCCGAGCAACCCGCCGCCTCTCTCCCTGCCGCCCAGGTGAGCCTGAAGCACCACGGCTGGGACGCTGCCCGCTCCGAGAGCCTCACCCCGGAGGCCTACCGGCGGGCCGCCGAGCAGATGGCCGCCCGCGGCTTTCGGGCCTTGAAATTCGACGTGGACGTGCCCACCCCCTATGAGACCGACCAGTACAACCGCGACCTGAGCCGAGCCGAGATCGAGTACGCCGTCTGTCTGGTGGCCGCCGTGCGCCAGGCCCTCGGGCGGGACGTCGGCCTGGCCATTGACTGCCACTGGAACTACGGCGTGCAGGCCGCCCTCGAGTTGGCTTGCGCCCTGGAACCCTACGATCTGCTCTGGCTGGAAGACCCGGTCCCGCCCGAGAACATCGCCGCCCTCGGGCAGGTGCAACGCCACACGCGCCTGCCGGTGGCTACCGGGGAGAATCACTACCACCGCATTGACTTCGAGCGCCTCATTCTGGAGGCCGGCCTTCGCGTGCTGGCGCCGGACGCCAACAAACTCGGCCTCTGGGAGTGCCGCAAACTGGCCGACCTGGCCGACATGCATTACGTCAACCTGGCCGTGCATAACATCGCCGGCCCGATCGGCACTCTGGCTGCCGCCCACCTGTGCGCCGCCATCCCGAATTTCCTGGCGTTGGAGTGGCACGCGGCGGGCGTTCCCTTCTTCGACGAGCTGGCGCGGGGCCTGGAGGCGCCCCTGGTGCGCGAAGGCCGGGTCCGCGTGCCGGACCGGCCGGGTTTGGGCATCGAGCTGAACGAAGAGGTCGCCTGGCGTTACCGCAAGCCGGGTGAGCCCTTCTTCGAGTAGCCCCGAGGAGAACCGGTCGCAGTACCATAGGAACAGAGAGATGTCCCAAGCCGCCTCCCCCCGCTGCATCCTGGTTGTGGACGACGAAGAGCAGGTGCGCCTCTCTCTCAGGCGCATGCTGGAGTCCGCCGGCTACCAAGTCCTGGAGGCCGCCGACGGGCAGCAGGCTCTGAATATATGCCGCAGCCGGCCGCTGGACCTGGTGATCACCGATATCGTCATGCCCGGCCAGGAGGGCATGGAAACCATCCAGGCGCTGCGCCGGGAGTTCCCGGGCGTGAAGGTCATCGCCATCACCGGCAAGGTCCCTGAGCTCTACTTGAAGACCGCCAGACTGCTGGGAGCCCAGGCCGCCTTGCAAAAGCCGCTGCGGCTGGAGACGTTGCTGGAGACCGTGCGCTCGGTGCTCGAAGCGCCGTCCGGCTGAGGGCGGCAACCCAAGGCCGTCTTTGGGAATCCACTCGAATATGGAACCCTCCAGGCCGAGGCCGCCGGGCGGGCTGGTCCAGATCGGCGCCCCCGCGCGGCGCCGGGACGTCCCCCCCGCCAAGGATCCCGTCTGCGGCATGGACGTGGACCCGGAGACCGCCTCTCACCGGCTCCGCCACCGCGACCAAACGTATTACTTCTGCTGCGCGCGCTGCTTGGAGCGCTTCCGCGCCGACCCGGATAGTTTCCTCCCCGGACGGCCCGCGGCAGAGCAACTCGCAGGCATCTACACCTGCCCGATGCACCCCGAGGTCCGCCGGATGGGCCCCGGTGCTTGTCCCGATTGCGGCATGGCGCTGGAACCCCTCGCCGCCGCTCAGCCCGAGAATCCCGAACTGGCCGACATGAGCCGCCGCTTCCGGCTCAGTCTGCTGCTGACAGCCCCGCTGGCGGCGCTGGCGATGGCGGAGATGCCGGCCGGCCGTTCCTGGTTGCCGGCCCCGCTCGCGCCCTGGATTCAGCTCGCCCTGGCCACCCCGGTCGTGCTGTGGGGCGGGCGCCCATTCTTCGCCCGAGGCTGGACCTCGCTCCGGATCCGCCGGCTCAACATGTTCACCCTGATCGCATTGGGAACCGGAGCGGCTTATCTGGCGAGCGTGGCCGCCGTCGTCGCCCCGGGCCTGTTCCCGAGCTCCTTTCGCATGCACGACGGCCGGCCTCCCGTCTACTTCGAGGCCGCCGCCGGCATCGTGACGCTGGTGCTGCTCGGTCAGGTTCTGGAGTTGCGCGCCCGCAACCGCACGGGCAGCGCCATTCGCGCCTTGCTCAACCTGGCGCCGCAGTCCGCCCTTCTGGTGGATGAGGACGGCAGCGAGCGCAGCGTCCCGTTGGAGCGCGTCCGCCCGGGCGACCGGCTGCGCGTGCGTCCCGGAGAACGGATTCCGGTGGACGGCGCCGTGCTGGAAGGCTCCAGCTTCGTGGACGAATCCATGCTGACGGGCGAGCCGATGCCGGTGGAGAAGACCCCGGGGGCTCGGGTGACCGGCGGGACGCTCAACGGCGCAGGCAGTTTCCTGATGCGGGCCGAACGGGTGGGAGCGGAAACCTTGCTGGCCCGTATCGTCGCTCTGGTGAGCGAAGCCCAACGCAGCCGGGCTCCCATTGAAAAGCTGGCCGACAAGGTGGCCGCCTGGTTTGTCCCGGCGGTGGCGCTGGCCGCGGCGGCGACTTTTCTGGCGTGGGCCTTGGCCGGTCCCCAGCCCCGCCTGGCCCACGCGCTCATCAACGCGATCGCGGTCCTGATCATCGCCTGCCCGTGCGCCCTGGGCTTGGCCACCCCCATGGCCGTGATGGTCGCCACGGGGCGCGGGGCCCTGGCCGGCGTCCTGGTTCGGGACGCCGAGGCCTTGCAGGCGCTCGAAAGGGTGGACACGCTGGTGGTGGACAAGACCGGCACCCTGACGGAGGGCAAGCCGCGCCTGACGGCAGTGGAGAGCGCCGGCCGGTTGAGCCGGGCGGAACTGTTGGCGCTGGCCGCCGGCGTCGAGCGCGCCAGCGAGCATCCTTTGGGCGCCGCGCTGGTGGAAGCGGCCCGGGCCGAGGGGTTGACTCTGCCCGAGCCCGCCTCCTTTCAGGCCCGCAGCGGGCGCGGCGTTCAGGCGCTGGTCGAAGGCCGCCTCATCGCCCTGGGCAACGGCCGGTTCATGGGAGAGAACGGCGTAGACCTGAGTCCCCTGGCGGCGGCCGCCTCCCGCGAGGCTGCCCTCGGCCGCACCGTGATTTTCCTGGCGGCGGACGCGCGCCTGGAGGGACTGTTCAGTTTCGCCGACCCCGTCAAGCAGACCGCCCGCGAGGCCCTCGAGCAGTTGCGCCGCGAGGGCCTGCGGATCGTCATGCTCACCGGCGACCAGCGCCAAGCCGCCCTCAGCATAGCCCGCGAGCTGGGCATCGAGGAGGTCCAGGCCGAAGTGCTGCCGGAGGCCAAGGGCGAGACGGTCGGCCGCCTCCAACAGCAAGGCCGGCTGGTGGCCATGGCGGGCGACGGCATCAACGACGCGCCCGCCCTAGCCCGGGCGCAGGTGGGCATCGCCATGGGCACGGGCGCCGACGTGGCCATCGAGAGCGCCGCCGTCACCTTGCTGAAAGGCGATCTGCGCGGCATCGTGCGCGCCCGCCGCCTCAGCCGGGCGGCCATGAGCACCATCCGGCAGAATCTGTTCCTGGCGTTCTTCTACAACGTGCTGGCGGTGCCGGTAGCGGCCGGCGCGCTGTATCCGTTCTTCGGATTGTTGCTCAGCCCCGTCGTCGCCGCCGCGGCCATGACTTTCAGCTCGCTTTCCGTGGTCCTGAACGCCCTGCGGCTCAACCGGGTGCGGCTCTGATGCGCGCAGCTAGGGCAGCCTGCCCAAGGGCCAGCGGCGCCCGGGCATCGGCAGCGGCTGCCGCTGCTGCTTCTCCACCGGTCCGCCACCGCCGCCCGAGGAGCGCGCCGGCCGCCAGGCCTGCCGGCTGAAATCCAGCTCCTCCTCGCTGAAGGTGATCGGCCGGTCCAGGACCATCTCGATGGTCGAGCCTTTGGCCAGCACCGCGTCCGGCCCGCGAGAAAGCAAAACGCCCATCATGCCCGCCGCCGCGCCCGCCGCTGCGCCGATGCCCGCCCCCATGCCCGTGCGGCCCGCGGCGTGACCCGCGATCACGCCCACCGACGCCCCGGCGGCGGTCGCCTCGCCCACCGTGCGGGCGTCGCCGCCCTTGTTGCCCTCGCTGCGCACCTTGCCCTCGGCGCGATCCAGCTCCTCGTTGCCTCGCCCGTCCAGCCCGCCGATGCGAGCCCGGAAATCGCGCGTCACGCCGTTGGGCAGGGTGAGAGAGTCGAAGCGCAGATACAGCTCGCCCCGACCCTTGACGCGACCCGGGCGCTTGACCTGCGTGATGGTGCCCGCCACGTAGCTGCCGGGAGGGATGACCACCCTCCCCTCCACCAGGATGGGAAAGACCGTCTCCAGGTAGACGCGGTCGCCTTCCGCCGAGTGCTTGGTGCTCACGCTGTTGATCAAGCTCAGCGGCACCCGCGTGCCCGGCTGAACTACGTACTGCCCGGGCGCGGGCTCCTCCACCCGCCGCCAACCGGAAGGCGCGTTCTCAGCCCCCGGTTGTTGCGCCGGCGCCGCCAGCGCAGGCAACATCACCAGCCAAAGCCGCCGTAGCCCCATCGGGATCTCCTACTTGGATTGTAGCGTCCTAACCGGTTAAACGCGGCCGCGCCCGGCTGAGTTGCGCCCCTGACGACCTCAAGGCGCCGGCGCCGCCGGCAGGCGCAGCCCCTCGGGGCTGATCTCCTCGCCCACCGCAATGCGAATCTCGGGATCCCGGCCCAGGTTCTCCGGCAGCTTCAGGTTGATTTGATACAGGCCGGCGTAGCCGGGCGTCACCCCCACATAGGCGATGCGCCCGGCCTCCACCGCCGCGCCGTCCAGCAGCACCCGAAAGCGCTGCCAGTTGGCGATGCGGGCCGCCTCGCGGGGAAGCTGCGGATAGGCTACGTTGGGCTGCGTCCGCCCCAGGCCGGCGGCGAACAACACGATGTCCTCGCCCGGACGGGCGGGCGCCTCCGCGCTGATCAGCTTCCAGTCCGCCCCATGCGCGGCGATGATGGTACGGCCATCGGCCTGGAACAGCGCGGGCGCCGTCTCGCGCAGGGCCAGGCGCACCACGGGGCCGTGGCGGCCGTCGAGAGTCACCATGACATTGACTTCGGTGGGGAAAGCGGCGCCTGCGTTGTAGGGAATCAGAAAATTGATTTGCTCCGGCGAGACGTAGTACAGCGGCGCGGGCGAGCCTTCCACCAGCACGCGCACGCCGTCCAGCTCGGTGGGCAGCATGTTGGCCCGCAGATCCTTCTCGCTCACCGCACGCTTGGAATAGGCCAGTCCCGCACCGTACAGCGACGCGATGGCGTAAGGCGCCAGCGGTCCCGGCACGTTACTGGCTGCATTGACGACGCCGGCCGCCGAGTAGGAGGGCGCCTCTCGGTTGTCGCCGCCCCCGGCCCACAACACAGGCCCGAAGACCAGCGCAGCCGGCAGCCACCGGACGGCGCCCATGGGCCACCCCTCATTCTAACGCTTCCGGCGCCCCGCGCCTACCGTTTTTTCACGGCCCGGCCGCCCTCAGCCCCGGCCTCCCCGGGGGGCTTGACACCCACGGAGCCCCGGTGATAGGAGTGTCGGCCTTGGGGGGTCATCATGAAACTTGCCACACTTCGAACGGCCCTGCCGCCGGCGCTGCTGGCGGCCGCCGGCCTCGCTCAGGCTCAACTGCTGAGCATCGCTCTGCCCGAACGCACCCGCCTGCTGGAGGATCAGCGCGTGGATCTGGTGATCGAAGCGCGCAACCTCTCGGGCGGCGTGTTGACCGTCACCGCCAACGGAGCTGACCTCAGCAAGGCCTTCTCCGGCCCCACGGCCGCGGACCTGGACTGCGACACCGCTCGCGATGCCGTCTGGCGAGCGGATATGGTCGGCTTCCCGACGCCCGGTTGGGTGCGCCTGGAGGCCCAACTGGTTACCGCTCAGGGCACGTTCCGCGATGTCCGGGACATCCTGGTGCAGCCTTTCCCGCGGCTCGCCGCCCCGAAGAACGTCATCCTGTACATCGGCGACGGCATGACGGAGGCCTGGCGCGACGCCGGGCGCATCGTCAGCCGCTCGACGGAAACCGCTCCCGGCGTGCCGGGATTGCGTCAGGGCTTTTACGATCGCCTGCTGGAGTTGGATCGCATGCCCGTCTCCGGCGCCATCATGCATCACAGCCTGGATAAAGTCATCCCCGATTCGGCGCCCACCGCCACCGCGCTGGCCACCGGCAACAAGACCTTCGACGGCGGTCTGAGCGTCTTTCCCGACGGGACCGATTGCGCTTTCGGCTCCGCCGCCACCGCCGCCACGCTGCCCTACGCGCTGGACAACCCGCGCATCGAGACCATCGCCGAATACCTCAAGCGCCGCTTCGGCTACCGGGTCGGCATCGTCAGCACCGCTTCGGTGGCCGACGCCACCCCCTCGGCCTTCGCCGCACACACCGGGGATCGCGACACCGCCTTCGAGATCGTCCGCCAGTATCTGGAGAATCCCTTCCTGGGCGGCCGCCCCGGGCCCGACGTGCTGATGGGCGGCGGCGGCGAGAGCTTCGACCCCGCCATCCGCCCCGATAAGCGCGACATCCTGGCCGAATTCGCCGCCAAGGGCTACAAGATCATCAAGACCGGCAGCGAACTCAAGGCCGCCGGCGGGGCCGACAGGCTGCTGGTGGGCATTTTCAAGACCGCCCAGACCACCCTGCACTCCAGCGGCGTGCGCGCCGCCTCCACCGCCCACATGAACGTGGCCTACGACAAGCTGCGCCTGCTGCGGCCGGGCAGCGAGTCCCTGCCTTCTTTCGGGGGCTGGGAGGATCAGCCCTTCCTGGATCTGATGACCCAGAAGGCGATCGAAATCCTGGCCGGCCCCGACGGCAGGCAGCCCTTCTTCCTGATGGTCGAGGCGGCTTCCATTGACAAGCAGTCCCACTCCAACCACTTCGCGGGCGCCGCCTGGGACGTGATCGAATTCGACAAGGCGGTCGGCGTGGGGCGCGCCTGGGCCGCGCGGCGCAGGCCGCAGGACACGCTCATGGTCGCCACCGCCGATCACGGCCAGCCCATGGTCATCATCGGCCTGGCCGAGATCTCCGACGCCGATTACTTCGACCGCACCAGCAACCTCCGCATGACCGTCACCTCGCCCATCGGCACCCACAGCGCCACCATCTACAAGGACGTCAACGCCAACGTGCGGGCCATTCTGCCCTACGGCTCGGCGGGCGGCGGCCGCACCGGTCCGCCCGCCGAGTTCTACGTGGACGCCTACGGGGCCTTCGGCTTCCCCGATTACATTGACGCCGACGGCGACGGCTACCCGGAAAACCGCGAAACCGGCGGCAAGGGCCGGCGCCGCCTGGCCGTGGGTTTCCGCACCCGCAACCACACCTACGAGACGCTGCCGCTTTCGGCCGAAGGCCCCGGCGCGTTGCTCTTCACAGGATACTTCGATCAGACCGAGGTGCCCTTGAAGATCGCCGCCGCGCTGGCCGAGGATACTTCCGAGCTGGACGCCGCCTTGAACAGACTCGTCTACACCGGCTGGTATCCGAAGACTCCCGGCAAGTAGGCGCCGCCCGGCGGGATTCGCGTATCCTGGCTGGAGTGCGAATCCCCATTTACCAGATTGACGCTTTCAGCGACCGGCTGTTCGCCGGCAACCCGGCGGCCGTGTGCCCCTTGCCGGAGCCTCTGCCCGACCAGCTTCTCCAGGCCGTCGCAGCCGAGAACAACCTCTCGGAAACCGCCTTCCTGCTGAGGCGCGGCGAGGACTACGAGCTGCGCTGGTTCACCCCCTCGGTGGAGGTGGACCTGTGCGGCCACGCCACGCTGGCCTCGGCCTACGTGGTTTTCCGGTACTTGCAGCCCGCCCTGGAAGAAGTCCGCTTCCACACCCGCTCCGGCCTGCTCAAGGTGCGGCGGCGGGGCGAATGGCTGGAGATGGATTTCCCGGCCCGCCCCGCGGCGCCTTCCCAGCCGCCGCCCGGCTTGATCGAGGCTCTGGGCCTGACGCCGGGCGAGATCTGGAAAGCGCGCGATTACATGGCGGTCTACCAGAGCGAAGATCAGGTGCGCGAGCTGCGGCCCGACCTGGGCGCGCTGGCCCGCGTCGAGATGTTCGCCGTCATCGTCACCGCCCCGGGCCGGCAGGCCGATTTCGTCTCCCGCTTCTTCGCTCCCGCCGCCGGCGTGCCCGAAGATCCGGTGACCGGCTCGGCCCACTGCACGCTGGCCCCGTATTGGGCGGCGCGGCTGGGCAAGACGACCTTGCGCGCGCAGCAGCTCTCGCGCCGGGGCGGCGAACTGCTTTGCGAAGTGCGGGGGGAGCGTGTCCTGCTGCGGGGGCGGGCGGCGGCCTACCTGGAGGGCGTCATCCTGTTGTGAGGCGCGAGCGCCGCCGGGCGCGCCCCTCGTGGTTCAATGGGGCTGTCATGTGCCTCCCGCTAGCCTTCCTGCTGGCGCTCCAGGCCGAAGGGCCCTGGCCGGGCGCCTCGGCCGTGATCTTCAGCCCGCAAGGCGAGCCCTTTGTCTCGACCGATGCGCCCGACGGCGCGATCGCCCACCTGCTGGCGGGCAATGAGCGCAAGTGGTTCTTCCGGACCAAGGGCCGTCCGGCGGGTCTGGCCTTTGACGCCGCCGGGGATCTATGGGTGGCCGACCCCCTCCGGCGCGTCGTGCTCCGCATTACCCCTTGGCGTGCCGTCACCCTGGTGCTCGAGCGTTGCGACGGCGTCCCGGTCGAACCCACCGACGTCGCGGCGCTGCCCGACGGCAGCCTCTGGATCGCCGACGCCGCCGGCGGC
>JBBIMA010000012.1:37204-79408 GCA_037444625.1 Solibacteraceae bacterium
GCTGCGCGCGCCCGAGACTCGCATCGCGGTCGAGGCGCCCGGGAGGCGGCGCGACGCCGTCACCGTGCTTTGGGATCGCGACTCCTATCCGCGCTACCGCGTCTCGACCGACGACAACATCCGGTTCCTTCGGGATATCGCGCGCAACGCCGACCGCTACCGCTCGATCTTCGACAACCCCTATCTGGCCTTCTGGCGCGACATGCACCGGAAGTACGGAGCCAAGATCCAGCACAACATCTACTACGAAACCGAGGACTTCGATCTCTCCCAGATGCCGGACCGTTTCCGCTCGGAGTGGCGCGCCGGCGCCGATTGGATGCGCTTAACCTTCCACGCCCGGGCCAACGATCCCGACCGCCCCTACCTGTACGCCTCCGCCGAGCAGATCCGCCGGGATTACCGTCTGGTGACGCGCCAGATCGAGCGTTTCGCCGGGTCGGAGCTGCTCAGCCCGTTCACCACCATCCACTGGGGCGCCGCCACCTTGGCCGCCGCGCGCGCCCTGCGGGAGGAAGGGGTCCGCGGGCTGGTAGGCTACTTCGAGGAGCGGGACGGACTGCCCCGCGTCGCCTACTATCTGTTCACGCCCCAGTGGCGGCATCTGCTGTCCAGAGATTACTGGAAAGATACCCGCCATGACCTGATCTTCCTGCGCCACGATCTGGTCATCAACACCGTAGCGCTGGAGGGCATCGTCCCCCACCTGGAGCGCGTGGCGGGGGATCCGCACCAGGCCGAGGTCCTCGAGCTGATGATTCACGAACAGTATTTCTATCCCGATTACGTGGCCTACCAGCCGGATTTCCGCCGGCGGGTCGAGCGCGCGATCCGCTGGGCGGTCGAGCGCGGCTACCGGCCCGCTTTCTTCGAGGAAGGCTTTTTGGGCGCAGTGCCGCGCTGAAGCCCGCGCTGCCGCCCCCGGGCTTTTGTGCCATGCTGTCAGGCATGGTCCGCATCACCCGTCGAAGCCTGTTGGCGGGCGCCGGCGCGCTCACCGCGGCCGCCGCCCCCGCACCCCCGGCCGCGGACGTTCGCGGCTTGCACTGTAGTGCGCCCCGGCCCGAGGAGCTGGAACCGGCCGAACGCTTCATCCGGGAGGTCCTGCCCAAGGAAGGCGTCACCCACCTGGTGCTCGAATTCGGCTACCGCTACCGCTTCACTCGCCGGCCCGAGATCCGGGAGGAGAACGCCTTGGGTCCCGAGGAGGTCGCCCGGCTCCTGGAAGCCTGCCGCGCGGCCGGCGTGCGCCTGATTCCCCAGATCAACTGCCTGGGACACCAGTCCTGGGCCAAGAACACCGGCGCTTTGCTCCGCGCCCACCCCGAGTTCGACGAAACGCCCGGAAAGTATCCCAACAACGAAGGCATCTACTGCCGCAGTTACTGCCCGCTGCATCCCGAGGTGCATGCGGTGGTCTTCGATCTGATAGACGAGCTGGCCGAGGTCTGCCGAGCCGACGCCTTCCACGTGGGCATGGACGAAGTTTTCCTGCTCGGCGAGCCGGATTGCCCGCGCTGCCGCGGCCGCAGCAAGGCCGAGCTGTTCGCCGGCGAGGTGCGCCTGTTGCGCGACCATCTGGCCGCCGCCGGCCGCCGCATGTGGATGTGGGGCGATCGCTTCCTGGACGGACAGCGCACCGGCCTGGGCAAGTGGGAGGCCAGTATGAACGAGACCTACCCGGCGGTGGAGCTGGTTCCCCGGGATGTGGTCATCTGCGACTGGCATTACGAGTCAGCCCCGCCCACCGCCGCCTGGTTCGCCGTCGAGGGCTTCCCCGTCCTCAGTTCGCCTTGGCGAAAACCGGAGGTGGCGCGGGCCCAGTTCGAACTGGTCCGCCTGGTGCGCGCCGGCGCCCCTCAGGCCGTCGCCGCGCGCATGCTGGGCATGTTGCAGACCACCTGGTGCGGCATGGGAGCCTTCGCGCGGGCTTACTTCGGCGAACCTCAAACCAACCCGCGCGTCCAGGAGGCGGTAAACTGCTTCAAGGAGCTGTTCCGGCAGATCCGCTCGGCGGGCTGAGCCCGGCTGATCGGCGCGCGGAGCGGCCCTGATCCCGGCCATGAGAATCCTGATCGTGCCGGCCCTGGCGGCGATCGCCGCGGCCGGCCAGAGCGCCGAGGAGCGCGGCCGGCGCCTGATCCAGGAGGCGCTGGAAGCCCTGGGGGGAGCGCGCTTTGCCGCTATGCGCGACCGCGTCGAGTCCGGCCGGGCTTACTCGTTCTACCGAGACGAGCTCTCCGGCCTGGCCCGGGCCACTATTTACACCCGATACCTGAACCCGCCCGAGACGCCTGCGCCCGGAACCCTGCTGGTGCGCGAGCGCCAGTCCTTCGGCAACAACGAGGACCGCGGCGCCGTGCTGTTCACCGACGGCCAGGGCTACCAGATCACCTTCCGCGGCGCCCGCCCGGTCCCGGCCGAGACCTTCGAGCGCTTCCGCGAGACCACCTTGCACAACGTCTTTTACATCTTGCGCCAGCGACTGAAGGAGCCCGGCCTGCTCATCGAGTGGCAGAGATCGGACCTCTGGCAGGGCCAGCGGGTCGAGACCGTCCAGATCAGCGACGCGGAAAACCGCCGGGTGACGGTCTACCTGAGCGCCCAAACGCGCCTGCCCCTCCGGCAGGTCTTCTACCGGCGGGACCCCAAACTTCGCCGCCCCGTCGAGGAAGTCACCGTGTTCTCAAAGTACCGCGAGGTGAGCGGCCTTCAGTGGCCTTTCGTGATCGAGCGCGAGCGGGACGGCGAGAAGATCTTCCAGATGTACTCCGAGCGCGTGGAGATCAACAAGGGCCTGACCGACGAACTCTTCCTGCTGCCGGCCGGCATCAGGATCCTCAAGCCCCTGCCCTAGCGGCGACCGCCTAGCCGCCCGCCAGCGCCCGCAAGGCGCGCGCCGGCAGCGTGACGATGGCCCACAGAAGCTGGAGCGCGCCCCCCACGGCGATTCCCACCACGCGGAAGGGCAGCAGCAGCAACCACACCAGCGGGTACAGCAGCAAGGCCGCCAGCGCCAGGGGCCAGCACAGCACCAGCAGAATCAACCAAAGCACGAAGGTCAGCATGGCTCTGGAGCCCACTACGCAGCGCCCGGCAGGAAGTTCCGCCTACTTGACGCCCAGCTCGGCCAGCAGGCGGTCGGCGCGGTACACCTTGCCTAGCGCCTCGACGATGCCCTGGGCGGCCACGTGCACCGACCGCGCCTGCTCCTCGGTGTAAACGAAGCGGTTGGGCAGGCTCTCCAGGTTGCCGTCGAACAGGATGCCCACCACTTCGCCCCGGGTGTTGACGGTGGGGCTGCCGGAGTTGCCCCCGTGCGTGTCCGCCGTGGTGACGAAGTTGAACGGCGTCTTCAAGTTCAGCGCCGAGCGGGCTTCCAGCCAGCGCTTGGGCAGCCGGTAAGGCGGCTTGCCCGTGGCTCGCCGGTAGAGCCCTTCGAACGTGGTGGCGTAAGGGATGCGCCGGCCGCTGCGGTCCCGGTAGCCCCGGACCGCGCCGTAGGCCAGCCGGAGGGTGAAGGTGGCGTCCGGATAGGCCTCCTGGCCGAAGACCGCGAAACGAGCCTGAGCGATCTTGGCGGCGCTCGCGTTCAGCGCGGCCTCCACCTCGTCCTCGTACCGCTTGCGCAGGGCCCGGGCCGGCTCATCCAGCAGGCGCGCCAGCCGGAGCATGCCGTCCGGAGAGCTGCGCGCGGCCTCGGCGTCCGCCGCCAGCCGCTTGCGCTCGGCGACCTCCTTCAAGCCGCTGGTCCCTACGTAGTCCCGCGCGGCCTGCTCGGGCGTGCGGCCGTTCAGGATCGCCTTGACCAGGGCATCCTCGGCGCCCAGCTCGCCGCGCAGGAACTGGAAGTAGTCCGCCAGCACCGCGATTTCCATGGAATCGGTGATGGGCGCGGGCGAGTAAAGCTGGCGTTCCAGGCTGGGCAGGGCGGAGTCCCGGTATTCCCGCAACCGCTGGTCGTTGGGCTTCCGGCGCTCGACGGCCAGACGCAGCACGTCGCGCGCGATCCGCAGCAGCTCCGAGCCGCGGTGCGGGTTGAATTCCAGCAACCAGTAAGCCTTGTAGTACTGGCGGAATTTCTCGTAAGCCGCCGCCACCGCCGACCAGGCTTCCCCGTAAAGCTTCCGCTTGTCGGGATCGGCCTCCACGGCGGCGCGCAGCTTGTTCTCCTCGGCCCGCTTGAGCTCCATCAGCCGGGGATCGCGCAGGCCGGCCAGGAAGCCGGTGTAGGCTTTGTAACTGTTCTGCTGGGAGAACAGGTTGTCGTGCGCCAGGCGCTCGTTCTCGGCGCTTTGCCCGCTGTAGGTCTCCAGCGCCCGAATCAAGGAGGCCAGGCGGCGATGGATCAGCGGGTAGTAATGATCGCGCGAGAATTCAAGCTGGGCCACCGTCATGAGCCGTCCGGTGGTTCCCGGGTTGCCCGGGACGAAAGT
Organism: Solibacteraceae bacterium; assembly: GCA_037444625.1. GTDB lineage: Bacteria > Acidobacteriota > Terriglobia > Bryobacterales > Bryobacteraceae > DTHT01. The sequence goes on from JBBIMA010000012.1 coordinate 41,641, forward strand.
GAGTTCTCCCTCTTGGACGCCCTGCCGGCTCCAGGGCAGGTAGTTGGGCGTGGAAGCGGGCTTGCCGTTCTCGTAGGCCCGGAAAAATGCGATGTCCAGACAGTAGCGCGGGTAAGTGAAGTTATCCGGATCGCCGCCGAAGAAGCCGATGTCGGACTCCGGAGCGAAGACCAACCGCAGGTCGGTGTACTTCTTGTACTCGTAGAGGTGATACCGGCCGCCCGAGTACAGATTCACCACGTCGCAGCGGTTGCCCGTGGCGGCCGCGCACTCCTTCTCGATGCGGGCGATTTCCGCCAGCCGGGCGCGCAGCGCCTCGGCGTCGCTCGCCTCGGCCGGGGCCGCGCCCCGGACTCGGGCCGTGACATCCTGAATGCGCAGCAGTTGGTTGGCCTCCATGTCCGGGCAGGGCTTCTCTTCGGCCTGCGTGGCGGCCCAGAAGCCGTCCGCCACGTAGTTGTGCTCGGCGGTGCTCAACTTCTGCACGCAGTCCAAGGCCACATGGTGATTGGTGAAGATCAGCCCGTTCGGCGAGACGAACGACCCGGAAGCCCCCACGCGCAGCGAGGCCAGCCGGAGGCGATCCAGGAACTCGTCGCTGACCTGGAAGCCGTAGCGAGCCCCCACCCGCTGCTTGGGGAAGGCCTCGAACAGCCACAGGCCCTCGTCGGCGGAGGCCGGCGCCAGCCAGAGGGCGGCCAGAACTAGAGAGCGCAGACGGCGGATTCCCATGCCCACCATTGTGACCGATTTCGCAGCCGGGCTGCGGAGGCCGGGCCTGAAAATTCCAGTTGGCTGCAACCGATTGATTGCAAAGGTTTTAGTCCCCGTACTTCCCCTCCGCGGTTTGGCATTCCTGCGCCCCTGTGCGATACTGGTAGCTAGGGTTACTAGCCTCTTACGTCCGCGATGAACCAAATAGAAGACGCTGTCGCTCGCTACCAGAAAATCATCGAGAGCGAACCGTTCCGCGACTTGGCGTGGGCCGAGGAACTGGCCGAGCGCATGCGCGCCGCGCATCTGACCGACAGCGGCCGCTTGATTTGCCCCTTCCTGCGCCCCCATTTCCTGACGCGCCGGCAGTACGAGAATCTGGTCAAGGCCGCCGAAGCGCTGTTTTCCGCCATTGACCGGATCAAACAGATGGCGCTCGGAAATCCCGCCTTGCTGAGCCGCATGGAGCTGCTGCCGGCCGAAAAAATGCTGGCCTCGATTGACCCGGGCTATCCGTTTCTTTCCGTCACCTCGCTTTTGGACACCCACTTGAGCAACGGTTCGCTGGCCTTCGTGCAGTACAACGCCGATACTCCCGCCGGCATGGTCTACGGCGACGTGCTGGCCGATCTGTTCTACGAGTCCCCCCCGGTGAAGGAGTTCCGCAAGCGCTACAACTTGAGCAGGCTGGGCAGCCGCAAGCACCTTCTGGAGGCCGTGCTGAAAGCCTACAAGCAGTTCGGCGGGCAGCGGCGGCCGCGCATCGCGATCCTGGAGTTCCGCCAACCCTTCCAGGCGGCCTCCCAGGGCGAATACCTGCTGCTGCGCGACTTCTTCCGCGCGGAAGGCTACGAGGCCGAGATCGTTTCGCCCGACCAGCTCGAGTACCGGGCGGGCGCGCTGCGCAAGGGCGCCTTCGAGATTGACGTGGTCTACCGGCGGGTCAAAGCCCACGAGTTTCTGCTGCGCTACGATCTGAGCCACCCGCTGGTGCGGGCCTACCGCGACCGCAAGGTTTGCGTGGTCAACAGCTTCCGCTCCGAGCTGGCCCACAAGCGCGCCATCTTCGACCTGCTGACCGACGAGACGCTCACCGCCGACTTCCCGGCCGCCGAGCGCAAAGCCATCCGCCAGCACATCCCCTGGACCCGCCTGCTGGCCCCCCGCAAGACCACCTACCAGGACCAGACCGTGGATTTGGTGGAGTTCGCCCGCGCCAACCGCGAGAAGCTGGTGCTCAAACCCAACGACGATTCCGGCGAGGAACACGCCGTCCGCGGCTGGGAAACGGAACAGGCCGCCTGGGAGCGCGCCATCAAACGGGCCTTGCGCACTCCCTACGTCGTGCAGGAGCGCGTGGACCCGGCTCGGGCGCCTTTCCCCATCCTGTACTACGGCGAACTGGAGGTGCGCGAGATGCAGATCGAGGTGCACCCCCATGCTTACTTGGGCAAGGTGCAGGGCTGCTCCTCGTGGCTCTCCTCGGGTTCCGGCTTCTCGATGGTGGCCGGGCTGACGCCTACTTTCCTGCTCGAACCCAAGACCTGAACCGGCGCGCCGGCGCGGCCGCCCCTCAGGCCAACAACAGACTGGCGACCCGGTTCACGCGCGCCAGCTCGACCTCCGTGCCCGAGCCCCGCCGAGCCGCTCGCAAAGCCGCCGGCGCAGCCTCCGGCGCGCGCAGCGTCGCCCGGCTGAACACCCCTTCCACCCGGATGAGGAAGTCCCGCTCGAACCCGCCGTAGTTGAGCAGCTCGACCGACAGCCCGCCCTCCGGGGCCCGGTGCAGCAGGCCGACGATTGCGCTCGCGCCCCATACCCGCAGGTCGCGCGTCCGCCAGCCCAGGGCGTCAATCACGTCCAAAGCAAATTCGCCCGGATCCGAGACCGGCTCGCGATAGGCGATGATCACACCCCGGCCCAGGGCGTAAAAGTCTCGCTCCTCCTCGCCGCCGGTCTTGCGCGCTCCCCCGCGCTGCCACCAGGCCTCCTCGCCCCCGGCGGCCGGCGCGGCCAGGACCTTGCCTCCGGCGCGCGCAAATTCCAGGGCCGCCTCGACCCCGGCCGGATGCCGCGCCAGCCCCACCGCCACCAGAATCCGATGCCGCCCGTAAGGCGGAATGGCGTCAAAGCGCACCACCGCCGGGCTGACGTTGTGCCGGAAAAGCAAGTTCAGGATCTCGGCGCAGTCCTCCAGCCCGTCCACCGCCGCCGCCACGCGCGCCGCCGAAGGCTGCCGGAAGGCGCCGGCGTGCTCCCGCAGGAAGCGTGCCGTGCGCGCCAGGGACTTCCAGGCCGCCTGCGCCCGCGCCTCGCCCGCCAGCAGCGCCTGGCGATAATGTTCGGGCAGCGTGACGATCCAGCGGCCGCCCGCCGCCATCGCTTCGGCCAGCGCCAGTTCCACCGAGCTGTATGCCACCCGCTGGTCCTTGGCGACCCCCGCCTCCTCATCGGGACGGAAACCCAGCCAGGCTTCGCGCTCGGGGAAGCGGCCGCGCAGGTACGCCGTCAGGTAGGAGTTCGCATCCAGCCAGGTGGCCTGGCTGGCCCCGGCCAGCGCGGGATCCCCCCGGCGGCTGCCCGGCCACAAGCCGGCCAGCAGCACCGCCCGCGCGGGCTCGATCCGCCAGTGAATCTGGGCGGGCTTCAAGCAGACGAACCATTCCAAGTCCCGCCGCCCGCCCGCCAGCTCCCGCACCGCGCGCTCGTCCTCGGCGGCGAGCAGGACGATGCCGTCGAAGCCCGCCTCTCGGACCTGACCCGCCGGAGCGGCGGCCGGGCCCGCGATCTCGGCGAAGGTACGGATGCCCGCCTCCCGGCAGGCCGCCAGCAAGGCGCGTCGCTCGCCGGGCGCCTCCCAGGGCAACCAAAGCGCGCCGATCCCGGCCTCCCGCCACAGCGGCAAGCCCCGCAGATCGGCTTCCGGCCAGCGCAAGATCAAGTCGTCGGAAGTCATGCGCGCTCAGTCTACCGCAGCCGGCGTCCCGCCCGAGACCCTTCAGAGCACCGCGCCTACCAGGCCCGCGGCCTTCATTCTGGCATCCACCCGGTTCAGCCGCCGCCCGACGCCCTTGGGCAGCAGCGGGCGGTGCGCGATCCGGTGCAGATGCTGGGCGATCTCCCACAGATCGCGCTCGGCGGTCATCCAACCCAGCCGGTCGAAGCGCGCCAGGTTCACCGGGCGCGAGTAGCGGCGCAGGGTTTTCTCTCCCGAGAGGTTGTAGTAGTGCTCGAAGTAGGAAATCACCAGCTCGCGCAGGTTTCGGTAGATCGGCTCGCGAAAGCGCAGACCGGTGTAATTGGACTTGGCGACCGCACCCCACAGGCCGCCTCGGCGGAAGACCGCCAGCACGTGGTCGTCGTCCCGCACCGCCTCCAAGTCGAGCAACAGGGGAGGATGGCCCTGAAGGCGCAGCGCCGCCGCGGCCAGCAAGGCCCCTTCCAAACAGTGGGCCGTGCGGTCGCGCAGCACGCGCCGGGGCGAGCGGCAGGTGGGGCCGTCCGGTTCCTTGTTGTAGGGCAGCGCGTCCAGGAAGCGCTGAATTTTCTCGGGCGTGTTCAGGCGAGCGAGGATGCCCAGCTCCCGTGAGGTCAGTCCGTAATCAGCCATGCATTCCGATTCAGCCTACCTCAAACGGGGGGACGCGCGGCAGGGGCCCCGGACGGGCCGCCGCCTTGCGTACAATAGAAGAACCGTCGCTCGAGCAAGGAGGCCCGTGGAGCCCGACAAGGTCAAGGTCATGGATTCGCAAACCGGCAAGGCCGCGCCCCGGCGTCCGGAGCGGCCGCGCGGGGCCATCGCCGAGTGGACGGTGACCATCGTCCTGCTGCTTTTCGGCACCACCACGCTGGTGCAAGCCTTCGTCATCCCCACCGGCTCGATGGAAGACACGCTGCTGATCGGCGATCACCTGTTGGTGGACAAACTGGCCTACGCGCCTCCCGGCCCCCTGAGCCAGCATCTGTTGCCTTACCGCCAGATCCGCCGCGGCGACATCATCGTCTTCCGTTACCCGATAGACACCCGCCAGACCTTCGTCAAGCGCTGCATCGGCCTGCCCGGCGACCGCATCCGCATCGAAAACAAACAGCTTTACTTGAACGGCAAGAAAGTCCACGAGCCTTACAAGTATCTGAAGACCGATTACTTCGACTCCTACCGGGACAATTTCCCCTCCGAACCCAACGTGCGCCTGTTCGAGCCGGCCGTCGAGATGCTGCGAAAGCACGTGGTCAACGGCGAGGTGGTCGTCCCGCCCGATAACTACTTCGCGCTGGGCGACAACCGGGACTCCTCGCTGGACAGCCGCTACTGGGGCTTCGTGCCGCGGGACAACATCATCGGCAAGCCCCTGATCATCTACCTGTCCTACGACGACTCCCGCCCGCAGTGGTTCTTGGTGGACCTGGCCCTGTTGCCCGTGCATCTGCTGAGCGGGGAATCGCGTGACTTTTTCCATAAGACGCGCTGGCGCCGACTGTTCCGGCTGGTGCACGCTTACCCGCTCGAGTAATCCTACTCCCGGGCCTCGAGCGCCCGCCGGCCGGCCTCCAGCACGCGCAGGATACGCTCCAGATCGAAGACCGCGCCGGCCCAGGGCCCGCCGCTGATCTGTTGCAGCGCCGCCCACAACCGGGTGTCGGCGGGCAGATCCGCGTCGGGCGCAACGGCGGGGTGCGGGGTGCGGGCGGCCAGCACCCGGGCGCCCTCTTCCGGCCCGAAATACCGCTCGCCCTCGCCCACCAGATGGACCGCGCCCTCCAAGCGCACCCGGTCAATCGTGATCTCGATCAGGTCCCCGTCGCGCAGCTTGCCGATCGGCCCGCCGGCCAGCGCCTCCGGCGCCACGTGGCCGATGCAGGCCCCGGTCGAGACGCCGCTGAACCGCGCGTCGGTAAGCACCGCCACCAGCCGGCCGAATTCCAGATGCCGCAAGGCGCCGGTGACTTGAAGGATCTCCTCCATGCCCGAGCCCAACGGGCCCCGCCCCATCAGCACGAGCACGTCGCCCGGGCGGATGCGATCCGGACCGTCGCTCTTGACCGCAGCGACCGCGTCGGCCTCCCGGGTGAAGACGCGGGCCGGGCCCCGGTGGCGGTAGACCCCGTCGGGGCCGACCACGCCGGGGTCAATGGCGGTGCTCTTCACCAGGGCGCCTTCGGGCGCCAGGTTGCCCTCCAGGAAGGTGACGGTGGGAGTGAGGCCGGCCCGCGCCGCCGCCTCCGGGTCCATGATCACCTCGGCGGGGTCGGTCCCGTCCTGCTCGGCCAACAAGCGCCGGAAGCGCGCCCGCCTCTCGGAACGCTCCCACCAGTCCAGCACGCGCCCCAGCGGCTCGCCGGTCACGGTGAGGGCCTCGGTTTCCAGCAAGCCGGCCCGGCGGAGATGCAGCATGACCTCGGGCACGCCTCCCGCCAGGAAGACCCGCACCGTGGGGTGATTGCGCGGGCCGTTGGGCAGCGCGTCCACCAGGCGGGGCACGCGGCGATTGGCCGCCGCCCAATCGCGCCGCGTCGGGCGCGGCAGGCCAGCGGCGTGCGCCACCGCCGGCAGGTGAAGAATCAGATTGGTCGAGCCGCCGAAGGCCGCGTGAACCATCATGGCGTTGCGCAGGGAGGCTTGCGTGAGGATGTCCGCCACACGCAGCCCGCGGGCCTGCAAAGCCAGTACGGCGCGCGCCGAACGGCGCGCCATGTCCAGCCAGACCGGCTGCCCCGAGGGGGCCAGGGCCGAGTGCGGCAGACTCATCCCCAGCGCCTCGGCCACCACTTGCGAGCTGGCGGCGGTGCCCAGGAACTGGCAGCCTCCCCCCGAGGAGGCACAGGCGCGGCAACCGTTGCGCGCCGCCTCTTCCAGCGTGATCCTCCCGTGCGCATAGCGGGCCCCGGCCGATTGAATCGTGCCCGCGTCTTCGCCCTCCTCGGGCGGGAGCGTCACACCGCCGGGCGCCAGCACGCAGGGCAGCCGGGAGGCGGCGGCCAGCGCCATCATCATGGCGGGCAGCCCCTTGTCGCAGGTGGCCACGCCGAGGACTCCCCGGCAGGTGGGCAGCGAGCGGATCAGCCGCCGCAGCAGGATCGCCGCGTCGTTGCGGTAAGCCAGGCTGTCGAACATGCCGGCGGTGCCCTGGGTGCGCCCGTCGCAAGGATCGCTGACGTAGCCGGCGAAGGGAATGGCGCCCAGCCGCTTCAGCTCCCGCGCCGCCGCTTCCACCAGCAGGCCGACTTCCCAATGGCCCACGTGATAGCCCAGGGCGATGGGCGAACCGTCGGGGGCTCGGACGCCGCCCTGCGTGCTCAGCAGCAGGATCTCCGGCCGGTCCAGCTCCTCGGGCGCCCATCCCATCGCGGCGTCCTGCGTCCAGCCGAACAAGTGACCCGAGGGCCACCTCAGCAACCTGTCGTGGGTCAGGGGCAGCGAGCCGGCGGGGCCGGGCGCCCGCGTGCGCACCTGGTAGATCCGCTCGTCGTTCGAGTCCACCAGCGCAGGGAAAGCGAATTCCGTCATGGCAAGGCCGAATTCCGATCATACGCCGGCCGGACACGGGCGGTCGCATGGGCTAGAATGGGGCGGAAGGTTTCGCGGCATGAGACTGAGATACGCCCTCCCGACCCTCCCGTTGTGGTTGCTGTTAAGCGCCTGCTCGGAAGCCCCGCGCACGGCGGAGAAGCCCAAGGAGCCGCCCAAACCGCCCGAGCCGATCTCGGCCCAGTCGGCCTTCCATCAGATGTACGTCTACGCGCGCAGTTGGGCGCCGGACGCCACTCCGCTGCGCCTGGCCAGCATCGAGTTGGAACAGCTCCCCTGCCAGGCGGGCAAATGCGGCGCCTGGGAGGCGGTCTTCGTTTCGCCCAGACTGGGCCGCGCCCGGCGCATCACCTATTCGGTGATCGAGGCTGAGGGCAACCTGCACAAAGGGGTCTTCGCCGGTCTGGAGGAGACCTGGGTGGGACCCCGCGGGCAGGCCACGCCCTTCCCGGTGGCGGCCTTCAAGGTGGACGCGGCCGCGGCCTACCAGACCGCCCTAAAGAAGGGCGCCGACTACGCCAAGAAGCACCCCGACACGCCCATCACCTACCTGCTGGAGAAGACCCCGCGCTTTCCCAATCCCGCCTGGCGGGTGATCTGGGGCCGCTCGGTCTCCACCAGCGGCTATTCGATCTTCGTCGACGCCTCCACAGGCGACTACCTGGCCACCGCGCGGTAGGTCCGGCTCTCGCCCGTGCGCCCGTTGGCCACCGTGAAGCTCCCGTCGCGCCGGGCGGTGAGCCTGAGCCAGTGGCCGCGGCAGTCCGCTTCCAAATTGGCGATCCGATCTTCGGGAGCGTTCTCCTCCCGGCTCGCCGCCAGCGAGAAGTGGAGCTGCCAGAGATCCTCCAAGCCCGGCGAGCGGCGGATCAGGCGGAGGGTGTCAGGCGAGCCGCCCTTCTTGGCGCCGTTGTTGACGATGGCCACCCGCGGCTTCAGGCCGTAGACCAAGGCGGGCGAATTCGACAGGTTCAGGCCGTGGTGGTTGACCAGGTAGACGTCCACCTTCCCCAGGCGGTTCAGGGGGCAGACCAACTCGAGCTCCTTGTTCCAGGTCAGGTCGGCCAGATCGCTGAAGCGAAACTTGCCGTAGGTGAGCAGGAAGCCGACCGAACGGGCGTTTTCGCTCGCATCATCCGCCTGGCGGGGGACGCCTTCGCAGTAAGGATTGGGAGCGCCCGCACCGGGCAGGGGCCGCCCGATCAACTCGCCGCGCGCCGCCACCACCAACACTTCGACTCCGCGCAAGGGGATCCTGTCGCCCGGCTTCACGATCAGCCGCCGGCCCTTGGCCAGGGCGCGCCGGTAGGAGGCGGTCAGGCTCTCGGCGCTTCGGCCGGTTTCGGTGTTCTCCCCGTGGTCCACGAAGCAGCGCACCGGCAGGCGCTCCAGCAAGGGTTCGATGCCGCCCACGTGGTCCAGATGGTAGTGGGTCATCAGCAGGTAGTCAATCCGGCGCACGCCCGCCTGGCGGGCGGCGGCCTCGATCCGGGCGGCGTCCCGCCCTTGGAAGCCGGGCCAGCCGGCATCCACCAAGAGGGATTGCCCCGCCGGGGTCAGAATGAGGGTGGCCTGCCCGCCCTCCACGTCCACGAAGTAGATTTCCAGGTCACGGGCGGCCGGCAGCCGGAGGCCGGCCGTCAGGAGCAGCCAGAGGGCGAGGGTGACGCGCATCGCCCGGATCGTATCATAATTGGGGGACGCGGCCGCGCGCGGGGAACTTCCGTGCGCCGGCCTGCGTAACCCTGGATGGAGAGCGGCGGGCGATGCCTTACTGCTGCCAGTGCGGAAATGAGGTGGCCGAAACCGACCGCTATTGCCGTCGCTGCGGCACGAGCCAGCCGTCCCACCGCCGGCCGGCGGCCGGGGAGGGGCTGAGCCCGCGCACCGCCTCGGTGCTCTGCTACGTGCCGTTCTTGGGCTGGCTGGCGGCGATCGTGGTGCTGGCCTCCCAGCGGTTCCGGCACGATCGCACCGTGCGCTTTCACGCCTTTCAGGGGCTGTACCTGTTCGTGGCTTATCTGATCGTGGACTGGGTGGTGGGGCCCGTCCTGCGGATGCTGCCCGGCCCGGTCTTGCGCCTGGACAAGCTGCTGAGCCTGGCCCTGCTGGCGGTCTGGATCTTCATGATGGTCAAGACCAGCCAGGAACAGACCTGCTCGCTTCCCATCCTCGGGGAGCTGGCCGAGAAGTCGGCCGCCGAATCCTGAGAGCGGGCCGGCCGCGCCGCGAGTCTCCCCGCTGTGCTATATTTATTCAATCCGGTGAATATTTAGTCAGCCCCGGCGGGGCGGGAAAGCGAGCCATGAAGCGACGGGTCGGAATCGTGGGCTTCCGCGGCTACAGCGGCGCCGAGCTGGTGCGCCTGCTCAAACGGCACCGGCAGGTCGAGCCGGTCCTGATGGAGCATCGCGCCGAGGCCGAGGACGGCCCCCGCATCCGCGGCCGGCAGCCCCCCGCCCGGCTGGCTCTCAGCCCCGAGGCGGTGCGGGAGCACCGGCTGGCGGCCGTGTTTCTGGCCACGCCGCCCGAGGTCTCCCTCGAGCTGGTCCCCGTCCTGCTGGAGACCGGCGCCAAGGTGATTGATCTGAGCGGCGCCTTCCGCCTGAGGGTGCCGGAGAATTACCGCCGCTGGTACAAGCAGGAGCACCACCAGCCGGCGCTGCTGGCCGAGGCGGTCTACGGCCTGCCGGAATTTTATCGGGAACGCATTCGGGCGGCGCGCCTGGTGGCCAACCCGGGCTGCTATCCCACCGCCGCCAACCTCGCCATCCGCCCTTTGCTGGAGGCGGGCGTGGTGGACCGCTACGCGGGCCTGGTCTGCGACGCCAAGTCCGGCGTCAGCGGAGCCGGGCGCAAGCCCACCCTCCGCACCAGCTTCTGCGAGGTGACCGAAAACCTGTCGGTCTACTCAGTCTTCGACCACCGACACGTGCCGGAGATTCTGTTGAATTGCGGGCTGGAGGAGGGCGAGCTGAGTTTCACCGCCCAGTTGCTGCCGGTGGACCGGGGCATCTTGGAGACCATCTATTTTCGCGGCCTGGAGTCGGCCGGCGCCGAGGCGCTGGCGGGCATCTACGAGCAGCGCTACCGCCAGGAACCCTTCATCCGCGTCTACGAACCCGGCCACCTACCCGATCTGCGCGCCGTCCGGCACACCAACTATTGCGACTTGGGCGTGGCCTTCGATCCGGGCACCGGCCGGGCCCTGGTGGTGGCGGCGATTGACAACCTGGTGAAGGGGGCGGCCGGCCAGGCGATCCAGAACCTGAACCTGATGCTGGGCTACCCCGAGACCGAGGGACTGCTGTGAGGCTGCTGGTCAAGATCGGCGGAACCTTGCTGGACGCAGCCGATTCGCGCCGCCGGCTGGCGCGCGAGCTGGCCGGGCTGGCGCGCGACGGGGCGCGCCTCACGGTGGTGCACGGCGGGGGCAAGCAGATGACGCGCTTCCTGGCTGAACGGGGCGTCGAGAGCCGTTTCCTGGGCGGGCTGCGCGTGACCTCGCCGGAAGTCCTGGACGCGGTGCTGAAGGTCCTGGCGGGCAGCGTGAACCGCCGGTTGGTGGCGGCGCTCATCGAGGCCGGGGCGCAGGCGATCGGCCTGACGGGCGTGGACGCCTGCCTGACCGAAGCCGAGCCTCTCAATCCGGAGCTGGGCGCGGTCGGCCGCCCGGTGCGCGTGAACGCGGAGTTGCTCGAGCTGCTGACCGCCCATGGCTACCTTCCGGTGGTGGCCTGCGTGGCGGGCGACCGCGAGGGCCGGATTTACAACGTGAACGCCGACCAGATGGCCGCCGCCCTGGGCGCAGGCTTTCGGGCCGACCGGCTGATCCTGCTGACCGACGTGGCGGGAGTGCTCGGCCCCGAGGGCTCGGCCCTGACCGAACTGACCGTCGCCCAAGCGGCCGCCCTCATCCGTCAGGGCGTGGCCACCGGCGGCATGCAGGCCAAGCTCGAGGCCGCCTCGGAGGCCCTCCGGCGCGGCGTAGGCCAGGTGCTGATCGCGCCCGGAGCCGAGCCCGGCGTGCTGGCGCGTCTGCTGGCCGGCGAGAGGGTCGGCACGCAATTGCTCCGGGGAGAGACATGACGGGGAGCCTGACCGGCGTCTCGGCGGAGCCCGTCCCGGCCGGCGCCGCGGGCGCGATCCGGATCCGCAAGGCAATCGCCTCCGACATCGCCGCGTTGTTAAAGCTGATCAATACTTACGCCGGGCAAGGGCTGATGCTGCCCAGGACCGAGTTTGAATTGGCCGAAAATCTCCGGGATTTCAGCGTGGTTTGCCAGGGCGGCCGGGTGCTGGGCTGCTGCGCCCTGCATATTTATTCGCCGGCCATGGCGGAAATTCGCTCCCTGGCGATCGGGCCGGAGGCCCAAGGCCGGGGCCTGGGCCGGGCCCTGGTGGCGGCGCTCGAGCAGGAGGCCGCCTCCTTCGGCCTGGAAGCGGTCTTCGCCTTCACTTACATTCCGGACTTTTTCCGCAAGCTCGGCTACCGCGAGGTGGACCGGGGCGAGCTGCCGTTGAAGGCCTGGAAAGACTGCCTGCGCTGCCCGAAATTCCAGTGCTGCGACGAGACGGCGGTGCTCAAGCGCCTGGAATCCGGAGGCCCGCCGGGGTCTTAGCGCCGTCCCGTTTCTGAATAATCCTTCAGCGTAGGTTCCACCCTCAAACGGGGCCCGATTGAATCCCCGCAAAAAATTCCGGGCGAAATTGAGACGGTTTCACTGGTTATTGCACGCTCAATTTGTATAATTGACGGGAGCGGTGCGCCGCCACTGAAGACAAGAGGTCGGAGATGAGAGCGCTTACCGTAGATGTCAGGGAGTCAGCGGGCCGCATCCTCTACTGCACGATCTTTCGCGCCGGCGGCAAGAAGCTGCTGGCCAAAGGCCACGTGATGAGCGAAGAGGATGTGCAACTTTTGGCCACCGAGGGAATGGAAAAGGTCTGGGTGACCGAGCTGGAGGAAGGCGAGATCGGCGAAGACGAAGCGGTGATGGCGGTCGCGGGCGAAATGGCCTGCGGAGCGGTGGAGATTCGCCTGGCCGCGGGCGGCCGGGCCAATCTGCTGGCCGGCGAGGACTGCTGCCTGCTGTTGGACGACGATCTGCTGCGGCAGATCAACTGCACCTCTTCGATCGTGATCGCCACGGCCGCCAACTTCAGCTACGCCAAGGCCGGCCAGCGCATCGCCACCGTGAAGAGCGCGCCCTTCGCGGTGGCGCAGGCCGAGCTGGAGGCCGTGCGTTCGATCCTGCGGGAGCGGGGGCCGATCTTGCAGGCCCGCCCCATACGCAATCCCACGGTCGGCCTGCTGTACAGCGATCCCATACAGGGCGAGCGGGCCCGGCAGTTGTTCGAGAGCGTCGTCCGCCAGAAGCTGGAACGCTTCGGGGCCGCACCCACCTTCACGCTGTGCGCCGTCGAGGAGGACGGCGCGCTGCTGCGGTCCCTTCAGCATCTGCTCCGGGCGCGCCCCTCGGCCATCCTGGTGGCTTCCACGACCGCCCCGGCCGGCCCGGCCGACGCCGTGGGCCGGGCCATGACCGAGCTGGGCTGCCACCTGGAGAAGTTCCTGGCCCCGGTGGAGCCCGGCAACCTCCTGCTGCTGGGCTACAAGGACGAGGTGCCGATCGTTTCCGCCCCGGGTTGCTATCGCTCGGCCCGGCCAAATGTGGTAGACTTACTTTTGCCCCCGATGTTGGCGCGGTACCGAGTTTCGGGTTGGGAAATCGCCTGCCTCGGTCATGGAGGCCTGATGGCCTGAACAGTCTCCTCCACAACCACGGGAGCGTCGCCTCCGAGCGCCCCGTGGGTGCTCCTCAGCCGGGCGCCTCGCCAGCGCCCGGCTTTTTTTGTCGGCTCGCAAGCCCGCCGCCTGGGCCCCAGGGCGGGGCGGCCCGGCCCCGCTCAGATGACGTCCGCGAAGTTCTTGCGCAGCTTGTAAAAGAAGGCGTGACCCGCGAAGAAGACCAGCGCCGAGGCCAGCCACAGCTTCAGCAGGGAGGACCAGGGCAGCGCCGAGTGCTCCAGCAGGGCCGCCCGGTAGCCCCGCACCAGCACGAACAGAGGGTTCTTGGAGAGCACCGGCAGCGCCTCGGCGGGCAGCGACTCGACCGGGTAGCAGATGGGCGTCAGGAAAAACCACAGCGTCAGCAGGAAGCCGTTGACCTGCCCCAGGTCGCGCAGATAGACGCCCAGGGCGGCCAGAAACCAGCAAACCCCAGCCGTGAAGAGCACTTGCGGCACCAGCAGCGCCGGCAGCCACAGGGCGGTCAGGGGCGCCGCGCCCCGCACGGCCAGCAGCCCGCCCAAAAACACCCCCAGGGCGAACAGCTCGGTCACCAGCCCGGCCGCCACCAGATTCACGGGCAGGGTCTCCAAAGGAAAGACCAGCTTCTTGACGAAATTGCGGTGCTCGAGGATCACGAAGGGCGCCCGCCCGGCCGCTTCGCTGAAAGCCAGCCAGGGCAGCATGCCGGCCAGAAAGTACAGCACGAAGCCGGCCCGGCTGGGATCGTTGCCGAAGCGCGTCCGCAGCACGATGCCGAAGACGAAAAAGTAGGTCGTCATCAGCAGCAAGGGGTTCAGCACCGTCCAGAACAGCCCGGCGAACGAGCCCCGGTAACGCCCGCTGATGTCGCGCCGCACCATCGAGCGGATCAGGCTGCGGTTGCGCCAGAGGCTGGCCGGCGGATAGCTCAAGCCCCGCGCCAGGGCCCGCAGGCGGCGCTCCCACTCCATGCGCCGCCGCGTCCAGATCCCCCAGCGCAGCAGCCGCGCCTGCCCGCCCGCCACCTCGGCCTCGATCAGCAGGAAGGGCCAGCCGCGCTGGTAGTGCCACGAGACGCCTTCTTGCAACAGCGAAACCAGCACGCGATAGCGGCCGGGCTCGGCCGGCAGGGCGCCCTCCAGTTGGAAGACCAGCCGCCCGCCGGGCGGCAGTTCGGGCTCGAACGGGTAACGCGGGCCGTCCAGGATCCAGGCGTCGCTGTCGGCGTCGAACAGTTGATAGCCGAGGGCGAAGCCCTCCTCGCCCCGCCAGCTCTGCCCGGAGGCGTTTTCCAAAGCCGCCTCCACCCGGAAGGCGCGCTGGGCGGAGTCCCACTCGAGTTGCGGCTGGTGGAAGCGCGCGCTCATTCGGCCCTCCCGACGTAGAGCCACGCCGGATACCGCTCCCTCACCGGTCCGCTCTTGCGCCCCAGGGCGTAGATGCCCTCGTCCCGCAGCTCCGCCGGCAAGCGGTACCGCTCCAGCAGGTGGCGCACCCAGATCAGCTCCGGACGCGGCGCCTCCCGAAACGGGCCGGTCTCCAAGCGCAGGACGGCAAAGCCGGCCGCCTCCAGCAAGCGGCGGATTTCCTGCGGGACGTACTCCCGGCTGTGGCGCGGCTCGGCTGCGGCCTCCCCCGAAGGGCGCACGTACTGCGAGAAGAAGCCGGGATGATAGCCTTGCAGAAGGGCCGAGAGGGCGCGCAGCGAGGCCATGTTCGGCGTGGTCAGCACCAGATGCCCGCCCGGCCGCAGCACGCGGTTGATTTCGGCCATCATGTGCATGGGGTCGGCCGCCAGGTGTTCCAGCACTTCGCAGCACAGCACGGTGGCGAAGTGCCCGTCCGGATAAGGGAACGGATCGCGCTCGGCGTCGAACAGATCCACTTCGCACTGGAATCGTTCGCCCTGTTCGGAGACGACCATACGGGACTCGACGCGCCCGGCCGGGCCGTAGTAGCAGCCGCGCACTTCCCCGTAGCCCAGCCGAGTCTTCAAGGCGGGGGTGATTTGCAGGTAGGCGCCCAGCTCGAGAATGCGGTCCTCGGGCCCGCCCGGCGGGACGATGGACAGGGTCTTCTGGAGCCGCGAGAGGTGGGTTTCGACGTAACGGCGGCTCTCGGGCTGGGCAGCCCAGCTCAGGATGTAGTCGGCCTCGGGCGGAGGCTGGAGACCGGGCGGCGGCGCCTCGGGCGGGGGGACCGGAACCTCTTCCTGTTCCCAGGGGAGGCCGCGGGCCACCGCCTCCAAGAAGGCGGCGTACTTGCGAGCCACCAGGTCCCAGCGGCACTCCCGCTCGACCCACTGGCGGGCGCGCTGGCCCAGCTCGCGCGCCAGGTGGGGCCGCGAGACCAGCAGGTTCAGGTACTCGAAAATCAGATCCTCCTCCTCGGGCCCCAAAGGGACTTTCAGGCAGATCTCGTCGGGCAGCTCCGAGAAGGCGCCGACATCGCTGACCAGGACGGCCTTGCCCAGGCCCAGGGCCCGCAGCAGGCTGCCGGAGGTTTCCCCCACGGTGGGGTAGCGCAGGTTGAGCACGATGTCGCAGGCGGCCAGATAGCCGGTGAAATCCTCGATGGGCGTGAAGCCCAGCAGGCGCACCTCCCCGCCGAGATCCAGCGAGCGAATCAAGGGCGGCAGAGGCAAGTCCGGGTGCGGCTCGCCGGCCAGGATCATCCGGGCCCGGGGCTCGAGGCGGACCAGCCGGCGAAAGGCGCGCAGCGACTCGGCGATCCGCTTGTAAGGCTTGAGAAAGCCGAAGATGCCCACCAGCGGCGTGCTCTCCTCCAGACCCAAGCGGGCGCGGTAGGCCATGCGATCGGCCTGCGGAATCCAGGCCCCGTGGGGGATGCGGGCGAGGGGTCCGCGAAAGCCCGCCTGCCGCACGCGCTGGGCGGTGAAGCGGCTGTGGGCGATCACGGCGCGGCTGGCCTCGAGCAGGCGCCGCATCAGGGGCACGCCCTCGTAGTCCGGGCCGACCTCACCGGCGCGCACCCTGCACCCGTGCGCCAGCGCTTGCCGGCCGCCGTCATACTCCAGCTCGCGCAGGTAGGCGTCCCAGTCCCCTCGCCGGATGGTGAGATCGGCCAGCAGATGGTGCAAGTTGGCTTCGTGCATCACGACCACGCCCGGATGCTTCAGGGCCAGTTCGTAGACGAAGCCGTGGCAGGGATTGTTGCCCACTTGGTAGAGGATGAGGTCGAACCGCTCCGGCCGGAACCGCGCGGGCGTCTGGCTGACGACCTCGACCTCCGCCAGCTCGCGGAGATGTTCCAGTAGAGCGGCCGAATAATCGGCGATGCCGCTTTTCGAGGGCGGCAGGGGAGAAACAAAGGCCAGGCGCATGGTCAGCGAACCAGCTCCATCGAGAACGACCCCAGGGGCAGGGTGAGGCGCACCAGCACCGGGACCCGGGCCGGCTCGCGGCTGAAGAAGATCTCGAAGCTGTGTTCGGAGGCCGGGCCCTTCAGCCAGACCCGCAAACGCTCGGCCTCGGTGGGGACCTCGTTGACGCGCACCGTCTGGGTCCCGAGGTACTGGAAACTCACCCGATAGCGGGCGCCGAAGAACACCTCCTGGGCGGGCGGAATTCGGCCCTGGCTCAGCTCGCGGCGCAGATAGTAAAGGAACGCCAGGCCGTCGCGCGGGCAGGCGGGCGCGGCGATTTCGCTCTTGCCTCCGCCGCCCAGGGTCTCGCGCACCGCCACGCCGCGCTCGGCATCGAAGCCGGTGCGCTCGTGCCCCCGGCGGTTGCCGTGCTGGAAGCGCTTCTCCAGCTCCAGCGAACAGAGGCCTTCGGCAGCGATCGAGCGGTACTGGTCGTTGACGGCGAAGCCGGGCACGGCCGCCTCCAGGACAAACTCGAACTCCCAGCGCTCGCCGGCCCGGCGGGCGCGCAGCGAAGCCTCGCCCAGGCTGAGGCCGCTCGGCCAGTTCACCGTGTAGCGGAGCGCTTCCTCGCCTTCCGGCTGGGCCGCGGCCGCCGCCTGGAGCGCCGCCAGCAGCAACAGCTCGCCGATCATCGCCACGAAGCCGGAACTGCGCGGGAGGGCACGGCCACCGGCGGCGCGGCGGCCCGGGCCACCGCCTGATATACCGCCAGCGTCTTCTCCGCCGTCCGTTGCCAGGAGAACTGGGCGGCGCGCTGCAAGCCCAGCCGCTCCATGCGGGCGCGCAGTTCCCGGTCCACCAGCAACTCCCGCATCACGCGGACCATCTCCGAGCTGCGCTGCGGATCGAACAGCAGCGCCGCCGCGTCGGCCACCTCCGGCAAGGCCGAGCGGTTCGAGCAGGCCACCGCCTTCCCGCAAGCCATGGCCTCCACCAGCGGCAGCCCGAAGCCCTCATAAAACGAGGGAAAGACGAACAGCTCGCAAGCGTTGTACAGGTGCAGCAAGTCCTCGTCGCTGACGAAGCCGGTGAAGTGGATCCGCTCGGCGGCGCCCGAGCGCTGGGCCGCCTTGCGCACCCGGCCGCCGTACCAGGTCTCCTTGCCCGCCAGCACCAGGCGCAGCCGCGAGCCGGGCAACAGCGGCAGCAGCTCGGCGAAGGCGGCGATCAGCCCGATCGGGTTCTTGCGCGGTTGCAGGTCGCCCACGCTCAGCAGGAACGGCGGCTCGATGCCGAATCGCGCCCGCACGTATGCCGCCGCCACAGCGGGCGAAATCGGACGGAACACCGCCGAGGCCGCGTTGGGGATCACCGCGATGTCGGCCGGATCGCGGCCGTAATGGCGCGCGATGGCCCGGGCCGAAAACTCGCTGCCGGTCAGGATGCGCGCCGCCCGCGCCACCGTTCGCCGCACGGTGAGGCGCAGTTGCCGGGCCCGCCACCAGGGAAAATGCTCGGGTTGCTCCAGGAAGCTGACGTCGTGGACGCTTACCACCACCGGCACCGGGCAGTCCAGCGGCGCCGTGTACTGCACATGCAACAGCGCGGGACGGTCCCGGCGCACGCGGCGGGGCAGATCCCAGCCCAGCCGCAAAAACGGATTCGCCGAGACCCGGCGCAACCGGAAGCGTTCCGGGACCCAGCGCCGAGCCTGCTTCTCGGAGACGTAAGCCACCAGCTCCCAGTCCCCGCCCAACCCCGCCAGGGCCTGAAGCAGGCTTCGAACGTACACTTCGTTCCCGGTCAGCCGCCGCCCGATCGCATGCGCATCCACCGCAAAGAGCATGAATTCTCTCAGTATAGACCAGCGACACTCACCGGATTACGATTTCTGAACCCCCCGCGCTCGGCCCAGGATTCGCGCGGCGGCCCACCCCGTGCCGATAGTCACCAGGCAACCCAACACGTTGTACCACAGGAAGGAGATGCCCGAGGCGAAGTGAGCCGCCAGCACGGCCGCTTCGCCCGCCAGCACGGCCGTGAAGGCGGCGCCGCCCCGCACGCGGGCAAACAGGAAGGCCAGCGCGAAGACCCCCAGCATCGGGCCGTAGAACAGCGAACCCACCATGTTGACGGCCTCGATCAGCGAGCCCAAATTCCTGCCGTACTGCGCGAAGGCCACCGCGTAGCAGCCCCAAAAGACCGTAGCCAGCCGCGAGGCCCGCAAGCACTCCCGGTCCCCCGCCTGCGGGCGCAGGTGTCGGCGGTAGACGTCTATCACCGTGACCGTGGCCAGCGAGTTGATCTCGGCGGAAATGGTGGACATGGCGGCCGCGAAGACCGCGGCCAGAATCAGACCCACCAGCCCGGCGGGCAGGTATCGGGTCACGAAAGAAAGGAAAACGTAGTTGGCGTCGTTCACGCCCTGGGCCGCCTCCCGGCGGACGGCTTGGAGGCGCCGCTCGGCCGCGCGGTAGGCCTGCGCCGCTCTCTCGCTCGGATCCCCGTTGCGGCGCGCTTCGATCAGCGCCCAGGCGGCCTGGCGCCGCTCGCGGAAGGCTTCCTCAAAACGGGCTTCCAGCGCGGGCCAGCGGCCGTCGGCCTGGCGCAGGCGGGCCAGTTCGGTGGGATGGAACAGAAGGGGCGGCTTCTCGAAGACGAAAAACACGAAAACCAGAGCCCCGATCAGCAGCACCAGAAACTGCATGGGCACCTTGGCCACCGCGTTGAACAGCAGGCTCAGGCGGCTTTGCCCGATCGAGCGCCCGGTCAAATAGCGCTGCACCTGCGATTGATCGGTGCCGAAGTAAGAGAGGGCCAGGAACATGCCGCCCACCAACCCGCTCCACAAGGTGTAGCGGTTTCGAGGATCCAAGCTCAGATCCACCGCATTGAGCTTTCCCGCCGCGCCCGCCAGCCGCAGAGCATCCAGCGGGCCGACGCCCTGGGGCAGCAGCCAGAGCGCGGCGGCCAGGGCGGCCAGCAGGCCCGCGAAGATGATCAGCATCTGCTGGACGTCGGTCCAGGTCACCGCCTTGATGCCGCCCAGCGCGGTGTACAGGATCACCAGGCCGCCCATCAGCAGGATGGTGAGGCGGTCGGGCCATCCCAGCATCACGGTCAACACCACGGCCGGGGCGTAGAGAGCGAGGCCCACTCCCAGGCCGCGCTGAATGAGGAAAATCAGGCTCACCAGCGCGCGGGTCTTGGCGTCGAAACGCAGCTCCAGATACTCGTAGGCGGTGTAGACGTTGGCCCGGTGGAAGATGGGCACCGCGGTGGCCGACAGAATCACCATGGCCGGCGGCAGCCCGAGATAAAACTGCACGAAGCGCATGCCGTCCACGTAAGCCTGGCCGGTGGTCGAGATGAAGGTGATGGCGCTGGCCTGCGTGGCCATGATCGAGAGCGCCATGGCGTACCAGGGCATGGTCTTGCCCGCCAGCAGATAGTCGCGGACGGACCCGCTGCCCCGGCCCTTGTACAAGCCGTAGATCACAATGCCGGCCAGCGAGGCGGCCAGCACCGCCCAGTCCAGCCCCCTCATGGTTCGAACGCCTGGGCGAACCAGTACAGCAACAGGATCAAGGCGGCCAGGTATAGCAGCACCGCGACGTAAACGCGGCGCCAGGCGCCCAGAAACGGCGGCGGCTCGTCCCGAACATCAGGGCTCATCGCAGGGTCTTTCCCGCGCTCAGCAGGTTAGCGAACAGCCGAAAGGCCCCGGGCACGCCGGCCGGCAGTTGGCGAAACCAGGCATAGGCCGTGAAGATATAGACGCCCTTGCCGTGGCGCGCCACCAGCGTTCCCCCGGCCAGGGGCTTCTCGCCCGGGTCGGCCGAAACCAGCAGGGGCTGGTAGCGCGGGTCCCATTCCGCAGCGAAGTACAGGCCGCGTTCCTGGACCCAGCCCTCGAAGTCCGCCGGACCGATCGGGTTGGGCGAGTTCAGCAAGGGATGGCGCGGGTCAGGCAGGCTCACCGGCGCCTCCTCGACCGTGATACGCTCCCGCCCGAGCCGCAACGGGAAGGGCCCCAGATCAGCCAGAGCCCGGGCCGCCGGCCCGCTTTCCAGCGTGTTGTATTGCACCAGCAGCGTTCCGCCCTGCGCAACGTATTCCAACAGCCGCCGCTGGTTGGCCCGCAAATCGGCTCGCACGTTATAAGCCCGCACGCCGGTGACGACGGCGTCGAAACGGCTGAGATCCCCGCGCGCCAGCTCGGCCGGGCCCAACAGCGTGACCTGGCAGCCCAGTTGCCGCAGCGCCTCGGGAACCTCGTCGCCCGCGCCCATCACGTAACCGACCGCGCGCGCCAGGGTCTTGACGTCGGCACGCACCAGCCGGGCTTCCGCCGGCGGCAGCCAGCTTACCGGCTCGATGTGAGGGTAGGCGATCTGCCGCCGGCCGAGCGACACCTCCCTGCCGCCGTTCAACCGGGCGACGGCTCTCAGCCGGGCGACGAGCGGACTCCGCGGCGGCGCCACTTCGAAGGCCAGCGTTTCCTGGCTGCCCGCCTCAAACAAGCGGAACTCTCGAGCCGCCGGCCGCGCCACCCAGCCGGGCGGAACCTCCAGGGTCACTTCCCCCGCCACTCCCTCTTCGAGCGCCGTCAGCTCAACCTCGACCGGGCGCGGCGCTTCTTCGGGAAACAGTAGCACCGGCTGGGTGAGGCGCACCGCGACCGGAGGAACCACTTCCAGCCGCCGCGTCTGCTCGCCCAGCACGCGATCCACGAACCGGTAGCGCACCGGGCGGCGCAACAGGATCGAGGCCGGCCCCACCGCAATCCGGAACTCGGCTTCCAAGACGGGCGGATTGTCCGCCAGGCCTGCCAGCTCCTGCTCGCCCAAGGCGTAGGCTTCCTGGCGGCGCGGGGCCGCCAGCCAGAAGGGTGCCGAGTAGGGCGTATCGGGCGCGAACCGCCAGACCAGTTCGCGACTCAGAGGCTGGTTCTCCGGCAGGTCGGCCTCCACGACTGCGCTCGATTGGGCGCCGCGCCGATCCCCGAGGCTGACCGAGAGCAGCCGGGCCGGCAACGAGCAGCGGTTGATGACCTCCGCGCGCACGCGCACCTCTCCGCCCGGCGGCACCGTGCGCCGGTCGGCGGTCGCTTCAGCCCACAAGCCGGCGCAGCGGGCAATGGTCTCGTCCAGCTCGGCGAGCTTGTACCGGGCCCAAGGATCGTTCAAGGCGGCAATCAGCGGGCGAGCCTTAGCCAGCAGGGGGATCACACGCGCCGGCGCTGAGGGATGGAAGGCGCGGACCGCCTCGGCCAGGATGGCATCCACCGCCCCGCCGCCGGGCAGGCGGTTCCAGGTGATGTCCATGCCTTCGAAAGGATCGCTGCGGGCCGGCGGGCCGGCCAGCACCACCAGATAGTTTTTGGCCGAGCCTCGCCGCTGGGGCGCCCCGAAGCCTTGGCTGCGATGCATGCTGCGGCTCAAGCCTGCGATCTCGGAGTAGGAATAACCCAAGACCGGATCGTACTGGCCGACGTCCACCTCGACGGTCCCCGAGGGGGACTCGCGCGGAGCGCCGAAAACGTTCCACATGAGCCGCCGCGCCTGCCAGGGCTCGACCCAGCGGAGTTGCTCGGGGAAGCGCTTGGGATCGGCCGCGGCGTGGAAGGCTTCCTCGCCCAGCATGGCCGAGGCCTGGTGGTGCCCGTGGCCGTCGCGCGAGGTTCCCGAGAAGCGCAGCACGACGATGTCCGGACGGAAGCGGCGAATCACCCACACCATGTCGGCGAGCACTTGCTCGCGGCCCCATTTCCGGAAGGTCTCCTCGGCGTTCTTGGAGTAGCCGAAGTCTATGGCTCGGGTAAAGTACTGTTCGGCCCCGTCCAGGCGGCGCGCGGCCAGCAGCTCCTGGGTGCGGATCAGCCCCAGGGCGTCGCCTTGCTCCGAGCCGATCAGGTTCTGGCCTCCCTCGCCCCGAGTGACGGCCAGATAAGCGGTGCGGACTTTGCGGCCGCGGGCGAACCAAGCCAGCAGAGCGGTGTTTTCGTCGTCAGGGTGAGCGGCGGTCATCAACACGCTGCCCAGCACGCGGAGGCGTTCCAACTCGAGCTGGATCTGGGCCGCCCCGGCGAATTGGGTTTGGGCGCCGGCGACCGCTGCCCACACCAGGAGGATTCCCAGCAGGATGGCGGTGGGCATAGGTTTTTTGGCAATGATAGCAGGTTGGGGCAGCAGAGGACGAGGGGCGCGCGGCGGGGGGTAGGAGGTTGCATGATGATCGATCATCTGCTATCATGCCCTCGTCCATGCAACTTCCTCTGCCATTCGAGGGAGGTCGAGCATGACCACCACTTTCCCCAAGGTCTCCGTCACTACCCTGCGCTCCGTCGTCGCCGGTGAGATCCGCAAAGCCATCCTCGACGGCAGGCTCCAGCCCGGCGAACGCCTGGTCGAACGCAAGCTCTCCAGCCAGTTCGGCGCCAGCCTCAGCGTCATCCGCGAGGCGCTGGTCGAGCTGGAGATGCAGGGCTTCATCGTCAAGCAGCGAAACACCGCCACCTACGTCACCCGGGTTACGCTGGCCGAAGCCGAAAGGGTCTTCCAGTTCCGCGCCGTCCTGGAGCCGTACGCCATGGCCGAAGCGGCCAAGCGGGCCACCGCGGAGGACTTGCGGGAATTGCGCGAGTTGTACGAGCGGATGCGCGAGTGCGCCGCGGCCGGCGATCTGCGGGCTTACCTGCGCTCGGACTACGAATGGCACGAGCGGGCCTGGCGGGTGGCCGGCAACGAGTACGTCAGGGCGTCGCTGGCACGAGCCTTGGTGCCGTTCTACGCGTTTTTCGCGATCCGGTGTCCGGAGCCGCCTTTTGATCTGAAGCTGGATGCGGAGGGGCACCTGCCGATCCTGAAGGCGCTGAGCGAGCACGATCCGGGGGCGGCGGAGGCGGCGGTGCGGCTGGCGATGACGATGTGGCGAACGCGGCCGGCGAGCTATGCGGACTCGGCAGGGGGGCAGGGGGCGGTGTGAGGATGAGCCTTGGGGGGTCTTGACAGGGGTTTGGGTACTGGGCTAGAATTTGTTGACCCATGATCGATCATCTGTCATCGGCCAAGCCTCACTCTCAACGGATTCCTTCAGGAGGTCTTCCATGAACTCCCGCTTGCTCTTGCTTTTCACCCTCGCTTGCCTGCTGCCTGCCGCGCTCGGCGCCCAGTCCAGCAACGCCTCCATCAGCGGCCTGGTGCGCGACAGCACCGGCGCCGTCATCCCCGGTGTCACCCTCTCGGCGTTCAACGTGGACACGGGCGTCTCCCGGCAGACGGTCAGCAACAGCGAAGGTCGCTACCTGATCAGCGACCTGATCCCCGGCAACTATAAACTGACGGCCACCTTCACCGGATTCAAGCGACTCGAACGGGAGGGCATCCTGCTGCGGGTCGGCGACCGGGTCAGCCTGGACCTGGAGATGGAGGTGGGCGGCCAGAGCGAGAAGGTCACGGTGGTGGGCGAAGTCCCGCTGTTGCGCGTGGACGACGCCGAAACCGGCCTGGTGATTGACCGCCGGCGCATCGAGGAGCTGCCCTCGGGGCGCAATCCTCTGGCGCTGGCGCACCTGGCGCCCAACGTCAACGGGACCGAGCCCCAGGTCAGTTGGTCCTCGGACATGAGGATCAACGGCGGGCGGACCGCCCAGATCGAGTACGTGGTGAACGGCGTCCCGGTCACGACCGGATTCCATCACGACGTGCCCGGCGCGGTGCCCTCGATGGACGCCGTGGCGGAGATCAAGGTGCTGACTAACGGCTTCTCGGCCGAATACGGGCGGCTTTCCGGCGGCGCCATCACGGTCCTCACCCGTTCGGGAACCAACGTCTTTCACGGGCGGCTCTACGACTACTTCAGCACCGACCGGCTGAACGCCACCCCCTGGAACACCAACCGGCTGGGGGGCAAGAAGCCCCCGGCCCATTCGCACAATTTCGGGGCGAACCTGGGCGGTCCGCTCTCGATTCCGGGCTTGTACAAGGGGCGCGACCGCACCTTCTTCTTCGTGGACTACGAGACCACGCGCTCGACCACCGGAGGCACGCTGGTGCTGGCCTCGACGCCCACCCTTCTGGAGCGCCAGGGGGACTTCTCGCAAAGCTTGCTGGACCGCGGCAAACCGGTCCAGATCTTCGATCCGGCCACCGGGCGGCGGGAAGGAACCCGCGTGGTTCGCGATCCGTTCCCCGGCAACCGAATTCCCGCCAGCCGGATCAATCCCATCGCCAAGCTGTACATGAATTACTACCCCGAGCCCAACCGCGCGCCCCTGCCGCTGTCCTCCAACGAGCAGAACTTCTTGGGCAGCCAGGTGAGCTCCGGCAATCCGCAGCGCTGGACCGGGCGCTTGGACCAGAACTGGAACTCCCGGCACGTCACCCAGTTCAACCTGAACCATTATTACTACTTCCGGACGCGGAACCGCTGGTTCTCGCCCTTGCAGGAAGTGCCGGAGAACGACACCTACTCCTGGACCGGCTCGCTGTCGCACACCTGGACCCTCAACCCTTCGACGCTGGTGACCCTGCGGGCCGGCGCCGTGCGGCAGATCACTTACGAGAGCACCGGGGTGGATCCTTCCGTGGACATCAGCAATTGGGGCTTCCAGCAGGAGGTCATCAATCTGCTCGGCACCTACCGCGGGCGAGTCCCCAAGCTGGAACGGGCCGATAGCATCACCGGCCTGGGCGGCGGCAAAGTAACCGACTACCGCGACGCTTCTTACACGGGCTCGGCCTCGATCCAGAAACTGACCGGGCGGCACACTCTCAAGGCCGGCTATGAGCACCGCCGCTATTACATCAACACGCCGGCCGGCGGCAACCTCTCGATGTCGCTCGATCGCAGCACCACCTCGCGCACGGCGCCCACCGACGGGACCGGGTCCGGCCTGGCCAGTCTGCTGCTGGGCATCCCCAGCTCGGGGGGCGGCAACCAATACGCCGGGCCGGCCTGCCTGGTGCCCTATCACGGTGCGTTCCTGCAAGACGACATCAAGCTGACTTCGAAGCTGACCGTGAACCTGGGCGTGCGCTGGGATTTCGAGGCGCCCATGACCGAGCGCTATAACCGCGTCTATCTCTGGGATCCCGACTACCGCTGGGATTGGAAGCCGAACGCGAACTGGAGCTGGGACCTGGTGCTCCGGCAGATGGGCGGGATTCAGTTCCGGCAGCCGGATTGGCTGACCAAAGGCATTTACGGTCGCTTCGCCGCCATGGGCACGGCGGATTATCCGCAACGCACGATCGCCAAGGCCCGGCCCTATCAGTTCGGACCCAAGCTGGGCTTCGCCTGGCAGTTTCTGCCCCGAACCGTAATGCGGGGCGGTTACGGCATCAACTATCTGACCCTGACCGGTCTGGAGTTCCTCAACGGCGCGCCCTGGAACGTAGGTTACGGAGACCTCGGATCGCTGCTGGGTACCGGATCGCTGGACGGCGGGCTGACTTACGTCACCAGCCTCCAGACCCCGTTCCCCCTGGGGGGCGGCTACGTGCGGGTGGTCAAAGACACCTCCGTGCTGAACGGCCAACTGCTGGGCGGGGGCTTAAGCCTGATGGAGAAGATCCAGAATCCGGGTCACGAGCATGTCGTGCATCTCGGACTCCAGCGCGAGCTGGGCGGCGGCGAGAACTCCTGGGTATTGGAAGTGGCCTACAGCGGCAATTTCGGCCGCGACCTGGCCTGGCCCAGCAAGGGCGTGCACATCATGCCGGGCGCCTACTACATTCTGGGGCCGCTGGGCGACAAGCTGAACACCATGGTGGATAACCCGTTCTACGGGCAGATTTCCCCCAACATGGCGCGCGGCGCCCGGCAGCTTCGCTTCGGCCAACTGTTCATCAACAACCCCCTGTACGGCGACATCTGGACTTTCGCCGCACCGGGAGGCACGGCCAACTACAACGCCGGCTATTTCCAGGCCGAACACCGCTTCGGCCGCGGGTTCACCTTCCTGGCCAACTACACGGTCAGCAAGTTGCTGAACGACGTGGGAACCATGGACGGGCAGTACGCGCAAGGCCGCCAGGTGGACGCCCATCCGCAGGCCGGTTTGCCTCTGGGAGAAATCTATGGCCTGGCCCGCACGGACATCTCCCAAAAGCTGCTGCTGAACTTCCTGTTCGATCTGCCGGTGGGCCGGGGCAAGGCACTGTTGGGAGCACCCCAGAGCCGGGCCGCGCGCCTGCTGGAGCACGTAGTGGGCGGCTGGCACCTGGCCGGCACCGCCACCTATCGCACCGGCATGCCGATCACGATCGTCTTGCCGCGGACCGCCCCCGGCAGGCTGGGAGGCAACTGGTGGAACATCAACCAGGGCAAGGGCACGCGCCCCCGCTTTACGGGCGAACCGTACCTGACCAACGTCAGCGGGCACGACGCCCTGGTGGGTTCGGCCAACTTGCGGTATTACTTCAACCCCAAGGCGTTTCGGGCCCCCCAAGGCATGGAAATCGGGGACATTCCCAGCGTGATGCCCGATTTGCGCGACCCCTCCTTCAGCAATTGGGACATCACGCTCATGAAGGATTTCCGGCTGCGAGAAGGCCTGACCTTGCAACTGCGGGGCGAAGCCGTCAACGTCCTGAACCACATGAACGCCGGCTCGCCCGACAACGACCTGACCAAGGCCAGCTTCGGCATCATCCAGCGCGCCGCCGGCGGCCCGCGGCAGATCACCGTGGCCGCCAAGCTAACTTTCTGACGCTTTCGGGCGGGCGCTGCACCGGCGCAGCGCCCACCTTTCTCCCCTCGGCAGCGCGGCCGGCGCCAGCCAAAGCCCTTCAACCCCCGGGGCGGCGCCGGCCGCCAGCCGATGCCTCGCCCGCGTCAGGCGTCGAACCCCGCCCGGGCTGCCATGCTGCGCACGCAGTCGAGATGCCGTTCCAGGGTCTTCTCGCCCAGGCCGTCGAATTCCACCCAGGCTCCGGCGCGCGCCACCCGCCCGTGGAAGCTCGCGCCTTTCTCGTTGTGGGCATGCACCCAGACGGACTTCGCCAGGTTGAGTCTCTCGGCGGCCAGAATCTCGAGTTGTTCGAGCGCCGCCGGCCCGCCGCCGTCGGTGTGGGAGGCGATCGTCAGCCCGGTCTCGCGCGCCGTGAGGGCGGCGGCGCGGGCGGCCAGCCCGGCCGGCCATCGGCGGCGGCTGATCACGGCCGGATGCCCGGGATCGAGAGCCGGATGCGGTAGAGGCCCTTGCGGGCGGTCATGTACAGGGTTCGCCCGTCCTTGTCGCCCCAGGCGCAGTTGGCCGGAATCTCCGCCGGCGAGATCGTGCCCAAGTGCTTGCCCTCGGGCGAGAAGATCCAGACGCCGCCCGGCCCGGTGGCATACACGTTCCCTTGCCGGTCCACCTTGAGACCGTCGGGGAGGCCGTCGGCGCGCTGATCGGTCACGTCGTAGAAGACCTGCGAGGCGCCGAGGGAGCCGTCGGGGCGCACCTCAAAGCGCATCCACATCTTGCGCGCCGGATCGGAGTTGGCCACGTAGAGGCGCTTCTCGTCCGGGGAGAAAGCGATACCGTTGGGGCGCGTCAGGTCCTTCGAGAGCAGTTGCAGCTTGCCGCCCGCCAACCGGTAAATCCCTGAGAAAGGCAGCTCCTTGGCGGGATCCTGGTCCTGTTTCACCAGACCGTAGGGCGGGTCGGTGAAGTACAGCGAGCCGTCGGACTTGAAGACGGCATCGTTCGGGCTGTTCAGGCGCTTGCCTTCGAACCGGTCGGCAAGGACGGTAAGCTTGCCGTCCTTCTCCAGGCGCGTGACGCGGCGATTGCCGTGCTCGCAGATGATCAGGCGGCCCTGGCGGTCGAGGGTCAGCCCGTTCGAGCCGATGAAAGCGCCGGGCGGCGCACCGGCCCCGTCATAGCCGGAGGGTTTGCGAAACAGGGTGACCTTGCCGTCCGGCGACCAGCGGTGGATGGCGTTGTTGGGGATGTCACTGAACAGCAAGGCGCCCTCGGGCAGCCAGACGGGGCCCTCCGTGAAGCCGAAACCTTCGGCCAGCTTTTCGATGACGGCGGTGGGAGCAACGATGCGATCCAGAGCCGGGTCGGCGCGGTGGATCCGCCCGGCGCCCGCTTGCGGCTGGGCGGCCGGCGCGGCCAGAAGCAGCAGGAAGCAGAGGTGCTGCGCGATCTGTAGCTTCATGCCGGAAATTGTAACGCAGGGTCGCGGCGTGGTAGGATAACAAAGGACCCGCCCAACAACATCGGGGACGTAGTTCAGATGGTTAGAACGCCGGCCTGTCACGTCGGAGGTCGCGGGTTCGAGCCCCGTCGTCCCCGCCACTCAACCCCCAAGCGGTCCTTTGCCCTCTGGGGCGGCCGCCGTTAGAGCGCAGCGAGAGGAGTCCGCCGCTCCGAGAGATTCCGGTTGCGGCTTTCGAAACCTGAGCGCGAACCAGAGCGCCGTGGGGTCGGCGTCCTCGACGCCGACGCCCGTCAATGAGGCAAACCGCTCGCCCTCCGCCGAGTCGGTGGTAGCAACGGGCGCCGGCGAGCGAGCGCCCAGGCGGGCGAAATCCTCGCCGGCCAGGAACCGTACCTCGGCCCACTCCTCATCCTCCCGGGTGACTGTGACCTCCAGCAGGATCTCGCGAGGTCCGGCGGCCTCGATAGCGCCGGCCAGCAGCCCTTTCAACAGCCGCGCCAGGCGCCCCTGCTCTCCCCAGACGCGCCGCGGGAGGGGATCGTCAGCCACCAAGGCAACCAGGAGGTCCGGGCGAACCGATTCGCTCACTGCGCGCCGGACGGTTTGATCTATCAGGGCAGGCAGGTCGAACTCCGCCCACCCCACACCGCCCAGCTCCGCCAGCAAGTCCTCGGCCAGGACCCGGAGCCAGAGCAGAGGGCGCAGCCGGCGGGAATCGGGCTCAGTCCGCGCAAGGCGAGCGGCCAACCCCTCAATCGCTTCGGCCAGAAGGCGGAGGCGGCCGGCGCACGGCACGGGGTCCGCGGCGCTCATCTAGCCGCTTATCGGACAGCTCGGCGGAGGCTTGAATGCGTGTCGGCGCGCCGCTCAGCGCTTCCTCCGCAAGTGCAAGGCCCCGGCAAGGGCCAGGCCCAACCCGAACAGCGCAAAACTCCCCGGCTCGGGAACGCCCGTGATGGTGATGCCGGCGCGCCCCTCGATATCGTCCACCGAGTCTACGTAAAAGCCGAAGACGTCCCCGCTATTCAGATTTAAACCCGAGATCACCCCGGATTGGCTGTTCGGCCCGGCGTCGTTGCTGAGCTGGCTGTAATCTCCATTCAAATAGTAGCCCGCCGGGTCGTAGGACGGGCCGTCCACATCGTAAGTCACGTAGGACCACTGAAAGGATAGACCGCTCACGGGGGCGGTCACGATCCACGTCACCAACGTAATGACCTCTTCGTCCGAGCCCGCGTCGCTGCCCCATACAGCCGCCCAGACGGGCGCGCCCGAGGAATCGAACCAGCCGTCCCCGCCGTTAGTGGTCACCGTGGCCAGGCCCGGACTGAACTGGCCGGAAAAGCTGATGGGCCCGGCCAAGGCCGCCGCCGCCAAGCCCAAGAACGCACACAGGAGGGTCAGTTTGCGCATCGGCGTTCGTCCTTTATGAAGGCGAGCTTACCACGAACCGAAGCCGACGGCAAGCTCAAAGGCCGGCCCGGGCGGCGTGAGAGTACTAGTACTAGAGGCATAGCCAAAAACTGCGCGAGGCCTTTGCGGACCTGGAACGCGGTGGATTGTTCCGGGAGTACGAGTTCCGCAACCTCAGTTGCTGCGTAACCGCCGGCGCCGCCCCGCGGCCAGCGCGAGCAGGCCCGCGCCCACCAGAGCGAGCGTCCCCGGCTCAGGGATCGGCGCCTGGTCCGGAATGGAGAAGTTGTCCATCGTGGCCTGGCCATAGACCCCAAGGCCGATTCCTGAGCCCAGCAGCCCGAGCGGAACGCTTCCGCGAGAGTAGATCTGCTCAGGTGTGCCGTCGAAGTTCGTGTCGAAGCTCACCGTGACCGTATCTCCGCTCAGCGTGGCTGTCATGCGAGCCGAGGCGAAGGGGCTTGACAGTTCCTGGAAGGTCCACTGGCTCCAAGCCCCGTTGTTGCTGCCGCTGTTGCCAAAGTACATCCCCAGGTAACCGAACTCCGGGCTGTATTGGTTCTGCACCTTGAGAAATAGGTTGTTGTTCAGGTCGGCATAGCCGAGTACGATCGCCACGTAGCCAAGCCCGCCGGGAGAGAAGGCGTCAACGCTCACGCTGGTGGAAGTCGCGCCAACGAAGGTCATCAGGGCCAGATTAGACCCTGTGGCCCGGTTCGACTGTATGTAGAAATCGCCTGTCTGCTCCGTCCAGTTCGGGCCCATGTCGGTGCCGTCCGGACGGTTAAAATCGTCCAGGATCAAACCGCCAAAGCCTTGGCTGGCCGCACAAAGCAGAATTGCCGCTACCAACCCGGGCTGCAAACTCCTCCAGAATGACATAAACAATTCCTCCGTCGGGTGTAACGAAACAGGTTACCACAGCCCCCCGATTCCCGGGTGTGGTACTAGTACTCACATTTTCGCGCCATACTCGCTCGGGCTCGGCAGCCCGGGACCGGCCACAAGCCGCCCTGACAGCCGCGGCTACCAGTCGGTGATCGAGCCGTCAGGGCACCGGGGGCTACTGCGGCAAGCGGTGATGGCCCATGATATACCTGGATATGTCAGCCGGGCGGCGTAGGAGCACTAGGACCCACCCAGCTCCCGGAAACCCACCAGGGCGACTTCCGCCTCGCGCAGCGCCTCGAAAACCTCCGGCGCGGTCAGGGCAGCCAGCTCGCGCTCTCGGCTTTGCTTCAGGCGGGTGCGGGCGGCCTTCAACTCGGGACCGCAAAGGCCGGGATGGCACATGAACTCGGTCGAGCCCGGGGGCAGCTCACGGATGAGCCGCACCAGGTCCGCCGAGCCGAAGCGGCCCGTCATGCGCAGGCCGGCGAAATGATCGGTCGCGCGACAACCGAAGCGGGCCAGGCGGCGATCGAAGCCGCGCCTCAGCCACAGCCACGCCCGCGCCCGGACGCGCTCCATCCAGGGCGCCGTCGGACGGGGAAAGTCCAGAGGCCGCCGCACCCAAGGGATGCCGAACTGCCGGGCGATCGAGCAGACCGCCTCCAGCACCCGAGGGATCAGGTGGGTGTGCTTGTGCGTGTCCAGGTGGGTGGGTTGGACGCCGGCAGCGAGAATCCGGCGCGCCTGGGCGGCCAGCTCCCGGTGGATAGGCAGCCGGCCCAGAGCCAGTTGCCTGAGCAGCGCCGGGATGGTGGGCGGCAAGGGCCGGCCGTCGAGGGCCGAGGGCATGCCGACCAAGGCGAGGTGGACGCCTACCTCCAGGCCGGGCGTGCGCCGGATCAGGGTGAGGGCGTGCTCGAAGGCCGGCCCGGTGGCCAGCAGGCTGGCGGCCCGCACGATGCCGCGGCAGTGGGCCTCGAGGATGCCCTCGTTGACCTCGCGGGCAAAGCCGAGGTCGTCGGCGTTGACCACCAGCCTGCGCGGGGCCACCGGCATCAGAACAGGGCCAGCTTGATGCGCAGGTACTTCTTGGGCTCGGCGCGGATGTCCTTGATGAGTCCGCGCAGCTCGTTGGTGGCGCCGTTGAGCGACTCGTAAAGCTGCGGATTGACGACCAACTGCCCGAGGGTGCCCTGGCCGGTGTTGAGCTGCTGGACGGTTTGCTCGAGCCGCGCCACGAGGCTATCCACCCGGCGATACAGCGCGTCGTCCTTGAGCAGCTTTCCGGCCGTGCCTTTGCCGGCGTTCAGTTCCTCGACGGTGCGGCGGAACTCGGCGATGGTGGCGCGCGCCTCGTCGTAAAGGGCGGGATCGCGCAGGAACTTGCCGGCCGTGCCCTGGCCTTGCTGGAGCTCCTGGAGGACGGAATCCAGGCGCTGGACGGAAGCGCGCAGGTCGTTGTAAAGGTTCTCCTCGAAAAGCAGGCGGCCCAGGGTGCCTCGCCCGGCGGAGACTTGGGCGGTGACCTTCTGCATCTCGTTGACGGCGGCCAAAACGCGCTGGTAGAACTGCTCGTCGGCCAGGAACTTGCCGATGGTGCCCTTGCCCGCCTCAACCTGGCTGACGATCGAGTCCACGCGCTTGAGGATGCCGTTGAGGGAAGCCACCACGTTATAGCTGGCCTGCACGACCTCCTCGAACTCGCGCACGTCGAGGGAAGGCAGCTCGCCGCCCGGCTGGATGCGCTGCGGGCTCAGGCCCATCTTGATATTGATGTACTTGGTGCCCAGCACGTTTTCGGCGCTGATGGCCGCCCGGGAATCCACCGGGATGTCGGCCAGCCGCTCCCGCGGCACCGACAGGGCGATGCGCACCACGCGATTGGGCTGGCGGGAGCCGGACAGCTCGACCCGCTTGACGTTGCCGATCAGGATGCCGTTCAAGCGCACCGGCGCGCCGGTGGCCAGCGCGGCGGCGTCGTCCATGTAGGTGTAGATGATCGCCTCGCGCACAAAGAGGGCTTTTTGTCCGGTCATCAGGAAGATGAGCACCCCCAGGATGACCATGGCCGCCAAGGCCATCACGCCCACTCGAAGCTGCGCCCACTTGACTCGTTTGGCCGACGGCATATCAGTCTTCGCGTTTCACGAACTTGGAAAGGTAAGGATCCCGGGAGGCCTCCAGCTCGGCCTGCGTTCCGTCGAACTCCAGGCGCCCCTCGCGCAGCACCAGGAAGCGCGTCCGGGTCAGCGCGGGGTCGCCCGGGCGCAGGCCGCCGGTGGCCGGATCGTAGCGGAAGTTCGCCAGGCAGTGCCCGTCCTGGTAACGGTGGGTCGCCAGGACGGTAGCCGTGTTCCGCAAATCGCGCTCCTTGACGATGAGGGCGATGATGGTGAAGGCGGTGATGGGGTCCAGGCCCGCGGTGGGCGAGTCGTACAGCACCAGCCGCGGCTCGGTCACCACCGCTCGCGCGATGCCCACTCGGCGGCGCATGCCGCCCGAGAGTTCGCTGGGAAACTTCTCCAGCGTGTGCTCGAGTTCGACGAAGCGCAGGGCCTCTTCGACCCTGCGCCGCACTTCCTCCGCCGGGCAGCCCAGCGAGGGCTGATTCTCCAAGGGGTAAGCCACGTTCTCCTCCACCGTCAAGGAGTCGAACAACCCGCCCTCCTGGAACAGCACGCCGATGCGGGCCCGGATCCCGAACAGCTCCTGCTCGGGCAGGTCCGTGATGTCGCGGCCGAAGACCCAGACCCGGCCGGCGGCGGGCTTCAACAAGCCCAGGGCGGTCTTCAACAGCACGGTCTTGCCGCTGCCCGCCGCGCCGAAGATCACCCGCGACTCGCCGGCGTTCATCCGGAAGCTCACCTGATCGAGGGCCCGGACCTCGCCGAAGTTCACCGTGACCCGATCGAAAAGCAGCACGGGCGCCGGTTCGGCCTCTCCGGCCGGGCCGCGGCCGAGATCGGGCGCCGAGAGGAGCGAAGCTAGCGGCGGCGGCATGGCGTGCTCACAGGCTGACGTAGATGCGCGTGATGAAAAAGTTGGTCACGAAGATCAGGATCATGGAGGCCACTACGGCCTGGGTGGTGGCCCGGCCCACCCCTTGCGTCCCTCCGCTGGTGGACAGGCCGTAGTAGCAACCCACCAGGGCCACGATGAAAGCGAAGGTGAAGGGCTTGGCCAACCCGAACGTGATGTCCTTGTACTCCAGCGACTGCCAGGCGTTGTTCCAGTACTGCGCTCCGGTCAGGTGCAGCACGAAGTAGGCGATCAGGAAGCCGCCGAACAAGCCCACGAAATCGGCGATGATGGTGAGCAGCGGCAGCACGGTGCAGGTGGCCACCAGGCGGGGCTTGACCAGCTTCTGCACCGGGTCGGTGCCCAGGGCGCGCATGGCGTCAATCTGCTCGGTGACCTTCATCGAGCCCAGCTCGCTGGCGATGCCGGCCGCATTGCGCCCGGCCACCACCACGGCGGTCAGCACCGGTCCCAGCTCACGCACCATGGTGATGGCCACCAACTGTCCGGTCTGACCGACCGCTCCGTACTGCATGAGCGCCTTGGCCATCTGCATGCCCAGCACGGCGCCGGTGAAAAAGCCGATCATCGAGACGATGGGCAAGCTGCCCACGCCGATGACGTCCATCTGCATGAAGATGTCGGCGGGGTAATGGGGGCGGCGCCACAGATTGCGGAACGTCCGGCCCGCCAGCAGGAAGAAGTCCTGAACCGCAATGACGGGCGACTTCAAGAAATCCAGCAAACCGTCGCTCCCTGTATCCCGATGGTAACATAACAGGTTCCGCAGCCTGCGCGGCCATGAAAGGTCTCACCGACATCCCCGGCATTCGCGTGGGGCACGTCTCCGACTATGAAGGTCTGACCGGCTGCACCGTGATCCTGTGCGAAGCAGGCGCCACGGCGGGGGCAGACCTGCGCGGCTCGGCCGGCGGAACCGAGGAGCTCCCCACCCTGGATCCCGGGCACCTGGCGCCCCAGGTGCACGCCGTGGTGCTGGCCGGGGGAAGCGCCTTCGGGCTGGAGGCCGCCTCGGGCGTGCGCCGCTACCTGGAACACAAGGGCGTGGGATTCGACACCGGCCTGACGCGCGTGCCCATCGTGCCCTGCGCCATCCTGTACGATCTGGCCCTCGGCCGGGCGGACGCCCGGCCCACTCGGGAAATGGGCGAAGCAGCCGCCGCGGCCGCTTCCGACGGCCCGGTGGCGGAAGGCGCGGTAGGAGCGGGCACGGGCGCCACGGTGGGAAAGCTCTTCGGAATCCGCCAGGCCATGAAATCGGGCATCGGCTCGGCCACCGTCCCGCTGGAAGGCCCTTGGGCGGGCGTCAAGGTCGCGGCCCTGGCGGCGGTGAACGCCTTCGGCGATGTCATTGACCCGCGGGACGGCAAGATCGTCGCCGGAGCGCGGCGCTCGCCCGGCAGCCGGGAATTCGCCGACACCGCGCGGCAACTGCTCGCCGGCGCGCGGGCGGGCTTCCGGGGATCCAACACCACGCTGGTGGTAGTAGCCACCAACGCCGCGCTGAGCAAGGTGCAGGCCGGCAAGCTGGCCCAACTGGCGCAGGCGGGCCTGGTCCGCACGATCCGCCCGGCCCACACCCTCTATGACGGCGACCTGGTCATCGCGCTGTCGCTGGGCAAACAGAGCGCCGACTTGACCGCCCTGGGGGTTGCGGCCGCCGAGGCCGTCTCGCAGGCCATCCTGCGCGCCGTGCGTTCAGCGCCCAGCCTGGGCGGGCTGCCCGGACTGAAAGCCTGAGGCGGCGGGGGGCCATCCGGAAACCGGCGGCCGGCGGACTCCGGCGCGATCAGCCGATCGGCCTCGCTGCCCACTTCAGCGGTGCAGGCCCCGGGCGCGCAGCAGAGGCAGCAGCAGGTCCGGCCGGTCCGATTGAATGAAGTCGGCGCCGGCCTCGATCGCCCGCAGCAGGCCGAACTCGGTGTCGTTGGGGCCCAGCGTGTTGACGAAAGCCCGGGCGCCCGCCAGGTGGGTTTCAACCATCAGCCGCTCGCTGAATTCCGGCCAGTCCATGTTGACCACCGGCGGATGGAACGTCTGCATCAGGACGGGCAGCCCCGTGAGGCCCCGGGGAGCGGTAGGCCGAATCAGGAAGTTCGGCGACACCGCGAGCGTGCGCCGCAACAGATCCCAGTCGCCGCAGTACAGCGTCACCTTCCCGAGAAGTTGCCGCCGCGCCAGAACGGCGACCAGTTTCTCGGGAGAGCCGGCCTTGAAGTCAATATCCGGCAGGGCGCGTCCTTCGATGGCCGCCAGTGCTTCTTCCAGCGTGGGCACGCGCTCACCGGCGAACTGCGGCCCGAACCACGCGCCGGCATCCAGGCGCTTGATTTCTTCCAGGGTCAAGTCGGCCACGCGGCCCTTGCCGTTGGTCGTGCGGTCCACGGTCACGTCGTGCATGATGATCAGGTGACCGTCCCTGGTTTCGCGGACGTCCATCTCGATCAAGTCCACGCCCAGCTCGACGGCTTTGCGGAAGGCGGCCGCCGTATTCTCGGGCGCGAAGCGCACCGTGCCGCGGTGGCCGACCGCAAGCACGCCGGGCCATCGGTACTGCTCGACGCCGTTGCGCAGAATGCGCAGGGTGCGGGCGACGCGGGCGTCCACGATGCCCAGGTAGCCGTCGCCCCCCGTCCTGCCTTCCACATAGTAAATGGGGATGGCTTGCTCGACGCCGGAACGAATCGCGGTGACGGTCAGATCCTTGACCTGCGCTTCGACCAGGTGGGCGGCTTCCAGCGGGCTGATGGCCGGCCTCTGGGCGGAAAGCACCAGCGGAACAACCAGCACCGCCAAGCGAGGCCACCACGAGGCGCACGACACGGTCGGGTCTGCTTTGCTTACGCCGGTTCGCGGTAGGGACGGCAATTGCTCAGCACCTCCTGCGCGCAGCCGTAGCGGCGCCCCCGTGGCGCATACGGCTCTTGTCCAGGATATCTCACGGCGAAGCGATCCTCAGGGTACGAGTGGAGCACGCGCCGCGGGGGAAGCCGCGGCTTTCGCCCTGCCGATCAGCCCGCGGTTGACGCGCGCCGGAGCGGGCTCAGGCGTCGAGGACCGCCACACGCAGCTTCTCGAACTCGGGCGTTCCCAAGCCGCGGCCGGCGGCCAGGCGCAGGTAACGCAGCCGGCGCTCGTCGAGGTCCCAGTAAGCCTTGGCCGCCCAAGCGTCCAGGGCGACCGGGTCCGTCCCGGCAAGCAGCGTCCTGCGCAGGGCCACGTCGGCCAGGTTGCCGCCGGTGGGGCCGTTGCGGACTAGCACGCGCCAGGCGTCAATCACCGTCAAGGTGGGCCGCATGAAGTCGGCCAGATCGGCCAGGCTCTCGTGGATGCGCTGGTGCAGGCGGTGGCGCTGCCCGCCCAGGATGCCGTACCAGTTCTTGATGCCCAGAGTGGCGCCGGTCAGGCTGTGGTGCTTGGCGATGGGGATGTTGATGACCTTGTCGGCGCGCAGGAAGGGTTCGAAAACGGGCCAGGCGCCCAGCACCTCGCCGCGCAGATCCACCTGGCGGAAGCGCCGGGCTTCGGGCAGGAGGATTTCCGCCCCTTCGGCGCGGGCGGCGGCGGCGATCCCGCTGCGCTGATAGACGCGCTGCGGCTCGTTGGTGCTGACGTCGCCCACCAGGACGCGGGCGGCGCCGGCTGCCAGGCAGAGCCGCACCAGCTCGGCCACCACCTCGGGATTGGTGTTGGCGGCCTGCTCGGGGGTGCGGTCCCAAGCCATGTTGGGCTTGAGGGCCACCACGTCGCCCCGCGCGATGAAGCGCCGGGTGCCGCCCAGGGCTTCGATCGCCCGGCGCAGCGCGGCCCGCGGATCCTTGCCCTGGACCACCACCAACTCGGGCAGGCCCTCGAGCGGCGCCACGCGCAGGTCGCGCCGCAAGCCGAGCGGCAGCGGAGGCTCGGGCGGGCGGCTGCGCCCC